>CACGGJ010000006.1 GCA_902572515.1 uncultured Pelagibacteraceae bacterium | reverse complement strand
AACATCGCTATCTATTGCTTCTAAATTAGATATATTTTCTAATTCATTGCTAGTTAAAATTTCATCATTTGAGTTACAAGCAAAATTTATCTTGAAATTTTTAGTGTAGTTATTTTTTATTTTATAATTTTTTTCTAAATTATTTATTTCAACCCATACGATATCGATATTGTTTTCTATGGACCAATTAATTAAATTATTTAAAAGTAAATCTTTGTATTTATTGTTTTCATAAAAAGAATAAATAATATTTAATTTCTTCTTTTTTCCGTCATTAAAAATACTTACAACTAAAAATGAGCTATCAATTAAAAAACAAAAATAATAATCAATAAATGGACTTTCGAATAATCTCCAGTTAACCCAACTTTGGTCTCTTAAAACTTTAGGCTTTGAAGTATTAAGGTTATTATCATCTTTTACCTTAAATAAATCATCAAATAATTTTTCATTACCTTTGAGTTTATAAAATTTAACAGATCTATCTAAATTTTTTTTTTTAAAATATTTATAAAAATTTAAATTATTTAAAAGTTTGACATCTAAAAGATTTAATACTGGTATCCATTTTAATGGATTAATTAAATTACAACTTTTAAAATAATTTTTATTTATTGACCAATCTAAATTTTTGAAAACACTTAACGAATGATCATTACATATGGTTAAATGTATTTTTGATAAATTCATCCATTTTCTGGTCATAATTTTACCTAGCCCTTTGTTTCTATATTCAGGTAAAATATAAAAATCAACGAACCATATTCCATCAAATAGTTTATTCTTAAATTTAATTTTTGTTGATATTGACCCCGCATGTCCGACAATTATTTTTTTATGTGTTGCAACAAAAGGTTCTATATTATTCAGGGAAACTCTATAAATCCATTCCCAATTTTTATAAATTAGTTTGTATTTTTGCGGAAATGCAAACTTATAAAACTCTAATAAATCATTTTTATTTATTTCGGAAAATTTCTTAAATTCTATTTCTTTAATATTTATCATTTATAGTGTAATAGAATTTTTGTGGAGTAATTCTATTAATTTTTTTTATTTTTATACACTATGGCAAAAAAAATAAATATTGGAATATTAATTGATGAGTCAAAAAATTTAAATGATGGTGAAATAAAGACTATTTTTGAAATTCTACAATCTAATTTTATAAATATTCAGTCAATCTTTAAAATAAACTCAAATTTTATTGATAAAAATGCCAATTCAATAATTCATAAATTAATTTTTTCAATTGAAAAAAGATATTCTTCTATCACTAGAAGTTATCAAAAAAAAAAAATTGAAAGTTTTGTAAAATCACAAGAAAAAAAAATTATAAGATTAGATGATAAAAAGAAAAACTTTTTAAGCACAAAAATAAAAAAAAAAATACTTAAGTTAGATCTAATATTATTACTTGATAATGAATATCTCAAATATTTTCGAATAAAAAAATACCCTAAAAATGGAATATGGACAGTTAATTACGCTTCAAAACAAAATGAATTTGCTGGTTTTTGGGAAAGCTATTTAAGCAAAGGAACAAGCAACGTTATATTAAAAAAAAATTTGTTTAATAAAAAATATATTTGTGATGTGGGCCACTATAGCACTAAAACTAGCTCATGGTTTTTGAATAGGGAATTTATTTTTGAAAAAGCATCTTCTTTAATTATGAAAAATTTAAAACTAATATATTTCAAAAATAAAAATCCTGTGAAACAGTACACGATTAAAGTTTCAGAGAACCCAGGCAAATTAATCATTTTAGCTTACATTTTAAAAAAATATCCAATGGCTTTAATTAGAAATTTGTTAAAATTAGTATTTAAAATTACTAAAATTAAGTATTATTTTGAACCTAACTTTAGTCCATGGAATATTTACATAGGGAATAAAAGTGAAAATCTAAGTATTAAAAATGCAAGAAGAATAAAACCAAGAAATGGTGAGGAATGGGCTGACCCTTTCTTAGTAAATTATAAAAATGATAAATATTTGTTTTTTGAAAATTATGAATTTAAAAATCAAAAAGGAAAAATATCTTTTTCTAAAGTAGTCAATAATAATTTTTCAAAAATATATGACGCTTTAAGTTTAGACTATCATTTGTCTTATCCATTTATATGGTTTGAAAAGGGTTACTTTTTTATGATGCCAGAAACAGCTAAAAAAAAATGTATTCAAATTTGGAAATCAACAAAATTTCCCAATAAGTGGGCTCACTACAAAACTTTATTTAAAGGCACAAGTTGTGTTGATACAACTATATTTAACGATAAAACTGGAAACAGATGGATATTTACAAATATATCTAATGATAAATTTTATGATCATAACTCAGAATTGTATATTTTTAAAACAGACAAGAATTTTAATAAAATTTTCTCTCACAAGTTAAATCCTGTAATTATAGATTCTAGATACGCAAGAAATGCAGGTAATATATTTTATGACAAAAATGGCTTATTGCTGAGACCTAGTCAAAAAAATACACATAATTTGTATGGAGGAGGATTAAATATCAGAAAAATAAAGAAATTGAATATTAAAGAATATGTTGAAGAAAATCATATAACTTATCACCCAAGTCGTAAAAAAAATATAAATATTATTCATCATTTTTCCAAAAACAAAAATTCTTTTGCATTCGATATGAGACATAAAAATTTTTTTTCTTACTTATTTCCAAAAAATTACTGAGATAATGTTGAAAAAATATTCAAGATAATTATAAGATATATATGATTGGATTTGAGACGATAGGAAATGCCACAATAACTGTATTTGATGATAAACCAATGTTATCAACAGATACATGGATATTTGGAAATCCTTATTTCGGAAGCTGGGGCCACAGTTATAAAATCACTAAAGAACAGTTAGACAATATAAAAAATTCAAAATATTTATTTCTTTCGCATGGTCACCCTGATCACATTGATCCTGACTCATTTGAACTATTTAAAGACAAAACATTGCTTATAGCCGATCATTATGGAGATCGTATTTTTAATGAATTATCTAAACAATACAAATGTATAAAATTAAAGAGCAATGTGTGGTTTGAAATTTCAAAGAATATTAGAATAAAATCTTTTGCAGACTGGAATCAAGACTCAACTATTCTTATTGAAATTGCAAAAAAAGATATAATTTTAAATCTTAATGATGCAAAAGCCAGAGGCTGGTCTAGAACAATTAAAAATATACTTAAAAATTACAAGAATCGTTTTTTATTAAAGTTAGTTAATGGCGCAGATGTAGACATGTTAAATTTATATAATCATCATAACAATTTTATTTATCCAAGGATGGCTAAAAACAACATTGGAAATATATATTTTGATTCAATGAAAAATTGGAATTGCAATTATGCCTTACCATTTTCTTGTTTTCACAAATACATTAGAAAAGATACCTTAAAAATGAATGAATTTGTTACTCCTTTAAAGGCTCATTTTGAAGGTTTTGACTCCAATATTGGTGAATTATTGCCTGCATTCATTAAATGGGATACTGAAAAAAATGATTACGTAAAAATAAATCCAGAGGAAAATTTTCATGAAATAAAAGATCCTGAGCATTTTGGTGATTTTTGGTCTGATCAATTAGATAAATCTGATGAAGAGGTAATATCAAACTATTTTAATAAATTTGAACATGTAAAAAAAAAATTTGGTTTTTTATCATTTGTAATTGGAAAAAAAGAATTCAATTTGAAGCTCTCAGATCAGAGTGCAGGAATTAAGTTTGAGACACCTAGAAATTCTTTAATATTTGCGATTAAAAATAATATATTTGACGATATTTTGATTGGTAACTTTATGAAAACACAGTTAATAAATGCAAAAGGTTTAAATCCTGATTTTAGCCCTTATGTTTCAAAATATGGTGATAATGGAAATGCAAGATCATTGAAAGAAATTGATGATTACTTTAACTTTTATAAAAATAATTCAGCAGATTATTGGCTTGATTTTTTGAAAATTAAAAGCGAAAGCATTATTAGAAAAAGCTTAAAGGAGTATAAATATTTATATAAATTTGCAAAATATATTAAAAGAAAAGCTAATATTTAACTTTTGTTTGAATAAAAAAAATAAGTAGTATATATCAACACAAATTTAATGGCGGGGTAGCTCAGTTGGTTAGAGCGCGGGACTCATAAGCCCGAGGTCAGTGGTTCGATCCCACTTCCCGCTACCATAAATTATGAAAGATATTTATATAACTTGGGAAGATTATCATAACAAGATAGAGCAATTAGCTAAAAAAGTTCATGAAGATAATTTAAAATTTAATCAAATTATTTGTATTGCAAAAGGTGGATTAAGAGTAGGAGATGTTTTTAGTAGACTTTTTAATGTTCCTTTAGCTATCTTATCGGTAGAATCATACCATGGAGATAGTGATGATATTAAAAACCAACAAGGTCAATTTACTTTTTCAAGAGATTTAGCAAAAACTACTCCAAATTTAGGTTCACATGTTTTATTGGTTGATGATTTAGCGGACTCAGGGAAAACTTTAATAAAAAGTATTAAATGGTTAGAGCATTTTTATGGATTTTATTTAGAAGAAAAAATTAAAACTGCAGTTATATGGCACAAATCAACTTCAAAATTTAAACCTGATTATTCTGTAGATTATTTAAAAGATTCTCCATGGATACATATGCCTTTTGAGAAATATGAAACTACAAATATAAAAGATTTTAAGTTTAAAAAATAAATTATTTAATTAAACTATCATTAAACTGATTTGATACTCTAACAAATGTTGTGCATTTACTTAATTGTTTGAGCGAAGGAGCACCAACATAAGTACAACTGCTTCTTACACCACCAAGAATATTTAAAATAGTATCGTTTATTTTACCTCTATATTTTACCCTAACTTTCCTTCCTTCACTACTTCTATAATCTGACAGTCCACCATAGTGTTTTTTATTAGCAACTTCGGAACTAGATCCATAGAATTCTATATATTTTTCTCCGTTAATTTTAACAATTTTACCATTTCCTTCATCATGTCCTGCAAGCATACCTCCAAGCATTACAAAATCTGCACCACCTCCAAAACCTTTGGCTACATCTCCTGGACATGTGCATCCACCATCTGCTATTACATGCGCACCAAGTCCATGTGCTGCATCAGCACATTCTATTACCGCACTTAATTGAGGATAACCAACACCAGTTTGAATTCTTGTTGTACAAACACTTCCGGGTCCAATACCAACCTTTACAATATCTGCACCACTTAAAACTAATTCTTGAGTCATATCAGCAGTTACTACGTTACCAGCAATGATTGTTTTAGTAGGATATTTATCTCTTACTGATTTAATGAAATTGGTGAAATGTTCTGTGTATCCATTAGCAACATCAATACAAATAAATTTAAAAAAAACTAAATTCTTTTAATACTTTATCTAAATTTAAAAAATCTTCTTTCTTTATACCTACACTAAGAGCGATATTAGAAAATATTTTTTTAATATTTTTATTTTGTTTAATTTTTTTAATATCATGTTGTTTTGTTAAAGATGTTATCATTCCATATTCATTTAATTTTTCAGCAACACTTAGTTCACCAACTCCATCCATATTTGCTGCCATTATTGGAATACCCGACCATTCGTTTTTACTATATTTAAAGCGATAAGTTCTTAATAAATTAACGTCTTTACGACTTTTAAGAGTACTTCTTTTAGGTCTAAACAAAACATCTGAATAATCGAGCTTTAATTCTTCTTCAATTCTCATAATTCATAAAGTTATTATTATTAAAACTTATTTCAAATTAATTTATACCCTGTGGATAAGTTAAATAATGATTATTTTGACAACAATTTCTTTAGTTTTGAAATATTCATAGTCTGTTTTGGAGGTAATTTTGATTTTTTATTCATTTTAATTTTTTTTATTTTTTTATTGTAAGATTTAGCAAATGAATAAACTGATTGAGATTTACCTCCAATGTTTATGATGCCATTTTGTTTAATTATTTTGGGTAGAATTTTAACGACATCCTCGTGAAACATAAAGTTTGTCTCTAAATTAGAATAAGCTTTTTTATATGCGAAAGGTTTTTCTGTCATAGTTAATCTTAAAATAAGGGAGTTCTTATACATTCTAACAGCACATTCTCCCCCTAATTTAGATAATCCATAGTTATTAAAAGGTTTTACTGGATCAAGTTCAGAATAATTGCCTTTAATTCCTTCATAAACATAACCTGTAGAAAAATAGATCAATTTCAAATTATTTTTTTTACAAACTTTAGTAATGTTTGATGTACCAATGATATTTATATCAATACTTTTTATTATATCTTTTTCATGAATATTCATTGGCCTAGAGAGAGCGGCGCAATGCATAATTATTCTAGGTTTAGTTTTTTTTATTATCTTCTCAATTGAATTTACGTTTAAAACATTACACTCTTTTTTAGTTGCAAAATAAAAGTTTAAAATTTTATTTTTTGATTTTAATACTTTTGCAAATTTTCCATTGCCACCTGTGACTAGAATAAGATCTTTCATTATAAGTATATTTCTTTATATTTCTGAAAAGAAATTCCCTGTTTGTCTTTTTTTGAAACAATCTTTTTTTTATTAGGCCATTTTATATTTAAATCTTTATCCCAGATATCAATAGTAACTTCATTGTTTTTTTCTCTATACTTTGTACAACTATAAATTATATAATTTTCTTTTTCCAAAACCTGAAATCCGTGTGCAAAACCTTCAGGTACAAAAACAGATTTTGTGTTTTTTTCACTTAAAATACAACTATACACTTTGCCAAAAGTCTTGGAATTTTTTCTTAAATCAATTGCAACATCAAAAATTTTTCCTTTAATCACCGTTACAAACTTACCTTGAGAATTTTTAGTCTGAATATGAAGTCCTCGAACAACATTTTGTTTTGAATAAGACATCACTAAAAAAAGGAAATTTTTTTTTTAATTTATTTTCTCTAATTATTTCTTTAAAATAACCTCTTTGATCTTTAAAGTTTTTATTTTTTATTAAAAATAGATTTTTAAATTTTGTTTTTATCACTATAATATTATTTTTTTAAGATATTTTGAATATTCGCAATTTCCATAAAATTTTATAGCTTTAACCACATCTCTTTTTTTAATCCATTTATTGTTTAATGCTATTTCCTCAAGACAAGCTATTTTAAATCCTTGTTGATTTTCAATAGCTGAAACAAAGTTTGTCGTTTTATAAAAATCTTCAATAGATCCTGTATCGAGCCAAGCACCACCTCTGCCAAGAAATTCTGCAGATAGTTTATTTTGTTTTTTATATTTATTTAAAAGATCTACTATTTCTAACTCATTTCTTTTTGATGGCTTAAGTTGTTTTGCAAATTTCACAACTTTATTATCTAAAAAATATAATCCTGTAATTGCTAAATTTGATATAAATTTTTTTGGTTTCTCTTTTATAGAAATAATTTTTTTGCCTTTAACAACAGCTACACCAAAATTCTCAGGATTGATTACTTTATGAAGTACTACTTTTGCTCCATTTTTAATTTTTGTACAATGGTTGAGTATCTTACTTAACGATTGACCATAAAAAAAATTATCACCCAAAATCATTGCAACATTATCTTTTTTAATAAAATTTTCCCCCAATATAAAAGCGTCTGGTAATCCTCTTGGTTTATCTTGCTCTAAAAAAGAAATCTTAATTCCAAATCTTTTTCCATCTGGAATTATTTTTTTATATTGTCCAAGTTGTCCTTTGTTAACAATAATCAATATATTTTTTATTTTTGCCAACATTAGAATCGATAAAGGATAAAAAATTAATGGTTTATCATAAATAGGTAATAATTGTTTATTTACTGCTTTAGTTATTGGGCTCATTCTTGTGCCCATACCTCCTGCTAAAATTATTCCTTTTTTAATCATTTATTTCCTAATCTTTTATGAATATCTTTTTTTTTTAAAGAATTGTAATACATTTTATTATTATTATACCAATCAAAAGTCAGTTTTATACCTTCACTAAAATTTACTTTTGGCTTCCAATTTAATTCTTTTTTGATCTTATTACTATTAAGAGCATATCTAACATCATGTCCAGGTCGATCTTTGACAAAATTAATTTTCACATTTTTTCCAATAATAATTTTTTTTTTTGCTATGTTTAAAAGTTTTTTAGTTACTTCTAAATTACTAAGATTTTTATTTGAACCTATATTATAAAAATTTCCAGCCTTGCCTTTTTGATATACTTTAATCAGAGCCTCACAATGATCCTTCACATAAATCCATTCTCTTGAATTTAAGCCTTTTCCATATATTGGAAGAGTTTTGTTGTTTAAAATATTATAAATTAATTTAGGAATTAATTTTTCTGGATGTTGATTTGGACCATAATTATTTGAGCAATTAGTAATAACTGCATTAATCTTATAGGTTCTTACATACGAGCTTACAAGATGGTCAGAAGCTGCCTTGCTCGCAGCGTAAGGTGAACTGGGCTTATACTGATAAATTTCTGATGATCTACCATTTAAAACATCTCCATAAACTTCATCGGTAGAAATATGAACAAGTTTTGATTTATTCCTCTTTGAAAAATTTTTGAAACATTCTAATAAATTATATACACCAACAATATTACTTTTTATAAAATTATCTGGATTGTCTATAGATCTATCCACATGTGTTTCAGCAGCAAGGTTGAAAATACAACTAGGTTTGTACTTATTTAGAATATTTAAAATTTTTTTATTTGATATATCACATTTTACAAACTTATAGTTTTTAAGATTTTTAAAATTTTTTGTATTATAAAAGTTCGAAGAGTAAGTGATTTTATCTAAATTTATTACATAAAATTTTTTCTTAATTAAAATATCAATTAAATTACTACCAATAAATCCAAGACCACCTGTTACAATTATTTTTTTCATTAGAAATTATTTTTTACATTACTAAAAAGTATTAGTATAGTTCAATAAACATATCTTATGTCAATATCTAGGCAAAATTTAACTGTGGTGATAGTAAGTTTTATGAGTGAAAACGTAATTCATGATTGTATACAATCAATTCCTGAAGATATAAAAATTATTGTCGTTGATAATTCAAACAGCTATTTGTTTAAGGAAAAAATAGAAAAAAAACATTCCAACACCACTTGTATTTTGTCAGAAAATGTAGGTATGGGTTCTGGTAATAATTTGGGGTTGAGACATGTATTAACTGATTTTGCATTTATTTTAAATCCAGACGTTATTCTTAAAGAAAACACTATAGATGAGATCATTAACGCATCAGATATTTTAACTTCTTTTGGTGTTATAGCTCCCATTCTAGATGAAAAAAATTTTCCAAACTTTAAACCTTATAATAAAAAAACTTTGTCAGATATTGGTACAGAACCTTTTAAGGTAAAAAGTGTAGATGGATTTGCGATGCTTTTAAATTTAAAAAGAATAAATAATTTAAATAATTTTGAAAATTTTAAATATTTTGATGAAAATATTTTTCTTTATTTAGAAAACGACGACCTATGTAAAAGAATTACAGATAATAATGAGAATATTTATATTGTTCCAAAGTCTAAAATCAAACATCTTGGTGCAAGTGCAGTTGACAAAAAGTATGCTCATCAAATTGAGCTGTCTAGAAATTGGCATTGGGTATGGTCAAAATTTTACTTTAATAAAAAGCATTATGGTTTTTTGAACTCTTTTTTTGGTATCTTTGCCCACTTTTTTTTTCTGCTGTAATAAAATATCTTTTTTATTTTTTATTTAATAAAAAAAAAAAAGAAATTTATCTTCATAGAGCAAAAGGATTTTTAAATGCGATTTTAGGAAAAAAATCTTTTTTCAGACCAATAATTAAAATTAGTGACCAGGAAAATCTATAAGATTTTCAACCTTGTAATTTTTTTTAGTTAAATTATCTGATCCACCAAGGTCAAACAAATTGATAACAAAAATAAAAGCAGCCACTTTTCCTCTCGAAATTTCTACAAGTTTTGCTGCAGCCTCAGCAGTACCACCAGTTGCAATTAAATCATCAATTATTAAAACTGAATCATTTTCGTTTATAGAGTCTTTATGAACTTCTATAGTCGCAGTTCCATATTCTAATTCAAAATCAATTGAATGAACTTCAGCAGGTAGTTTATTTTTTTTTTCTTAGCATTATAAAAGGTTTTTTCAAAATATATGAAACTGCGGACGCAAAAACAAAACCCCTTGATTCAATCGCAGCAATTTTGGTAAAATTAAATTTCTTTGACTTTTCAACTATTTGATTTATTGACTCGGCAAATGCATTTTCATCTTTTATTAAGGTTGTAATATCTCTAAATAAAATCCCTTTTTTTGGATAATCAGGAATTGATCTAATATACTTTTTTAAGTTCATAATAGTTAATTATAAAAGTATAAATAAATATATTTTAAATTATGACAACTAATAAATTAGCAATAATAGGTGGAAGTGGTCTTTATGATGTTGAAGAATTTATAGATAGAGAGTTGCTTGAATTAAATACCCCTTGGGGAAAACCATCAGATCAAATTTTAAAAACTAAATATAATGGTAAGGAAGTTTATTTTTTACCAAGACATGGTCGAGGGCATTTTATCAGCCCATCTAACATTAATTTTAGAGCAAATATAGATGCACTAAAACAACTTGGAGTTACTGATATTGTTTCTGTATCAGCTGTAGGATCTCTTAAAGAAGATTTACCTCCTGGAAAATTTGTCATTGTAGATCAATTTATTGATAGAACCTTTGCAAGAGCAAAAACATTTTTTGATGATGAGATAGTAGCTCATGTATCAATGGCTTATCCTACTTCTAATGGATTAATGAATGCATGTGAGGATGCAATTAAAATATCAAATATAGATTATCAAAGAAATGGA
Organism: uncultured Pelagibacteraceae bacterium; assembly: GCA_902572515.1. GTDB lineage: Bacteria > Pseudomonadota > Alphaproteobacteria > Pelagibacterales > Pelagibacteraceae > Pelagibacter. The sequence goes on along the minus strand of CACGGJ010000006.1, from coordinate 42,724 downwards.
ACTTATGTAGTTATGGAAGGGCCTCAATTTTCAACATTAGCAGAGTCTAATTTATATAGATCATGGAAGGCTGATGTAATTGGAATGACTAATATGCCAGAGGCAAAGCTGGCAAGAGAAGCCGAGATTAGATATGCATCAGTTTCGATGGTTACAGATTTTGATTGTTGGCATCCAGATCATGAAAATGTTGATGTTCAAAAAGTAATTAAAGTTTTATTAGGAAACGCTGAAAAAGCTAAAGTAATGATTAAAAATTTAATAGATAATTATGAAAATCACATTGACCCTAACGATCCAACTAACAATTGTTTAGATGTAGCAATTATAACAGCTCATGCAGAAAGAACAAAAAAAACAATTGATAAATTAAAAACTGTAGCAGGTAGAGTGTTAAATAAATGAGAATAGAGGGAAAAGAGTATCGAACTATTTGGTTTGAAAATAATGTTGTTAAGATTATTGATCAAACAAAACTTCCTCACCAATTTGTAATTAAAGAACTTAAAATTGTAAATGATGCAATTAATGCAATTAAAGTTATGGAGGTAAGAGGAGCACCTCTAATTGGAGGTACAGCTGCTTATGGTCTAGCTTTGGCAGTTCAAGAAAATAATGATCCAGAATTTATAAAAAAAAAGTGCAAAAGAACTAATTCAATCAAGACCTACTGCTATTAATTTAAAGTGGGCTGTAGACCGCATGATGAAAAAATTAGCTGGAATTAATAGCAATAAAACTTTAGACATTGCATTAAATGAAGCAAAAGAAATATGCAATGAAGATGAAAAGTTTTGTGAAAATATTGGTACTAATGGACTAAAAATAATTGAAGAAATCTATAATAAAAAAAAAGATACAGTTAATATTTTAACTCATTGTAATGCAGGTTGGTTAGCAACAATTAATTGGGGAACAGCAACCTCACCAATTTATCATGCTCATAAAAAAGGGATTCCAGTTCATGTATGGGTCGATGAAACCAGACCAAGGAACCAAGGTGCAAATTTAACTTCATATGAATTAAATGAGGAAGAAATTTCAAACACTATTATTGCTGACAACACTGGTGGAATTTTAATGCAGAGAGGCGAGGTAGATATGTGTATTGTTGGGACTGATAGAACTTTATCTAATGGAGATGTTTGTAATAAAATTGGAACATATCTTAAAGCATTAGCTGCCCACGATAATAATGTTCCTTTTTATGTTGCTCTCCCAAGTTCAACAATTGATTGGGAAATTAATGATGCTAAAGATATCCCAATTGAAGAAAGAAATTCAGAGGAATTATCTCATGTTGAGGGTATTGATGAGAATAATCAACTTAAGAAAGTTTTGATATATCCTAAAAAAAAGCAATGCAAAAAATATAGCTTTTGATGTTACACCTGCAAAATATGTTACGGGTTTGATTACTGAAAAAGGAATATGTGAGGCTTCAACACAAGGATTAAAAGAATTATTTAAATGAGCAATCTAAAGGAAAGACAAGAGGTAATTGAATATTCTATTAAACTCAATACAACAAATTTATCTCCTTTAAGATCAGGAAATATTTCAGTTAGAGGTGTTGAGGATGGAATTGAGGGTTTTTTCATCACCCCGTCAGGAAAAAAATACGAATTATTAGAACCAGAGGATATTGTTTTTTTATCTTTAAACGAAGAAAAAGACTTTTTATCTTGGTTTAATTCTGGAAAAAACCCATCATCAGAATGGCGTTTTCATCAAGATATTTATAAAAACAAGTGGGAAGCAAAAGCAATAGTCCATGCCCATTCACCTCATGCTACTGCAGTATCTACTCATGGAAAATCTATCCCACCATTTCATTATATGATTGCTCTTGCAGGTGGTGAAGATATTAGATGTTCTGAGTATGCAACTTTTGGTACCCATGAACTTTCCACAAATATGATTAAAGCTTTGAAAAATAGAAAAGCATGTCTTATGGCAAATCATGGACAAGTTGCATTTGGAGAAAATTTATCTAAAGCTTTCGAGCTTGCACAAGAAGTAGAAAATATTTGCCATCAATATATTATTGCTTTAAAGATGGGAGAGCCCAAGAAACTTTCTTTTGCTGAAATGAAAAAAATCTTGGAAAAAGTTAAAAATTATAAAAGCAGTTAGTTTTATGACTAAAGTTGGGGAGCACATTACACTAGATATAATTGGAACAATTAAAGAGTATGATCCATCTATTTTTGAAAAAGTAATCCATGATATTGCTAAAGCTGCAAAAGTAACAATCTTAAATATATCAAAGTATAAATTTGAACCTCAGGGTTTTACCATTCTTGCATTGTTGGCAGAAAGTCATATCAGTTTTCATACATTTCCAGAAAAAGGTATTATTAGCTTCGATTTCTTTACATGTGGAAAAGTAAGTCCTTCAGTTGCAATTGAAATTATAAAAAAAGAATTTAAACATAAAAGAATAGTTAAAAAAGAATTTAATAGAGATACAAAATCTCTTTATCATGACATTTATAGCTCACCAGGATTACAAAAATCTTACATAGTAAATGATGTTTTAGAGGATTTTAAATCTAAAGTAGGTCAGCATATTGAAATTTTAGACTTAGAACAGTTTGGAAAATCTTTGTTTATAGATGGTGAAATACAAGTTGCTTCAACTGATGAACATTTATACAGCTCAACATTTGTTGGCTCTGGTTTAAATTTAAATAAAGATAATGAAAGAGCCGCAATAATTGGTGGTGGTGATGGAGGAGTTGCTAGAGAGTGTATTTCTAAAAAATTTAATTTTGTTGATTGGTACGAACTAGACCCTGAAGTAGTTGATGTTTGCAATAAGCACCTTGGAGATATAGGAAAAAAGGCTACAGAAAAAAATTCTGTTAAATGTGTTTGGGGTGACGCTTTTGAGAGTATTAAATCAGTAAATGATGATACTTATGATCATATCTTTGTTGATTTAAATGATGATCAATTTTGTATAGACCTTGCAGCTAAAAATATGGACTCATTAGTTAGAATACTTAAACCCAAAGGAGTAATTACTGCGCAAGTTGGAAGTCAGGACAAAAAACCACAACAGGTTGAAAATTGGCTAAATGTTTTTAATAAAAACTTTGGAAATGCTAAATTAGCAAGAATTTATATACCTAGCTTTGATTGCTCTTGGAATTTTTCTTCATCAATTAATCATTAATTTTTCTTTTTTCTTATTTAAATTTGTGAAATAATTCTCCTTAATTAAAGGAGATAATAATGAATATATTCAAAAAAACTATTTTAACAGTTCTAGCTTCCTTATTATTATTCGCAAACGTTTATGCTGATAAAATAAAAATCGGAACTGAGGGTGCTTACCCACCATGGAATTCAAAAGATGCATCTGGTAATCTTATTGGTTTTGAGGTTGAGTTAGCTCAAGAGCTTTGTGCAATCATGAAACATGAATGTACAATAGTTGAACAAGATTGGGATGGAATGATCCCTGCATTATTAATGAGAAAGTTTGATGCAATAATGGCTGGAATGTCAATTACGGCTGAAAGACAAAAAACAATTACATTTTCTCAAGGATATGCAGATGAAGTTGCGTCTCTCGCAGTAATGAAAGGTTCAAGTTTAGAAGGAATGGATACACCAGAAGGTATTAATCTTTCCTTAGGTGGCTCTGATGTTAATAAAGCTCTTAAGACTTTAACAGGTGCACTTGCTGGTAAAACTGTTTGTACACAAACAGGAACTATTCACCAAAACTTTTTAGAGTCAGGTGATGTAGGAAGTGTAAATGTTAGAACTTATAAAACTCAAGACGAAGTTAACTTAGATTTAACATCTGGTAGATGTGATGTTGCATTAGCTGCAGCAGTTGCATTTACAGACTATGCTGATAAATCAGGTAAACCAGTTGTGTTAGTTGGACCAACATTTTCAGGTGGCGCATTTGGTAATGGTGTTGGTGTTGGAATTAGACAAGGTGGTGATGATGCAATTGGAAAAAGAGATGCAAAATTACTTAAAGATTTCAACAGAGCAATTAATGTAGCTCGAAAAAAAGGTATTATTAGCAAACTTGCTATTAAACACTTTGGTTTCGACGCATCTATGTAATCATTTTCAGATTTGGCGACTATAATATATAGTCGCCAATCTATATGGAACTTCTAGCATTTGGTAAAACAGGTTGGGGTGACGAGCTATTCTATGCAACCCTAATGACGATTGCTGTATCGATTACAGCAATGTTAGTTGGTTTTTTTTTTCGCTTTAATTTTTACTCCTTTAAAACTTTCAAAATATAAAACTTTAAATTTAGTTGGTAATTTTTATACAACAGTTATTAGAGGAGTTCCTGAGCTTTTAGTAATTTATCTTTTTTTCTTTGGTGGCAGTGGAGCCATCATGTATGTAGCTTCTATTTTTGGGTATTATGAATACATAGAAATTAATGCCTTTATTACTGGATCAATGGCTATTGGAATCATTTCTGGTGCTTATTCAACAGAAGTATTTAGAGGCGCCATACAATCTATAGATAAAGGTCAATTTGAGGCCGCAAAGGTTCTTGGAATAAATAAGTTTGGGCAGTTCTATAAAATAATTTTACCTCAAATGCTAAGGTTAGCTATTCCAAATTTAAGCAATGTTTGGCAAATAACATTAAAAGATACGTCTCTTATTTCAGTTACGGGATTGGTTGAAATAATGAGACAATCTTATATTGCAGCAGGATCTACTAGAGATCCATTATTCTTCTATTCATTTGCAGCAGTTTTATATCTAATGCTTACTTATGTGAGTATGAAATTAATTAACAAGTTAGAAGTTAGGTATAGCAAGGGGTATTAATGGATTTTGATTTAATGGTCACCAGTTTCCCCAAACTCTTAGGAGCAACAGTAGTTACTTTAAAATTATTATCTGCATCATTATTTTTTGGATTATTCTTAGGTCTTTTCTTTGCAATTTTAAGATTAAACAAAAATATATTTATTAATAGATTTGCATATGGTTATTCTTATGTATTCAGAGGAACACCATTATTGGTACAGATTTTTATTATTTATTTTGGATTAGGACAAATAGAATATTTAAGAACAACATTTTTATGGGTAATTTTAAAAGAACCTTATTGGTGTGCAATAATAGCATTTACTTTAAATACTGGCGCATATACATCTGAAATTTTAAGATCAGCATTTCAAACAATAAAACCTGGTATAATCGAGGCCGGAAAAAGCCTAGGAATATCAAACAAAATAATCTTTTATAAAATCCAAATTCCAATTGCCATTCGACAATCACTTCCTGCCTACGGAAATGAAATCATTTTGATGATGAAAGGAACCTCATTAGCAAGCACCGTAACTTTAATGGATTTAACTGGCGTTGCTAAATATATAATTTCAACAACTTTTAAACCAATCGAAGTATTCATTGTTGCTGGTGGAATTTATTTGTTCATGACTTTTATCATTCATAATGTGATTAAATATTTAGAGAAAAAGTACAGCTTTCAATAATAGAAATGTTTTTATCCGATAAACAAATTAATAATTATCAAAATGATGGTGTAATAATAATCAAGGATGTATTTAAAGATTGGATTGAACCACTTAGAAAAGGATTTCAAAAAGTTTTAGATAATCCAAGTAAGCATGGAAGAGAAAATGTAACTGATGATAATGGAAGATTCTTTGAAGATTATTGCAATTGGGAAAGGATAGAGGAATTTAAGGATTGTTTATATAATTCACCTGCAGCTCAAATAGTTGCAGAAGCAACTAATTCTAAATCTACTCAAATATTCCATGAACATATTTTTATAAAGGATCCAGGTACTCACAAAGAGACACCATGGCATCAAGATATGCCTTATTATTGTGTTGATGGTAACGATACAGGAAGTTTTTGGATTCCATTAGATGAGGTTAATCATAAAAATAATCTTAAATTAATTTTAGGTTCTCACAAATGGTCAAAGTTAATTAGACCCACTAAATGGTCCAATAACCAATCTTGGTATGATGATGATAGTTCTTTTATGGATTTACCTCCATCAAAAGAATTTAAAAAAAATATTTTAATTCCAAAACTAGGTTTAGGGGATGCTGTTTTATTTAATTTTAAAACTGTACATGGTTCAACGGGAAATAACTCTTCTAAATCACGAAGAGCATTTTCGATGCGATTTATAGGAGATGATGTAAAATATATTGATAGAGGAGGACCAACCTCACCCCCATTTGATGGAATTAATTTAAAAACAGGAGATTTGATGAGAGATGATTGGTTTCCTAAAGTTTTTAATAGCTAGTATATTCTTTAATTTCTTTAATACTTGATCCAGTATGATTATTCATCTCTAATTTAATTTTTGCACGGTTATCATTCAAAAAATGGACATCTCTAGATAATTTTATAAATATTTCCCCAAAGTCTTTATTTTTTTCACAATTTCTTTTGTCATCCTCAATAACCCAAAGTTTGGCATTAATTTCTTTCAAATCTTGGAATAATTTATTTAGTTTGTCATCAGATTTAACATTTTTTTCTAACTGATCTCTAAGAATCGAATGTTCATTCGATATAAATTTTAGTTTTTCAGGGTCTTTAATTTTTTCTTTTTTAATTTCTAAGATTGAAATTTTGTCTAAAAGCTCACCTACTGATACTTCTACTATAATTTTATTCATTAAATTTTATACTATGTTAAATTGTTAAAAATATGTCTAATATTTTAATCATTAAACATGGATCTTTGGGTGATATAGCTCAAGCTTGTGGTGCAATTCAAGATATTTCTGAGAATCATAAAGAAGATGAAATTCATTTGCTTACAACTAAACCATACTTTGATTTATTTAAAAAAAATCCACATATTTCTGATGTTATTTTAGATAAGCGGTTATCAAGACTAAACCTGATTTATTTATATTCATTAATGAAAAGTATAAAAAAATATAATTTTACTAAAGTTTATGATCTTCAAAACTCAAGTAGAACAGCTTTTTATAAAAAAATTTTATTTCCAAAAGCAACAAAATATACTTGGTCATCTACTGATACTACATTACCTGAAGGAACCACAAAAGAAGATTTTGATAAAGACTCTGTTTTGTCTAGATTTGATTATCAATTAAAAAGTTCAGGCCTAAATACAAATCATACTTTAAAACCTGATTTTTCATGGAGTACAACAGACATATCTCAAATAAAAAATCACCATCAATTAGATAAATATATTCTTCTTTTTCCTTTTTGTTCTCCTCATTTAATATCAAAGAAATGGCCTTATTATAATGATTTAATTGCTATGATTAATGAAAAGTCAGATAACAAATTTAAAGTAGTAATTGCACCTGGACCAAGTGAAATTAAAGATGCATCAAATATTAATGCACTCTGCGTTTTAGATAATGGCAAAGCCTTAGATATTTCTCAGTTAGCAACACTAATTAAAGATAGTTCATTTGTTGTTGCTAACGATACTGGACCAGCGCATATGACAGCACATTTAGGTTCAAAAGGAATTGCTTTATTTGGATCTCACACAACTCCTTTTAAAGTAAGTATTGAAAGAGAAAATTTTAAAGCGATACAAGCTCCCGAATTATCAAAACTCTCAGCAAAAAAAGTTTTTGAAAGAATTTCTGAAATTATTTCTTAATCTTTTCAATTACTCTTAAAAATACAGGAACCGTGAAAAGTATAAAAAGCAATCTTATAATATGGTGAAAAGCAACAAAGTCTGGGTCTAAATCAAAAGCAATTGCTATAACTGCAACTTCATAAATTCCACCAGGACTAAAAGATAAAATTAGAGTTAAAATATTAGTCTCAACAAAAAATGTTGCAACATAGGCTGCAGCTAAACCTAATACTACCAAAATAGTAGTAGCCACAATACTATGAAGAGAATTATTGGCTATCTCTTTAACAGTTTTTTCAGCAAACCTACAACCAACTGAAGAACCAAGAATTAGCAGACAAAAATTTACCGTTTCATCTGGTAATTTATATGAGGCTATATCTGTAATTTGCAACAAACCGCTCGCAAATAATGTTCCAGATAGTAAAGCAGCAGGAATTTTAATTTTATCAAAAACAAAAATAAAAAACAAAGATGCAAAAATAAGTAAAATTAAATTTAAATGATTTTGAGCTAAATAATTGAAGTCATCATTTAACAAAACACTGTTGTCAGTATTATTAACTATAATAAATGGAATGACAGTTATTATGATGATTAATCTAATTAAGTGAGAAGTTGCGACTTGAGATAAATCTGTTTTTTCATTTTCTGCTAAAATCATTAAAGGACCCAGTGCACCAGGTGCTGCTGAAAATATTGAGGCTTTTTCTCCATAACTTGCAAATTTTTGGAGGTATTTAGCGACAATTAAAATACAAATTATTATGTAGATTAACATAATTAATGAAGTCCAAATCCAATCAAGCATTTGATTAAATAGATTTTGGTCTATGTAATTTCCAATATGCAAACCTAAAATGATTAAGATAAAACTTAATACAATTTTAGGCATAATGACTTTTAGACCTGATAAAGCAGCAATTGAGGTGATAATCATAGGGCCTAAAAACCAAGCTAGAGGAATTTTAAAATAGTCAGCAATAATTGCGCCAAGAAAAGAAATTATTAAAACAGAAATAAATTTAATTGAAAATACTTGTTTTGCATTTTCAATGTAAGATTTGATTTGATGTTTAATCATTTGTTAAGCTTCTATCATCAACTATGTAAAAGATAAGAAAAAATGTATTAGTTAATAAAGTGAAAATTTAATTTTTAAAATAAATAAAATTCTCAGTTTTATTAATATTTTTTTTGAGAAAATAGTTTCAATTAAAAGTTGTGTTACTTAATTAGAGGTTGAATAAAGATTAAGACTATAATTAACTTACTTTTTTAAATTAGAGAGGGATAAATAATGAAAAACTTAAAAAAAATAGTTTCAGTATTATTTTCAGCAATCCTATTATTCTCAGCAACAACTACAAGCTCAGTAGCAATTGATAAATTGCACTTTGTAATTGGTGGTGGTGCTGGTGGTGGTTGGGATGGAACTGCTAGAGGTACTGGAGAAGCTTTAACAAAAGCAGGAATGTTAAGCAGTGCATCATTTGAAAATATGTCAGGTGGTGGTGGTGGTAAAGCTTTAGCTTACATGATCAATACTAAACCTACTAATACAGTTTTAGTTCAATCAACACCATTAGTATTAAGATCAATTACTAGACACAAAGGTTATGTAAAAGGAAGTGGAACTTTATCTTATAAAGATGTTGTGCCAATAGCTGGTGTAATTGGTGACTACGGTGCTATCGCAGTTGCAAAAAGTTCATCTTTTAAAAATTTTAAAGATGTAGTTGATGCATATAAAAAAGATCCAAATTCAGTTAAAATGGCTGGAGGATCAGTAAGAGGAAGTATGGACCATTTAATTGGTGCTTTAGCTTTCCAAGCTGCAGGTGCAGATCCGAATGCTGTTCAATACATTCCTTATGATGCTGGTGGAAAAGCTTTAGCTGGACTTTTATCTGGAGAAACTCAAATCATATCAACTGGTTTAGGTGAATTGATGGGTGCAAGAGACCAAGTAAGAATTATTGGTATCACTGCGCCTTCAAGAGTTTCTGATGCACCAGATGCACCAACTCTTAAAGAACAAGGATATGATGTACAATTCGTTAACTGGAGAGGTTTCTTTGGCCCTCCAGGTATGAGCAATGCTGATAGATCAGCTATTGCAAAAATGCTTGGCGATGTACAAAAAACTCCTGAATGGGAAACTGTCAGAGCAAGAAATGCTTGGGTTAATATTTATAATCCAGAAGGTAAGTTTGTTTCTTTCTTAGAAAAACAAACTCAAGAAATGACAGCTCTTATGAAAAAACTAGGAGTGATATAATCCTTAGGGTTATTTAAAATTAGAGCAGTGAATATAAATACTACAAAAATTATATCACTGCTCTTTTTTATTTTTTCAGCATTTTATTTATATACTGCTTACCAAATTCAAGTTTTTGCATTTGACGAAAATGCACCATTTAATGCACGAACATTTCCAATTTATTTAGGTTATGCAGGATTATTTTTTTCTGGATTAAAACTTATTTTACCAGATCCAAATACTATTAAAGTTGATCATAAAAATTTAGAATATAAGAAAACAGGTATACTTATACTTATTGCTATTATTTATGGAGCTACAATTTTAAAAGTTGGTTATTTTTTAACTACTTCTTTATTTTTATTTGCATCATATTATTTCTTAGGAGAGCGAAGATGGATTTTAATGTTTTTATTGTCATTTCCATTTGTTGCTGCCTTTATGTATCTCCTACACGGTATTCTTGATATATATTTGAGGGATCCATTCTTACAATCAATAGGAGTTATGGGGTGATTGAAGGAATATTAATTGGATTAACAACAGCACTTACTTTTCAGAACATATTAATGGTGATGGTTGGTTGTTTTTTTGGAACAATCATTGGAATGCTTCCTGGTCTTGGGCCAATGACAGCTATCGCATTGATGATACCAATTACCTATGGTTTCGATCCTGCAACAGGATTAATTTTGATGGCTGGTGTTTATTATGGAGCAGTATTTGGTGGATCTACTTCTTCTATATTATTAAATGCACCCGGTGTTCCTGGAACAGTTGCAACTTCATTTGATGGTTATCCTATGGCACAACAAGGGAAAGCGGGCAAGGCTTTAGCGATTGCAGCATGGAGTTCATTTGCAGGTGGAACATTATCTGCAATTTATTTATTATTTATGGCGCCAAGTTTATCAAAAGTAAGTTTATCTTTTAGATCACCAGATTACTTTGCTTTAATGATTTTAGGTTTAACAGCGATTGCTGCTTTTTCTTCTAAAGGACAATTTTTAAAAGCAATGATGATGGTGGTACTTGGCTTGATGTTGGCATCTGTTGGCCAAGATAGTTTGTCTGATATTACGAGATTTACATTTAATAATATGAACTTAACTGACGGAATTAGTTTCGTACTAGTTGTGATGGCAACTTTTGCAATGAGCGAAGCACTAACAATTATTTTAAAAAGAAATGATCCAACCAGTGCTGCTAAGCAAGTTTCTTTAACCGAACTTGGTTCAATTAAGATTAATAAAGAAGAACGAACCAAAATGTACAAAACAATTCCAAGATCATCAGTGATTGGATTTTTGATTGGTGTTCTTCCAGGGGCTGGTGCAACAATTGCGTCCTTTTTAGCTTATGGAATGGAACGAAACGTTGTTAGTGATGAGGAAAAAGAAAAATTTGGTAAAGGCAGTGTAAATGGTTTGTCGGCACCAGAAACTGCAAACAATGCTGCTTGCTCAGGTTCATTTGTTCCTATGCTCACTTTAGGAATTCCTGGGAGTGGAACTACAGCTGTAATGCTAGGGGCTCTTTTAGGTTTTGGGGTTCAGCCCGGTCCTAGACTTTATATGACGAATCCAGAGATTTTTTGGTCAATAATTATGTCAATGTATATTGGAATGGTAATTTTGCTGATATTAAACTTACCACTAATTCCTTATATAGCTAGAATTCTTGCTGTTCCTAAAAATTATTTAATTCCTCTTATTTTATTTTTCTCCGTTACTGGGATTTACGTAATGTCATTTAATAATTTTGATATTTATTTAATGATTGGGATTGCTGTAGTAGCAACTTTTTTAAGATTATATGATTTCCCGATGCCACCTTTGATATTAGCTTTTGTTTTAGGTGGATTGATGGAAGAAAACTTGAGACGATCTTTATTATTAAGTAATGGTTCGTGGGAATTTCTGTGGGACAGAACATTAACTGCATGTATTCTAGCAACTACAATTTTAATTGTAGTTTGGCATATTTACAAAACATTTATGAAGAAAAATTAAGATTTAATATCTATTCGTTTTCTAATAATTTCTTTATCAAGCTTCATTTCACGATATGACATAATGATAACCCCTATAAATATTACACTTGCGCCAATCCAGGTGAAAAGGTCGGGTGTTTCACTAAAAACATAATATCCAATTAAAGAAGCAAACACTAAACTTAGAAATGAGTATGGTTGTGTCATACTAACATCTACTAATTTGTATGCGTGATTAATGCAAAGATGTAACAATGTACCAAATAAACCTGCAAAAAATAAATAAATCAAAGTTTGAAAACTAGGTGTTTGCCAATAAAACAACGCAATAATGAAACTAAAAATTGTCATATACATGTATCCATAAGATAAAATCGTAATCGAACTATCATCTTTTGCGATAGTTTTTGTAATTATAATCACTATTGACCATATAAAAGACGATGCCAGTGCCATATAAACTCCAAGAGAGATTTCAATTATTCCTGGTCTTAAAATTATTAACATTCCTATAAATCCTAAAACCAGTGCAAAACTCCTGTATATGTAAATTTTTTCTCCTAGAAATAAAACTGCCAATATTGTTACTAAGAAAGGAACCACAAAAGATATAGCTGTAGCTTTTTCAATTGGCATCATTACTAAGGCTGAGAAATATAATAACATTGAAGGCAAGTTTAAAACCGCTCTAAGAAAATGTTTTTTATGATGATTTGTTTTAAACACTATAAAATTAGTTTTTAGCATATACGGAAAAATAATTAGGAAACCAAATAAAAATCTAAAAAAACCTGCAACATAAACATTAACTTCTTCTTGTGCTAATTTTAAAAAGGTTAACATTAATGTTCCACAAAAAACTGAGATTATAATTAAAAAAATTGCTAATTTATTATTTGGAATCAATTTAATATCTTTTTGTATTCTTCAATTATTTTTGACCATTGAAATTTATTAACAAATTCTTTCGCATTTTTCCCAAGCTCTAAATATTTTTTATTTTCCAACAATGAATTAATAGAAGAATAAATATCATCGAGACTATTTCCATCACATATTAAACCAGTTTTTTCATGATTAATTGCATCCGCGGCACCACCATCTTTCCCTCCAATTGATGGAATACCGTATTGTGCAGCTTCAACATATGCAATACCAAAACCTTCAACTGATTTTTTATGTATTATGGATGGCATAACAAAGATATTTGATTTTGAAACTAATGCATTTTTTAAATCATTACTAATGTCTTTAAAAAACATAACTTGTGCTTCAAGATCTAGTTCTTTCACCAGTTTTTTAATATTTTCTTCTTCCTCTCCATATCCAACACATATGTAAACAATGTCAGGATAAATTTGTTTTAAATTTCTTAAAGCCATTATTATTTTTTCATGATTTTTACGTTTATCAAATCTTGAAACTGTGATTAGTCTTGGATTTTTAACTTTAAGTATACTTTCAACTTTATCTAAAGTTTTTTTATTTAATTCTTCAGCAGGATCCACACCTGGATTTATTACAATTACTTTATTTTCATTAACACCAAGTTCTATTGCTAGATTTTTTGTAAAATGAGAATTTGCTATAACTTTTTCAACATTATTTAAAACACTAACTACTCTTTTATTTTGACTAGAACCTTTAGGATGGTTGATTTCTTTACTATGAATTAAACAGTATTTTTTCTTAGAAGTTTTAATAAGTTCTAAACTTTTCCAATGATCAGCAATAACACCATCAATTTTATTTTCTTTAATATATTCATTAATTAATTGTGCTTTTCTATATTTTCTAAGTAATTTAATTCCACCAACTCTTTCGATTGAAAAAGAAGCTTTTTCATCAAAATCTTTGTGACCTTCTATATGATCTGCAAAAACTTTTATCATTAAGTTTTTAGACAGTTCTCTTGAAAGGCCCCATATTAGACTTTGCATGCCACCAAGCTCAGGTGGGAATGATCTAGTTACAATTAGATACATTAATCATACTTCCATTTAATACCACAGCCCGCACTCGGTATTTGATCTTCAGGACCTTTTCCTGTTTCAGCTATTTGTCTCATAGCTGTAAGCAGATCACTTTCTCCGTCTTTAACTGGAATAAACTTTTTAAGTTCTCTTAATCGTCCTCTGTATTGAAGTTCTAGATTTTTATTGTAGCCAAAGAAATCTGGAGTACATACAGCATCATATGCTTTAGCAATTTCTTGAGTTTCATCATGTAAGTAAGGAAAATTGAAATGATTTTCATTTGAAAACTTAATCATATTATCAAATGAGTCGTCTGGATAATTAACAAAGTCATTTGAGCAAATAGCAACTGAGTTGATACCAATTTTATTTAATTCACTACAATCCTCAACTAATTCTTTTGTAATAGCTTTTACATATGGACAATGATTACAAATGAACATTATCAAAGTTCCATTTTCACCTTTGATATCATTTAAAGACAGAATTTTATTATCAGTAGATTTTAATTCAAATGGAATAGCTTTTTGACCAAAATCACATATTGGAGTTTGTATAGGCATAATGTAAAATATATAGATTATGTTTTATGATTTAAAAGATAAAAAACCAAAAAACTCTGGCGAAAATTGGGTAGCTCCAAATGCTACGATAATAGGAGATGTTACTTTAGAAAAAAATACAAGTATTTGGTTTAATGCAGTTCTTAGAGGAGATATTGAAAACATTCATATTGGTGAGGGGTCAAATGTTCAAGATGGAAGCGTATTACATACAGATCCTGGATGTCCTTTAAAAGTAGGAAAAAATGTTACTGTTGGTCATTTAGTTATGCTTCATGGATGTACGATTGGAGACAATAGTTTAATTGGAATTGGAGCTGTAATCCTTAATAAAGTCAGTATTGGAAAAAATTGTATAATAGGGGCCAAGGCCTTAATTACAGAAAATAAAGTTATACCTGACAATTCTCTGGTTGTAGGCTCTCCAGGTAAAGTTATTAGAGAAGTTTCAGAGGAAGAAAAAAAAGCAGTGTTTGAAAATACAAAACATTACCAAGATAATTGGAAAAAATATTCGAAATCAATTTTTTAAAGGATATAAATGCCAGTAGGCTACGTAATAGCTCAATTAAAAGTAACTAATCCTGAAAATTACAAAGTATACGTTGAAAAGGTTACACCACTCGTAAAAAAATATGGTGGAGAATTTTTAGTAAGAGCTGGTGAGTTTCAAATTTTCGATGGTGAAACAAAATTTCCTAGAATTATTATTCTTAAATTCCCTACATATGAAAAAGCATTAGAATGGTACAATTCTGAAGAATACAAACCAATAAAACAAATAAGATTAGATAATTCCGAAGGTACAAATATAATTATTAAAGGAATTTGAAAGAATAGTTCATTTACTTAAATAATAGATCGTTGACTGAATAAACTATCAATCCAATAATTATTAAAAATAAAATTAAAAAAGATAATTGTCCACTTAACTTTGATTTAATTTTGGTTTTACCTTCTTTAAATTTTTTAAAATGAATACTTCCAAATCTCATAACAGCCAATCCTAAAATTATAAGAAATGCTGTAAATATGTATCCAGTTACCATCTATGGGACTAACCAGGTATCTTTATTATTTTCCAAATTAAACTTAGCTCTTCGATGGCCTTTAGCCGCTAAGTAAAGCCATTCTATAGATTTAATCTTACACTGAATGACAGTAAAGTTTTTGTAACCTTCTTCACTTTGTTCTTTGGTGTAATCAAAATTATCTAATTCTGGTTTTAGTCCAGAGGTTGGCAAATCTGACTCAGTTCCAGGACCATTATCAACTAAATAACATTTTCTACTAATATGTTGGGTTTTAGACCAAGATTCTTTTGTTACATCATTATTGTGATTGATAGTACATTCAACTTTAAGTCTAACCTGTATTTTTTCATCTTTGTCATAAAACAACATTGCAGCGTTTTTATTCGCTTTCAATTTTTCAATTTTATCTGATCTGATATCGCTATGATATTGAACAAGATTATTTGATTGATCAGATTTTCTTAGAACTACAATTCGACCATCAAAGTCTGATTGATTACCACAAACAAACACTGGTATTCGAAAAGGAGAACTTCTATCTTTAACTGCATTTTCTAACATCGACCAAATTTTCTTTTTGATCTCTGCAAAGTCCTCGTAATAAGGAACTGTATCCGTCACAAATATTATTTTTTCTTTTTTAATCTAGCAATCAAACCTGAGCTATCCCAACGGTTTCCACCCATTTCTTGAACCTCAGCATAATAACCATCAATAATTTCAGTTATAGGCACAGGTGAACCATTTTTTTTGGCTTCCTCGATTGCAATTTTTAAATCTTTTCTCATCCAATCAATAGCAAAACCATAATCAAATTTATCATCGGTCATAGTTCGGTATCTATTTTCCATTTGCCAAGATTGTGCTGCACCTTTAGATATTGTTTCCATAACTTTATCCATATCTAAGCCGGCATTAATTCCAAAATTGATTGCTTCAGATAAACCTTGGACAGTTCCAGCAATACACATTTGGTTCATCATTTTTGTTAACTGACCACTTCCACAAGGACCAATTAATTTTACCTTTTTACTGTAGCAATCAATTACAGGCTCAGCCTTTTTAAACACTTCTTCATCACCACCAACCATTACTGTTAATATTCCGCCCTCAGCACCAGCTTGTCCTCCTGAAATAGGAGCATCTAAAAAACTAAATCCTTTATCATTTGCTTTTTTATTTAATTCTCTTGATACTTCTGCAGATACAGTTGAGTTATCAATAAAAATAGACCCAGCTTTTGCTGTGTTAAATAATCCATTTTCTCCAGTTGCTACTTCTCTTAAATCATCATCATTACCAACACATGTAAAAATGAAATCAGCACCATCTGCAGCCTCTGCAGGTGTATTGGCCATTTTACCTTTATATTCACCAATCCATTTTTCAGCTTTAGATTTAGTTCTATTAAAAACAGTTACATTGTGTCCGGCTTTTGATATATATCCAGCCATTGGGTAGCCCATAACCCCAAGACCTATGAAAGCAACATTACAAGTCATAATTTTTTTCTATGTTTAAAAGTTTAAGTTTAAAAGTAATTGTATTTGGTTTTATTTTTACATTTTTTTCAAGTTTTGGACAGAGTTTTTTTCTTGGCTTATTTAATTCTAGTATTAGAGACGCATTATCAATTACACATGGACAATTTGGCTCAATTTATGCATCAGCCACTTTATTAAGTAGTATTGTTTTAGTTTGGATTGGAAAAAAAATTGATGACGTAAACATATTAAAGTTTGCATCTTATGTAATAATTTTTTTATCAGCTTCCTGTTTTATATTTTCAAAGATTTCATCTGTTTTTTTTTTATTTATAGGAATTTTTCTAATGCGTTTAGCTGGACAAGGATTATCAAGTCACACAGCTACAACAACCATATCTCGTTTTTTTTGAAAAAAATAGAGGAAGAGCCTTAAGCACTGGTTGGTTAGGATTGTCGTTAGCTGAATTTATAATGCCAGTTTTAATTGTTTTTTTATTAACTTTTATAGAATGGAGAGATATTTGGGTTTCAATTTCTATTTTAGTTATACTTATTTTGCCTATTGCAACTTTTCTTTTAGTAAAAGAGGTTAAGCTTGATACTAGAGAAGAGTCTAAAATAGAAGAAAACAATAAAGAAATTAAACAATGGAAAAGGATAGAAGTTTTAAAAGATTATAGATTTTACATAATTTGTATGACGATGTTAGCAATGCCATGGATTGCAACAGGATCTTTTGTTTATCAGTCTTTTATATCTTCTTCTAAAGAGTGGGGACCTTATGTGATTGCACAATCATTTATGGCTTACTCAATTTTATCAGTGATAACTCTTTTTATATCTGGTTTTTTAATTGATAAATTTTCAAGTAGAAAATTATTAATCTATATGAATATCCCACTTCTTTTTGGTACTATAGTTCTCTACTATTTTGATGCACCACTGTCTTCTTTTATATTTTTTGGTTTAGTAGGCGTCACCAATGGTTTGGCAAATGTTCTTGGTTCTTCAACATGGGCTGAGATTTATGGAGTTAAATATATTGGATCAATAAAGGCTTTAACAACTGCACTAATGGTATTTTCAACAGCGTTTGGTACTGCTTTGTTTGGTCTTCTGATTGATATTGGTTTTTCAATTGAACAAATAGCCGTTGTTTCAGGAACCTATATTTTTGGCTCAATTATCCTTCTTTATTTAGTTAAAAATAAGCTAAATCCTCATTATTTATAAAATACCCCTTGATTTTTAAAGACTCACTGTGTAGATACTCCGCATGGCTAGAGTTACCGTGGAAGACTGTATAGATAAAGTAGAGAGCCCCTACGAATTAGTACTAGTTGCTAAAGAAAGAGCTACTCAACTTAATGCTGGAATAGAACCAACAATTGATAGAGATAACGATAAAAATACTGTTATTTCATTAAGAGAAATTGCCGAGGAAAAAATTAAAGTTTCAGATTTAACTGACAGCGCCGTTTACAAACTTAGAAAACATGTTGAGCAAGTTGACGATACTACTGAGGATGATGAAGAAATAGGTGATGATTTTGAAAATTTATACAAAGGTGAAATTTCAAAAAGTGGAACACCAATATTACCATCTAAAAGAGCAAGAAAAACACCTGAAAAAATCCAAGTTACAAAAGAAGATTTAGCTGAGCTATCTGAAACAGCTACAGCAGAAGTTGATAATTCCGTAGGCGAAGAAACTATGAATGAACAAGGAGAAGTTTCTTTAGATGAAGTATCAGAATCAGAAAATCAAGAAGCAGACGTATCTTCAGACGACACTGAAGCTTCAAACTCTTAAAAAAATAATATAAAGTTATACCATGAATAGGAAAGTATCAGTTGCTCCTATGATGGATTGTACAGATCGTCATGAACGATTTTTTCTTAGATTAATATCCAAAAACACACTTCTTTATACTGAGATGGTAGTTGATGAAGCCATAAATAGAGGAGATAAAAAAAAGTTATTAGAGTTTAATATTAACGAGAAACCTGTAGCACTTCAATTAGGAGGATCTTCTCCTAAACTTTTAGCTGAAGCCACTAAAGTAGGTGAAGATTTTGGTTATGATGAAATTAATCTAAACTTAGGTTGTCCTAGTAAAAAAGTTGAAAAAAATAGATTTGGTGCTTGTCTGATGAAAGAACCAAATTTGGTGGCAGATTGTTTAAGTAAAATGCAATCAGTTACAAAACTGCCAGTAACTATAAAAACAAGAATTGGTTACGATGATGTAGAAGATTATGAAAATTTACATAGTTTTATTTCTACCCTAAAAGTAACTGGAGTTAGAACTTTCATTATTCATGCAAGAAAAGCAATGTTAGGTAAATTTACACCTAAGCAAAATTTAAATATTCCTCCTCTAAAATATGAATATGTTTATAAATTAAAAAAAGATTTTCCTAATGAAGAGATTATTATAAATGGAGGAATAACTTCAGTAGATGAGATAAAACCTCATTTAGAAAAAACAGATGGAATAATGATAGGAAGAGCTGCATATCATACTCCTTATTTATTGGCAGATATTGAAAGAGAAATATTTAACAATGATGATGTTCCAAGCAGACAAGATGTAATTGAACAACTTATTCCTTATGTTAAAGAAGAATTAAAAAAAGGAACAAGATTAAATCAGATTATGAGACACACTCTTGGTTTATTTCATGGTCAAACAGGTGCAAGTTATTGGAAAAGATATTTAAGTGAAAACATGTGTGTGAGAGATGCTGATGTGAAAAAAATTGATCACATCATGGATAAAATTAAATACAACAATGTAGATACTAGAGTAGGCCAGTCTGCTTAATTCAATTTTAACAAACGAATACAGTTATATTATTTTATTAATGGTTTTAACAGCGATACCAGTTGGATTTGTTGCTGGTTTATTTGGTATTGGCGGTGGCTTGATAACTGTTCCCTTTTTATATTTTATTTTTGGTTCTTTAGAAATTGATCCTCAATATGTTATGCACCTTGCTGTAGGAACTTCCTTTGCAATTATAATACCAACATCTACTGTCTCAGTTTTGACACATCATAAATTTAAAGCGGTTGATTTTGATATTGTTATGAATTACGGTCTGTTTGTTGTACTAGGAGTTATTGTTGGTACAGCTTTTGCTGCTTCTTTAAAAACTAAGTCTTTAGTTTTGTTTTTTTCTATAATGATCTTATTTCTAGGAATTTATTTATTATTAATAAAAGAAAAGGAACAAAACATAATTGTTAAAATGAGATTACACCTAAAAGTATTTCTTGGCATTTTTGTTGGGTTTATATCTGCACCTATGGGTATAGGAGGGGCGGTAATGAATGTTCCTATTCTTAAGTTTTTTGGTTATTCAATAAATAAAGCAATAGGAAGTGCAGCAGCTATAGGTTTTTTAATTGCTTTATTTGGAGCAATAGGTTTTTTAATTTCAGGAAATTATTTAAATTCAAGTCTTCCACTTAGTATTGGTTTTATAAATATCCCTGCTTTTTTAATTTTCATACCAATTACGACTTTCATGGCTCGAATAGGAGCTAAAACTGTTCATAGTATTGATAAAAAAAAAATTAGTAAGTTTTTTGGAATTTTTCTTTTAGTCGTTTCGATTAAATTTTTTTATGAATACTTGAAATTATAACAGGCAAAAAAAAGAGGTGACTTCAGTCTCCCTCCATCACCTCACGAATCCAAACTAAGTGATTCTTTAAATATTTATGAACACTTATTAGTTGAAAATGCTCTTTATCAACTAATTTAAAATCAGACAATCTTAAGTTGTATTTAGTCTTAAATAAAAACTCAAATTAGCCACACATAATATTTAGTGTTATTGTTCTAATTGATACTTTTAAAAATGGTTTCAATAAAAGACATTAATAAAAATATTAAAAAAAATTTATTTGATCCAATAGATAAAACAAAGAATAAGTTTTCCTCAATTTTAGAAGATTTTAAAAAAAATAAAGTTAAAAAAGATTTAGCATTACAAAAACAATTAGAAAAAGAAAAAAAAAGAGAATTAGTTTTAGAAAAAAAACTAGCAAAAAAAGCTAAACAAGATGAACTTAAAGAAGAAAGAAAGAAACTTCTTTTTCAAAAAAAATTAGTCATAGAAAATGAAAAACAAGAAAAAAAGAATGAAGAGAAAAGACAAAAAATAGAAGCTCAAAGAATTAAAATAGAAAAGAAAAAAATTAAAGACGAAGAAACAAGAAAGCTTAGAGAGGAAGAAAGAAAGCTTAAACAGGAAGATTTAAGGCTAAAAATGTTAGAAAGACAAAGAATTAGAGAAGAAAATTTTAAAATCAAAGAAGAACAACTAAAAAATAAAGAAATTGAAGCACAAAAGAAAAGAGATGAAAAAGAAAAAGAAAGACAAGAAAAAATAAGATTAAAAGAAATTGAAAGGAAAAATAGACTTGAGGAAGAACAAAGATTAAGAGAGGCAGCTAGGAAGCTAAAATATGAGCAAGAAAAACTTAAAGAAATGGAAGAAAGGTTAAGAGAACTTGAAACTGAACGACAGCAAGAAATTCAAAGACAGATTTTAAAAGAAGAGGCTGAGCAAAGAGCTAAGGAAGAGGAATTAAGAATTAAAGAAAAAGAACTTAAAGAAGCTGAACGTGAAAGAATAAATAAAGAAAATGAAAGACGTCAAAGAGAAAGAGAATTGAAAATTGAAGAGGAAAGACAAAAAAGAATTGAGGAAGAAAACGAAAGAATTCGATTAGCTGAAATAGCTCAAAAAGAGAGAATTGAGGAGGAAAATAGGCGAATGAAAGAATGGGAAAAAAAATTTGATGAAGAGCAAAGGTTAAAAGAAGAGCAGTTAGTTAGAAAGTTTTATAGTGATGAAATTCCCAAACAAGAAAACAACCAAAACGGTGATAATTTAGAAAAAAAAGCTAATGAGGATAATATAGGAACTAAAGCTGATGATGATAATTATAAAAATTAAGTTTTTAGACCAGTGAAATCAAAAATTTTTTTCACAATATAATGAAGCAAATTTTGTAGCCTCCATTATATCTTTAGGTTTTTGTTTAAATATTTCCTTAATTTCATCATCTGTAAATTTCTCATTAAGTTTTTTTAATGTACACATGCAATAGGATTTTGCTTTTTCAGGACCTATATATTGTTTTGAACTTCCGTAGCAGCCGATATAAATTTGTTGTTCAATTTCAGGGCTAAAACTTTGACTTTTTGAGGTAAAAAATAAAAAAAAAATTAATAAAATATTAAATTTTTTGATCATACTCACCAATTTTTCCAGTTTCTTTTAGCAATTCATCAATGAAATCAAATATTTTTTTCTTTCTTTCGTCTGAAGTTGGGCTTTCAGTTACTATTACTAAGGATGGTTTATTTGATGATGCTCTTATCAATCCCCAAGAACCATCTTCAAATGAAAACCTAACTCCATTAACAGTTAAAATATCATTAATAACTTGGCCATCTATTACAGTTTTGTTTTCTTGTAAATTTTTAATTTTTTTAACAAGCTCTTCGACAACAAGATACTTCTCTTCATCTTTGCAAAAAGGTGCCATAGTAGGAGTTTGAAATGTATTAGGTAATTCACTAATAATTTCACTCATTTTTTTATTTTGATTATCTAGCAAATGACATACTTGAATAGCTGAATTAATTCCATCATCATAACCATATCCTAAAGGTTGATTAAAAAAGAAATGACCACTTTTTTCAAAACCTGCTAATGCTTTTTCACTGTTCACTTTTCTTTTAATATGAGAATGCCCAGTTTTCCAATAAATAGTTTCACAATTATTTTCAATTAAAATTTTATCTTTTGAGTATAGACCTGTTGATTTAACATCAACTACAAATTTTGAATTTTTATGTTTACCTGATAAATTTCTAGCTATTAAGAGACCTATTTTATCTGAAAATATTTCGTTACCCTTATCATCAATAACACCAACCCTATCTCCATCACCATCAAATCCAAACCCTATATCAGCATGGTTTTCTTTAACTACTTTTGCTATTTCATGAAGCATTTCTAGATCCTCTGGATTTGGATTGTATTTAGGAAAATTCCAATCTAGGTTACAATCTAACTCAATTACTTCACAACCAATACCTCTTAAAATATCTGGAGCAAAAACTCCCGCTGTTCCATTTCCACAAGCCACCACAGCTTTTATTTTTTTCTTAATTTTGTTTTTAATAATTAAGTCATCCTTATAAATTTTATCAAAATCTTTTATTTGTTTTTCGTTACCTTCACCTTTTGTGAACTTTTTATCTAAGGTAATTTCTTTTAGTTCTTTCATTTCTTCAGGTGCATGAGTTAGTCCTTTTTTGATTCCCATTTTGACACCAGTCCACCCATTTTCATTATGGCTTGCTGTAACCATAGCAACCGCATCTGCATCTAAATTGAATTGTGCAAAATAAACCATGGGTGACAGTGAAAGACCAATATCCTCTATATTACAACCTGTAGACAATAATCCTTTTTTAAGCGCTGATTTTATTTCTTCACTATAGGAACGGTAATCATGACCTACTATGATTCTGGGATTAGCTTTTTTGGTATGTATTTTTATCTGTGTTCCAAGGCCTCTTCCAAGATTCTCCATTCCTGATTGGTTTATATCTTTCTCATACAACCATCGGGCGTCATATTCTCTAAAACCATAAGGATCTATTTTTATATTTTCGTTCATCGGTTATTTACTTACTGTTTATTATGTTAATTTCTTGAAAAATTTTTTATTTTTTTATTGATTATCATATTGTCGCGTTCTATAAATGTTCTATTGTACAAAAGTTTATATAGTATATTTACGTTAAACGCCTACAACATATAGTTGTTTTCGTACAAATAACAAAATATAATTAAAATTTATGAATAAGATTCTTTCTCAAGCCCTTAAAAAAGCTGTCTCTGAATATAGCCCAGAAGTTAAAGAAGTTTCTAAAATAAATAAACCTGATCTTTTCTCACTAAATAATGAAACTGAATTATTTCAAAATGACAAAGGCATCATTATTAAAATTGATCGTTCTAAAGATGCAAATCTAACTGATTTTGGTAAAGCAACTTTAAAAGACAGATACTTAGGTTTAAACGAATCTTATCAAGATTTATTTGCAAGAGTAGCAAGCACATATGCAGATGATAATTTACATGCTCAAAGAATTTATAATTATATAAGCAATCTTTGGTTTATGCCAGCAACACCAGTTTTATCAAATGGTGGTACAAAAAGAGGATTACCTATCTCATGTTTTCTAAATGAAGCATCTGATAGCTTAGGAGGCATTCTTGATTTATGGAGTGAGAACGTTTGGTTAGCAGCAAAGGGTGGAGGAATTGGAAGTTACTGGGGTAACTTAAGATCTATTGGTGAAAAAATAGGAAGAGTTGGAAAAACTTCTGGAATAATTCCTTTTATAAAAGTTATGGACTCTTTAACTATGGCTATCAGTCAAGGATCTTTAAGAAGAGGTTCTGCAGCATGTTATCTTCCAATTGATCATCCTGAGATAGAAGAATTTATTGAAATGAGAAGACCTACTGGTGGTGATCCAAATAGAAAAGCATTAAATTTACATCACGGTGTTTTAGTTTCTGACGCATTTATGAGAGCAGTAGAAACAGATGAACAATGGGCTTTAAAAAGTCCTGCTGATGGAAGTGTTCAACAAACTATTTCTGCAAGAAATTTATGGATAAGATTATTAACTGCAAGAATTGAAACTGGTGAACCGTATATAATTTATATTGATACTGTTAACAGACAAATTCCTCAACATCATAAGTTAGCAAACCTTACAGTTAAAACATCTAACTTATGTAGTGAAATAACTTTACCAACAGGAATTGATAAAGATGGAAGAGATAGAACAGCGGTATGTTGTTTATCTTCGTTAAATTTAGAAAAATATGATGAATGGAAAGATGATCCAGACATGATTAGTGATGTGATGAGATTTTTAGATAATGTTTTATCTGATTTCATAAAAAAAGCGCCAGATCAATTTAAAGATGCGAAATATTCAGCTGAAAGAGAAAGAAGTGTTGGATTAGGTGTAATGGGCTTTCATTCTTTTTTACAAAAAAATAGAATTCCACTTGAATCAGTAATGGCAAAGTCATGGAATAAAAAAATATTTAAAAATATTCATGAAAAAGTTAATCAAGCTTCTAAAGATTTGGCTGAAGAGAGAGGTGCATGTCCAGATGCAGCAGAGTATGGTTATAAAGAAAGATTTTCTAACAAGACAGCGATTGCTCCAACTGCTTCAATCTCAATTATTTGCGGAGGAGCATCACCAGGAGTAGAGCCGATTGCTGCAAACAGTTACACACACAAAACTCTTTCAGGATCTTTCAATGTAAGAAATAGATATTTAGAAGAAATCCTTCAGTCTCATGGAAAAAATGATGAAGAGACATGGTCTAGTATTACTACAAATCAAGGATCTGTTAATCATCTAGATTTCCTAACTGATTTAGAAAAAGATGTATTCAAAACTGCATTTGAGCTGAACCAAAATTGGATAATTGAATTAAGTGGTGACAGAACACCATTTATTTCACAGGCACAATCAGTAAATCTATTTTTACCAGCAGATGTTCACAAGAAAGAGTTACACAAAATTCATTTTGATGCTTGGAAAAAAGGCTTAAAGAGCCTTTATTACTGTAGATCAAAGTCAATTCAAAGGGCTGAGAATGTTAATGATTCAAAATCAACTGATATCTTAGCAAATGTTTACAAAAATAAATCAAACGAAAGTCAAGAACAAGAGTACGAGGAGTGTTTATCATGTCAGTAGCAGAAAATATAAATAAAGAAGCAGTTCAACCAAAAAAAAATAACAATGGTTTGTTAGTAGCCAACCCAGTTTATAAACCATTTAGATATCCTTGGTGCTACGATGCTTGGTTAACACAACAAAGAATTCACTGGTTACCTGAAGAAGTTCCATTAGGTGATGATGTAAGAGATTGGCAAAAAAATCTTAGCCCGTCTGAAAAAAATTTATTAACTCAGATTTTTAGATTTTTCACTCAAGCCGATGTTGAAGTAAGTAATTGTTACATCAGACATTACATGAATGTGTTTAAACCAACAGAAGTTTTAATGATGATGTCGTCTTTTGCTTCTATGGAAACAGTACACATTGCAGCTTACTCACATTTATTAGATACAATTGGAATGCCAGAGTCTGAATATTCAGCTTTCATGAAATATAAAGAAATGAAAGATAAGTATGATTACATGCAAGGCTTTGATGTTAAATCTAATCATGACATTGCAAAAACAATAGCTGTGTTTAGTGCGTTTACGGAAGGTCTACAATTGTTTGCGAGTTTTGCAATCCTATTAAATTTCCCAAGACATAATAAAATGAAGGGAATGGGTCAGATCGTTACTTGGTCTGTAAGAGATGAAACTTTGCACTGCAATTCAATGATCAGATTATTTAAAGATTTTATTAAAGAAAATCCTGAAACATGGAATCCACAACTAAAAAAAGAAATTTATGAAGCTTGCAGAACTATAGTAGAGCATGAAGATGCTTTTATAGATTTAGCATTTCAAATGGGTCCAATGGAAGGATTAACGGCTGAGGATGTTAAAAAATATATTCGTTTCATTGCAAACAGAAGATTAAGTCAATTAGGTTTAGAAGGAATTTATGATATTGAAAAAAATCCTTTAACTTGGCTTGATACTATGCTTAACGCGGTTGAGCATATGAATTTCTTTGAAGGTCGTGCAACAGAATATTCTAAAGCATCAACACAAGGTACTTGGGCAGAAGCTTTTAGTTAATCTTAAAATTATCTTTGATTTAACTGCATCACTTTTCGATGCTTGTTACCTTTGTAGCTTGCAAGTGGTCTAATAAGTTTGTTTGCAGCATGCTGTTCCATTATATGTGCAGACCAGCCTGTAATTCTTGAGATTACAAATATTGGAGTGAAAAAATCAGTATCAAATCCCATTAGATGGTAAGTAGGTCCTGTTGGATAATCTACGTTAGGATATATATTTTTCTCTTTGATCATTACTCTTTCAACAATGTCATAAATTTTTTCAAATTTTTTATCTTTCTTAAGTTTAGCGACTTTACCAAAGTATTTTCTCATAGTTGGAACCCTTGAATCACCTGATTTATAAACTCTATGACCAAATCCCATTACTACTTCCTTATTTTTAAGTGCATTATTTATCCATTTTAGTGCATTTTCAGGTTTTTTAATTTTGTTCATCATATGCATCACTTCTTCATTAGCCCCGCCGTGAAGTGGGCCTTTTAAACTTGCAATTGCACCTGTAATTGCTCCGTGTATGTCAGATAAGCTACTGGTAATTGTTCTTGCTGTAAAAGTTGAAACATTAAAACTATGTTCTGCATATAAAATTAAAGATACATCAAAAGCTTTGACTATTTCTTTTTGAGGAACTTTCCCAAAACACATATAAAAAAAGTTTTCAGCAAAGGTTAATGTTTTTTTAGGTTTAATTATTTTTTTACCTTTTCTTATTCTATAAAAAGCAGCTAAGGCAGTTGGAGTTTTTGCAAAAATTCTTAGAGCTTTTCTCATATTTGCTTCTGGTGAAGAATCTGTAGTTTCTTTATCCTCTAATCCCATTACACTCACAGCTGTTCTTGCAACATCCATTGGGTGAGATTTCTTTGGCATGTGTTTGATTATTTCATATAAATTTTTTGTTAGTTCTCTGTTGTTTCTTTCTTCTTTTTCAAATTTTCTAAGTTGGATAGTATTCGGGAGATCCTTATTAAGAATAAGATATGCAACTTCCTCAAATCTACAATATTCACATAAATCTTGAGCTGCATACCCTCTATAAGTAAGAGAATTTATTTCTGGCATTACTTTTGAAACTTCTGTTTCATCTACAACAATACCTAGTAAGCCTTTTTTAATATCATCACTCATTATTCATGTCCTTCCGTACTAAAATTATAAATTTTTTCATCTAATGAATTATATTTTTCATAATCGACTAATTCGTAAAGTCTTTTCCTAGTTTGCATCTTATCAATAATATTATTTTGATGTCCATTTGCATAAATGTCTCTTAATCCATCTTCGACATTTTTCATTGCTAATCTTTGCGAGGTTACTGGATAAATAACTATATTATACCCAAAATTTTCTAATTCTTTGTAATTAAACAATTTCGATTTACCAAATTCAGTCATATTAGCTAACAAGTAACCAGACAATTCTTTTCGAACTTTTTCAAATTCTTTTTCATCTTGAAGAGCTTCTGGGAATATTATTTCAGCACCAGCATCAATATAAGCTTTACATCTTTCAATCATTTTATCTAAACCTTCGACGCTTTTAGCATCTGAACGAGCAATAATTTTAAAATTTTGATCTTTTTTTGCCGTAACACATTCTTTAATTTTTTTAACCATAGCATCAGTTGAGATAAGTTCTTTATTTTCAAGATGCCCACATCTTTTTCTTTCAATTTGATCCTCTAAATGAACTCCTGTTATTCCAAATTCCTCGAATGTTTCTATTGTTTCTTTACATGATTTAAATCCTGTATCTATATCAACTATTGTTGGAAGATTAGTTACTCTCGAAATCAGATAAGATCTTGTACTAACATCTTGTAGTGTTGTTAAACCAATATCTGGAAAACCAAGATCATTAGCCATTACTCCACCGGATACATAAACCGCATCATAACCAATTTCTTCAATTAATTTTGCTGTTAACGGATTATATGCTCCAGGAACTCTTAATATTTTATTTGATTTTAATTTTTGATCAAAATCCAATCTTTTTTGACTTGGTTCTTTTTCCACAAAGTGCATTAAAAAATTCCTTTTTTATTATTTTGTTTCAATTTACTTTTTCTTACTTCAATATTTAATCTATGAAGTTGGCCAGGTTTTAAATTTTTCAAATTTTGTACTGTTTTTAAAAAACGATTACTTTCTTTTTTATCCAAAATACCCTCAGTTAAAGTTAAAAATTTATTTATATAATTTTCTCTCTTAAACGGTCTTGCTCCATATGGATGTGCGTCTGCTCTATCAAGTTCCTCTATTATTTTTTTTCCATTGTTAAGTGTTACAACTACTTTAGCTCCAAAAGCTTTATTTTTTGGATTTGGATCATGATATTTCTTTGTCCATTTTTTATCTTCATATGTTTTAATTGATCTCCAAATTTTAATTGTACTTTTTCTATTTGCTCTTGCTTTAGTATAAGATTTAACATGATGCCAATCCCCGTCTTCTAAAGCTACAGCAAATATATACATTATAGAATGATCTAATGTTTCTCTACTAGCCTTTGGATCCATTTTTTGTGGATCATTAGCACCTGTTCCAATTACATAATGAGTGTGATGACTTGTAAAAATATCAATTTTTTTAATATAATTTAAATTATTAATTTTTGTTTTTAGCTTTTTAGCTAGATCTATTAATGCTTGCGATTGATATTCTGCAGAATATTCTTTTGTATATGTCTCTAAGATAGCTTTTTTACTCTCACCTTTTTTTGGTAAAGGGACTTTGTAGTTTGCTTTTTTTCCATCCAATATTCTTGCTATTACACTATCTTCACCTTCATATATTGGACTTGGAGCACCTTCACCTCTCATAGTTCTATCTACAGCTTCGATAGCAAGCTTACCAGCATGAGCAGGAGCATAAGCTTTCCAACTTGAAATTTCTCCTTTTCGAGATTGTCTTGTAGATATTGATGTATGTAATGCCTGTTGAACAGCTTGATATATAGTTTCAGTATGTAATTTTAGCATTGTTCCCAATCCAGCAGCAACACTAGGGCCTAAATGAGCAATGTGGTCCACCTTATGCTTATGCAAACAAATACCTTTGACTAAATTTACCTGAACTTCATATGCAGTAATTATTCCTCTTAATAAATCCAATCCACTTTTTTTGTTTTGTTGTGCTACACTTATAAGAGGAGGAATGTTGTCACCTGGATGACTATAATCTGCAGCTAAGAAAGTATCATGAAAATCTAATTCTCTAACAGCTGTACCATTTGACCATGCTGCCCATTCACAATCAAATTTTAATTTTGAGTTTACACCAAATAAAGTTGCACCATTTTTTCTAGGATGTCTTAAAGCCATTTCTCTAGATGAGATTACTGGCTTTCTATTTAATGAAGCAATTGCAACAGAAGCATTATCAATAATTCTATTGATAACCATTTCAATAGCATCTTTATTTAATTTAGCATTATCGCTTGCTATCTCTGCAATTTTCCATGCAAGCTGTCTCTTCTTTGGAAGATTAATTTTTGATGGATATACTTTAACTGTGTGTAATAACAAAATTACTCCTTATTTGTGATTTTGTTTTAATAGTTAAAATAAATTAATCAATATTAAAGATATTCTGATACTATTTTCTCAATGCCTACAAAGTCTTTTATAATGTGATTATGATAAATTTCCTCAGATCTTTTTTCTGTATATCCATATTTTAGTAATATTATTGGAATTTCAGCAGCCTTAGCAGCATTAGCATCTGTCTCGCTGTCACCGATCATAATTGATTTATTTTTATCACCATCTAAAATTTCAATTGTAGTTGTTAAATGTCGAGGGTCTGGTTTGCAATATTCAAAAGTATTATAACCTGCAACATATTCGAAATAATCATAAATCCCAATTTTTTTCAAAAGATCAACTGCTAAGTGTTCAGTTTTATTAGTGCATACTGCCATAGAAATATTTTCATTTTTACACCAATTTAAAAATTCCTTTACACCGTTAATTAATTTACTTTCATGTAAAATATTTTTTCCATAATATGATAGAAATTCATCAGTCATTTCGTTTTGAATTTTTTCATCAAACCACTTCCATTGACCATTAGCTTTTGCCATCATAGCTTTAGCACCTTTGCCAACAGCATTTTTTAGTTCTCCTAAAGTTTTAGTAGGGTATCCAAATTTTTTCATTACGTGATTATGAGCCCGTATCAAATCTGGAGCGGTATCCACTAAAGTACCGTCTAAATCAAATAAAATTGTAAATTTTTGTTTCATTATAAAAGTATTTTAAAGAAATAAATTGTGAATTAATCAAACAATATACTTAATATAAATAAGATCAAAATGAAAGACTCAAGTCAAAAAAAACTTAGAGAGAAATTTATAAAATCAGGAGTTAAGATGATTGGTCCTGAAACTATTTTTTTTTCAAAAGATACAAAGATTGGAAAGAAAGTAACTATAGAACCTTATGTTGTTATCGGCTCTAAGGTTAAAATTGGGAATAATGTAATTATAAAATCTTTTTCACATTTAGAGTCGTGTAAAATTGAGAATAAAGTTGAGATTGGTCCATATGCCAGAATAAGACCCAATACAATTTTAAAAGAAGGATCCAAAGTAGGTAATTTTGTAGAGATTAAAAAAAGTACTTTAGGAAATAAATCTAAAGTTAATCATTTATCTTATGTAGGAGATGCTCAAATAGGAAAATCAGTAAATATTGGAGCAGGTACAATTACTTGTAATTATGACGGAGTAAACAAGAATAAAACAAATATTAAAGATAAAGTATTTATAGGTTCAAACTCTTCATTAGTTGCCCCAGTTACTATAAATAAAGATAGTATTGTTGGAGCTGGGTCAGTAATAACAAAGAATGTTAGAAAAAAATCTTTAGCACTTACAAGATCACCACAATTAGAAGTTAAGAATTACAAAAGAAAGAAAAAATAATTTATGTGTGGAATTATTGGAATATCGAGCAACAAACCTGTTTCTGCAAATATAATTAATTCATTAAAAAAATTAGAATACAGAGGATATGATTCAGCAGGTATAGCTACACTTTCAGATGGTGAGATAAATGAAATAAAATCTGAGGGAAGAGTAGATAACTTAGAAAATAATTTTGATTTAAAAAACTTAAGAGGAAATATTGGTATAGGACATGTAAGATGGGCAACTCATGGAATCCCAAATAGTTTAAATGCACATCCTCATTCCTCTCATAACGTATCAGTAGTTCATAATGGAATTATTGAAAACTCTACAATATTAAAAAAACATTTAATCAACAAAGGTCACAAATTTAAATCACAGACAGATACTGAAGTAATCGTTCATTTAATAACAGAAAATTTAAAAACTTTAGAACTCGAAGAAGCTATAACAAAAACATTAAAACAACTTCATGGTAGCTTTGCTCTTGGAATTGTTTTTAAAGAGATGCCAGACCTAATAGTTGGTGCTAGAAGAGGATCACCGCTAGCTGTTGGCTATGGTCCAAATGAAAACTATCTAGGATCAGACTCTTATGCTTTGAAATCAATGACAAATAAAATCACATACCTTGATGATGGTGAATTTTGTATTGTTAAAAAAGATCAGGTTCTTTTTTTTAATGAAGAAGGAAAAAAAGTTAATAAAAAAATATTAGAATTATCATCTAATGAAGCAAATTATGACAAAGGTGATTTTAAACATTTTATGGCAAAAGAAATTGAAGAGCAGCCAACAACAATTAAAACTGGAATAAAAGAATACATAGATAATGTAAATAAAGAGATAAATATTTTTAATTTTCCTTGGAAAATCGAAGAGATTAATTCAATAACTTTAATTGGATGTGGAACTGCATACCATTCTTGTTTAATGGCTAAATATTGGTTTGAGGAACTTACAAACTTGGATGTTAACATAGATATAGCATCAGAATTTAGATACAGAAAAAATAGGTTCAAAAAAGATACTTTATATGTCTTTGTTTCACAATCAGGAGAGACAGCAGATACTTATGCAGCCTTAGATCTTTGTAATAAAAATAATATGAAGACATGTGCGGTAGTTAATGTTATTGAAAGCTCAATTGCAAGAGACTCTAATTTTGTTTTACCAATTCATTGTGGTCCTGAAATAGGAGTTGCATCAACAAAAGCATTTCTAGGTCAAATACTAGTATTGTATATTTTAGCATTAAAACTTGGATCATTAAGAAAGGAAATTAAAAAACAAGAATATCAAGAAAAGATTAGAGACCTAAAAGATCTACCAGGATTAATAGAAAAAACTTTATTACATGATCATGATATTCAGGCAATATCCTCAACATTTAATGAAGCTAAAGGTTCAATGTTTTTAGGAAGAGGTTATTCATATCCGATAGCTTTAGAAGGTGCATTAAAACTTAAAGAGCTTTCATACGTTCATGCTGAAGGTTATCCAGCTGGTGAAATGAAACATGGGCCATTAGCTTTAATAGAGGAGGGAATGCCTGTAGTAGTTTTGGCTCCTAGAGATAATTATTACAAAAAAACAATTTCTAACATGCAGGAAGTTATTGCCAGAGGAGCGAAAGTATTATTGATAACTAATAAAAGTAAAGATGAAGTTGTGTCTGAAAATATTTGGGAAACTATTGAAGTTGAGAATACAAATGATGATTTACTTCCATTTCTTTTGACTATTCCACTTCAAAAACTTGCATATTACTCTGCTCTTAAAAAAGGTTATGACATTGATAAGCCTAGAAATTTGGCTAAATCCGTCACTGTTGAATAAACTTTAAACTCTGTTAAAACACCCCAAGGTTGAATATGAAAAGTTGGAAAAAAAGTAGTTGGAGAAAATATCCTGTGAAACATATTCCAGAATATCCAGATAAAAAAGAACTGGATAAAGTTTTGGAAAAGATAGGATCATTTCCTCCGTTAGTATTTGCTGGAGAAACAAGACATCTAAAAAGTCAGTTAGCTGATGTTGTGGATGGAAAAGCATTTTTACTTCAGGGTGGAGATTGTGCTGAAAGTTTTGCAGAATTTAATCCGGATAATATAAGAGATACTTTTAAACTAATGTTACAAATGTCATTAGTTCTAACTTACTCTGCTTCATTACCAGTAGTGAAAGTTGGAAGAATAGCTGGACAATTTTCAAAACCTAGAAGTGCACCTACAGAAACAAAAGATGGAGTAGAGCTACCAAGCTATTTAGGCGATAATATTAACGGTATGGAATTTAATGAAAAAGCAAGAGTTCCTGATCCAAAAAGATTATTCAAGGCATACTCACAATCAGCTGCTACTTTAAATTTAATTAGAGCCTTTTCTAATGGAGGTTATGCAGATCTTAAGAATGTTCATAACTGGAATTTAGGATTTATAAAAAATTCACCTGAGTTAAAAAGATTTAAAGAATTAGAAGATAGAATTTCTGATGCGCTTTCTTTCATGGATGCATGTGGCATCAATGCTGAATTTAATAGGAGATTAAAAACAGTTAATTTTTGGACTTCGCATGAAGCTTTACTTTTGCCTTTCGAAGAAACAATGACCAGAACAGATTCTACAACTGGAGAAAATCATGCTACTTCAGCACATTTTGTTTGGATAGGTGATAGAACAAGGCAACTTGATGGTGGTCATGTTGAGTTTTGTAGAGGTATAGAAAATCCAATAGGAATTAAATGTGGACCAACTTTAAAACCAGATGATTTAATTAATCTATGTAACAAAATAAATCCAAAAAATGAAAAAGGAAAAATTACATTAATATCAAGGTTTGGTTCAGATAATGTTTCTAAATTTTTACCAAAATTAATTAGAGCAATTAAAAAAGAGGGATTAAATGTAATTTGGTCTTGTGACCCTTGTCATGGTAATACAATAAAAGCTGCCACAGGATTTAAAACAAGACCTTTTAACAGTGTATTAAAAGAAGTTAAAAATGTTTTTGCTTGCCACCAAAGTGAAGGAAGTTACGCAGGTGGTCTCCATATTGAGTTAACTGGTCAAGATGTAACAGAATGTATAGGTGGTGCTCAAAAAATATCTGAAAAAGATTTATCATCTAGATATCATACACATTGCGATCCAAGACTAAATGCAAACCAAGCTTTAGAATTAGCTTTTTTGATTTCTGATGAGATAAAAAGAATAGCTCTTATTCTAAAAACGCAGATAGAGCGGCATCTTAAGACATTGTAAAATTCTAAATATCTAATACTTTAAAATCATGAACGCTTCAGAAAAAGTAAATTTTATTTCTAATTGGATTAAAGATTATGCAAATAATATGCCAAGTAAGGCAGAATCGTTGGTTATAGGAATTTCTGGAGGAATAGATTCGTCAGTTTCTAGTACATTAAGCGCAATGACAGGTTTAAAAACTATTGTTTTGTCAATGCCAATAAAACAGAAATCACATCAACATGATTTA
The DNA here is from genome assembly GCA_902572515.1 of uncultured Pelagibacteraceae bacterium. GTDB lineage: Bacteria > Pseudomonadota > Alphaproteobacteria > Pelagibacterales > Pelagibacteraceae > Pelagibacter. The sequence goes on along the minus strand of CACGGJ010000006.1, from coordinate 7,529 downwards.
AGTTTAAAGCATCAAGAGTGGTTAGTTAAAAATTTTAAAAATGTTGAGGCACATACTATCAATTTAGATGAGTTATTTTTGGCTTTTAGTACCAGCTTATCAAATTTTGATAATGAACATGGAATGGCGAACTCTAGAGCTAGATTGAGAATGACAACGCTTTATCAAGTTGCTGCAGCGAATAAAGGAATAGTAGTTGGAACTGGAAATAAAGTTGAAGATTTTGGTGTTGGGTTTTACACAAAATACGGAGATGGTGGAGTAGATATATCTCCTATAGCTGATTGTAATAAAACTGAAGTTTGGGAACTTGGAAAAGAACTTGGAATTTTAAAAGAAATTATAGATGCGCCCCCCACGGATGGTTTATGGGACGATGGAAGAACTGATGAAGGTCAACTTGGACTAAAATATGAAGAATTAGAAGAAGCAATGGACAATCCTAATTCAGCTAATCGAGCTAAATACGAAACTATTAGAAAACAAAATTTGCATAAAATGGAGCCAATTCCTGTATGCAAAATTCCAAATTAATCAAATAGATTCACAAATCTATTTTTTAAGTATATTCCTAAAATAATGAGTAAAGATATTTTTTTAACAAACAATCTAACAAACAAAAAAGAGAAGTTTGTTCCACTAGATAAAAGTAACATTAGAATGTATGTATGTGGTCCAACCGTTTATGATGATCCCCATATTGGGAACGCAAGACCAATAGTTGTATTTGATATTTTATTTAAAATTTTTAAAAAAAATTATCCTAAAGTTACTTATGTGCGAAATATTACTGATGTAGATGATAAAATAATTAAATTTTCAAAAGAAAATAATATTTCAATTTCAGAATTAACAAGCAAGGTAACTAAAATTTTTAGTGAAGATTGTCATTACTTAAATTGTGAAGAACCAACTCATCAACCTAAAGCAACAGAAAATATAGATTTGATGATTGAAATGATTTCTGAATTAATAAAAAAAGAATTTGCTTATGAAAATAATAAACATGTTTATTTTGAGGTTAAAAAATTCAAGGATTATGGCCAGCTATCAAATAAAAAATTAGATGAACTCATTGCTGGATCAAGAATAGAAGTCAGTGAATATAAAAAAAATTCTGAAGATTTTGTTTTATGGAAACCTTCTAAAGATGATGAACCATCATGGGAATCTCCATGGGGCAAAGGAAGACCAGGATGGCATCTGGAGTGTTCAGCAATGTCAAAGAAATTTTTAGGAGATGAGTTTGATATTCATGGAGGTGGTACAGATTTGTTATTTCCTCATCATGAAAATGAAATAGCTCAATCAAGATGCGCTAATGATACAAAAATATTTGCAAAATTTTGGATGCATAATGCATTCATCACTATGTCTAATGAAAAGATGGCTAAGTCTCAGGGAAATATTTTAAAAATAAAAGATTTTAGAAATAAGATTAGCGGTCAAGTCTTAAGATTAGCTTTGCTAAGCGCACATTATAAACAACCATTAGATTGGAATGATAAACTTCTGAACGACTGTCAAAACACGATAAACAAATGGTACAATTCATATTTAGATATTGAAAATAATTCTAAAGTTTCTGATGAAATTCTTCAGCCACTTTACGATGATTTAAATACACCTGGATATATTGCTAATTTACATAAATTATATGATAAAGCTCAAAAAGGTAACGATGAAGATAAATCTTTATTTGTTTCTGCTTGTAAATTTGTAGGACTATTAAATGAAAGTAAAGAAAATTGGCTTAAATTTAAAATTAGCAAAGCTTTAATTTCTGAAAAAGAAATTTTACAAAAAATTCAGGAAAGAAATAGGGCTAGAGAGAACAAAAAATACGAAGAAGCTGATAAAATTAGAAATGAGCTTTTAGACAAAGGTGTTTTAATAGAAGATAAAGATGGTAAAACGACTTGGAAATTTAAATGAGCAAAGAACAGCTTTATATATTTGATACAACACTGCGTGATGGTGCACAAACCCAAGGTGTAGATTTTTCAATTGATGATAAAGAAAAAATCTCATCAGCATTAGATAATTTAGGTGTGGATTATGTTGAGGGAGGATGGCCAGGAGCAAATCCAACTGATACTGAGTTTTTCAACAAAGATCATAATTTTAAATCAACGAAATTAACTGCATTTGGAATGACTAAAAAATCTGAACACAGCGCAGAAAATGATCCTATGCTCTCATCATTAATTAATTCAAAAAGTACATCTGTTTGTTTGTTTGGAAAATCATGGGATTTTCAAGTGGATGTCGCACTAGGAATAAGTAATGAGCAGAATTTAATGAATATAAGTGAAAGCACAAAACACATTGTTAAATCTGGAAAAGAATTCATGTTTGATGCTGAACATTTTTTTGATGGATATAAAGCTAATCCAGAATATGCAATGTCATGTTTAAAAGCTGCTTATGATAATGGAGCAAGGTGGATTGTTTTATGCGATACAAACGGAGGAACGCTTCCTAATGAAGTAACCAAAATTGTTCGTGAAGTAATTAAACACATTCCGGGGGAAAATTTAGGAATACATGCTCATAATGATACTGAAAACGCAGTTGCTAATAGTCTTGCAGCAGTTCAAGCAGGTGTTAGACAAGTCCAGGGTACAATCAATGGTTTGGGAGAAAGATGTGGAAATGCGAATTTAATGTCATTAATTCCTTCATTTTTTTTAAAAAAAGATTTTTCAGACAAATTTGAACTAAGTATTAAAAGAGAAAATTTAAAAAAACTTAACTCAATGCTCAAGATTATTAGATGAGATATTAAATAGAAAACCCAATAAACATTTACCTTATGTTGGAGCTTCTGCTTTTTCTCACAAGGGCGGAATGCATGTATCAGCAGTTCAAAAAGATCCTAAAACCTATGAGCACATAAATCCAGAAGAAGTTGGAAACTCTAGAAATATTGTAGTTTCAGATCAATCAGGACAATCTAATATAATGTCGAGACTGAATTCAATTGGAATTAAAGTTGAGAAAAGCGATCCAAAAATTAAAAAACTTTTAGATGAAGTGAAAGATAGAGAATTTATTGGTTATAGTTATGATGGTGCTGATGCATCCTTTGAACTGTTAGCTCGAAGATTAATGGGCGAGATACCAAGATATATTTCAATTAATGAATATGATGTTTCTGTAAAGAAAGATAGTGTAGGAGAAATTGTTTCATATGCAAAAGCTCAATTAGAAGTAGATGGAGACAAAATTTTGTGTGAAGGACAAGGAAACGGACCTGTTAATGCTCTAGATAATGCAATTAGAAAGAATGTTAACAAGCTTGCTAAATATTCAGAATATTTAAAAGATTTAAGACTAGTTGATTACAAAGTAAGAATTTTGAACACTGGTACAGAAGCTGTCACAAGAGTTAGTATTGAAAGTACAGATTCGAAAGGTGTTAATTGGTTTACTATTGGGGTATCACCAAATATCATTGATGCATCCTTTAAAGCTCTTGTTGATAGTTTAGATTATAAGTTATTTAAGGATAAAGCTCCCGGAAGTTCGCAAGAATGAAAATTAAAAAATTTTCAGAAAAACCATCTGATCTAAAAGATAGAATAGGAGCCAAACCAATAGTTTGTTACCCAAATACTAATATTGAAGAAAAAAATTTAAAAATCTTACATTCCGCTCGAGAATACTTGGTTAAAAAAGAGGAGTTTATAATACCTCCAAGAGATGCAAAAACGTTTGAAGTTAAATTTGGTGAGTTTTTTAGAATTGAAAGTATAGAGGGACCTCAAGTAGGTGATTTAAATTTATTTAATTTAAATAATTTAGAGGAAAAATTCTACTCAGGAAAAACAAGAGCACTCTATGGAACCCATCTTTCTGTAGGCGATAAAATGTTTAGTAGTTTTCCCTATCTTAGATCTTTAGCAACAATAACTTGGGATACTTTAGATTGGTATGATTATGATAAAGACGGAGGATCAGTTCATGATGTCATTGGTACTAGATGTGATCCTTATACATCTAAACTTTTGAGCGATAACGATTATCATTTTTGTTGTCATTCAAATCTAACAAGGGCTTTGGTAAAAGAAAAAAACATTCAATTAGATCATGCAGAAAAAATAGTTCATGATGTATTAAATGTTTTTATGTTAACTGGATTTACCAATGATACAAAACAATATTTTATGAAAGCAAGTCCAGTTAGACCTGGTGATTATTTAGAATTTTTTGCTGAAACAGATTTATTGGGTGCTCTTTCTGCTTGTCCAGGAGGTGATTGTGGATCTGAACATTCATCTGATGCTGCAAAATGTTATCCATTAAAAGTTTCTACTTGGACAGTTGATCCTAAATATTTAAATGATATCAAACCATCAGCTATTTCTAATTATAACAGAAATCATGGTATAGATTAATGTCAGCTAATAATATTTCTTTTATTTTACACAAACCTCAGCTCTCAGAAAATATTGGAGCCTGTGCAAGGGGATTGAAAAATTTTAACTTTAATAAACTTATTGTTATTGATCCAAAACCAATATTTCCAAATGATAAAATTTTGGCAACTTCAGTAGGAGCAAAAAATATAATAAATAAAGCAAAGAATTTTGAAAACTTAGAAAGATCTTTAAAAAATATTGATATTGTAATTGCAACATCAGCTCGATTTAGAAATAAAAATATTAAACATATTCAGTTAGAAGATTTAAAAAAACTTAACTATAGAAAAAAATTAGCTTTTTTATTTGGTTCAGAAGCATCTGGCTTATCAAACAATGAAATAAGTTATGCAAATTACACTCTTCAAATTCCAACTAATCCTGATTTTAAATCATTAAATCTATCTCACAGCTTAATAATAATTGCTCAGTATCTATCAAGCATAATTAATTCAAAAGCATCTTCTTTTAAGAAATCAAGTAAAGTTAAATCAGCATCTAAAAAAGAGATAGTTGCTATGGCAAATCTTTGTATACAGAATCTTGAAGAGATTAATTTTTTTAAATCAAAAGAGAAGAAACCGATAATGCTTGAAAACTTGAGAAATATTTTTTATAGAATGGAATTATCTACCAAAGAAACACGTATTTTATCAGGGGTATTTGCAAGTTTAGGTAAAAAACGTTGATTGACAAAATTATGAGTAAGTTTATAAAGCCCACTATTAAATGACAAAAAGATTAAACTCTAAACATAAAGTAGATAGAAGATTAAAAGTTAACTTATGGGGAAGGCCCAAAAGTCCTTTTAATACTAGAGCTTATGGACCGGGCCAACATGGTCAAACAAAAACATCTAAGCCATCTGATTATGGAATTCAGCTTCAGGCTAAGCAAAAATTAAAAGCCTATTATGGGAACATAAATGAGAGACAATTTAGAAATATTTACAAAAAAGCAGTGATGCTTAAAGGAGATACTGGGGAAAACTTAATTGGACTTCTTGAAAGAAGATTAGATTCTGTAATCTATAGAGCAAAATTTTCAACAACAATATTTTCTGCTAGGCAATTGATAAATCATGGACATGTTAGAGTTAATGGTAAAAAAGTGAATATTGCTAGTTACCTTGTTAAAGAAGAAGATGCAATCGAGATAAGAGACAAATCAAAACAACTTGCAATTATTGATATTGCTCTTGCAAATAAAGAGAGAGAAACTCCAGAATATATTCAGATGGATGAAAAAAATAAAAAATTTAAATTTGTTAGAGTTCCAAAATTTGAAGAAGTTCCATATCCAATTGTTATGGAGCCTAATTTAGTAATCGAATATTATTCTAGATAATTAGCTCTTAGATTTAAAATTTATATTTTTACTTTCAAAAAGTTTTACTAATTCACCACTTTCGTACATCTCTTTAACAATGTCACATCCACCTACAAATTCATTTTTAACATAAAGTTGAGGAATTGTTGGCCAATCACTAAAAACCTTAATACCCTCTCTTAAATTTTGATTTTCCAGAACATTTATACCTTTGAAATTGACTTCAAGGATTTTTAATATATTTGAAGTGGCCATTGAAAACCCACATTGTGGAGCGTCAGGCGTTCCTTTCATAAATAAACATACTTCGTTGTTTTCAATTTCATTTTTAATTAAATCATTTGTTTGTTGATCCATTTAACTCTCCTTTGTTTTAATTGCTAATGCATGAAGTTCATTACCCATTCTACCTTTTAATGAGTTATAAACCATTTTATGTTGCTCAATTTTACTTTTTCCAGAAAATTGAGACGATGTAACTGTTGCTGAATAATGATTTCCATCACCTGCCAAATCTTGTATTTCAACAACTGCATCAGGCATTGCCTCTTTTATAAAATTCTCAATTTCTTTTAAATCCATAGCCATTATTTACTCATATATTTAGTAAGCCAACTTTTATTAGATGTTGATAATTCGTCAATTGTAACTTTTGTCTTATCATTAATATATAGTTCATTTTCACTAATTGTGCCAAGTTCATCAAAATGGACTGCATTTTTATCCAATATATCTGCTACTTTTTTAAAATCTTTTTTGTTTATCTCTATAATATATCTACCTTGATCTTCAGCAAAAAAGTATTCTATTTCATTAATTAGATATTTAGGTTTTTTAATATTTATTCCTTTTTTTCCTTTAATACACATTTTTGCTACTGCAGTAATTATACCTCCTAAAGAAACGTCATGAGCACTTTTTATTAAATTATTATCAATCAATTTCAGCAATGTTTCACCATTATTTTTTTCATTAAATAAATTTACTTCAGGCGGGGGTCCATTTTTTTCATCTAAAATATTTCTTGCAAATAAACTTTGATCAATATGTCCTTCGGTTTTTCCAATCACTAAAACTAAATTATCAACTTCTTTAAATTCCATAGTGATCATATTCTTGTGATCTTTTATTAACCCAACTCCACCAATTGCAGGTGTAGGCTTTATACCTTGATCTTTTGTTTGGTTGTAGAAAGATACATTTCCAGAAACTACTGGGAATTTCAAATATTCGCTAGCTTCACCAATTCCTTGAACACATTCAACAAACTCACCCATGTTTTCTTCATTTTCAGGACTACCAAAATTTAAACAATTGGTAATAGCAATCGGTTTTGCACCAACAGATATAAGATTCCTGAAACTTTCACAAACTACTTGCTTTCCACCAGTTAAAGGATGGGCCCAACAATAAACCGCAGATGAATCAACAGAAGCAGCTACAGCTTTATCCGTTCCATGAACTCTTACAACACCAGCATCCCCACCAGGTTTTTGTATTGTATCTCCCATGACTGTATGATCATACTGCTGCCAAATCCATTCTTTGCTACACACATTAGGATTTGCTAAAATTTTTTTTAATACATCTATAATTTTTAAATGTTTGATATCTTCTTTTTTAATCTTATTTTTTTTAGGAAGTTTTGCTTTTTTCCATTTTCGATCGTACATAGGAGAGTTTTCAACCAAGGTATTAACTGGAATGTCTGCAACTTTTTCTTCATCAAAATAAAGCTCTATTTTTTTAGATTTAGTAGTTTTACCTATTACTGCA
>CACGGJ010000005.1 GCA_902572515.1 uncultured Pelagibacteraceae bacterium | reverse complement strand
AATTTTTATTATAACTAAAATTTAAGGCTGTTTTCATACCTAAGATTACTGCTTCACCATGGTTTAATTTTTGTGAATAGTTTTGAGTTGCCTCATAAGCGTGAGCAAAAGTATGTCCAAAGTTTAATGTTTTTCTTAATCCATTTTCTTTTTCATCTTTTTCTACAATTTGCTTTTTAATTCTACAACTTTCAAAAACAGTTTTTTCAATAAATGGAGACTCTAATTTTAAAATTTTTTTAAAATTTTGATTTAAATATAAATAAAATTTTTTATCAGCTATAATTGAATGTTTTAAAACTTCTGCATATCCACACACGATTTCTCTTTTTTTTAATGTTTTTAGGAAATTTGTGTCGCTAAAAACCAATTTGGGTTGATAAAAGGTACCAATTAAATTTTTACCACTTTTAGTATTGATACCAGTTTTGCCTCCAATAGATGAGTCTACTTGTGATAAAAATGTTGTTGGAATATTAATAAAATTTATTCCTCTTTTAAATGTGCTTGCTGCGAAAGCCGTGACGTCACCAGTAATACCACCACCCACAGCAACAACGCAGTCTTCTCTTGTAAAATTTTCCTTTAAAAGAACATTAATAATTGAATTAACACTATGTTGATTTTTATTTTTTTCATTTGCATCAAAAAAATGTAATTTTTTTCTTTTTTTATTAATAGATTTATAAATTATTTTTATCATTTTTTTGGGAACATTTTTATCAATTACAAAAAGATATCTTGAAAAATTTAATTTATTTTTTTTTAAAATTTGAAAAAAATTAGAAAATATATTTGATCCTATTATAATTGGATAAGATTTGGTTTTTTGATTAATTTTTAAAGACAGCTTTTTCATATAATTTAATAATTTGCATTACAATTTCATTTTTATCTAAATTATCACATTTAATCTCATATTGGGCTTTTGAATAAATGTTAGACCGTTTTTTAATTAAATCAATTAGTTCATTTTCTGAAGCGTTACTTGCCAAAGGTCTTTTTTTACTATCTTTTATTCTATTCAACAATATTTTGTCGTCCCAATTAAGCCAAAATGACAAATGATTTTTTAAAACTTCTTTTCTTATATTTTTGTTTGTAAAAGCCCCCCCTCCAAGTGAAATCACAGTAGAAATTGACTTAAGTTTTTTTAATGTAATTTGCTCCTCTACTTTTCTAAAGTATTCTTCACCTTTATTTTCAAAAATTTTTCGTATTGATGTATTTAAATTTTTTTCAATTATTTTGTCGATATCTATAAAATTTAATTTTAATTTTTTTGCTACTAATAATCCAATAGAGCTTTTACCAGATCCCATCATTCCTAAAAAAACAAGATTTTCTTTTGATTTCATAAGTTTCTTTATTGAAAAAACATAAATATGTCTTAATTTGAAATTATCTAAAAGTATATGCAATTCATTAAAAACACAAGTTCAGGCAAAGCAAGTATCATAGGACTTGTGATTAAATCTATAATTGGATTAGGGGTTATTTTAGGTATTATTTTTTTTCTAAGTACAATTGATTTTCCTGCACCTAAAAAAGAAATTGAAAAAATTATTCCAAATGAAAATTTTAAAATTGTTAAATAAGAAAATTTTTTTTATTAAATTTGTTTGTCTTATTTTTTTTACATCTGTGTTTGCAGAAGAAAAACCGATTGATATTTGGAATATAGAAAAAAAAGATAATCAAGTTATTTCAGAAACAAATATTTCAAGTGAAAATTCTAGCGGCACTGCTCAGAATAGTGTTTACGAACTACAAACAAATAAACAAACAGATACTATTAAACTTGATAAAGAATTTTCATCAAAAGAAATTAAAATTGTTGGACTATATGATCCCAGTCAATACGGTTTGAGTATGGATATGTGGTCAAATTCTGATGGAACTAAATTAAAAAATTTATTTCAGAATATTAATAAGTTTAATCTTTCAGAGGATGCATCCGATATAATGCACATATCTTTATTAACCAACGCTTATTCTCCAACTCAAAATATTACTGAGAAAGAATTTATGAGCTTTAAATCTGATTGGTTAATAAAAAATGCAAACTTAGAATTAATAGAAGAATATTTAATTAAAAATCAAATAATAAATTTGCATCCAAATTTAACAAGATATTTGGTAGATACTTATTTATCAGAGTCAAACGTAAAAAAAACATGTGAGATTTTTTCTAAAAATTCTGAACCCATTCAAGATGAATATCTATCAAAATTTAATTTATATTGTTTAATCAATTATGGAAAAAATGAAGAAGCACAACTAATCTTAGATTTAAAAAAAGAGTTAGGTTTTGAAGATAGTTATTACGAAAACAAAATAAATTATTTGTTTGGATATTTAGATGAAGCAGATAAAGAAATATCAATAAATTCAATTTTAGATTTTCATTTAGCTCATAGAACTAACCCTGAGTTTTCTTATGAACCAAGTGAAGATACACCTAAAATAATTTGGAAATATCTTTCAGCTGCAAATTTACTTTTTAAAATTCAAGATATAGAGATTACCGATGTAGAAAAAATTTCTACTATAGAAAAAGCTGTTAATGATAAAAATTATTCTGAAGAGGAGTTATTCGAATTTTATAAAAAATTCCAATTTAATATTAATCAATTTTTAAATGCAAAAGAGGCATATAAATCCCTATCTTCAATCGAGGGACGCGCTCTTTTATATCAAAGAACTCTTTTAACTGAAGAACCAAAAATTAAATTAGAATTTATAAAGATATTAAAGGATCTATTTATATCTGATGAAATAGGTGATGCCTTTGATTTGGAATTAAAAAAATTTTTAGGTGAAATTAATGTTGAGGATGTGCCCTCAAATTTTACAACATTTTATAATAGTAATCTAAACAAGAAAGAGACAGCAGATAAAAAGATTAAATATAATAGTAAAATTTTACATCAATCAAAACTTATAAATTATTTCAATGGGGACTATGCAAAATCTAAAATTGAGGAGGACCTAGATAAATTTTTAAAGAAAATTAAAAAAGATAAAAAATATTTCTTATCAAAAAAAGATATAATTTTTCTAGAGGCGCTTAAATCTGATGGAGTTAAAATTTCAAAAAAATATGACGGTCTTTATGAGGTGAAGCAATCAGAAATGCCTGCAGATATTCAAACAATGATAGATAATAATGAGATTGGTGCCGCATTGTTGAGAATAATTGAGGTAATTGGACCTGACAAAATTGAAAATATTGATGAAGATACAGTTTATTTTATTATCAATACTTTAAATCAATTAAATGTTGATTTAATTAGAAACAAACTATTGCTAAAAGTTCTTCCTTTAAAAGTATAAAAATTATAATAAAATCAAGTTATGGCTATCAGAACTATAATAACAGAACCTAATAAATTACTTAGGCAAATATCTAAACCAGTCAATAGTGTTGGTAAAGAAGAGCAAAAATTGATGGATGATATGCTAGAGACAATGTATGACGCAAACGGAATTGGTCTCGCGGCGATACAAGTTGGTGTACCAAAGAGAATTATTGTTATGGATATAAGTAAAGATGAGAATAAAAAAGAGCCAAGATATTTCATAAATCCGGTTATCAAAAATAAAGATCCAGAAAAAGCAACTTATGAGGAAGGATGTCTTTCTGTACCAAATCAGTTTGCAGAAATTGATAGACCTAGTAAGTGTGAAGTAGAATATCTTGATTACGATGGAGAAAAGAAATTGCTAAAGGCCGATGGTCTTCTGGCAACATGCATTCAGCACGAGATGGACCATTTAGAGGGAATCCTATTTATTGATTATCTTTCAAAATTAAAAAGGTCAATGATAATTAAAAAATTATCAAAATTAAAATCTACTTCTGTAGAAGATTAATCAATGCTAAAAAAAATAGTTTTTATGGGTACTCCCATGTTCGCTGTTCCAATTTTAAAATCACTTTATCAAAATGGATATCCTATTTCTTGTGTTTACACACAACCACCTCAAAAATCTAAAAGAGGTCAAAAAATTAATAAATCACCAATTCAATTAATTTCAGAGACTTTAAATATAGAATTTAGAACACCAAATTCATTAAAAGAAAATTTAGATGAATTAGAATATTTTAAATCTTTAGAGGCAGATTTGGCAATAGTTGTTGCTTATGGTCAAATTATACCAAAGTCGTATTTAAAATTAACTAAAAAAGGATTTATTAATATACATGCATCTATTCTTCCAAAATGGAGAGGCGCTGCTCCTATTCAAAGATCAATTATGAATTTAGATAAAGAGACAGGAATTAGTATTATGAAAATAGGAGAGGAACTAGATACAGGACCAGTATGTAATGTTTATAAAATTAATATAGAAAATAATTTAAATGCTGAGGATATTAATGAAAAGCTATCAAGTTTGGCTGCAGAGAAAATTTTAGATAATATAGATGATATATATGAGGATAAAGCAAACTTTATAGAACAAGATCACTCATCAGCTACATACGCATCAAAAATTCAAAAATTAGAGGGGCAGATTAATTGGAAAGAAGATGCTAAAATTATAATTGGTAAAATAAATGGACTTTATCCAACTCCAGGAGCCTATTTCATGTTTAACGGTGAGAGATATAAAATATTAAAAGCAGAAATTGGACAAACACAAGGAAAACCAGGTGAGGTTCTATCTGACCATTTAGAAATTTCATGTGGAGATAAAAAATCAATAAAAATTAAAGAAATACAAAGACAAGGAAAAAAGTCTCAAAGTATTGGAGAATTTGTTTTAGGAACACAAATTAAAAAGGGCTCATTTTTATAATGAATAGATACCAAATACTTATTGAGTATGCAGGGACAAATTTTAGAGGATGGCAAATTCAAAAAAAGGGCCCAACAATTCAAGGATTAATTCAAGAAAAATTATCAAAATTATTAAAAGAAAAAATTGTTTTACATGGTCAAGGAAGAACTGATGCAGGGGTTCATGCATTTGAGCAATCTGCACACTTTGATTACAAAAATAAAATAAAAGATAAAATTAAATTTTTAAAATCCATTAATCACTTTTTAAATTTAAAGGACGTAGCAATTAAAAATATTAAAAAAAGAAATAATAAATTTCATGCTAGATTTTCAGCAAAACAAAGAATTTATAAATATTTTATTTTTAATCAAATAAGCCAACCAATGATTGAAAAAAATAGAGCATGGCATGTTCGTAGGCCTTTAAATTTAGAATTAATGAAAAAGGGTGCAAAAAAGTTATTAGGAACTAATGATTACTCAACTTTTAGATCTTCAAGCTGTCACGCTAAAAGTCCAATTAAAACTATTAAATCAATTAAAATTAAATCATCAAAAAATAAAATTGAATTTCAATTTAGTTCTCAATCATTTTTACAAAATCAGGTTAGATCTATGGTTGGTTGTTTAAAATACTTGGGAGAAACTAAATGGGATTTGAAAACTTTTGAAGAGAGATTTAAGTCAAAAAAAAGAACACTGTGTGCTCCTCCAGCACCACCAAGTGGTTTATTTTTATTTAAAGTTCTTTATTAATTTATTTTTATTGCTCATAGCAAACTTTTTATTTATTCGCCATCTAGACTCAGCTCTTACAATATACCCACAACAGTTTTTTGATTTACATTTACAAGGAAATTGTTTGTAGTTTTCATCATAACCAAATCCATAATCACAGGTAAACTCCTCACCTTTTTTAATATCTTTGATTGCTTTCACCCAAATTTTCAATCCCTTTCCATCGTAATCACAATTATTATCACAAGAATGATTAATTAAACCTGCGGTATTCCATGAAAAATCTCCATCTAGATCGTATCTTTTATTTATTGTGAATAAATATATTGGTTTACTATTATCGTACTTTTCAGAATCTTGTGTTTGTTTTTTTGTTATCAGTTTTCCGACATAATCAATTATTTTGGTTCCCTCTTTAATGTTACGAGTTGCATAAAGTCCTCTTCCTTTATTATCAATGCTAGATTTTTTTATTTTATATAACTTCATGAAATTTTTTATTTAGAGTTTTTTTAAAGATTATCAATTAAATTCTAAAAGAGCATCAACATGTCTTTTAGTACTATCTCGAAGTGCATTTAGATCATAACCGCCTTCTAAAATTGATACAATCTTTCCATTACAAAATTTTTTAGAAGCCTCCAATATTCTTTTGGTAATAGTGAAATAATCCTCTGTTTTTAAATTAAATTGAGCGAGAGGGTCATCCTCATGTGCATCAAAACCGGCACTGATTAATATAAATTCTGGATTAAACTCTTCTATTTTTTTTAGTACACGGTCAAATACGTTTAAATATTCTTCTGAACTTATACCAGCTGGCAAAGGTATATTAAAAATATTGTTAAATTTACCTCTTTCTTGTTCTGAACCAGTTCCTGGATAGTAGGGATATTGGTGAGTTGATATGAAAAGAACATTTTCATTTTCATAAAAAATATCCTGTGTTCCATTACCGTGATGTACATCAAAATCTATTATTGCAACTTTCTTATATTTATATTTTTTCAACAAATAATTTGCACCAATACTTACTGAATTTAAAATGCAAAAACCAGCAGCCTTATTTTGTGAGCTATGATGTCCAGGAGGTCGTACACTACAAAATGCATTTCTAAATTCTTTTTTTTCTACTCCATCAATTGCAGCAATTATTGATCCAACAGCATCGAAGGTTGCGTCTTTGCTTCCAGGTGAAATAATTGTATCTCCATCAAGTGAAGAAAAACCTTTTTTTGGGAAAGAACTTTTTACTAAATTTAAATAATTCTTTTCATGTGTGGTTAATAGAATATCATCTGAAACTTTAGATGGTTTCTTCCATATAAGATTTTTATTATTAAGTTTTTTAAAATTTTCTACTATGACTGATACTCTAGCTATTTGTTCTGGATGTCCAGGACCCGTATCGTGATTTTGAGATGTATCTGATGTAATTAAACCAGTTTTCACTTAAAGTAGTTGTCTAAGATTTTAGTATAAATTAAAGTTAATCTTTTTAAATCAGATAAGGACACACATTCCCCTACCTTATGCATGGTTTTTCCTACTAACCCAAATTCTAAACATGGAGCTATTTTTCTTATAAATCTAGCATCTGACGTACCACCAGTTGTAGATAATTTAGGTTTAATTTTAGTAATTCTCTTTATTGTATTTTGTATCATAAATGTGGTTTTGTTAGGCTTAGTTAAAAAGGCCTCACCAGAAACACTATATTCAATTTTATATTTTGATTTATTTTTATTACAAATTTGTTTTATTATTTTATTAATTTTATTCTTTAATTTGTAAGATGTGTGTTTGTTATTAAATCTAATATTAAAAGATGCACCAGCTAATCCTGGAATTACATTATCAGCTGAATTATCAATGTTAATTTTTGTAATTTCTAAATTTGTAGGTTGAAAATCTTTTGTTCCTTTATCAAATTTAACTTCTTTTAACTTTTTGAGTATTTGGACTAAAGCTGTTGATGGATTGTTTGCTCTGTTAGGGTAAGCTACATGACCTTGAATACCAATTACAGTCAATTTTCCAGTCATACTACCTCTACGACCAATTTTAATCATTTCTCCTAATTTATTTGGATTCGTAGGTTCTCCTACTAAGCAAAAATCTATTTTTTCTTTTCTTTTCCTCAAATATTCAACAACTTTTTTCGTCCCATTAATAGCAATTCCTTCTTCATCTCCAGTAATTAGAAGGCTGATGGAGCCACCAAATTTTTTGTTTTTTTTAGAAAAGTTACTTACCGCGGTAACAAATGCAGCTATTGAGCTTTTCATATCATTTGCACCTCTACCAATTAAGTATCCTTTCTTAACAGCAGGTTTAAAGGGATTAACAGTCCAATCATTCAAATTACCAGGTGGTACTACATCCAAATGACCTGCATAACAAAAATTTGGACTTGCGGTACCAAGTCTTGCGTAAAGATTTTTTACTGGATAACTGTTTTTATCTTTGAACTCGAGAATTTTAGTTTTAAAGCCGATTTTTTTTAATTTTTTTTCTAAAAATTTAATAACACCGGCATCAGTTTTTGTAACAGATGGAAACCTAATTAGCTCTTTTGCTAATTGAAGTTCATTAATTTTTTGCATTTTTATTCTCTTAAAAGATCATTAACTGATGTTTTCGATCTTGTTTTTTCGTCTACTTGTTTAATTATTACTGCACAATATAAAGATGGTGCTTGTGGATTCTTTTTATCTGGCAAGGATCCTGGAACTACCACTGAATAAGGTGGAATTTTTCCATAAGTTATTTCACCAGTTTTTCTATTAACAATTTTTGTTGATTGACCAATATACATTCCCATACTCAGAACAGAACCTTCTCCAACTATTACACCTTCTACTACTTCAGACATCGCTCCTAGGAAAACATTATCTTCGATAATTGTTGGTAATGCTTGAGCAGGTTCTAATACACCACCAACCCCAGTACCAGCTGAGATATGACAGTTTTTTCCAATCTGACAACAACTTCCTGCACGACTAAACGTATCCATCATTGTTCCTTCATCAATATATGCACCAATATTAACGTAGCATGGCATTAAAACCGCATTCTTTCCAATAAATGATCCTTTTCTTATTGGAGAATTAGGTACCATTCTAAAACCAGCCTTTTCATGATCTTCTTTTGTCCATCCAGCTGTTTTTCCTTTAAGTAAATGAGCTTTGTCATACCAGCTACTGTATGGACCATTTAAATTTTCCATTGGATACATTCTAAAGCTTAACATGATAGCTTTTTTTAGATGTTGATGAGTAACCCATTCACCATTGATCTTTTCAGCTACTCTTGCTTTTCCACTGTCTAAATCATCAATAATTTGATTAACAGCATCCTTTAAAGATTTATCTGAATTTTGGTTTACTTGGTCTTTATTTTCCCAAGCTTCATTTATAATTTTTTCAATACTCATAATTTTATGAGTTTTTTAATAACCTTATTTCTTTTAAAAATAAAGAAAGATTTTCTATTTTGTAATCAATATACTCTTCATCAGACTCTTTTTTCCCCCAGTATTCGTCATTGATTAACCAAACTGTTTTTGCTCCTCTTTCTTTTCCAATTGATAAATTTTTTGCAATATCTTCAATGTAAAGTGTTTCTGTTGGATCAATTTGAAATTTTTTGACCATCAGATCAAATGCTTTTGCCTCAGGTTTTGGACTGTACTCAGCATCAACAATGTCAAATACACCGTCAAATTGATCATCAATTCCTAAGTGAGTAGTAATATTTTTAACATGTTCTTTACTACCATTTGTAAACACAAATTTGTTTAGATCAATATTTTCAAGCTCATTCCTTAAAGCAGTATCTTTTTCTAAAAAATCTAAATTAATATCATGCACATAGTCTAAAAATTCTCTTGGAGGTATATCGTGATGTATCATTAAACCATTAAGACTAGTGTTATATTTATGAAAATAATTTGTTTGTAATTCTTTTGCCTCTTTTAAATCTACATTTAATTTATTCGAAATATATTGAGTCATTTTTTTACTTACTTGACCAAATACTCCTTCAAGATCACTATAGAGTACCCCATCACAATCAAATAATATGTTTTTGATATTCTTTAATTCTTTCATTGTCTTATTAGGGTCCCAGAGCCCTTATCAGAGAATATTTCCCATAAACACGAATGTGGCTTCGTGCCATTGATTATACCAACTGCTGTTACACCATTATTTACGGCGTCTAAGCATGCGTTTATTTTAGGTATCATACCTTCTGTAATAGTTTCATCTTTAATCATTTCAAGAACCTCAGATGATGAAATTTCCTCTATTAATTTTTTATTTTTATCTAAAACACCATCAACATTCGTCATTAACAATAGTCTTCTAGATTTTAAAGATTTTGCTATAGCCATCGCAGCTGTATCTCCATTAATATTATATGTTTGGTTTTCTTTACCTAATCCTAATGGAGAAATTATAGGAATTTTATTTTGATTAATTATATTTAATATTTGTTCATTATTAATCTCATTTGGTATTCCTACAAATCCTAGCTCTTCTTCTTCTGGAATAGTTTTTATAGCATTATTGTTTTTTGTGTGAATAGAGATTGCCTCTGTGCCTTTGTCTTTTAAAGAATTAACAATGTCATTATTAAAATCAATTAAAACAGATTCAACAATATCAATTATATTTTTGTCAGTTACTCTTAGTCCTCTTATAAATTTTGATTGAATATTTGATTTTTCTAGCTCTCTTTTAATTCTAGGTCCACCACCATGAATGACCACAGTTGCAAGGCCTAATTTATTTAAAACATTGAGATCAGTTATAAAATTATTAAATACGTTTCTATCAATTAAAACATTTCCACCGTATTTAATTACTATTAAATCATTTTTATACTTTTCAATATATTTAGTTACTTCATTAATTGGTGGCCCATCTTTAGGTAATATCTTTTCAAGGTCCATTTATTATTTTTTAATTAGGTTACAGTTTTAACTGTTGTACGTTTCATTATTACAACCTGCTGAGCCATTGTTAAAATGTTATTAACTGTCCAATAAATTACTAGCCCACTTGGGAATGGTGCAAGAATTACTGTTAAAAATAAAGGGAAGAACATAAATATTTTTGCTTGCATTGGATCTGTTGGAGCGGGATTTAACTTTTGTTGCACCCACATTGATACCCCCATAGCAACTGGCCATGCTCCAATTACAAGGAAAGAAGGCACGTCATAAGGAAACAATCCAAATAAATTAAATATAGAAGTAGGATCCTTAGCACTTAAATCTTGGATCCAACCATAAAAAGGCATATGACGCATTTCTATCGTTACAAATAAAACTTTATACAAAGCAAAAAATACAGGTATTTGAATCAGAATTGGCAAACATCCAGACATGGGATTTACTTTTTCCTTCTTGTAAAGAGCCATCATTGCTTGTTGCAACTTCATCTTGTCATCTTTGTGTACTTCCTTAAGTCTTGCCATTTCAGGCTGAAGAGCTTTCATTTTAGCCATGCTTCTGAATGAAAAATTAGCAAGTGGAAAAAATGCTACACGAATACAAACGGTAACAGCAATAATTGCTAAACCATAATTACCAAATATTTTAAAGAAATATTCTAAAGCAGTAAACAAAGGACGTGTTAAAAAGTATAAGAATCCCCAATCAATCGTAAGATCAAATTTATCAATTTTTAATGTTTCTGCGTACCCATCAATTACGTCAACTCTTTTTGCAGCTACTATTACCTGCAAGTTTTCTTCTATAGAAGAGTTTCCAATTAACTCTAATGGTTCTGTTGTAACAAAGTTTATTCTGTACTTGTTTTTGTAATCCATCGTAGTTTTAAATTCTTTTTCTCTTGGTGGAATTAGAGTTGATATGTAATATTTATCTCCTAGACCTAACCATCCTTTTTGAGCAGTTCTTGAGAATTTTTTCTCTTCAATATCGTCATAATCTTCCTCAATTAATTCTTCGTCTAATGTAGCGATTGGACCTTCATGAAGAATGTAAAAATCAGTTAAACCTTCCGGGATTTGATTTCTTATAATTTGTCCATAAGAATAGAAGTCATAGTTTTTATTAGTCGAATTTATAACTCTTTGTTTTATTGTGAATAAAAACATATCATCTAATGTAATTTCTTTTTCAAAAGTGATGCCTTGATCATTTGTCCAGCTTAGTTTTATAGGAGATTGATCAGTTAATTTTTTATTTCCAGAAACCGACCAAATTGAATCTGCATTTGGAATATCGATATTTTTATCAGTAGTTATAAAACCACTTTCTATTATATAGCCTTCTTTAGAGCTTCGTGGTGCAAGAAATTTTACTTTTTCATCGCTTTCTAAACTAACATTATATTCTTTGAAAGTTAGATCGTCTATTGCGGCCCCTTTTAATGAAATAGATCCAACAATACTTTGGTTTTCAAATTGAATTCTTTCACTTTGTTTTAACGCTTCTTCTCGTGAAATTTCGGTTACATTTTCTTTTTGATCAAGACTAGGTGCATCTGAATTCTGTTCAGTCTTAGTTTTTTCAGTTAAATTTTCTTTTGTTACAGGAGGTGGTGCAAAAAATAGCGAGTATAATATAATTACAGCAGCTGATAAACTTATGGCAGCAATTATATTTCTAGTTTCCATTATTTATTATCCTTCATTTCTTTTTTAACTGGATCAAACCCTTCTCCACCCCCTAAAAATTTTATTGGATGGCAGGATAAAATTCTTTTTATACTAATTAATAAACCTTTAAAAAAACCGTATTCTTTTAAAGCATCTATGGTGTATTCAGAACATGTTGGTAAATATCTACACGAATGACCCAATAATGGACTGATCAAATATTTATAGGCTTTGATAAATTTGATTAAAATTAAAGTAAATATATTCATTATTTTATTTTTGCAAAATCCTGAAAAAGAGTTTCTTTTATAATTTTGTATTCATTATTTAGCATAGAAGACTTAGCTATAACAAGAAATGAATAATCAAAGTTTATCTCTATTTTTTTAACAGCTTCATTCATAATGTTTCTTAATCTTCTTTTAATTTTATTTCTCTTCACTGCATTACCAATTTTTTTTTTAGTTACAAAACTGATATTTAATCTTTTTTTATCTTTATTTAGTAATTTTCCAAAAAAAATACTTACGTACTTATTGGTAATCTTTTTTTGTTTAAGTAAATTTTTAAATTCTTCGTTTTTTGAAAGAGCAAGTATTTTGCTTTTCATTATTCTATACAGAAACAGTTAGTGATTTTCTTCCTCTTGCTCTTCTTCTAGCTAAAAGCTTTTTACCACCTTTAGTTTTCATTTTTGAACGAAATCCGTGTTTTCGAGCTCTTTTTTTATTTGAGGGTTGATAGGTTCTTTTCATAATTAGATTTGATATAGTTTTTTATAATTTTTGCACCTTTATATTAGTAATAATTAAAATAGCAAATAGAAGATTAAGCATTAAAATAAGAAGAATCATGGAAAATACAAAAAAAATTAAAATATTTATTGGGTTATCTTATCTGTTAATTATTTGTGTATTTTTGTATTTCTTTTTTTCAAAATTTAGTCTTTCAGAAATCACATCCTATGATTTTCTAAGAGATAACCAATCTTATTTATTTGAACTTAAAAAATCTAACTTATTTTTAATTTCTATTATTTTTTTAGCATTAACTATTCTTTGGGTTTTCCCTTTTTTAGGATTTGGATCTCCAGTTGCTTTAATGGGAGGTTTTATATTTGGAAAATGGATAGGTACATTTGTTGTTGTTTTAGGCTTGAGTATTGGTGCTACTTTTTTATATATTTTTGGAAATTATTTTTTAAAACAGCTTATTAGAGAAAAGTTTTTAAATAAGTTCCAAAACTTGGAAATAAGATTTAAAAAATCTGAATTTATTTATTTATTAATTTATCGTTTTATAGGTGGTATACCTTGGCAGCTGAGTTGTATCTTACCAACCTTATTTAATGTTAAGGTTATAAATTTTTTCTTTGCTACATTGATTGGAATAATTCCTCAAATTTTTTTAGCAGTTTCTATTGGTAGTGGATTAGAAAAAATTATAGACCAAAATACTGAAGTACCAGGAATAACTGATATAATATTTTCACCTGATATATATGTTCCTATTACAGCTTTCTTTATTTTAATTCTGATTACAATATTTTTGAGAAAGTTTTTTTATAAAAATTAGTGGTGCTCCCACCCTGTACTGACCAGGGAACTAGTCATTACCAATGACTTGTTATACCATTTAACTACAGGAGCTAAGAGACAAATTGTATTTTATTGATAATAAAGCATTTTTTTCAAATTATTGCCTTAATTTTTTGATGAATATGATTTATATCTATTTTAGGAAAATGTTATGGGAATTCATTACGACTACAAATCAACTAAAGGCAATAAGCTTATGGAAAAGCAAGCTAAAAGGGAGAGAAAGCTTGCGGAAAAAAAAGCCAAACGTTTAGCTAAAGAAGGCCCAAAAAAAGAAGAGGAAAAAGCACCTGCACTAGATCCCAATAAACCAATTTCTTTAGATTTCCTGACTAACCCAAACAAAGAATGAGTTCAAAAGAAAAAAATGAGCGTTTAAGCTTGGCGCTTAGAAAAAATTTGAAGAAAAGAAAAATTTTCCAAAAAAAAAATAAAAAGAAAAACAAATAATGTCAATTCAACCTGATTCTTGGATAAAAAAAATGTGCAAAGAGCACAATATGATAGAGCCATTTTTGGATCATCAAGTTTCTGAAGGTAAAATTTCTTATGGATTAAGTAGTATGGGATATGATGTAAGAATCTCCGATGAATATAGAATATTTACTAATGTAAATAGTTCTTTGGTTGATCCAAAGAATTTTTCTGATGATAACTTTATAGAACGAAAAGGACCACACTGTATTATACCACCAAATTCATTCGTATTAGCTAAAACAGTAGAATATTTTAGAATACCAAAAGATGTTTTATGTATTTGTGTTGGAAAAAGCACTTATGCAAGGACAGGAATTATTTGCAATGTTACTCCAATTGAAAATGAATTTGAGGGTAATATTGTAATTGAGCTAAGTAATACAACACCTAACCCAGCAAAAATTTATTCAAACGAGGGAATAGCACAATTTTTATTTTTCAAATCAGATACTCAGCCAGAAACAACTTATAAATCAAAGAACGGAAAATATCAGGGTCAAACCACAATTCAAGTTGCTAAGATTAAAAAGTAATTTATGGATAAATTTCTGATTAATGGCCCTTGTAAAATCAAAGGTAATGTTTCAATTTCAGGTTCGAAGAATGCATCCCTACCAATATTAGCTGCAACATTATTATTTGATAAACCTGTGGTTATCAAAAATTTACCAAGAGTTAGAGACATTAATACAATGTTAAATTTATTAAAGTCTCTTGGTTCTAAAATAATTTTATCAAGAGATAAAAAAACAGCAAAAATTATAAATAAAAAAAATATGAAAACTTTTGCTAGTTATTCTTTAGTCAAAACAATGCGTGGGTCTATTTTAGTTTTAGGTCCGCTTATTTCAAAATACAATAAATCTAAAATATCTTTACCTGGCGGATGTTTAATTGGTGCTAGACCAGTTAATTACCATCTAGCTGCATTAAAAAAACTTGGTATGAAATATGAATTAAAAGATGGATATATTCTTGCAAAATCAAAAGGAAAACTTAGTGGAACAACTATAAATTTTCCGAAGATAAGTGTTGGGGCAACCGAAAATTCTATAATAGCAGCATGTTTAGCAAAAGGAAAAACAGTTTTAAAAAATTGTGCAATAGAACCTGAGATTAAAGATCTTACAAATTTTTTAAATAAAGCTGGAGCGAAAATAAAATGGAAAAGAAGAGTTTGTAAAATCATAGGTGTAAATTCTTTACATGAAACTGAATATTCTGTAATGGCTGATAGAATAGAAGCGGGCACATTTTGTGTAGCTGCAACACTTGCAAAAGGTAATTTACAAATAAATAATTTAAATCCTAAAATTATTGGTACAGAAATAAAATTACTAAAAAAAGTTGGTGCGAAAATTAAAACTAGTGAAAATAAAATCTTAATTAAAGGACCTGAAAAAATAAAATCAATAAAAAGTATTAAAACTAAAGAGTTTCCAGGCATTCCTACAGACCTTCAAGCACAATTGATGGTTTTGATGTGCAAAGCAGTTGGCAAAAGTTCAATAACTGAAAGTATTTTTGAAAATAGATTTATGCATGTTGCAGAATTGCAAAGATTAGGAGCAAAAATAAATATAAAAAATAATACCGCTTCAATAGAAGGAAATACTAAATTCATTGGTGCCGAATTAATGTCTAGTGATCTAAGAGCTTCTGTTGCTTTGGTTCTAGCAGCTGTAGTTTCTACTGGTAAATCATATATTAACAGAATTTATCACTTAGATAGAGGTTATGAAAAAATAGAAAATAAATTAAAAAAAATAGGTGTTAAAATTAAAAGATTAAAATAGTGAATAAATATTTAGCAAAAATAATAGCAAGCGACCAAGAAGGTTTACAAATGATTTCAGCTTGTAGTTCAGGGGCTAAGGTTAAAATCGCAGATATAAAATATCTCGCATCCAATAAGGTTTTTTTATTGTCAATCGAAAGAACCAAGGTTGAAAGTGATCAGGAAGATAAAAAAATCAATAGCATTTGTAGGTTTGATTTTGTTGATAAAGTAAGATCAAAGAACATAGATCAATCAAATCAAAAAATAGTTTTAGAACTAATAGGTATAGATTATTTGAAAAATAATGATGTTTATGAAATAAATCTTATTTTTAATAACAATGCGCATATTGCTTTAACTACAGAAACTATTGAAGCAAGATTAGAGGATCAAAGTGAGATTAAATAGTTATGAAGATATTAAATAGTAAAAGTAAAAATTTTGATAAATTATTAGAGAATTTGCTTTTACAAAGAAAAAAAAAAATTCAATCAGACTCTGTTTCTGTAACAAATATAATTAAAGATGTTAAAAAAAATGGAGATAAAGCATTATTAAAATACGAGAAAAGATTCAATCAAAATAACATAATCATTCCAAGCACAAAACAAATAAAAAAATCTATAAATTCACTTGATAAAAAAGTAAAGAAAGCAATCGATACGGCTTATAATAGAATTTATAAATTTCATTCACTTCAAAAATTTAAAAATATTTCTTATACAGATAAATTAAAAAACAAACTTGAATATAAATATGTGCCTTTAGAGTCTGTTGCAATTTATGTTCCTGGTTCTACTGCTTCATACCCATCAAGTGTATTGATGAATGCTATTCCTGCAATTGTTGCAGGCGTTAAGAGAATAGTTATGATTAATCCAGGCTATAAAGGGAAACAAAATCCAGCCGTATTATACGCTGCAAAAAAATGCAAAATAAAAGAAATTTATTCTATCGGAGGCCCTTCTGCTATTGCAGCAGTATCCTATGGGACTAAAAAAATTAAAAAAGTTCATAAAATAGTTGGTCCAGGAAACGCCTATGTTGCGGCTGCAAAAAAAGAAGTTTTTGGTGTTGTTGGAATTGAAGGTATGACCGCAGGTCCTTCGGAAGTGACTGTCGTTTGTGACAAATTCTCAAATCCCGAGTGGGTTGCAAGTGATTTAATTGGACAAGCTGAACATGATATTCTTGCACAATGTATTTTGATTTCAAAATATAAAGATTTGCTAGATAAAGTAAAAATTGAAATTACTAAACAATTAAAAGAAATTCCAAGAGCTTCTGTTGCAAGAAGAAGTTTAATTAATAATGGAATTCTTATGTATGTTTCTTCAGACGCTAAAATAATTAGTGTTATAAATAAAATTGCACCAGAACATTTAGAACTAAATATTAAAAATTATAAATCGTTAGTTTCAAAAATAAAAAATTCAGGATCAATATGTTTAGGAAAATATGCAGTGATGGCAATGACTGATTATAATGTTGGTTCAAACCATGTGTTGCCAACTAATGGTTCTGCAAAATATTCAAGCGGTATAAGTGTAAATGAATTTTATAAAAGGATTTCATACATAAACTTATCAAAAAAGGGTATTGAAAGTCTTGGACCATCAGTTATAACACTTGCAAATTACGAAGGGTTGGTTGGACACGCTCAATCTGTAGTAAAACGAATAAGGAGAAAATAAATTTGTCAAAACAAGACTTACTGGAATTTAAAGGTACAGTGATAGACCTACTTCCGAACGCTATGTTTAGAGTAAAATTAGAAAATGGACATACTGTTACTGCCCATACAGCTGGTAAGTTAAGAAAAAACAGAATTAGAGTTCTCCAAGGTGATAATGTGACAGTTGAAATGACACCTTACGATCTTACTAAAGGAAGAATTATCTTTAGGGGATAAATAAGGCTGAGTAGCTCAGGAGTAGAGCAGAGCCCTGAAAAGGCTTGTGTCGGAGGTGCGAATCCTTCCTCAGCCACCACCATAAAGTTTCATCTTGAAATAATCGTAAAAGAAATTACCTTTAAGAGATAATAAATAACAAAAGGACTAAAAAATAAGATGAGTACACTACAAGGAAAAATTAAATGGTATAATGGTAAAAAGGGATATGGCTTCATTGAAAGAGACGATAAAGAAAAAGATGCCTTTGTTCACGCTTCAGCAGTAAAAGCTGCTGGTATGAGATATCTCAATGAAGGTGATAAACTTGAATTCACATTAGAAGATGGTCCCAAAGGTCCTTCTGCAGTTAATTTAAAAAAAATAGACTAATTTAGAAATTATTTAAAAGGGCGTTTTATCTATCAAATAGATAAACGTCCTTTTTCTATTTAGACCTTGAATATTAATTTTTTTTGTCTAAAAGACTGCTCATGAATATAAATATTACATACAGAAAGACTTTTAGAAGTACTCACAGAAACTGTTTCCATAGCCAGTAGGCTATTTATTTATATTATAATTTTAAATCCACATAAAATAAGATAAAAACAAAGAGGATAAGCCCGGGTGGTGTAATGGTTAGCACGGAAGTTTGTGGAACTTTAAGTTTGAGTTCGACTCTCAGCCCGGGTACCAAAAAATGAATAAAGAAAAAAAATTAATTCCTGGATTACCTTCAGGATTTGAAGATCGTTGGGATAAAAAACTTCTTCTCAAAAAAAAGCTTTTAAAAGCTATTGAGAATAATTTTATTAAATTTGGAGCTGAGGCTTTAGAAACCCCTTCGTTTGAGATAAGTGAAAATATAGGATCTTTTTTGGCAGAAGATGATGCTAATCCTATGTCTGATGTATTCTCTTTTCAGGATGGAGAAAAAAGCATTACTCTTAGGTACGATCTTTCAAGCCCACTAGCTAGATTTGTTGCACAAAATAATCAAGAGCTTCCATCAATCTTTAAAAGGTATGCTATTCAAAATGTCTTTAGAAATGAAAAGGCTGGTAATGGAAGATACAGAGAATTTATGCAGGCGGATTTTGATATTGTTGGAAATGTTAATTCTGCGCAAGCAAATGCGGAGCTTTGCAATTTAATATCAAGTACTTTGTTAGATTGTGGTCTAAAAAAAGATCAATTTACAATCAACGTTAGTAACAGAAAAATAGTTCAAGGATTAATTGATGATTTAAAAATATCAGAAGAAAAGCAAGTAAAAGTAATTAGGGCAATTGATAAATTAGATAAAACAGGTTTTGGTTTAAAAGGTGTTGAAGATCTGCTAAAAAAAGAGAGAAAAGATATAAGTGGTGCAATCACTAAGGGTGCAGATTTAAACGATGAACAAGCGTCTGAAATACTTAATTTTCTAAAAATTAAAGATTTAAAAGAATTAAAAGAAACACTAAAAAATCCATTGTCTCAAGAAGGTATAAAGGAATTAGAACAAGTATTTGAAGTATTGGGTTACAGTTCAAATATAAATCAGGTCAAAACAAATTTTACAATTGTTAGGGGATTGGCCTATTATTCAGATTTCATTGTTGAAACAAATTTAAATTTTAAAGTTACAAATAATAAAGGTAAAGAGGTTGATATAGGTAGTATTTGTTCTGGTGGAGCCTATGCAAAATTAATCTCAAGATTTAAAGGTGTGGATATTCCAGGCACTGGAATTAGTTTTGGAGTTGATCGATTGTCATTTGCTTTGATGCAATTAGATCAAATAAAAGTAGATAATCAAAAACCAGTTTTAGTTTGTGTAATGGATGAAAAATATCTTAAAAATTACTATGAAATTTTAGATTTATTAAGAAAGAGTAATATCAATGCTGAAATTTTTTTAGATACAAAGAAAAATTTAGGTAAGCAACTAACTTTAGCAAATAAACGTGAGTTGGATGTTGCAATAATATGTGGTGAAAATGAATTTAATGAAAATACAGTCACGATAAAAAGCCTTAAAGGTGTTAAGGGTGAAAACAATAAAACATTTCCAAAAGAAAATTTAATCGATGAAGTCAAAAAACTTATCTGAAAATATCCTTAGATCGGTAAAATCTAAGGGTTTTAAATATATTGATTTACCTTCAGTAATTGAGGCTAATCACATTGTTCAAAGATCAGGAGAAAATTTTAGAAAATTTATCTTTTCTTTTACGGATCAGAATGGAGGTGAGTTATGCTTAAGACCAGATTTAACGATTGCATCCTGCTTGAGATATTTAGAAAATAATTTAAAAGGTAAGGAAAAAATTTTTTACAGTGGTCAAGCTTATCGAAAATCACAAAACAAAAAAGATTCAATTATTAGAAATCAAATCGGATTTGAAATTTTAGGATCTAAGAATGAAAAAAATGATGATAAACAAATTATAAATACATCTCTTAAATCACTTCAAAATATCAAATATTCCTCAGGAACGCTAACCATTGGAAATGTTGAAATATTTAATTTGTTAATTTCAAAATTAGATATTCCAAAGAGATGGAAGCTAAGATTATCGAGGCACTTTTGGAGAGAGGAATATTTTAATGATTTATTAAAAAGATTAGAAACTAATTCAGATGTTGATCCAACAATTGTAGAAATAGATAAAAAGCGTTACGTGAAAATGCTCAAAGAAGATTTATCAAATATTGTGGCGGGAAGAACAATTAATGAGATATTAAAAAGATTTGATCAAAAAATAAAAGATCCAAGAAGAGCCAGTAAAGGAAAAAAAGTTTCAAAAATAATAAAAGATTTTTTAAAAATTAAATGTCCGATAAATAAAGCAGCAATTGAATTAAATAAATTTTTTAAAAAAAACAGAATAAATTTAGCAGTAGATCAAAAATATTTTCCAATTTCTAATAACAAGGTTTCAAAATTAAATGTAGTATTTTCAGCATCCTTTGGAAGACAGCTAGAATATTACACAGGAATGGTTTTTAAAATTGATATTAAATCTAAAAACTCATTAAAAAATATTATTAATGGTGGTCGTTATGATGGTCTAATTTCAGACTTAGGATCAAAAAAACAAATTCCTGCAGTAGGTGCTGCTTTAAATTTAAATTACTAATGACAAAAAATATTTTAAATATTGGAATTCCAAGTAAAGGCAGACTTAGAAAAGATGTTTTAAATATTTTTAAAAAAAATAAATTAACTATTATTTCTGAGAGAGGAGAAAGAGATCTTTTAGGGTCAATAAAGCAATATACGAATATTAAGATTTTATATCTTCATGCAAGAGAGATTATCGAAAGACTTGGAGATGGATCTTTGGATATAGGTTTTTCTGGCTTTGATTTATTGAAAGAGAGTGAAATAAATACTCAAAAGAAAATTAATGTTTTAAAAAGATATAATTTTGGAAAGGCTACATTGGTAGTTGCAATTCCTGATCCATGGATAGATGTACAAACAGTTGCAGATTTAGAAGAAATTGCATTTGAATTCAAGGATAAGAAAAAGAAAAGATTAAGAGTAGCAACAAAATATCCAAACTTAACAAGGGAATTTTTGTTTTCAAAGGGCGTTACTCAATTTAAATTAATTGATAGTTTGGGTGCAACTGAAGCTTATCCTTTTACAGGCTCTTCGGAAATAATTACCGATATCACGTCTACTGGAGAAACTTTAAAAGCAAATAATCTACGTATATTAAAAGATGGAGAAATATTAAGATCAGAGGCCTGTATGATGATTTCTAAGTCATCTAATAATAAAATAGGTCTTGGGAAAATAGTAAAATTACTTTCTAAAAATTAAGTCTTTCCAATAAATTAGTATAATTTTGATAATATCTAGATTTCTAATAATTGCATAAAGTGCAACAATAACACAAATAATAAAGAATACTTTTAATACTAAAATTAGTTCCATAAAGTATTTTTAAATATTTAAATACATTAATCAAATATTTACTATAAAATAAATAATTAGAATCATGGATAGTATATTAATTATTTTACTGGTTTTGTTGTTAGGGGGTGTTTTAGCTATTCTTTATTTAAATTTGAGATCTAAGCCAAAAGATGAAAATGAAAATAAAGAAGCTGAGGAAATAGCTAATTTAAAATCAGAAATTTCAAGTTTAAAAGATACATTAAATACTACGATCAATAGCTCACTTGGTGCAATGTCGACTTCATTTAATAATCTATCAACTGGGGTTACTAAAGATATGACTGAAACTTTAACTAAGGTAGAGGAAAAGGTTGGAAATTTTAATCAACAAGTACAACTATTAAATCAAAGCCAAGAGGGGATAACAAAAATTTTAGCTGGAGTTAAGAAATATGGAACTCTTGCAGAGTTTAGCTTAGACGCTCTTATTAAAGATTTGCTGCCAGCCTCTCAATTCATGACGAATGTAAAAATGAAAGAGGATACAAGTGAAAATGTTGAATTTGCAATCAAGCTTCAGGGAGATGTTTTGGTTCCTGTAGATAGTCATTTTCCAGTAGAAAAATTTAAAGCAATTACCGATGGTCATGACGCGGAAGACAAAAGGGCTGTTGCAGATGCTAGAGCAAAATTAGCTTCAGCGTTTAAAGCAAAAGCTAAAAGTGTTAATGAAAAATATATTGTTCCACCAAAAACTACTGATTTTGCAATTGTGTATGCTCCTACAGAAAGCTTATACAAAGAGTTAACCGAATACCAAGATCCAAGTACAAAAGAATTATTAACTCAAGAGTTAATGAAAAAATATAAAGTCGTAATATGTGGGCCTAATACTCTTTCTGCTTACTTACAATCTTTACATATGGGATTTCAATCATTGAAAGTACAAAAAGGAGCAACAGAAATTTATAATCATTTGAAAACAATCAGTACAAGATTTTCTAAACATTTTGACAACATTATAGTTCTTAGAAAAAAATTAGAAGATGCTATGGGAGTTGTTGATAAATTTGGAACTGATGCAAGATCAATTTCAAGAACTTTAGAAAACATTAAAGATCCCGAACAGGTTGAGAAGGCTGTACAAACTGAAAACGTGGAAAAATTTGTTGAACGAAATAGGCAGCTTAAAAATTAATTTCTTTTTTTCCGTAATAACGTCTATAAGAAATCTCATGCAGTGGAATCAAAAATACGATTATCCAAAATCATCAAGAGCAACAGTTGATGGCATTAGAAGATACTTATTAGGGGAAACAAAATTACCAAGTGTCACTTCAATTTTAGATGCAACACGATCTGAAGAAGATAAAGCGGCATTGGCAAATTGGAGAGAAAGAACTGGGCAAAAAGAAGCTGAGGCAATTACAAAAGCAGCAAGTAGCAGGGGATCTCAAATGCACAACTATTTAGAATCTTATTTACTTGGAAGAGAGAATTTAAGTTTTTTTGAAGATAACGAACAATACAAATTGATGGCTAAAGAAATTATAGAAAAAGGTTTAAAAAATAGATTGGATGAAATTTGGGGAGTTGAATGCACTCTTTATTACCCAGAGAAGTATGCAGGTACTGCTGATTGTGTTGGAGTGTATGAAGGAAAAGAAACAATCATTGATTTTAAACAAAGTAATAAACCAAAAAAAGCTGAGTATATAGATTCATGGCTTCTTCAAACAAGTGCATATTCATTAGCACATAATATTGTGTATAACTCCAACATCAGTTCTTGTGTAATTTTGGTTTGCACAGTAGATAAATTATTCCAAGAGTTTAAAATTCAAGGGCATGATTTAATTGTTTATCAAAATTTGTTTTTGGGAAGATTAAAAAAATTTAATGAGCTATCAAATTTAACTTAGGATTTTATGGATAAAATTGTAATTTACGATACAGAAACAACCAATAGCACAATTTGGGGCTCAATAATTGAAGTAGGTGCTGTAGTTGTCGATAAAAACTTAAAAGAAATTGGTAAGCTAAATATTCGTGGCAGAATGCCTGAAGGCGAAGTTCCAAGCGCAAAGGCATTATTAGTTAACTCAACAAGTATTGATTTACTTACCAAAGGAAATTACTCGCATTATGATTTTTTAGGAGCTGTAGAAAACTTCTTCTCAAAAGCTGCACCAGCATTGTTTATGGGTTGGAGTAACTTAAATTTTGATAGGCGTATGTTTCATTTTAATTTTTTTAAAGGAAACAGATATCCATATATTACACACTCATCACCTAATAAAGAACACGATGGTTTGCATGTTGCAAGAGTAGCTCAAACTTTAAATCCTGAAACATTAAAGACTGAATTAACCGAAGCAGGAAATGAAAGTCTTGCTCTAGAAGGTTTAGCTAGACAACAAGGATTTGACACCTCTCAACAACACACAGCTTATCATGATGCGTTCACAAGCTTAAAGATTCTCAGAATTATTAAAGATAAACACAAAGATAATTGGGAAAATTTCTTAAGCACATCGACAAAAAATAGCGTTGAAACTATTTTAAAAAGTGAGGGGATTTATTCAATATTTGAAAATGTTAAAGGAAAAAATATGATGTACCTTGTCTCTACACTGCATCCAGATCATTGTTTTCATCCATCATATGCATCTTGGGGATATTTATTTGATTTAAGAAGAGATCCCGAACCATTATTAAATTTATCAGTAAATGATCTTAAAGTTTATTTAAAAAAGTTTAGTCCAAAAGCACTTAGAGTAATCAAAACTAACAAAGCTCCAGTTGTGTTAGATAAAAAGTTTGCATTAAAGGAAAAGGCGTATACAGACTTGGATTTAGAAACCATTCAAAAAAGAGCAAAAATAGTTAGAAATAGTGAAAATTTTTGTAAAAATATTCAAATCATTAATAGAGAAGCAGCTGAAGAAAAAGCTCAAACTCAAACTCAAGAAGATTTATTACCAGAGGAAACTTTATATGAAAAATTTATTCCTAATAAAGATACCCAATTGTTTAAAACTTGGCATAGTTCTTCTTGGGAAGATAAATTAAGAATGTTGGATAAGTTTCAAGATAAAAGATGTAGTTGGTTTGGGCAAAAAATTATTTATCAAGAAGCACCACACATTTTGCCACCAGATTTATATAAAAATATAAAAAGTGAAATTGCTAGACGAATTTTAAGTAAAAATAGAGAAAAATGGCAAACCATAGGAATGGCTTATCAAGAAATTGATACCTTAAGAGATCAAGCATCAAATCGAGATGATGAAGAAGAACTAAAAAAATTAGATGAAATAAATGAATTTATTATGTCTATAGAAAAAAAATATGAAATTGCCTAGTTGACTTTAAGGACCTAATTAATAGAAAGGATATATGCTTACAAATTTTAAAGACGAAGATTTTGATACAAAAATTAAAAATGAAGATGTTTCAGTCATTCAGTTTTCAGCTGAATGGTGTGGTCCATGTAAGGCACTAAAACCAGTAATGGATAAATTATCTGATGAATATAAAGATAAGGCTGGTTTTTATTATGCTGATGTTGAAGATGGTGGAATAAACACTGGAAGTGCAGCAGGGATCAGAGGCGTTCCAACAGTTATTATCTATAAAAAAGGTGTTGAAGTAGATAGAAAAGTTGGTGGAGTTCCCGAAAGTCACATGAAGGAATTTTTAGATAAAAATATCTAATTTAAATTTAAAACTTCACCCGCAAGATATAACGATCCAGTAATTAGAATTATATCGTTTTCTTTTACTGGGATTGACTTTATGGCTTCCTCTATACTTTCCTTATAATTTATATTTGAAAAGCTATTTAGTTTATCTTTAAGCTCTTCTCCTTTAATTGAATTAGGTTGATTAGGTATATCTATTGTAGTCAATGTAGAAATATTCTTAAAGAAACTCATATATTCACTATGATCTTTATTAGCCATCATTCCAAGAATGATATGTTTATTACAATCTAAACTTTCCAAGTATTCATTCAAAACTTTTGCTCCCAAAGGGTTGTGAGATCCATCAACAAAAAGTTTGTGATCTTTTACAAGCGCTTTAAGTTTTCCAGATTTAATTTCTTGTAATCTTGCAAAACTATTTATTTTTAAAACACCTTTTTTAATGTGATCATCTTTAATATTTAAATCTTTTAAAGTTCTAAGAGTTGCAATAGCCGTTGAGACATTTTCTAATTGAAATTGACCCTTAACATTTGGCATAGGTAATTTTATTCCCCCAAATTGATCTTCATAATAAAAGAATTCATTTTCTTGCATTGTAAAACTATAATTTTCATTATGGAAAAACTTATTCGATCTATTATTTGATATTGTTTTTTTTATATTTTCTTTGATTTCATTAGTACTTTGTTTTGCAACTATAATATTTGAGCTCAAAAGGCTTGATGTTTTTTCAAAAATAATTTTTTCAAGAGTTTGCTCATTTTCAGGTAGCCAATCTAAATGATCAAGGCCAATAGATGTTACAATACTAGCAAGATTATTTTTTAAGATATTAGTAGCATCAAATCTAAAAAATAATCCACTTTCAATTAAATTAATATTATCGGGAAATTGTGATGCTCTTAAAAAATATGCTGCAGATAGTATTTCAAAAAAAGTAATTGATTCACCGTTGTTAGCATTTTCAATTTCTTCAAGTAAATATGCTAAATCTTCATTATTAATTTCTTCATTATTAAAAATAAACCTTTCATTAATACTTTTGATATGAGGACTAGTGTAGATGTTGCATTTGAAATTTGCTTCCTTTAAAATAGCAAATATTGCTTGGATAGTTGAATATTTTCCATTAGTACCAACAACAGAAATTGCTTTTATTTTATCTTGAGGATTTCCTAATTTTTTGCAGAGATTTTGAATACGATCTAGACTTAAATCTATTTCTTTAGGATGCAGCTCTTGTAAGCGACTGACTATCTTCTGAAGTTTCATTTTGTTCAGCACTTATATCAGAATTTTTCTTTAACAATATTGATAATAAAGTTCCAATTTTTGATGCAAGTTCTTTACGCTCAACAATTAAATCAACAAAACCTGTTTTTTCCACATATTCACTTTTTTGGAAACCCTCAGGAAGTTCTTCTTTTACAGTTCCTTGAATTACCCTTGCACCTGCAAATGCAATTAAAGCACCTGGTTCTGCAATGTGAATATCACCTAACATAGCGTATGATGCAGTAATTCCACCAGCAGTTGGATCAGTGATGCAAACTAAATACGGGAGTCCATTTTTTTTTAATTCATTAATTGCAAGTGTTGTTCTTGTCATCTGAGATAATGATATTAAACTTTCCATCATTCTCATACCTCCGCCAGCGCTAATACATAAAAAAGGTGTTTGATTTTCTATCGCATGTTGTATTCCATATAAAAAGGCCTCACCTTCCGCAGCAGCCATTGAAGCTCCTAAAAAATCAAAATCAGAGGCGACAGCTGTAATTTTAATATTATTTATGGTTCCAGAGGCAACCATCATTCCACATTCTAACCCTGTTTTTTTACGCGCACTTTTTAATCTTTCTTTGTAAGGTTTAGAATCTGTCCAATTTAGTGGATCGTCTTTTGGTATTGGAGTTTTGAAAATCTCGTAATTGTTTTTTCCAAATAAAATGTCAAACCTTTGATGCGGTTTTATTCTATGATGACGCTTACAATCTGGACATACCCACAAGTTTTCTTCTAAATTTTTTTTTAAAATTGGACCCTTGCAACAAGATGTCCAATCACTTTTTGCAATATCCTCTTTTGTAGCTCTTTCACGTATAGCAGTTTTAATTTTTTCACCTGCTTTAATAATTTTAGTTATCCAGTTCATTGAATTTTATTTTTTAGTCTCTTAACTATATTAGTAACATTTGTGACAGCATTTTGTCTCTTTTCAATTGATTTAGAGATTTCCTTGCAAATTGCACTACCAACCACCAAGCCATCAGCTTTTTTAAGGGATTTGATTGTTTTTTCTGTAATACCAAACCCAATAACAACATTTTTAGATTTATTTTGTTTTTTTATTTTATTGTATTTTTCTAATATTTTTTTTGGCGATACCTTAAGCTTTCCACCTGTAGTGGATAACATACTTATATAGTAAATCATGTCATGTGAATCTTTAATGATTTTTTTTAATCTTATCTGAGAAGTTGTTGGAGAAACTAATTGAATAAAATTAATTCCTTTTCTCTTACATTTAGAAGCAAAATCTTTATTTTCAGGATAGGGCAAGTCAACAACTATCAAACCATCAACTTTTGATTTTTTACATTTTTCTAAAAATTTATTTTCGTTATATTGATAGATCATGTTGTAATAGCCCATCAATATAATTGGTTTATTTTTTTTTATTTTTTTAAAATTTTTTACAATTGAAAATACGTCATTAATCTTAATACCATTTTTAATTGCCCGGTAAGCACTTGTTTGTATTTGTCCTCCATCAGCTATAGGGGTGTTGTGTGGAAAACCTAATTCACAAATATCTGCATAATTTGAAATTGATTTTAATATTTCTAAAGATTTTTTTTTAGTATTATCTCCAGCAACAGTATATGTTAGTAATGCTGGTCTATTCTCTTTTTTTACAGCTGCGAAAGCTTTGCTAATTAATGAATTCATTAATTTTTACCCAATCTTTCTTTTAAGATATCTCTATCTTTTTTAGCATCGCCGCAAGAGTTAACGATTATGATTGTGTCTTTACTTAATTTTGGTGCAATTTTTATCGCTTCAGCAAATGCATGACTAGGTTCTAAACTTGGATTAAGTTTTTCAAATTTAGTTACCATCACATGTGCTTTTAGTGCGTCTTCATCAGTTGCATAAGTGTATCTGGCTCTTTTTGTATCTTTTAAAAAACAATGTATTGGACTTACACCTGGGTAATCCAATCCAGCACTAATCGACTCAGTATCATTTATTTGACCTTCATTGTTTTGACAAACATAAGAAGCTGCACCATGTAAAATTCCAATTTTAGCATTTCTACTTAGAGGAGCCGCGTGGAGTTTTGATTTTTTTGGACCACCAGCTTCAACACCAATTAATTCAATCTGAGATTTATTAAAATCTATAAATTCACTCCAAAACCCATAAGCTGAGCTGCCACCACCAACACAATTAATTAATTTGATTTTATTTGGAATTTTTTTGAATTCTTTTTTAATTTGTATTTTTAACTCTCTAGAAATTTGCGCAGTACTCCATCCACATATTTTTACAAAAATATTTGGACCAACAGTACTACCAACACACATATGTGTAGTGTCACAATTTGAAACCCAATATCTCATACATTCACTTACCGCATCTACTAAAGTTTGACTTCCTGAGTAGACAGGAACTATTTCAGCACCATTTTTTTTCATAGCATCACAGTTTGGTTTTTGTCTCTTAATATCTTTCGCACCCATAAAAATTTTGCACTTCAAACCAAATTTCTTTGCTGCCATACTTAACATTTTACCAGCATATCCAGCACCTGTGTCACCAACTATATATTTTTTTCCCATTGCTTTACAAATTAAGGCATGCACTGTTGCATTATATATTTTGTGAGCACCTCCATTAGCCTCAGATACCACTTTGGCCCATATTTGAGCACCATTCAAATGATCAGATAAATTTTCTAATTTCACAAATGATGTAGGTGAACCTATATAGTTTTTAAAATAATAATCTCTTTTTTTTATAAAACTTTTATTTTTTCTTAATTTTGAAAACTCTTTTGTTAAATCCTCCACAGGTTTTTTTAGAGTTTCAGGAATAAAACTACCCCCAAACTTACCGCCCCAAAAACCATACTGATCATGCTGATCAATTAAAGGAATTTTTTTTTTAAGTTTCATTTTTTATTTTATTTAAATTATTTAAAAAAAAATCTATTTTGGATCTGTCTTTTAATCCAGAAGTTTCCAGTCCTCCAGATAAATCTAAATAATCAGCAATTTTTTCATAATTTATTAGATTATCATCAAATTTTATATTACCAGCTAGCATTAATTCTTTATCGATTTTAATATTTTTTATTAGACCATGATCAAATCCATGACTTTTTTCGTACCCCTTGCTATCAAACAAATAAATATCTGTTATAGCAGTATATGATTTATATTTAATAACATCAGATTCCTCCTTTACTGTAAATGCTGTAATAATTTTTTTTTGATATTTTTGTCTAATAATTTTAATTTCATCTGGAGTACAATCATACAATTGATAATAATCAAATGGCAAAGATTTTATTTCCTCCAAAATTTTATCGTTGGGTTTTACCAAAACAGCAACAAATTCACTTTTGTTTTTTTTAATATTTAATAATTTTTTTAGATCATTAATTGCAACATATCTGGAACTTTTTTGATAATTGCAAATAAAACCAATAAACTTTGGGGGATGTGGATGATTAATTATAAAACTTAAAGTTTCAGGATCGCTTATCCCACAAATTTTACAACCCCTGATCATTTAATTAGATGATCTAACAGTCTTTTTGTATTATTTTTAATGTTGCCTTTTGTAAGAGATCTTCCCATTACAATACCGGAAACTTTATTTTTAAATGCATCTTTTGGTGTCATAATTCTCATTTGATCATAAGAACTGTCTCCAGGTAATCTTATGCCTGGAGTAATAATTAATAAATTTTTATATTTTTTACGCACCATCATAGCTTCTTGTGCAGAGCAAACAATTCCATCACATTTTGATTTTTTTATTATTTCAGCCTGTTTTAAAACTAATTGCTTGATTTTTTTTGTATGACCTATTTGTTTTAAAGATTTATTGCTAAGACTTGTTAAAACCGTAACTCCTAAGATTTTTAAATTTTTATTTATTTTTTCTGCTTTTTTCTTTACTGCTTTTAACATTTCTAGTCCACCGTTTGCATGTACTGTAATATATTTACATTTCTTTAAATCTTTTAAGCTATCAATTGCTGATAAAGCTGTTTGTGGAATATCATTAATTTTTAAATCTAACCAGAAGTCACTTTTAATATTTTCTAAGAACTTTCTTCCCTGCTTAGAATAAAACAATTGAAGACCAAATTTTGGAATAATATATAGTTCACTTGATTTTGTTTGACTAATTATTTTATTTATTTGTTTTAAATCTGAAGTATCACACGCTACGAATATAATTTTTTTTTTATTCCTCATGGTTAATCTTTTTAAACATTTCTTTACTCATTTTCCATGCTATTACTTTTTTCTCAGGAACTGCTATTTTCTCACCGGTTCTCGGGTTTCGTCTGATAGAAGATTTTTGAGTTTTAGTCCTGAATGTTCCAAAATTTCTTAATTCTACACCATCACCACGTTTTAAAGCTCTCTTTATCTCGTTTAAAACGATTGAAATGAGTCGGTCTAAATCTTTGTTGCTAAAATTAGGGTATGATTTTTTTAGTTGTTGTAGAAGCTTTGATTTTACAATAGCCAATTTGACCCTGATTATTCTTTATCTTCCTCTTTTTTTTTTAAATCTTCAGAAAGTGATGAGAACGGTAAATTTTTTCCACTTGATTCACTTCCATAAGTTTTTAAAGCCATATCCCTATCTTTTTCTTCAAGATATTTAATACTTAAAACTACTTTTCGTTTTTCATGAGAAATTTCTTTTATGCCAACGTCTACAGATTCATTACCTGTCCACCTTGACGGTCTCGCATCAGCTGAATTAATAGCTATTTCTGCTTTTTTAATTTGGAAATCCATATCACAACCCGCAGGTCTTACTGTTAATCCTTTGTTATCTGTGTTTACAACTTTAACAGTGATTGTATCACCTTGTTTTTTGTCTTGGAAGAAATCAAACGGATCTTTTTGAGTTTGACGATGTCCAACTCTGACTTTTTGTTCGGATGGTTTAATTTCTAGAACTTTAACTTTAATTTTATCACCTTTTTTATATTTACTTAATTCCTCTTCACCATTGTTTAAAAATGTTAAATCATTTGAATGCAAGAAAGCCTCAATTTCTAAGTCTTCAATTTTTACAAATAACGCATACTCATTTTTACTCACAACTTGAGCTTCTGTTACTGTGTCAACAGGAAAACGATTTAAGAAAGTTTCAAAAGGATTTTCTTGAGTCAATCTAAAGCTCACGGCTATTCTCCGCTTATCCTTATCTATTTCTTGGATTACCACTGGAATCTCCTGATGAAGCTTAAACATCTTTTTTGCTGAGGCATTTTTCTTTGTCCAAGACAGCTCCGAAGAATGTAGTAGCGTTGTGAGTCCTGGTTCAAGTTCAGCAAATGCACCAAAATCAGTAATCTTCATTATTTTAGCTGTATAGGTTTTATTTAATTCGTAATTATTAATATGTTCAAAAGGATCAGGTGATAATTGCTTTATCGAACAACCAACTTGTAATTTAGATTTATCAACTGAAATTACTTTTAAGTCTGACTTCTGTCCTATTTCTAATATTTGATCCGGGTGATCAACTCTACTATAACTCAATTCTTGTAAATGGACCAAAACGTCTAGCTCACCGTTCACATTAAAGAATGCTCCAAAACTAGAAAATCCTTTACATTCAGCATTTTTGATTATGTCACCTTCTTTAAAACGTTCTACAACCTTTGCTTTATCTTCTTTTTTAAATGAAGATATTATTTCACGACGAGAAACGCAGGCATTGCCACGGATTTTATCTAACTTGATAAGTGCAAATTTTTGTGGCTCATTCATTAGATGCGATATATCTTTAAGTGGTTTATCTGAAATCTGTGAACCCGGCAAGAACATCAGTGAACCTGTATCGATGTGCTCGACTATAGCACCCCCTTTGCATTTTGAAATTATCTTACCCATTACAGGTTCATTTGCCTCGTATGCAGCAACGAGTTTATCCCAACCATGAATTTTGGCTGCCTTACTTGCAGATACTAATACTTCACCATTTTTATCTTCAATTTTTTCCAATAAAACAGATATTTTTTCTCCAATTTTAATTTTTTCACTAAGACCCATGGTCTTTAATTCGTTAATATCTAAAACTGGTTCAGATTTAAGACCCTCAACAAAAAGAAATACAAATTTCTCAGTAATTTTATTAATCTTTCCCTCTATGATTTTTCCTTCTTCGATATTAACCTTAGAAAGCTGTCCGTTTAGTAGT
This sequence comes from uncultured Pelagibacteraceae bacterium, assembly GCA_902572515.1. GTDB lineage: Bacteria > Pseudomonadota > Alphaproteobacteria > Pelagibacterales > Pelagibacteraceae > Pelagibacter. Next base: position 26,823 of record CACGGJ010000005.1, on the reverse strand, counting down.
TTTTCAAATTCTTTTGAGGATGGGCTAGATAAATCTTTATAAATTTCCATTTAATATTATTAAATCCTTTTTAAATTTCTATAAAACTCTGGTCTTTTAGTTAAATTTATTGTGTTTATCAACATAGAAATTGAAAAAAATTCTTAATTTTTTTAGATAATTTAGCCTGAAATACATATAAAGTTCAAATTTCTCTATTAAATTACATATTTTGTTATTTAGATCTTATTTCATTAAGCTTTTCAAGAAATGTCGGGAAAGAAGAATTTATTGATTTTTTATCATTAATTTTCCAATGTCCTCCAAATGTTAAGGCAGCTATAACGCATGTCATAAAAACTCTGTGATCTTTTAAAAAATTTTTTATGACTATTTGCTTTGAAACTTTAATATTAGGATTACCATATATTTTAATACTTTCATTTGTTACTTCTGTTTTTATACCTATTTTATTTAAAATTTTAGCACCCCACTTTAAACGAGGACTTTCTTTCTTATTTAATTCAGAAAGTTTCTTAAAATATGAAACTCCGTTAGCTTTTGCTGCGACTAAAAATATTAATAAAAACTCATCAATAGTCGAAGTATTTAAATTTGTCGGGCAATTGATTGGACGAAAGTTTTTCTGGCTTTTAATAAATAAATTTGCGATTTGCTCACCTTTATAATTTACAGAATTCATTATTTTAATTTTTACATTCATTAATCTCAAAATTTTTATTAATCCTACTCTCGATGGATTAATATTTACATTTTTAATTAATAATTCAGATTTTTTTGACAAAAGAGTTAAAACTATAAAAAATGCACTTGAGCTTATGTCTGATGGTATTTTATATATCAAAGGTTTTACTTTTTTTACTCCATTTACTTCAATCAAATCATAATTTTTTTTTTTACTAATCTTAATAGGTAATTTTAAATATTTATAGAGTAGCTCAGTATGATTTCTTGATTTTTTGGCTTTAATTATAGTTTTGCCTTTAGTATTTAGTGCAGCTAACATTACACTACTTTTACATTGTGCAGATCCTTTTTTTTCATGGTAGTAAATTGGATTTACATTTTTGGCACCTTTAACAAAGATTGGTAATTTGCCAGAATTTGATTTAAATGTAGCTCCAAATTTTTCTAAAGGTTCTGTAATTCTCTTGAAGTCTCTTTTAGAAAGACTTCGATCACCAATTAATTTAATTTGTTTATTTGAGTGCACTAGTAAGCCCAAAATCAGTCTTGCAAAAGTTCCTGAATTTCCACAGTTTAGAGTAGTATTGTTTTTATATTTAAACCCATTTAAACCAACTCCAATTATTTCACATCGATTATTTAGAAGTTTTACTTTAACACCTAATTTTTTTAGGGAACTTAAAGTTGATATTATGTCTTCCGATCTTAAAAGATTAAATGAGGTGGATTTACCAGTCGATTGTGAGGCTAGTAGAGCCCATCTAATAGATAGACTTTTATCGCCCTCAATATTAATCTTTTTTTTAAATGGTTTAATGGTTTCCCTAATTTGAATAAAGTTTTGCATTGTGAAATTTAATTTATTTTAAATGAGTCGCCAAAATATGTATCTTTAGCTATTACATCATCAATCAAGTTTGAAGGTGTATCTTGAGCAACAACTCTACCATTATGTATAATTGCAGCTGTATCCACACATTTTAATAGATCTCTGGCTTGATGATCGCAAACTATGACAGATATATTTTTAAAACTCTGTAGATTCACAATAATTTCTTGAAGTGTTTTAATTGTCATAACATCTAAAGCAGCAAATGGTTCATCAAGAAGTAAAATTTTAGGATCAGAAATTAATGCAATTGCAATTACTAGTTTTTTACGCTGACCCCCAGAAAGTAATTTTGCCTTTATATCCCTCACAGGCTCTAACTCAAATTTAGAAATAAGAGAATTAACTTTTTCATTTCTAGCACTTTTGTTGTTTAAAGTTATTTCAGCTATAGCATTTAAATTTTCGTTGACGGTCATGTCATGGAAAAATCCTCCTGATTGTGGAACAAATCCAATTTTAAATTTGAGAGTTCTTTCAAAAATCGGAAACTTATTTACTTTTTCTGAATTTATAATTATAGAACCATAGTCCGGAGAAATTAAACCTGTGATTAGATTAAATATTGTAGACTTACCCACACCATTTGGACCAAGTAAACCTAAAATCTGACCATCATTTAAACTAAGGTTTAAACTATCTAAAATAGTTTTACGTCCAAATTTTAAAGATATTTTTTCTAGCTTTAAAATAACATTATTTTTTTTGAATGATTTAATTCTAAATTTTTTTATATTTCCACTCATTTAATTATTTAAAAAGAGATAACTTTAATATTTTTTTTACTATCGTTCATAAATATTTCAACTTTTTTTGAAATCAAGTTTAATTTAATATTATCTGTTTCAATTTTTCCATTGCTGCTATTGTATATAACATTCTCATAAACTAAAATATTATTCTCAGCAAAATTGAAATTCAGATTATCAGCAGTTATAATGTGATTTTCGTATTCAATTTTTAAATTTTCTTTAAATAATGTGTTATAATTAAATGAATTAAATTCTGCATAATCTGAGTAAATAAATAGTTTTTTTTCATTTTTATCAGTAAAAATTGCTACTACCTTTTTCATTAAAACTATTTCTGATCCATTCTTTATAATTACTTCACTCAAATCAGATTTTATTTCATAATTTCCATCTTCAATAAGATCTACATTATAATTTAAGTTTTTAATTATATTATTTTCATTTTGTAGATCTGGCTCTATTCCTTTATCTTTTTTTATCTCACTTGTTTTAATTTCTACGATTTCTACTTTTTTAAAATATTTGTTATAGAAAATTAGACTTATTATAACTATTAAAATTAAAAGAATAATCTGTAATAAAAGTTTCATTGAAACTATTTTAAATTACTTAGTAGGTCATGAATATGAATAACACCGACAGTTTTATTTTTATTTTTTTTACTAAAAACACAAACATTTGTAATTTTTCTTCTATTCATTTGAGTTAAAATTTCTGGTGCAAGCATATTTTCCTCAACGCAAAATGGTTTTTTTGACATATGATTTTTAATTTTTAAATTATCTATTTTTTTATTTTTTCTCATTAATCTTTTTAAATCTCCATCAGTAAATACTCCTTTTGTTAATCCTTCTGAATTAGTAATTACTAAAAACCCAAGCTTTTTTAAATTAATTGTTTTAATTGCTTTTTTCATACTTTGATTTTCATTTATGAACGGAATTTTGTTCTTTGTTAGCATGATATCACCTGCTGTTTTTAGTTTATTACCCAAAGATCCTAGAGGATGAAACTTTTTGAAATCTAATTTACTAAATTTTTTTTTTTTCATCAGTGAAATAGCCAAAGCATCACCAAAAGATAATTGAGTGGTTGTACTAGATGTTGGAACGATTCCATGACCAGACTCTTCAACTTCTGGTAAATATAATTTTATATTTGATGCTTTGTATAACATTGAATTCTTATTTGACACTATTCCAATTAAAAAAATTTTATAAGATTGGGCAAACTTAATTATATTTTTTAATTCACTCGTGTTTCCTGAATTACTTATTAATATCAGAATATCTTTTTTAGTAATTCTGCCTAAATCACCATGTGAACAATCATTAGCAGAAACGGTAAATGAAGGAGTTCCTATGGAAGATAGTGTCGCTGATATTTTAGATGCAATTATTCCGCTTTTTCCTACACCACAAATAATAACTTTTGATTGGCACTTGGCTATTTTTTTTACTGCCTTATCAAAAGATTTATCTAAAAAATTTTTGAGTTGTTTAAGTGCTTTTATCTGTAAATCAATTACATCTTTTGCAATTACTATGTTTTCATTTTTCATATTTAATGAGACCAAATATCTTCTTTAAATAATGCTAAATCAAGTTCAACTCTTACTTTTAAAAATTTTAAACAATCCTCATATAATTTTATACGATTTTCTCTAATGAGTATTTTATTTAGTTCTTCATGAATTTTATGTAGGTATATTACATCATTAGCACAATATTTTAATTGAGCTGGAGTAAGTTCACCTCCAAAATCAGAGCTTTGAAATTGTTTACTAATATCTATATTTATAAATTCCTTAATAAGAGTTTTTAAAGAGTGATTATCTGAATAAGATCTTGCAAGTTTTGAAGCAATTTTTGTATCTAAAATATTGTTTGTGTCAGTGTTTAGATAATGTTTTATATGAGCCATATCCGCTCTACCAAAATGAAAAATTTTTCTTATTTTTTCATCACCAAGTAACTTTACTAGATTTGGAGCATTATAATTATTCCTATCAAATTGAACAATATGAGCATCTGAGTTACCAGAAGATAATTGGATCAAACAAAGCGGATCACGTCTTACATTAAGACCCATGAATTCACCATCGACCGCTATTATATTGCCTAAATTCAAATCATCTGGTAGATCGTTTTTGTGTAATTGAATATTATTACTCATTTTAAATTATATATATATGAAAGCAAAAAATTGTCTAATTTTTGGTGGTAGCGGTCAAATCGGTAGAAACTTAATAAGAAAACTGACTAAGAACAACTATAAAGTTACTGTAGTAACGAGAAATATACACCAAAAAAGTTATATTATTAAAACTCAAGCTAATGTTGGTTATATTGACATTGTTGAGTCAAATATTTTTGAAGAAAATAAAATAAGAGAACTTTTTAAAAAAGCTGATATTTGTATTAATTTGATTGGTATCCTATTTGAGCAAACAAAGGGAAATACATTTAAAAATATTCATACTGTTTTCCCAAGTCTTTTGGCAAAACTTTGTAAAGAATATAAGTTAAAACACTTTATACATTTATCGGCGCTAGGTATTAATGAAGCTGAAAATTCTAATTATGCTAAAAGTAAACTTAGCGGAGAAACCGAAGTTTTAAATAATTTTCCTTTAGCTACAATCTTAAGGCCATCAGTAGTTTATTCAGTAGATGATAACTTCACAACAAATTTTATGACATTGCTTAATAGGCTTCCTTTTTTCCCTCTTTATTATAATGGCAATACTAAGTTTACACCAATTCATTGTTCAGATTTAACAGATATAATTTATCATATAATTTCAAAAAATATTTATTCTAAAATTATTGAATGTGTTGGTCCTGAGGAAATTACATTTAAAGAAATTTTACAAAGATTGCTTAAGCTTATAAATAAAAAAAGAATTTTAATACCTTTACCATTACCTTTGGCAGATATGTCTGCACGCTTATTTGAAATATTACCAAAGCCTCTTCTAACTAGAGATCAATTGAGACTTCTTAGGTATGATAATGTATTAACTGGAAAATATAAATCTAATTCTGAAATTGGAGTGCCTAGCGTAAGGTATTTTGATGAAGAAGTAAAAAAATATTGTTATATGTGGAGAGATGGCGGTCAATTTTCTACAGAAAAATATTCATCTAATAATAATCTAAAAAAAAAATAAGTTAATATTTAAGCTGACTGTATTTTCTTCTCTATAAATTCTGGAACATTCTCTTTTTCACTTACTTCTTCTTTTTTACCTTTTGGCTGGTAAGCATAAAGTAGATGAAGTTTACAATATGAAAAATCTTTCAATGATGATCTACCACAAAAATAAAATGATTTTTCATTTGGATGTCCAATAGGCCATTTACATGAATTTTCATCAAGTTCTTCTAAGTGTTTAGGATTTTCTGGTTCAAAATCTTTATCTATTATTAATGATTTGAATTTATTTCTACGAACTTTTTTGAATTTAGTATTTTTTTCATCTAAAGAATTTTCAAATTTTTGGTTTGAAGTTGCTGTTCTTGTTTTTATTTTCGCTGATAAATTCATACGATGAGCTTTACCAATTACGGCATTCCTACTTATGCCTCCGATTATCTCTGCAATTTGACTTGCAGTATTACCTTTGCCCCAAAGCTCTCTTAATTTTGCAACTTTTTCTTCGTTCCAGCTCATAATCAATATCTTGTATCTTATTTATGTAAAACAACAATATACTGATATAAGATCAATTTAAACAATCAAAAAATGAGACTTATCAACATTAAATTTAATTAGTAAGTATATATATATTTTCAATCCCAACTTGTATTAATAATTAAACTTTATAAAACAAATTAAACTTATGAGTTATTTAGCAAAAAATTATAATAGAAAAAAAATTTCATTTAAATATGGAAAAGGTAGCTATCTATATTCCACTGATAAAAAAAAATATTTAGATTTTGTACAAGGAATAGCAGTTAATTCTTTAGGTCATGCACATCCCAAATTAGCAAAAACTATAAAAGATCAATCAAAAAAATTATGGCATGTATCTAATGCATTTCAAATTCCAGAAGGAGAAAAATTAGCTAAAAAGTTATGTAAAAAAACTTTTGCTGATTATGTAATGTTTCAAAATAGTGGGGCTGAAGCTACTGAAGCAGCAATTAAAGTTGCAAGAAGATATTTTTACTCAATTGGTAAAATAAATAAAAATAGAATTTTATGTATTAAAAACTCCTTTCATGGAAGAACTTTAGCAGCAATTTTTGCTAGCGGATCAAAGAAAATGACAGAGGGATTTGGTCCAAAAGTTACAGGTTTCGATCACTTTAGCTTTGGAGATCATAATTCTCTTAAAAAGAAAATTAATAAAAATACAGCCGCAATTATGGTTGAAACAATTATGGGTGAAGGTGGTATAAAAGTGATTCCAGATTGGTGCTTAAAAGAATTAAGAGCATTATGTACCAAGAAAAAAATATTATTAATTCTTGATGAAGTTCAGTGTGGAATAGGAAGATCTGGTGATTTTTTTGCTTTTGAAAAATCTAAAGTTAAACCTGATATTGTACCAATCGCAAAAGGAATAGGCGGAGGATTTCCAATTGGAGCAGTTTTAATGAATAAAAAAGTCGCCTCAGGCATGACACCTGGAACTCATGGATCAACATTCGGAGGAAACCCTTTGGCTATGTCCGTTGGAAACACTGTAATGGATATAGTATCAAATAAGAAATTTTTAAATAATGTAAAAGGTTTATCAAAATATTTTTTATTAAAGCTTAATAAAATTAAAAAAAAATATCCAAATGTTATTAAGCAAATAAGAGGTAAGGGTTTTTTAATTGGGATACAATTATATAAAGATCAAAATGAATTTATAAAAAAATTAATGAATAATCAGTTACTGACTATTCGAGCAGCAGAAAATGTTGTTCGTATTTTACCTCCATTAAATGTCAAAAAAAATGAACTAGATTTAGCATTAAAAATCATTGAAAAGGTTTGTTCGCAGATAAAATAATATGAAACATTTCATTAATTTAAAGGATATACCTGCTAAGGATCTAAGAAAGATCCTTATTGACGCTAAGAAAAGAAAAAAGTTAAGAAAAAAATTAAGTACATTAGAGACTGATAAGGGTGCACCCTTAAAAGGAAAATTATTAATTCAAATGTTTGAAAAATCTAGTTTGCGAACAAGATTAAGCTTTTATTTAGCTATCAAACAATTAGGTGGTGGTACTTTGACTTTGAGATCTAATGAGCTTCATTTGGGTCAAGGCGGAGAGAGCATTGCTGATACAGCTAAAATTCTTTCGACCTATGGTGATGGATTTATGCTTAGAACTGATAGCGATAAAAAGGTTGAAAATTTTGAAAAATATTTATCTATACCCGTCATCAATGGTTTAAGTCCTTCATCTCATCCAACACAGGTTTTATCAGATGTCTTTACAGTTGAAGAAATAATGAAAAAACCTATTTCAAAATTAAATATTTGTTGGATAGGTGACTCCAACAATGTTTTAGATAGTTTAATAGCTGCATCAGTAAAATTTTCTTTTAAATTAAGTATTGGTTGTCCGAAAAAATTTGGACCAGGAAGAGAAGTTAGAGCTTGGGTCAAAAAAAAAAATAAGCAAATTTATGTTTATAATGTTGCGAAAAAAGCAGTTTCTGGCGCTGATGTAATTTTTTCTGATAAGGTTATTTCTTTAAACGACAAAGTTAATAAGAAGAAAAAAATAAAAGCGTTTAAAAATTTTAAAATTAATAAAAAATTAATGGGCTATGCAAAAAAAAGTTGTATTTTTTTACATTGTTTACCAAGAGGAGATGAAGTGAGTGATGATGTTTTCTTGGGAAAACAATCTCACGTATGGCAACAAGCGCTCAATAGAGTTCACGTACAAAAAAGTATTTTATTATATTGTTTTGGAAAATTAAGGTAGCGGCAAAGGACTGTCTGAATTCTCATTTAGATATTTTATAACAGAGGCTCTATCTTTTTCTTTTCTAAGACCTGCATATGCCATCTTTGTTCCCTTTATCCATTTAGCAGGTTTTATTAAAAATCCATTCAATTCTTCAAAAGTCCAATTCTTATCATATGCAGCTAACGCTTTGGAATATTTGTAGTCTTCAATGGCTCCAACTTTTCTTCCCACAACATTATATAGTGCTGGACCTATAGCATTCTTTCCTCCTTTAACAATTGAATGACAAGCTGCACATTTTTTAAAAACTTTTTCACCATGAGCAATATCTCCCATTGCCATTAATGCTGATATATCAATTTTATCTGACGTAGTGCTTGAGCTGGTTGTGGAAACAGTAGTTGCAGCTTCTACTTCAACTGAATAACCAGGTGTTTTGGGCTTCTCTACATGGAATATTACATCAGATAATTTTCCAATACCGATAACAAGCAGGGCAACCATTAAGACTGCAGCAACTATTTTATTTATTTCGAAAGAATCCATTTTTTTCTAAATTTTGTAGTGAACGTATAACATGATAAATTAAAAAAAAGCTAAAATTTAATGTATAAATTTGCCTCTACAGTTGTTTAATGAGTATAATAATTTGAAAATATAATGAAAACTTTAGTAATTATACCATCTAGAATGTCCGCTACCAGGCTGCCCGGTAAACCTTTGCTTAAAATAAATGGTTTATCAATTATTTCACATGTATCTAAAAAAGCAGAGGAGGCTAATATTGGAGATGTGATTGTAGCCACAGAGGACCAGGAAATTATTGACGATGTAAGAAGCAATGGTTTTAATGCTATTTTAACTAGCAATAAACATAAGACAGGCACAGATAGAATTCATGAGGCACTTAAAAAATCAAATATTATAGATGTTGATTTCATTATGAATTTACAAGGTGACGAACCAGCAATCGAGATTGATGATATAAAAAGTTTGAATGACAAAATGGTAAAAAACAATTCTAATTTAGGAACTCTTGCCGCAAAAATAAAAGATAATAAAAACCTCAAGAATGTTAATATTGTTAAGGTCATCACTGAAAACAGCCTAGAAGGAGATCATTTTCCAAAGGCAGTATCCTTTTTAAGAAAATCTGAGCAGATAGAAAATATTTATCACCATATTGGAATTTATTGTTATTCGAGAGATTGTCTTGAAAAATTTGTTCACTTGAATCAATCCAAAAATGAAATAGAAAATCGGTTAGAGCAACTAAGAGCATTAGATAATAATATTGATATTAATGTTTCACTTGCAAAGTCATCTCCAATAGGGATAGATACAGAGGAAGATTATCTAGCCTTAAAAAAAATAATGGAATATAAGAATTGATGAGTAAAATTTATTTTCAGGGAACCTTTGGTGCATATTCTCATTTAGCAGCGCTTTCTATTGATCCTAAAGCAGAAATATTACCCTGTAAAACTTTTGATGATTGTTTTAACAAAGCATCCGAAGAGACAAATAGCAGAATTATAATTCCTGAATCAAATAGAATTACTGGTAATATTGGAATTGAATATTTAATATTTAAACATAGGCTAAATATTTATAAAGAGCATTTTCAAAAAATTGAACACAACTTATTAGGACAACCTGGTGCTAAATTAAAAGATATCAAAGAAGTATATTCACACGCACAAGGATTGTCCCAGTGTTCAAAATTTATAAAAGAAAATAAATTAGCAGAACATATTAGAGCAGATACTGCTGGATCTGCTGAAATGATTTCTAAAACAAAAGATATTAAGCAATCAGCCATAGCATCCTCATTAAGTGCTGAAATTTATGGCTTGGAAGTAATTAAAAAAAATATAGAAAACGAAAGTGGAAATTTGACAAGGTTTTTAGTTATGGGGAAAAATATTTCTCAACCAGAATTTAAAAACAAAACTTATATAACCTCTTTTTTATTTAAACTGAAAAGTAAGCCAGCTGCTCTCTATCAATCACTAGGAGGTTTTGCTATTAATGGTGTAAATTTAACTAAACTACAAAGTTATCCAGAAAAAAATAGTTTCGATTCTTATTTTTTCTTATGTGATTTAGATGGACATATTGAAGACTCAAAAGTTCAAAAATCTCTTGAAGAGCTGGGCCTGCATTGTGAGGATTTTCACGTTCTAGGTGTTTTTGAAGCTGATAGTTTGAGACAAAATAAATAAGAATCTTTTCTTGTAGATTAGAAATTTTAACTGCTATAATAGATTTGGAGGCTAGAGGTGGATGCTGCTTGAACCCGACCAGATCTTAACGGAAGCAGTCGTAGAGACAGTTATTCAGGTTCTAGTCTCCTTATAGATATATGAATAATAACTCAAAAGTATTAGCGCTTAAATATAGACCACAAACTTTTGATGATCTTATTGGTCAAGAGGTTGTTGCTGAAACTATTACCAATTCTATAAAAGCTGACAAAATACCTAATGCATATTTGTTCACTGGAATAAGAGGAATAGGAAAAACCACAACAGCACGAATTGTTGCAAAAGGACTTAATTGTTCAAATGGTATCGATAATTTATGTAAAGAAAACTTTTGTGAAAGCTGTAAATCTATAAGTGAGTCTAGTCATATAGATGTGCTTGAAATGGATGCGGCAAGCAAAACCGGTGTAGATGACGTAAGAGATTTAATCGAATTTTCAAGATATGGACCGACCTCGGCTAAATATAAAATTTTCATTATTGATGAAGTTCATATGTTAAGCAAACAAGCATTTAATGCTTTATTAAAAACTTTAGAGGAACCACCAGAATATCTAAAATTTATTTTTGCAACTACAGAAATTAAAAAAATTCCAATTACAGTCGTATCTAGATGTCAAAGATTTGATCTATCTAGAATTAAATCCTCAGAATTATTGGAGTTTATTAAAAAAATTAAGGACCAAGAAAATGGAAAAATAACAGACGATGCTTTAAAACTTATAGTAAAAATTTCTGAGGGCTCTGTTAGAGATTCTTTATCGTTGCTGGATAGAGCACTATTAAGTTTGGATGAAGGAAAAGAATTAGACTTAAATTCAGCTCAGAAAATTTTTGGGTATTTTGATAAATCGCAATTAATCGATTTGTTTGAGTTAATTTTAAAAGGTGAAGAAACAAAAGTAATAAGTATTTATAGAAAAATTTATGACCAAGGTGTCGAACCAAAGGTTTTTATTAATGATTTCTTAGAGTTACTTTACTACTTTAAAAATATTAATTCTTTAACTTTAGAAAGTACAAACTTTTCATTAAATGATGAAGAATTTTCTAAAATTAAAAATTTATCAAATCAAATAGATTCTGAAGTATTAATATTGTTCTGGCAGTTTGCAATCTCCTCACTAGAAGAGATAGACATAGTTTCTAATCAACACCTTTCAATTGAGATGTTCTTAATAAGACTAATGCATTTAAGTTCTGTAAAATCTGAAAATAAAATTCAAAATGTTGAGGCTCACTTGAAAAGTGAAAATTTTGTAAAGAATACAGAAACTGAATTAACTTCTAAAACAATAAATCAAATTAAGAATGTTGCACAGGAAGAAAAAATCAAACCAGAAGTTCAGACAGAAATTAAAGCAGAAAATAAAATTAATATAAATGCATTTGAGGATTTAATTAAAACTTGTTCAAAAAAAAAAGAGATCAAACTTAAATATGAGTTAGAAAAAAATGTAAACCTTGTAAAATTTGAAAAAAATAGAATTGAAATATCTTTTAATGAAAGTTTAGATAAAGATTTTGTAAAAGATTTATCATCAAAGCTTTTTGAATGGACCGGTGAAAGATGGATTATTACGTTTAGTAAATTAAAAGGGCAAATGTCACTAAAAGATAAAGAAAAAAATGTAAAAAAACAGTTAATGGATGAAATGAAAAATTCAGAAATATTTAAAAGTGTGATTGATAAATTTCCTGATGCCGAATTAATAGATGTAAATTCAAACAAAGATGGAGTTGATAATGACTGATTTTAGTAAAATTTTAGATAAAGCAAAAGAACTTGAGGCAAAAATGAAAGAAAGCCAACAAAAGATTAAGGAAATTAGAGTTGAAGGAGTTTCGGGTTCAAATTCTGTAAAGATAACTTTGGATGGAGAGGGAGAGATGCAAACAATAAAGTTATCTGATGAAATTATGAAAGAGGACAAAACCATAATTGAAGATTTAATTGTTGCAGCACATAATAGTGCTAAATCTCAACTTAAATCAAAAACAACTGAGGAAATTTCAAAAGCAACTGGAGGTTTTGGAATTCCTGGTTTTAAATGGCCTTTATAATAGATGCAAAATATCAGTGAGATAGAAGAATTAATTAAATTAATTTCAAAACTTCCAGGTTTAGGTCCCAAATCAGCAAAAAGAATTGTTTTAAAATTAATAAATAATCGTGACGAACTTGTAAAACCTATGGCAAATACATTGGCGCAAGTTTATAAAAATGTAGTTAGATGCAATTCATGTGGTGCATTAAAGTCAAATTCAAATGGATGCCTAAATTGTGAGAACACAAAAGAAAAATATAATAAAATTTGTGTAGTAGAGGATATTGCAGATCAATGGTCGATTGAAAATTCAAATATATTTCAGGGCTATTTTCATATTTTAGGAGGGACAATTTCTTCAGTTGGCCAAAGAAAAGAAGATTTGTTAATTAACTCATTAGTTGAAAGAGTTAATAGAGATAAAATTGAAGAGGTAATTCTTGCAACTAGTGCAACTGTAGAAGGTCAAACAACTGCATATTATATTCAAGATAGTTTAAAAAATTTAAATGTTAAAATTACTAAATTAGCACAAGGTTTACCAGTAGGAGGAGAGATTGAAAGTCTAGATGATGGGACTTTATTTTCTGCTTTTAAAAATCGATCTAATTTGGTTTCGAACTCAGATTAGATTTTTTTTTTAACCTATTTATGTGAAGTAATGGTTCAGTATAACCTGAAGGTTGCTCTTTACCTTTAAAAACTAAATCACACGCCGTTTGAAACGCTATTGAGTTTTCATAATCACCACTCATTTTAACATATAGTGGATCATCTTTGTTTTGGTCATCTACTATTTTAGCCATCTCTTTCATTATTTCAGTTACTTGTATTTTTGTTGTAATTCCATGATGAATCCAGTTTGCTATATGTTGGGACGAAATTCTAAGAGTGGCTCTGTCTTCCATCAAGCCAATATTATTAATATCAGGAACTTTTGAACAACCCACACCTTGATCTACCCATCTTACAACATAACCCAATAAGGTTTGTGCTGAATTAGAAATTTCTTTGTTTATATCCTCCACAGACCAATTTGGTCTGTCTGCTATTGGGATTGTTAAGAGATCATCAAGCTTAGCTGGCTCTCTATCAATTAATTTTTTTTGTTCATTGAAAATATTTATTTCATGATAATGTAAAGCATGTAATGCAGCTGCTGTTGGAGAAGGAACCCATGCGCAGTTTGCTCCTGCTTTTAAGTGTCCTGTTTTTTGTTCCATCATATCTTTCATTTTATCTGGCATTGCCCACATTCCTTTTCCAATTTGAGCTTTACCAGAAAACCCACAACTTAAACCAATATCAACATTATTATTTTCGTAAGCAGTAATCCATTTAGATGATTTCATGTCACCTTTTTTAATCATAGGACCAGCTTCCATTGATGTATGCATTTCATCACCAGTTCTATCTAAGAAACCAGTATTGATAAAAAAAACTCTATTTTTAAGACTTCTAATACACTCTTTTAAATTTGCTGATGTTCGTCTTTCTTCATCCATAATTCCAATCTTACAAGTATACTTGGGTAAATTTAGAACTTCTTCAACTTTAGAAAAAATTAAATCTGTAAATGCTGTCTCGTCTGGACCATGCATTTTAGGCTTTACAATATAAACCGATCCAGTTCTTGAATTATTTTTGTTTTTAATATCGTGTAGCGCAGCTGCCGTTGTTATAAATGCATCCATAATACCCTCAGGTATTTCACTTCCATCACTTAATAAAATTGAAGGGTTAGTCATTAAATGACCAACGTTTCTTACAAGTAATAAACTCCTACCATGTAACTTTAAACCTTTGCCATCTTTTGAGATGTAGCTTCTGTGTGGATTTAATTTTCTCTCAAATAATTTTCCTTCTTTTTCAAATTTTGACTTAAGGTCTCCTTTCATAAGACCTAGCCAATTTCGGTAACAAATAATTTTATCCTCTGAGTCTACTGCTGCTACACTATCTTCATTATCACAAATTGTTGACACTGCTGACTCTAGTATTATGTCACTAATACCTGCATGATCTTGTTGGGCAGCAAAAGCTCTCGAGTCTTTTAAAATTTCAATATGTAAATTATTATTTTTTAGAATAATTGCGGATGGATTATCACTTTCACCTCTATGTCCAACAAATTTATTTTCGTCCTCCAAATCAAAAATATCCGCACCTTTTAAAACTTTTAATTTCCCATATTTTACAGCAAAACTTGTAATTTTATTCCAACTCAATCCAGCTAACGGAAAGTACTTATCTAAAAAATCTCTCCCATATTTTATAACCATTTCACCTCTTAGAGGGTCATATCTTTCAGACACACTATCTTCAGACTGTTCAATTACATCCGTACCATAAAGACTATCATATAAACTCATCCATCTTGCATTCGCAGCATTTAATGCATATCTCGCATTCATCACAGGCACAACCAACTGAGGTCCTGCTATAATTGCAATTTCTTCATCAACATTTTCAGTTTCTATTTTAAAATCAGGCCCCTCATTTTTTAAATAACCAATTTCTAATAAAAATTTTTTATACTCATTTGAATTAAATTCTTTCCCTTTATTTTTGATATGCCAATCATCAATTTTATTTTGTAAATTTTCTCTAAATTTAATTAATTCTTTATTTTTTGGTGCAAGCTCATCTAGGGTTTTTTCCATACCCGACCAAAAATTTTCTGAAGATAAATTTGTATTCTTTAATAATTCATCATTTACAAAGTTTGATAGCTTTTCAGAGACTTTTAAATTATTAATTTTAATGTATTTTTCTTGCATAGCACTTAAATTCGTACCCCATCTGTATTTTTGCCTGAGAGTTTTACTCCTTCGGCGGAAATCAATCTCTTTCCAGAGTGTTATGCTTTAATCGGTCCTTTTGCCTGAGAGTTTCCGGGGTGGTTGCTCCTTCGGCGCTATAAATAGTCTCTCCCGATGATTAATTTGTATCTGTTAAAAGAATTAAGTCAATTAATAAGAATTACACTCTATTTACAATCATTTTATTGCCTTTTTTGTATTTTAACCATCCGCTATAAGTAAATTATGAAAAATTACCTAAATTTTGAAACAGAAATTAAAGATTTAGAAAATGAACTAGAAAAATTAAAAGATCCCTACAATCAAGAGGGATTGTCTGAGGTGGATACACAAAAAATTTCAAGTACTCAAAATGAAATAGATGAAAAATTGAAAAATATTTACTCCAATCTAGATCCTTGGCAAACTACTATGGTTGCTCGTCACGAAGATAGACCAAAAGCAAAATTTTTTATCGATAATTTATTTGATGACTTTATCTCACTATCTGGAGATAGATATTACGGCGAGGATAAATCAGTTTTAACTGGATTTGCAAAATTTAATGGAAAATCTGTATTAGTAATAGGTCAAGAAAAAGGAGAAGATTTAGATAGCAGAATTGAGAGAAATTTTGGAATGATGAGGCCTGAGGGTTATAGAAAAACCATAAGGTTAATGAACTTGGCAAATAAATTTAATATTCCGATAATTTCTTTTATTGATACTCCAGGAGCATATCCGGGAGTTGGTGCTGAAGAAAGAGGTCAAGCAGAAGCAATTGCGAAATCAATTGAGTGCTGTATGGAACTAAAGGTTCCAACAATTGCAATAATTATAGGTGAGGGTGGTTCTGGAGGAGCAATAGCATTAGCCTCTTCAAACAAAGTTCTTATGTTAGAAAATGCAATTTATTCAGTAATATCTCCAGAGGGATGCGCAACTATTCTTTGGAGAGATCCGAAAAAAATGCTTGATGCTGCAAAAGCTATGAAGCTTTCAGCTAAAGATTTATTAAATTTAAAAGTTATAGATGAAATAATTGACGAACCTTTAGGCGGTGCACACAGAGATAGAGATATAATATTAAACAATGTCAGGCGAACTTTAACAAAAAATTTAAATTATTTTGATGAATTATCCTCAGAAGAAATAATGAGTGAGAGAAAAAATAAATTTCTTAAAATTGGAAGAAACGATGGTTTTATAACTAGCAATGAAGATCTAAGTACATTAACCATTAAGAAAAATAATTTGTATCAAATTTTTAAATCAAAAAAAATATTACTAGCGATTATTGGTGGGTTAATTTTAGTTTCTTCAATCCTTCTACTAATTTAAATTCTATAAGGCTCCACAACAGTTTTTAAATTTTTTTCCTGTAGCCTCACATCTATCATTTCTAGAAATTTTTTGATTTTTTTTAATTAACAATAAACATTTTGGATTGTCAGATATGTCGATTTTCTTTGAATCCTGTGTTTCGTTGTTTGATTCCATCACCACTTTTAAGTTCATAAGAATTGTTACAAAATCTAGTTTTAATTTTTCTAGAAGATTTGAAAATAACTCAAATGCTTCTTTTTTATATTCAACTAATGGATCTCTCTGACCATAAGATCTTAATCCTATAACTTGTCTTAATTGTTCTAAATATTGAATATGTGATTTCCAATTTAAATCGATTGATTGAAGAAAAATTCTTTTTTCTATTTCTTTAGCATGATTATCCCCCAGAAGTTTAATACGCTCGTTTCTTGTTTCTTGGAATTTATCAGAGATTTTTTTTCTAAAATCATTATCTTTAGCTTCAATTAAATTCTTAAACTCAGTTTCTTCAAAACTTTTTCCAATTATTTGTTTTGTTTTGTTATAAAATTCATTACTTTTTGGATTGGATAAATTTGAAATTTTTAACTTTATTAAATCATCAGATATTTCTTTTAAAAATTCATCTGAATAATCAAAGATATTTTCACTATTCATCGCATTTTTTCTTTGTGAAAAAACAACATGCCTTTGATCATTTAGAACATTATCAAATTTAATAAGTGTTTTTCTTATATCAAAATTTCTAGCTTCAACTTTCTGCTGAGCTCTCTCTAATGCTTTATTAATCCATGGATGATCAATACTTTCACCGTCTTTAAGTCCAAGTTTTTCGAGCATACTATTCATAGACTCTGACCCAAAAATTCTCATTAAATCATCTTCAAGACTAACATAAAATACTGAACTGCCTTCATCTCCCTGTCTTCCAGATCTTCCTCTTGCCTGGTTATCGACTCTTCTAGACTCCATTCTTTCTGTACCAATTACAAATAAACCACCCAAGGATTTAATTTTATCTTTATCTATTTTAAGTTGGTCTTCTGGAATAGAACCTTTCTTACCACCAAGTTGAATATCAACTCCTCTCCCCGAAATACTTGTTGTAATTATTAAAGAATTTTCTTTTCCTGCATTTGCGATTATCTCAGCCTCATTTTCATGATTTTTTGCATTTAACACTACATGTTTAATATTTTTTTGATTTAATAAATTTGAATAAACTTCAGATTTATTTATGCTTGAGGTAAATACTAAAATAGGTTGACCTAGTTTATTTCTTTCAATTATTTTTTCTATAATAGCATCATTCTTTTCTTTTTCTGTTCTAAAAATTAAATCATTAAAATCCTTTCGGATCATTTCTTTGTTTGTAGGAATGACAACAACAGGCAGATTATAAATTTCAAAAAATTCTTCAGACTCTGTAGCGGCTGTACCAGTACAACCTGAAATTTTTTTATAAAGTTTAAAATAATTTTGATAAGTTATTGAAGCTAATGTTTGGTTTTCGGCCTGAATTTGTATTTTTTCTTTAGCTTCAAGAGCTTGATGTAAACCATCTCCAAAACGCCTACCCTCTAAAATTCTTCCAGTAAGTTCGTCAATAATTTTAAGACTTCTATCTGCTACAATATAATCTCTTCCTTTTTCAAATAAATGATTTGCACGTAATGCTTGATTAACATGATGAACCAAATGTAAATTTTCTGGATCATAAAAATTATTATTTTTTAAAATTCCAGCATTAGAAAAAAGTTTTTCTACATTATTTATTCCATCATTTGTTAATAGAACACTTTTTTCTTTTTCATCTATTTCATAATCTTTATCGTTTAAATTTCTAATGAGTTTATCAATTGCTAAATATTGAGCTGTTTTATCCTCAGCAGCTCCAGATATAACCAGAGGTGTTCTTGCTTCATCAATCAAACAAGAATCTATCTCATCTACTATTGAAAAACTATGTTCTCTCTGAACCATTTGTTCCTCGGAGAATTTCATATTGTCTCTCAGATAATCAAAACCTAATTCACTGTTAGTTGCATATGTAATGTCGCATTTGTAATTTTTTTTACGCTCAGTATCATCTTGATAATTATTAATAAATCCAGAAGTTAGACCTAGAAAATTATATATCTCTCCCATTTCTATTGAGTCTCTTTTTGCAAGATAATCATTAACAGTAACTATATGAACACCTTTTTCGCTTAAGGCATTTAAATAAGCAGCTAATGTGATTGTTAAAGTTTTTCCTTCTCCGGTTCTCATTTCAGCAATTTTACCCTCATGCAAAGCAACACCTCCAATTAACTGAACATTAAAGTGTCTCTCGTTACGCGTTCTTTTGGCAGCTTCTCTAACTAAAGCAAAAGCTTCAGGAAGTAGATCGTCTAAAGTTTTTCCATCTTTTAACTGATTTCTAAATTCATTAGTTTTTTTTGGAAAGTCGTCGTCATTTAAATTTTTGAAATTTTCCTCGTGTGAGTTTATTTTCTCAACAATTTTACCAATTCTATCTAGCTCTTTTTGATTACTAGATTTGATAAATTTTGTTATTAAATTTAATGGGTTAAACATTACTATTTGATTTATTCTTTACTTATATTGTTTAATATATGTATTAAATAAATAATTTAAACAATATGGGAATTAATTTAACAAATTTTTTATCATCAAAATCAAAAAATACCAAAATGATTGATTTTCAAGACCTTGATCATTTAGATGGTCTTTCAATTTCAGTTGTTTCCGCAAATTTATATAAAGATATCAGAGATGATTTATCAATGTTCTATTTCAGAGAAGGCGCCAATTACGCTTCTGTTTATACTCAGTCAAAAATAGTATCTGAAAATATAAAATGGAATATTAACCAAAGACCAAAAAAAATATATTCCCTTATTGTAAATACAAGAAATGCAAATGCATTCACAGGAAGGCAAGGTTATGAAAGTTTAAAAAAAATAGCAAATTTAACAGCAAAACAATTAAATAAAAAACAAGAGGAGGATGAGGATAATCCTAAGAAAATTTCTACAAAAAACATAATTTTTGGTTGCACAGGCACTATTGGAGAAATCTT
This sequence comes from uncultured Pelagibacteraceae bacterium, assembly GCA_902572515.1. Taxonomy (GTDB): domain Bacteria; phylum Pseudomonadota; class Alphaproteobacteria; order Pelagibacterales; family Pelagibacteraceae; genus Pelagibacter. The sequence continues at coordinate 7,038 of CACGGJ010000005.1, read as the reverse complement.
TCCATATGAAAAAATTTCTAAAAATATTCCAAATTTAATAAATAAAATTCGTTACACACAAAATAAATTTATTTGGATGAAGGCAGCACTTGCAATGATGACCACGGATACGAAGCCAAAATTAGCTATGGAGGAATGTCATATTGGAAGTGAAAAAGTAAAGATATATGGAATAGCCAAAGGATCAGGAATGATATATCCGAATATGGCCACAACACTCGCATATATATTTACTGATGCAACCTTATCTAATGATATTTTAGGAAAGCTATTAAAAAAAAATATAATTAATACATTTAACGCTATTTCTTGTGACGGTGATACTAGCACCAACGATATGTCAACTATTTTTGCAACTAATGCAGTAAAAAATTACCAAGTGAAAAGTATAAATGAAAATAAAATTAAAAATTTTGACAAAGCTCTAAATAATGTTCTTTTAAATCTAGCTAAAAGAGTTGTTTCAGATGGCGAAGGAGCATCAAAATTTATTTCAATAAATGTTAGTAAGTGTAAAAATGAGATAGATGCAAAAAAAATTGCTTTCTCAGTTGCAAATTCTCCATTAGTAAAAACTGCAATTGCTGGAGAAGACCCAAATTGGGGACGAGTAATTATGGCAATTGGCAAAGCAGGACCCAAAATTAATCTAAATAAATTATCAATTAAGTTTGGAGATATAATAATTGTTGAAGGTGGAAAATTAAATCAAAGTTATGATGAAAAACAAACAGCAAATTATATGAAAGGAGAAAATATAGAAATTAATATTGAAACTTTTACGGGAAAGAAAAACTTCACAGCTTATACGATGGATTTTACGAAAAAATATATTGAAATTAATGCAGACTATAGAAGTTAACTTATTGAAAATCCAAATTGCATGATTAACTAACAACTATGATTAAATATAAACTTTTTTGTAAAGAATGTGATTTGAACTTTGATAGTTGGTTTGCATCTTCAAACGAATATGAAAGATTAAAAAAAAAAAAACTTTTGAATTGCCATAATTGCAATTCAGTAAATGTTGAAAAAACAATTATGGCACCTCGGCTAATAAGTCATAAATCAAAAACTGATGAAAAAATAAACTTAGAAAAATATAATAAAGTAAAAAAAACTATAAAAGATTATCAAAAATTTATTAAAGATAATTTTAATTATGTTGGTGATAATTTTGCTTATGAGGCAAGATCAATTCATTATAATGGTAAAAAAAAAACAAAGGGCATATACGGTAGTGCATCAAAGGAAGATATAAAAGAATTAAAAGAAGAAGGTATAGACGCTCAAATGATCCCTTGGATAGACGAAAAGGAAAATTAGTTTTTAATAAACTTTGCTATATAGTTTACAGATAAATCCCTAGAAATACTCCATTCATCTTTAATAATGTTAAAATTCATGCCCTCTAATTTATTGAGAGATAAATCATATTTCATTAAAATTTTTTTAAGATCTTCAGGTTTAACAAATTTTTCCCATTCGTGTGTTCCAATTGGAAGCCATCTCAAAACATACTCTGCTCCAACAATTGCAAAAATATAAGATTTTAAAGTTTTATTTATTGTTGCAACAAACATTAGTCCATTTTTTTTTAAAAGTTTTGAGCAAGACTTTAAAAAAAAATCTATATCTTCTACATGTTCAACAATTTCCATATTTAAAATAACATCAAATTTTTTTGTAATTTTAAGTTTTTCAGGTGACGAACATAAATAATTAATTTTTAGTTTGTTTTTTTTTGAATGAAGTTTTGCAATTTTTATATTTTTATCAGATGCATCAATACCTGTTACATTTGCTCCCATTCTTGACATAGGTTCAGATAGTAACCCACCACCACATCCAATATCTAAAATATTTATTCCCGATAAAGGTCTGAATTTATTTTTTAATTTGAAATTATTAATAACATTTTCCTTTATATATTTTATTCTTGTTGGATTAAATTTATGAAGTGGTTTGAATTTACCTTCTGGATCCCACCATTCATCAGCTATTTTAGAAAATTTATCTATTTCTTTTTTATTTATGCTAGTCATTGTGATATATAGTTGACATAATAATTTAGATGTATTTTATCCATTATTTATTAAATATTATTAATTAAAGCTAGCATGAAAACAGTCGTATTAAAATTTGGGGGTACATCTGTAGGAAGCATAGATAGAATAAAAAAAGTATGTAAAATAATTGCTTTTTACAAAAAGAAAAAAAATAGGATAGTAGTTGTTTCATCAGCAATGAGTGGTGTGACAAATGAATTGGTAAATAAATCTAAACTGATTAGTAATAATTTTGATAGAGCAGAATACGATGCACTAGTCTCAACTGGAGAACAAGTTTCATGCGCACTTATTGCAGGAAGATTAAAACATAATGGGTTTAAATCAAGATCTTGGACATCTTGGCAATTACCTATTTTAACAGATGGTCCTCATTCAAGTGCAAGAATTAGCTCTTTAGGCATTAAAGAACTGAACAAATATATTAAGTCAGGCGGTATACCCATAATCACTGGTTTTCAAGGTATTAGTAATGATTTTAGAATTACTACTATAGGAAGAAGTGGATCTGATGCAACAGCAATTATGCTTGCAAAATTTATTAAAGCAGATGAGTGCATAATATATACTGATGTAGATGGAGTTTATACTACAGACCCAAGGCAATATAACAAAGCTAAAAAAATTAAAAAAATCTTTTATGATGAAATGTTAGAGATGGCATCTCTTGGCTCAAGAGTAATGCAGCCTACTTCAGTTCAGGATGCAAAGTTAAATAAAATTGATATTAAAGTTAAATCCTCTTTTGTTTCAAAAAGTGGAACTTTAATAACAGGCTCAAAAAAGACTTTTAGTAATCAAATTATAACTGGAATTTCTTCAACCAAAAATGATGCCAAAATTACAATTGTAGGTGTTAAAGATAGACCTGGAGTAGCAGCATCAATTTTTAGACCATTATCTAAGAATTTAATTAATGTTGATATGGTTGTTCAAAATATCTCTCAAAATGGAAAAGAAACAGATTTAACATTTACAATTAAGTCTGAGGATTTGAAAAAAACTGAGAGATTAATAAAAAAAAATAAGTCAATATCATATAAAAAATTGTCTTTTGATAAAGATTTATCAAAAGTTTCTATCATTGGAGTAGGAATGATAACTACACCTGGAATAACTTATAGGATGTTTCAAGCATTAGCTTCGAAAAAAATAAATATTCTTGTTATATCTACTTCTGAAATAAAAATTTCGGTACTTATTTCGTCTAAGAATGTTAAAAAAGCTGTAGCGGTCTTACACAAAGAATTTAAACTAGATTAATTTTATGAGCCTTAGGCCTTTTAGAAATATTGATAGAAAAAAAACTAAAGTAATAAATGTAGGTGATGTAAAAGTTGGAGGAGATAATCCAATTTCAGTTCAATCTATGACTAACACATTGACAACTGATGTGTCGGCAACAATTAAACAAATTCAAGAAATTCATGAGGAAGGTGCTGATATTGTGAGAGTGTCTTGCCCAGACGAAGGTTCGTCAAAAGCCTTAAAAGAAATCACTAAAAATGTTCAAATCCCTGTAATCGCTGATATCCATTTTCATCATAAGAGAGCTATTGAGGCTGCAGAAAATGGCGCAAAGTGTTTAAGAATCAATCCAGGAAATATTGGTGATAAAAAAAAAATTCATGATGTTTTAAAAGCCGCAAAAGATAATGATTGTTCAATTAGAATAGGTGTTAATGCTGGATCTTTAGAAAGAGATATTCTTGAAAAATATAAAGAACCATGTCCAGATGCATTAGTAGAAAGTGCTTTGAGAAATATAAAAATTTTAGAGGATGAAAATTTTTTTAATTTTAAAGTAAGTGTTAAATCTTCAGATGTATTTTTATCAATTGCAGCTTACAGACAACTTTCTAAAGCCATGAGTTACCCATTACACTTAGGAATAACTGAGGCAGGAAGTTTTGTTTCAGGAAGTATTAAATCCTCTATAGGTCTTGGATCACTTTTACTGGATGGTATCGGAGATACTATAAGAGTGTCTTTATCTGATGATCCTGTAAAAGAAGTTAAAATTGGAAATGAAATATTAAAATCCTTAGGCTTAAGGAATAGAGGTGTAAAAATTATCTCTTGTCCTTCTTGCGCAAGACAGGCTTTTCAGGTAATCGATACTGTTAAAATTTTAGAGCAAAGATTATCTCATATAAAAACGCCAATAACTTTATCTATAATAGGTTGTGTAGTAAATGGTCCTGGGGAGGCAGCCTTAACTGATATAGGTATTACTGGCGGGGGAAAAGGAAACAACATGCTTTATTTATCGGGTGTACAAAGCAAAAAAGTTTTAACTGGAGAAATTATAGAGAAAGTAGTTTCAGAAGTTGAAAAAAAGGCTGCAGATTTAGAAAAAAAGTAAAAAAATGATTCCAACAAAAACTATAGAAGAGCTTATAGCGAAACATTCAAGTTTAGAGAAAGAACTTTCATCAGGAGAATTGGATAAAAAATTATTCGCAGAAAAATCTAAAGAATATTCAAATATAAATGAAATTATAGATACTGCAAAAAAATACCTTTCTTTTGAAAATGATAAAGAGGAACTAAATAAAATTTTAGAAGATCATTCATCAGATGATGAGTTAAAAAAAATGGCTGAGAATGAATTAACGGATTTAAAGTCACAAAATGATATTAATGAAAAGAAACTAAAGTTATTTTTATTACCAAAAGATGAGGCAGATAAAAAAAATGCAATAATTGAAATAAGAGCAGGAACTGGCGGGCTAGAAGCAAGCTTGTTTGCATCAGACTTATTTAAAATGTATGAAAAAGTAAGTAATAAAAAGAAATGGTCTATTGAGTTAATCTCAATATCCAGAAGTGATGCAGGAGGTTTAAAAGAAGTTATAGCATCAATTAAAGGTAGTAATATATATTCAACATTAAAATATGAAAGTGGTGTACATAGAGTTCAAAGAGTCCCAGATACAGAAACCCAAGGTAGAGTGCATACATCGGCAGCAACTGTTGCAGTTTTACCTGAGGCAGAAGAGGTTGATTTAAAAATTAACGACTCAGATTTAAGAATAGATGTTTTTAGAGCGGGTGGACCGGGAGGTCAATCTGTTAACACAACTGACAGTGCTGTACGAATTACTCATATTCCAACAGGATTGTCTGTATCTCAACAAGATGAAAAATCACAACATAAAAATAAAGCCAAAGGAATGAAAATTTTGAGAGCACGCTTATATGAACTTGAAAGATCTAGAATAGATCAAGAAAGATCTCAAGATCGTAAAACAAAAATTGGTACTGGTGACCGATCTGAAAGAATAAGAACCTATAATTTCCCACAAGGAAGAGTTACAGATCATAGAATAAATTTAACACTCCACAAGCTTGAGGAATTCTTAGAAGGAGAAGCATTTGATGAAATGATTGAGTCTTTAACTTTACAAGCACAAGAAGAAAGTCTTAGTAATTTAAATTAAGATATGAAAATTAATTTAGCTATAATCAAAGGTTCAGAAATTTTAAGGAGTAAATTTATACCTAACTCTCAATTAGATTCTGAAATTTTAATGGCAGAAAGTATCAATAAAGATAGAAATTATATTTTATTAAATTCAAATAAAAATCTTAAAGAAAATGATTTTAATAATTTCATTAATTTAATAAGAATGAGAGCCCAAGGAAATCCAGTAGCATATCTTACAAACAATAAGTTTTTTTGGAATTCAAATTTTTATGTAACAAATGATACATTGATACCTCGGCCCGACTCAGAGTTAGTTGTTGAGAGTGCAATAAAATTAACCAAACAAAAAAATAAAATACATATTTTGGATATAGGTGTTGGTTCAGGCTGTATTCTTTTATCAATCTTAAAAGAAAGAGAAAACTTCTATGGCACAGGAATAGATATAAGTGAAAAATGTTTAAAAATAACCAAAATTAATGCGATTAATCTTAATGTTAATTCTAGATTGAAATTATATAAATCAGATGTTGACAAATTCAATTTATGTAAATATGATTTAATTGTATCTAATCCTCCTTATATTATAAAAAATAAAATAAAATATTTGGAAAGAGATGTTGCTGAATTCGAACCAAGAAAAGCATTAGATGGTGGGTTGGACGGTTTATCAGAAATCAGAAAAGTAATTAAAAAAGCATCTGAACTGATAAAAAAGAGTGGAAAGTTTATTTTAGAGATTGGATTTGATCAAAAAAATAAAGTAATTAAAATATTAAATAAAGAGGGTTTTTATATAAATTGTACACAAAAAGATCTTGGCAAAAATGATAGATGTATAGTTAGTACAAAAATATAATCAAAAAGAATGGTTACATTTAGAAATAATAGCAATAATAGAAGAAGTAATTTTAGGAGAAATGACAGAAATTTTAAATCAAATAGTGAGAGACAAAAGTTTAATTCAAATTTTTCAAATAACGATAATTTTAAAAGAAAATCTCCAGGCAGAAATAACCATAATGCCCCAAAATTAATTGAAAAATATAATGATATGGCAAGAGAGGCATTGTCTAATGGTGACAAGATATTGTCAGAAAATTATTTACAGCATGCAGATCATTTTACGAGAATTTTAAATGAAAGAGAAAGTTTTAAAAAGGAAAAATTTATAGAAAATAAATCTCAGAATAATTCACAATCATTAGATGAAATTTCTGATGTTTCAATTGAAAATTCAAAAGACCTAGATGATGCTCCGAATGAGCAAGTTACAGCTGAAAAAAGTTCTAAATCTCAGGTGAAATTAATTAGTTAATCCTAGAATTTTTTCAGACTTTAGTACTTCTAATTTTATTTTATTTGTTTCAAATTCTTTTCTTTCCTTACCATTTAAGATTTTTCCTGATGGAAGTTTTAACTTTTGTGAATTAACCTTCTTGCCATTCACAATAACTTCATAATGCAGATGTGGTCCAGTAGATTTTCCAGTTGAGCCAACATATCCAATAGTTTGACCTTGTTTTACTCTTACAC
>CACGGJ010000004.1 GCA_902572515.1 uncultured Pelagibacteraceae bacterium | reverse complement strand
CTTCATTTACAGCAGGAAGTGAATTATCAAAAAAAATTACTGAAAATGATAATAAGATAGCTATTCCAAATGTTGTTGAAAAGAAATCTTCTCAACATGATAAGTTTTGGTGTGTTCCATTACCAAAAGGTAAAAATTATAAAAGATTTTTAGATTTTCAAAACGATGTAGCAGTATCCGATGTAGAAATAGCTTTAAGGGAAGGGTATCGATCAATTGAACACGTCAAAAGATACACCACTCTAGGAATGGCAACAGATCAAGGAAAAACAAGTAATTTAAACGGATTGCAACTAGTATCAGAAATTGAAAACAAAGTAGTTCCTGCAGTAGGTCATACAACTTTTAGACCTCCATACACTCCTGTTTCTATTGGAGCAATTGTTGGAAGAGAGGTTGGAAAACATTCAAAACCAACAAGAAAATCTCCAATGCATTCATGGCATGAAAAAAATAATGCAGTTTTTGTTGATGCGGGTGTTTGGTTGAGACCTCGGTATTATAAAAGAGGAAATGAAAATTTATTCGAGGCATCTAAAAGAGAGGCTAAAAATGTAAGAACAAATGTAGGTGTTTGCGATGTAACTACATTAGGTAAAATAGATATTAAAGGACCAGATGCAGCGGAGTTATTAAATAGAGTTTATACTAATGCGTGGCTTAAGCTACCAGTTGGTAAAGCAAGATATGGTTTAATGTTAAGAGAAGATGGAATTGTAATGGATGACGGAACAACTACAAGAATTTCTGAAAATCATTATCATATGACGACGACAACAGCTCAGGCAGCAAACGTTCTTTCGCATTTAGAATATTATTTGCAACTCGTTTGGCCTGAATTAAATGTGAATGTAGTTTCAACTACAGAACAGTGGGCTGGAGCAGCTATAGCTGGACCTAAATCTCGAGATTTATTACAAAAATTATTTCCAAACTCTGATGTATCAAATGAAGGCTTACCTTTTATGGGCTATATGGAGGGAGATTTATTTGGTGTAAAAGCAAGAATATTTAGAATTTCATTTTCAGGAGAGCTTGCTTATGAAGTAAATGTTGAATCTGATTGTGGAAATTTTATGTGGGGAAAAATAATGGAAGTTGGTGAGGAATTTAACATTCAACCATATGGAACAGAAGCATTATCAACTCTTAGAATTGAAATGGGACATGTTGCTGGATCAGAACTGGATGGTAGAACAATTCCATTTGACAACGCCTTAGAAGGTCTTGTTAGTAAAAAGAAAGATTTTATTGGAAAAAGATCATTACAAAGATCTGCATTTATAGCTGAAGATAGACAAAGAATAGTGGGCGTAGTTCCATTAGATAAACAAACAAGTATACCAGAAGGCTCTCACTTAGTTAAAGATGATAAAGCACCGTTACCAAATCCAAAATTAGGTCATATCTCTGCATCTTGTTGGAGTGTTGAATATGATAATCCTTTTTCTTTGGCAATTTTGAAAGATGGAAAAAATATGATCGGTCAAAAGCTTTTTGCGATGTCGCCACTTAAAAATAAAGTAATACCAGTTGAGATAGTTTCATCACATTATGTAGACCCGAAAGGTGAAAGAGTTAGATCATGACATTAATTTCAGCTTTATCAAATGTTCATGCAAAAGGTCAATTTGGAGATTATGAAGGTAAAAATGAAAATGATATTCTTAAAATATCTGAAATCAAAAATTTATTAATTGTTCAAATAGTTCAGTACAAAAATTCTTCAGTTTCATTTGAGGGTATTGATATTGATGGTTTAAAATTAAAAAATGAACCTTTAACTGTAGTATTTAATGACACTACAAGGATTATGTGGAATGGACCAAAAAACTGGTTTTTAGTTTCAACAAAAAAAGATTTGATAAAAGATATAGCAGATAAATTTAAAGATACAGACTTTGCTGTAACAGATTTATCACATTCAAGAGCTATTATTGAAATCGAAGGTAATGATACGATAGAAGTTTTAAAAAAGGGATGCCCTTTTAATTTTGATACATTAGATAAAAATAATTCAATTAACTCAACTTTTAATGGAATAGCTTTTACTGTTGATAGGTTGGGTGAAAATCCAAATAAAGTAAGATTATTTGCTCTAAGAAGTTTTGGAGAGTCTTTATATCATTCTATCACAGATGCGTCTTTAGAGTTTGGCTTTGAATCTTTATAAGCTTAAATTTTCAATCTCTTGTTGCAATATAAACACCTACAGAAGTAATTAGAAATCCAATTAGGTCTAAGTTTGTTAAACTTTCATTTAAGAAAAGCCATGCCATAAAAGCAGATGTAGCGGGGATTAAAAAAAATATAGAAACAGTTTTGCTAGCTGAATTGTGTTTTATTAAATACATCAAAATAGTAAATGCACCGAACGATACTAAAAATATTTGATGACTCATTGCAACAATGAATGTTTGTGAAAAATCAATATAAGGATCAACAAATAAGATTATTATTAACAAATGAAATAAACAACCACCAAGAGCTTGATTCATATTACTCGTAGACAAAGGCAAGTTGTTGCTCAATTTTTTTTGCCATAAAGTTGAAAATGTAATTGCTAATAACGCTATTATTGTTGCGATCAATCCTGCTGCAGGTATTTTAGAACCAATATCAAAACCCAATACAAGCCCTGCACCAGTAAATCCTAACAAGACACCTATCCACTGTTTGGTAGATACTTTTTCATTCAAGATTGGACCACTTAATGCATTTGTAAGAACTGGTTGTAGAGTTACTATTAATGCCGCAATCCCTGTTGGCATACCTATTGAAATAGAATAAAAGACACCTCCTAGATAAAAACCATGAAAAAGAACTCCACTAAAAAAAGACTCAAAAAAGTTTTTTTTACTAACTAAAATTTTTTGTTTTGAATAAATAGAAAATAAAAAAAAACCAAAAGCAACTAAAGCAAATCTAAAAGCTAGCGCAGCAAATGGGTCACTATTATCGATTATAGGTTTTGTTGTTATAAATGCAGAAGACCATAGAAGTACAAATATGAAAGGAAATATTCTAAGCATAATATTTAATAAGCAAATAAATTTAATAAAATCAAATAAATCAACGCCTAAAATGAACTAATTAACTATAGATATAACTTACCAAATCACTTAGGTTTTGTTTATGAACTTTAGATTGTTTAAAATTTTTACTATTTTAGTATCATTTCTATTTTTAACTGGTTTTACACCTTTTGTCTCAATTCTTGCTCCTGGGGTTACAGTTCTTACTTCAGGTAATATTTATAAAGCAACCGCCCAATTTATAATTGATCAAAGCATAAAAAAGAAAACTGGTAAAAATTCTTTAACTTTAGTTAAAGAAGAATTAGATAAGAGAGAAAATAAAAATGAATTTAATGAAGAATTAAGAGATCTTGTTGAAAAAAGAATAAAGATGACACGAAAAAAACTTGAGGAACAAGAATTAAGAAAATTAGTTAAAAAAAGAATACATATTACTAGATCAATAATTAACTTAAATAATACTACTCAATAATATTAAGATATATCAGATTTTCCTGTTTAGTTTCTTTGCACCACATTTCATAGCTTTCACAAACTCTCCATAAATGATCAAAAGCTCTTTGTGAAATTTCTAGTGGAAAATGGCTTTTAGTATAATAAAGCTTAGGTATTTTCATTAAAAATTTAACCATAGAATCTTTTTGGAGTTCCAAAAGTCTTAAAGTTTCTCCATTGATTTTTTTTTTAGTAATCGAATCAATAAATTTATTATTCTTAAGTTCTAAAAACCATTTATCATGAAATTCTCCAGAACTTAAAATTTCATATTCTTTAGTAGTCATAAAAATTTCAAATGCTTGTATATTATTTATTTCAGGATTTTGTTTTTTAATTTCAATTATATTTGAATAAACAAATTCAGCAGCTCTTAATACATAGGGCTTTTCACTCTTGGCAGTCATAAGTTAATTTTTATGCTTAATCATAGCTGATTGAGCCAAAATTAAATTAGGATCTAAGAAAACTTTTGAGGATTTAACATTTTTAAATGATTTAAATGCAAAAATTGCAATAGGTAGCTCTGTACAACCTAATATAATTTTTTTGCACTTCATTTTAATTAAAGAATCAATCGCAGGTTTAATAGCTTTTGCTGCCGCTTTAACATTACCCATTTTAACTAATCTAATAGCTTTATTGACTGACAATTTTTGTATTTTTTCAGATGGCTCTATTAATTGATAATCCTTTTCAAAAAATTTTTTATAAACACCAGTTTTAAGAGTACCTTCAGTTGCTAATAGACCAACTTTAGAGTTTTTCTTACATTTTTTTTTTGTAAATTTGAAAACTTCTTTTGGCATATTGATTATTGGAATATTGATTTTATTTTGTAAATCCTCGAACCAATAATGAGCTGTATTGCAAGGTATAACTATAAATCTACATTTATTTTTTTCTAGAAGCTTACAGCCTTTTAGCAAACTCTTTAGAACTTTGTTATATTTTTCTCTACTTGTTTTATTTGTAGATTTGTTTGAAAGTTTTTTAGTCTGAGAGCCTATAGACTCGGGTCTTCCTGGAATATTGGATTTGTTATAAAGTAAAAATAAAGGATACTCTTGATCAATTTTTCCTCTATTCAGAACCGCAAGCTTGTTACAAAAATCGAGACCAGCTTGAGTTCCCATTCCTCCTAAAATTCCAATCATAATTTTGATTAATTTATTAATTTTTTAACTTAAATCTATAATTAATAATTGTGTTTAAAGGTTGTTAATTATTAAGGTATTGGCTGAATAATAAATTTGTATTTACAAATAAAATTTTTCAGCCAATAGGAAGTGTGAAATTATGCAGTTTTTAAGTTAACTGCTGAAGGACCTTTGGGACCATCTTCAACATCGAAAGTCAAAGCCTGACCCTCATCTAAACCGTTCATACCAGCATCTCTTACTGCTGAAACATGTACAAACACATCTTTTTCTTTATCTTCTCTTTCAATAAAACCAAAACCTTTGGTTGGATTGAACCACTTTACTTTACCTTGTAGACTCATATTTATCTTCTTACTTTTTGTTATATTAAATTATTACTTATAATTAAGTAATATTGGCTTTCTTTAGATTTTATTGGGTTTTGTCAACAAAATAGATTAGTTATTGAAAATAATCCTTTAATTATCTTCAATAAGCTTAGTTAAATAAACAGAATTAATGTCTTCTTTATAATGTGCGAAAGGTTCGCATACAGTAAATCCAGTCTTTTTGAAAAGTTTTCTTGCTGGTATAAAAAAATCGCCCGCACCTGTTTCAATGCTTAATCTTGTTATTTTAAGCTTTTTAGCTTCATTAATTAAATGATTGATTACATTAATCCCTTGGCCTTTATTTCTAAAATCATCATGAATTCTTATAGATTTAAATTCTCCATGTTCTTTATCTAAAAATTTTAGAGCACCACAACCAATTAATTTTTCCTCATCCCATAAACTCCAAAATTTTATTGATTGTACTTTTAAACCAGGAATATCTAGAACGTGAGCACTTCCTTCTGGGGAGGCGGCTCTAAGTTCAACAAAATGTTTGGTTAGAAGTTCATTAACTTCTGGGTTATCAAAATTACCTTCTATTGATTTTAACATTTATACTAAAGTTGTAATATGACCCATTTTTCTTTTTTCTTTTATATCTTTTTTTTAAATAATCAAAGAAAAATTCGTTATCATTAAACTTTTGCATGTTTCTATAATGAGTAATTTGACTCCCAAGTAAATTCATCATTTTAGCATTAGATATTTTTTTTAAAGGAATTTGTTCTAAACCACACACAGCTCTTACATGATTTTCAAATTGACTTACATTAAAAGCATTTATTGTTAAATGCCCTGAGTTATGTACTCTAGGTGCAATCTCATTAACATAAAGATTATCATTTCTATCAATAAAAAATTCTACACATAAAGTTCCTACATATTTAAGTTCTTCAGCAATTAGCATTGCCCAATCTTTAGACTGATTAAAAATCTTTTCATTAATCTCAGCAGGTATTTTTGAATATCTTAAAATTTGATCTTCATGAGTGTTTTCTATTGGTTCATATATCTCGTATTTGTTATTACTAAATCTTGTAATGATAATTGAAATCTCTTTTTTTAATTTTACAAATTTTTCAAGAATATATCCTTTTGAAAAATCAATATTCAATGAATTAAGTTCATTACTTGATTTTATTGGATATTGACCTTTGCCATCATATCCTAAAGTTGTTGTTTTGAGAATGCCTGGTAAAAAATCTTCTAAGGCATCAATGTCAGATTTTTTTTCAACCGAAACATATCTTGTTGTTCTAATATTTAGTTTATTAACAAAATCTTTTTCAGCCAATCGATGTTGAATTAATCTGTTAACAGAAGGCTTTGGCAAAACAGTTTTAAATTTATTTATTTCATTTAATGTTTCAAATGGAATATTTTCAAATTCATAAGTTACTAAATCAACCTGATTTATAAATTCTGATATTTTTTCTTTATTATTATAATTTCCAGTAATAAATTGATTGCAAAAATTCTGTGCTGGTGCATCTAAATCATCACAAAAAACAACAGTTTTAACATTTAATTTTTTTGCTGCTATTGCAAGCATACTTCCAAGTTGACCACCCCCAATGATACCAAGAGTAATTTCAGACATTTTATTTCGGAGATTTCTTCACTGATTTAGTTTGTGAGGTTCTAAAATTTTTAAGTTTTTTTAGAACATTTAAATTATTATTTGCAATTATTGCTGCAGCTAATAAAGCAGCATTGATGGCGCCATCCTCTCCTATAGCAAGTGTTCCTACAGGTATTCCTTTAGGCATTTGTGCAATTGATAACAAACTATCCAAACCTTTAAGTTTTTTACTTTCAACAGGAACACCAAGTACTGGCACATGTGTAAGTGCTGATATCATGCCTGGAAGATGAGCAGATCCTCCAGCACCTGCAATTATTACTCCTATATTATTTTGCTCAACTTTTGCAGCATATTCATACATTCTTTTTGGTGTTCTGTGAGCAGATATAATTTTTGTTTCAAATGAAACTCCAATTTTTTTTAGGGTTTTTTCAGCTAGTTTCATTACTTTATAGTCAGATTGACTTCCCATTATGATAGAAACTTTTAATTTACTATTTTTTTTCATGAAAATTGATCAGTCTGTTTATTTCAAAATTAACTTAAAATTTCAATAAAATTAATAGTATTTAAAATACATATTGATTAGAGTTCAACATACTATGAATTATAAAATCGATAATCTTCAATATTGTAATTGGTCTAGGAAAATCTTTGAGATTAACAGATCTGCTGGATTAGATGCTGTCCATGTTACCATTGTTTACCATGAAGATTTTGATGAATTACAACTTGAAATAAAAAAATGGGAAAAATTATTTCATGAAAATTCTGATTTAATTTTTCCTGGTAAGAATTTTCGAGATATTGATAAAGCTAATAAAGAAAACAAAACTGCAATATTTTTTGGTTTTCAAAATTGTTCACCTATCGAAGATGATATAAATTTAGTTGAAAAGGTTCATGAATTAGGATGTAGATTCATGCAACTTACTTATAACAACCAATCTTTGCTAGCGACAGGTTGTTATGAAAAAGTAGATAGTGGAGTTACAAATTTTGGACGTGAGGTTATAAGAGAAATGAATAGAGTCGGTCTGGTGGTTGACATGTCACATTCTGCAGAAAAAAGCACTCTAGATGCAATTGAGTTTAGTGAAAAACCAATAGCAATTACTCATGCAAATCCATCTTTTTGGCATCCAGCGAAAAGAAACAAATCCTCAGATTTATTAAAAATTTTAAGTGATAGTGGTGGTATGTTGGGTTTATCATTATACCCTCATCATTTAAAAGAAAATACAAATTGTACTCTTAATAGTTTTTGTGAAATGGTAGCAAAAACAGCAGAAATAATGGATGTAAAAAAAATAGGAATAGGATCAGATCTTTGTTTAGATCATCCAGATACTGTTGTTGAATGGATGAGAAATGGTTCTTGGTCTAAAAGTAAAAATTATGGTGAGGGTTCTAAAAATAAACCAGGTTTTCCAAAACAACCTGATTGGTTTCTTGATGCCAGAGGGTTTTCAAATATTGAAGAGGGTCTTAAAAAAGTAGGTTTTTCAGATACCGAGACATATGGAATACTTGGAAATAACTGGTACAATTTTTATAAATCAATTTAATTATGAAAGTAGAATTAAGAGACCCAAACAAGATAATGAAATTATCAAGGTTAGGATCTTTTCATCAATCAAAATTATCTTTTTTAAGAAGTTTTCTTAATGAATTTAAAGAGTGGGAATATAAAAGAGACTTATTTAATTTAAATGAAAATGGCTTTGGAGAAGCTGTTTATTCATTTAAAAAAAATAAAAGAGTTTATTCTCTAGTTTGTTTTGCAAATGAAATCAAAGATGAAGAAAGATCAGATAGAGTTATTGCTACAAAATGGGATGCAGCTTTTACATTACATGATGGAGTTCCTGCAAAAAAAGATATTGAAAGATTAAAAAATGAAGTTCCAAAACAAGAAGTTGGTAGACTTTCTTATAAAGAATTAACTTTATCAAGAGCAAACAAATCAGTAAGAATTTATAATCATGTAGTTGAAAGTTTGAGCAATGGTCAGCAGCCAGATTTAAACTTATTATCAAAAGTAGGATATTTATATAGAACTACGGCAGTATATGGATCGGGTAAATTTGGTCTTGCAGATCGATTTAGAATTAAAAATCGTGAAGAAATTAATGGTCCATTTAGATTGGAAATGATGTTGGTATATCTGGTAAGACAATTTACTTTTGATCAAGTTAATCATGTTGCTTATCATAAAAATCCAAAAACAGCCGTTAAGCTCGATGATAATATTTGTAAAAACTTGGGAATAGGTAATTCCACAGGCTTGGGTATGGCTCCATTTATAGTCAATCACCCAACTCTATTAAATAATTGGATTTTAAGTAGAGAAAAAGCACTTAAGAAAATTAGAGAAATCAAAAAAGCAAAAAGTCAAGATAGTGATTTATTTATAGATTGTGTAAAAAAATCATTAAGAAATATTACAAGCTGGAATACTGATAGCGAATATCAACAAAAAAAAATTTCTTCATTATTAAAGGATGTTGAAAAATTTTTAAATTTTATAAACAAAGATTTTAATTTTGATATCGAATATCCTTTTAACAAAATATATCAATGGTTAGAGGAGAATACCTGTGAGGAATGTATTGAATACATTGTTTCAATAATGATGGAACCTTACGACAATATTGTAAATCCTTTGGTGAAAGAAATGAGCTCAGATGAGGAAAAATATTTTAATATTCCAACTCATAGAAAAGTTGAAGAATTGTGTAATATCATCGAAGCAAAGTATCCAAACATTTTGGATATTAATTTTGAAGAAAAAGAAAATAATAAAAACTTTTGGTTTATCTCAAAAAATAAAGAGGAACCTCGATTGGCGGATCGTTTTGAAGAGCATGGATCAGAATTTGAACAGCCTTTAGCAATAGCAAGAGATATAAAAAAACTTTATGACAAATTATTAGTCTCAAAAAATAGTTTAACTATTGCTGAGTTTTTAACCTTAAATTCTGATTTAAGACATGTTGTAAGAAGAGCGTTCATTGTAGAAAAATTTCCTTATTCAGAAATACAAGATAATACAATAGGTAAAGATTTAATGCCAATTGACATGCTAAGACTAAAATTATCTTTTTTTGGGGCATTAAAATTTGATCCTCGATCAGACAAATGGTTAAGAATTTGCATGTTCCAAGGAGCTCCACTTCCAAATGAGTTAAAAAGTTATGACGAGCAGTGGGTATATAAAACCAATATTTAATAATGAAATCACTGAGTGAAATTGAAACTACTGTTAAAAGAGCTTCAAAGGCGGCAGGATATTCTTGGGGAGTTTCTGAGGAAACAGGAAAAAGTATAAGATTGTTAGAGTTATTTAGTTTACCGGGTATTAAGCACCTTAATGAATATTTTAATCAAAAAAATAAAAGTAAATTTGAAAATTTAAATTTAATTAGTAAAAATAACTCTTCATCAAATAATTCTTACTGCCCAATTACTTTAGGTGTTAGTTTTTTAGATCAAATAAATGTTTTAGAAAATTCAAAAAAAATTGAGTTTAAAAATGTTGCTTATCCAATAATTTTTATTTCCTTCATAAGTCGTTCATCAGAAATTATTGGAAAAAAAATTTATGTAGAAATGGATGAAAAAAAAATTTTACTAAATTTAAATGTAAATATTAGTTCAAATTTTATTAATCAAGATTTTCCAAAATTAGCAAATACTATTGAAGTAAATCTACTTGAAAATGAAGACAACTTTACAGACGATGAATGGAATAATTTATACAAGTTATCTGAAGAAACTTTTGTCGAAGAAAGTGACAGTTTAAAAGAAGGTGCGGCAGGTGCTGGTTTAACAGATAATGACTGATAAAATTGATGAAAAATATCTTAATACAGATACTGAAGAATTAAACAATATTTGCGATGAATGCAAAGAGGAAGACGAAAGTGTCACTCAAAATTTAATTCTTACTGGGTTTAAATTGTGTAAATCTTGTAGAGTATCTAAGACTATTTTTCCACTTTAACTGATTTGACTAACTGGAAGCATATTCATCCTACTCATCACAAATGAGATAGATAAAAATGCAATAATTAAAAAAGATAAAAGTACAATCCCAAAAGATTTAAAATTAGATTTTAAACTCAATATTTGTTTAGTTGAAATTATTAAACCTGCAAAAATCCAAAACTGGGTAAGAAAAATTATTGGTATCATTAAATCTGGTGTGACTGCAAAAAATCTTAATAAACCAGGGGCATGTGCAAATCCAACAGCTGTTAAAACTTTTTTGAATGAAACTTTGGTTTGTTTATCAGGAAATAATTTCACTCCAATTACAAAAATAAAAATCGCCCATATTAGCCAAGTAACTATTGCAGTTAGACCAGACATTGCAATAGCTGTTTTAATAATCGTATTCGCTGCTACAGCCCCAGCTATACCATCTAGGATCATTATAATCCCAGCAAAGTATATTGATGCTTCCCCAAAATTTTTATTATCTGAATAAAGAGTTTTATCTAATTTAATTGACTTAAAAATTATATTTAAAAATTCAGCAAACATTAATTTTTTTTGTTTTTATTTTTTTGAGCTTTATATGAAACAATTAATGGAAATATTATTAAAGCAATAGCAATGATAATGCAAACTGCTATTAGAAAACTTTTGGTCATTAAAGTTGAAAAGGGGAGCTGAATTAGCTCCCCTTCATTGAATTTTAGCCTTTTACAACTTCTCTTGTATTTGCGTTGAAGGATTCTTTGAATGGAATATCCACAACTACAGCGTCTACAGGCGTTCCTGGAGTGTCCGAGTATTTTTCTGGAAGATGAACTTTAAACTTAGTTCCAACTTTTCCTTTTGGAAATCCATTAGGGTTTAAAGTTCCGTCAAATGGAACATATCCCATAGCAATATTAGTTTTCTTTTCTGGATGCCACCATGGTGAAGTAATAAATCCAACTGGATCTCCACCACTTTCTGGTGATACTAACCAAAAGTCAGGCGCATAATCGTCAATAGGCTTACCACCTAATTCCATCCCAACTAATTGAAGTTTGTATGGTTTTTGACCAGCTTTTATGTCTGCTTTCATTTTTTCTAAAGCAGCTTTACCAACATAGTCAGCTTTTTTATTCCATTCACCTTTACCAGATAATGAAACTTGATAACCTAAATTGCATTGAAACGGATTATGTTGTTGATCCATGTCTTGCCCCCAAGAAAGAATACCAGCTTGTATTCTTCTGTGGTGCGCAGGCGCAATAACCATCAACTTATGTTTTTTTCCTGCATCCAATACTGCATTCCACATATCTTCAGCATATAAAGTTGCATTTCTTAAATATATTTCATAACCAGCTTCTCCTGAAAAACCAGATTGAGAAATTACACAACTTCTTCCACCAATTGTTGCTTCTGCTAATCCATAGAAAGGCATATTATCAAAATCAACTTGATCTCCACAAAGATCTTTCATTAAAGCTTTTGATTTAGGACCTTGAATTTGTACTGGACATGCATCAATTTCTTCAATTGTACAGTTAAATCTTCCATCTGCATTTACACCTTGTAAATACATTCCTATATCAGAGTCTGATAATGAAAACCAAAATTCATCTTTTGAAATTCTTAAAAGAATAGGATCATTTAAAACTCCTCCATAAGCATTACACAAGATTACATATCTAGCTCTCATAGGAGAAATTTTTGTTGCATCTCTAGTTATAACGTAGTCAGTAAACTTTTCTGCATCAGGACCTTTAACTCTTATTTGTCTTTCAACAGCAACGTTCCACATTGTTACATGGTTTACGATAGCATCGTATTCAACCATTGCTCCACCATCTTCAGGTTTTACATAGCCTCTTGGGTGATAAATTCGATTGTATACAGTTGCTCTCCAACAACCTGCCTGCATTGATAAATGCCAATAAGGTGACTTTCTTACCCTTGTTGAAATTAATAATTCAACTTTAGTTGGCCCACTTTGTCTTAAATTGTATGGTACTTCTCTATCAGATTGATCAACAGAAGTAACATGTTGTACTTTAGTATAGTCAAATTCTTTAGACATAACTATTCTCCTTCAACCACTTGTTAGTTTCCTTCAAGCCGCCGAATGTATAAATGTGGAAGTTATCAGTGTGCGATTTAACTTTCCCAATTAAATCATTAGGGTCTTTAGGTTTCAATAAATCCAATGCCTTACTAAAATTAGATTTAAGAAAGTTTAAGGAATTTTTTGCCCCAACAATATTAGCAAATTTAATTAGGCTGGATATTTTTAATGGCCCAGTAATTCCCACATGCACTGGTACGCTTTGCTTAGAAATAAAATCTATAATAGGCTGAGGATCAAGTAACCACTGTGTTACAATATAATCAGCGTAAGGCTTTTTATCTATCATAGCTTTTTCTAAATCTGAGTCGGATATATCAGGACTCCCCTCGGGATGTCCAGCAATTCCTATTTTCATTTTTTCAAAATAACCTGTCTCTAAAAGTTGAAAGGAACTATCAAACTTACCTGCCGGTTCTCTTCCACCTCCAATAATTAAGGCTTGCTTTACTCCTCCATCTTTGCATCTAGAAACATAATCTTTAAGTTCTTTTTCATCATGCATTGATCTAGCAGGAAAATGAGGTACAGGATTAAATCCTTTCTTTACAAGCTCTACTGCTTTATCAGCAGTTTCTCTGTAATCACCTCCAGGTAGCATTGTAATGTAAACATCAGACAATGCTGGAACTGTATCAACCTCTGTTTTAGGTCCTATTTCCAATGAAAAATTCATAGGGAAGATCTTTATTTATTTTGAAATATGAGTCTAGAAAATTCGATGCAACAAATAATCAATTATTTTATCTGGCCTCTATGCTTTTGGATCCTTCTTCCATATTCTTGAGTGACCCTATCAAAGACAATTGCGAGAGCAACTATTGCTAATCCATTCATCATACCAAGAGCCAAATATTGGTTAGAAACAGCTCTTAATATTGGCACACCCAGACCTTTTACGCCTATCATAGAAGCAATAACCACCATAGCTAAAGCCATCATTATGGTTTGGTTTACACCAGCAAAAACAGTGGGTAAAGCTAGCGGAATTTGAACAGATTTTAATTTTTGAGTTGTAGTTGCTCCAAAAGCTTCACTAGCCTCCAAAGTCTCTTTATCTACTTCTCTAATACCTAAATTAGTTAATCTAATAATTGGAGGAACTGCATAAACACAAACAGCGATTAACCCTGGAACCTTTCCTATACCTAACAACATTAAAATTGGTATCAAATAAACAAAACTTGGTATTGTTTGCATCATATCCAAAACAGGAAGTATTGTTTTTTCTGCTCTAGAGGATCTAGCCATTACAATTCCTATTGGAATACCAACAACAATACAAATGATTGTACATACAGTAATAATTGCAACTGTTGCCATACAATCTTCCCACATTCCAAAATAACCAATTAATAAAAAAGCAATTGCACTTCCTGTAACTAATTTCCAACTTTTTGAACCCAGCCATGCTAATCCACAAATTACTGCAATAATTATTATCCATGGTGTAGATAATAATAATTTTTCTAATGATACTAAAAAAAATAATAATGGATCAAAAAATGCCTCTATGTTGTCTCCATATTCTTTTGAAAAATTTCTAAAAGCTAAGTCGATACCTTTTCTTAGCTCCATTTGGGATCTTCTTCCCATTTCTGGAAATTCAGTAAAAAATTCCATAAATATTAAATTTTACGAGCCTATATTAAATAGGCTCGTAATTAAAAGTTAATTATAAACTTTTTTTGATTTTTTTTGCAGCATCTGAAGATACCCACTTAGTCCAAATATCTTCATGCTTTATTAAAAACTCAACAGCAGCATCAGAACCTTTTGCTTGGTTGTCAGCCATGTAAACTAACATTCCATTCATCACTGTGCCTGGGAAAGTTCTGCTCTCAACATATTTAAGTACATCTTTTCCACCAGTTTTAGCAAAATTAGCACTTACAATTGAGTTTACTTCAGATTTTGTCCAAGCTGTTGGCTTTGGATTTGCACAATCTTGTTCTGCAAGAGTGATACAATTGTCCCAATTATCTCTACCTGCAAAAGGAACACCAAAATCAACTGGCTGCAAATTATATTTTCCAACCATTGATGTAGGGTTCCAATAATATCCAAACCACGGCTCACCAGAATCTGACGCTTTAGCAATTGAACCATCTAAACCTGCAGCTGAACCTGGATCAATAAGTTTCCAACCTTTTTTTTCCATTTCAAATGCTCTGTACAAATTTGCATTAGCTAATTGACATCCCCAACCTGCTGGACATCCCATGAAAGCACCTTTTGATGGGTCTTCTTTATCAGGAAATAAATCTGGACGTTCTAAAATTTGAACAGCTGTCATTCCTTTAAGTTCTGGATGTTTTTCTAAAGCTGCTGGATTTAACCACCAACCTTCTCCTAGACCTGTAATTGGAGCTTTATTAGCAATAATTAATCTTTTTTCGCTTACCGCTTTTTTTAAAGGAGTGTAAACTGCATTCGCCCATTGTTCAGGGTTCATGTCAGGTGTTCCTTTATCATTCATAGATGTAAATGTTGGCATAGTAGCACCAGGTACTAATTCTACGTCACATCCATATCCTTCTTCGAGAATGATTTTATCAACGTTTGCCATTAACTCGGCAGATGCCCAGTTTTGTTCGGCTATAACTAATTTTCCACACGCATTTGCAAAAGAAGTCATGCCGAATGCTAAAAGCGCGGAAAATAGAATTGTTTTTAATTTTTTCATTATATCTCCGTTAGTTAATTTTTGATTAAACACTACAACATATCAACGAAAAGATTGCAAATATCTTTCAACCTTTAGTTGAAGTTAAATTGTCTTTAAATGACATTTATTAAGAGATAAAGTTTAATTATGAAATTTTCTGCAAATTTTTTTTTCAAAGAATTTGTTTATATTTTAAATTGTAAAACTGTATTTCAACAAATCATAATAAGAGAATCGTAAAAATTTAGCTTTAATTAATTCCAACTTAAACAAGGAGGTTTAATAAAAGTTGAAATGAAAAAGTTATCTCAAATAGTTGATTTAAAAAAAATAAAAGTTGTAAATAAAAATATTGATAAAGCTCATGGCTTACCAAATGAGTGTTACACCAATCCAGATTATTTATCTATTGAGAGAAAAAAAATTTTTGAAAATAAATGGGTGGTAATTGGTGTTGGTAGCTCCTTACCAAATATTGGAGACGCGAAACCATTTGATCTGCTAGGAATTCCATTAATTATTTTACGAGATAAAAATAATAAAATTAGAGTTTTTCATAATGTTTGTAGTCATCGAGGTTTTAAGATTCTTCAAGAAAAATGTAAAATTAAGAATGTAATAAGATGCCCGTATCATTCTTGGTCATATGACATGAGCGGCAAATTAATAGCCACACCGCATATTGGTGGAATGAATAAACATAATTGTAATAAATTTAGCAAATCACAAAGCGGTCTTAAGGAAGTTAGATCTCATGTTTGGTTAGATTTAATTTTTGTAAATATAAATAATAATGAAATTGATTTTGAAAAATATATTAAACCTTTAAGCGATAGATGGAAAAAATTTTGGCCAATTAAAGATAGAGATTTAATAGTTTATTCGAAAGATTATGGTTATTTTAATTTGAATGCTAAATGTAATTGGAAATTCGCAATAGAAAATTATTGTGAAAGTTATCATCTTCCATGGATTCATCCTGGTTTAAACTCTTACTCAAAAATTGATGATCATTATCACATCCAAGGATTACCAAATCGTTTTGCTGGACAAGGTACCATGGTTTATAACCCAAGGTTTAAGAGTAGCTTAAAATTTCCAACATTTCCAAACTGGCCAAAAGATCAAGAGCATATTGCTGAATATGTTGCTCTTTTCCCGAACGTTATGCTTGGTATACATAAAGACCATTTTTATGCCTACTGGTTAGAACCAGTAAATAATGAATATACAAAAGAACATATGGAAATTTTTTATGTTGGTAATGAAGCAGCAAATTCGAAAAAATTTAAATCACTTAGAAAACAAAACTTTGAACTTTGGAAAGGAGTTCAAAGTGAAGATTTAAATATAATTGAGGGAATGCAAGATGGGAGAAAATCACCATCTTATAATGGGGGAAACTTTTCACCTGTGATGGATAATCCCACCCATCATTTCCACAAATGGGTTGCAAACAATATAATGAAATGAAAGGATAAATTATGAAAAAAGATCTTATTACTAGATTAAATGAAGGACCTATTATGTGTGCAGAAGGATACCTTTTTGCAATGGAAAGAAGAGGTTATCTTTCAGCGGGTCCATTTGTTCCAGAAGTAGTTTTAGAACATCCTGAGGTAGTAACTCAGTTACATAGAGAATTTATTAGAGCTGGATCAGATGTTGTTCAAGCATTTACTTATTATGGTCATAGAGAGAAACTGAGAATTATTGGCAAAGAAGATATGTTAGAGCCACTCCAAAAAAATGCTCTTAAGATAGCAAAAGATGCTGCGAATGAATTTAAAGATTTAGATTTAATGGTTTGTGGAGATGTAGCTAATACAAACGTATTTGATCCTGGTGATGCCAATACTCATAAACAATGTCAACAAATGTATGAAGAACAGATAGCTTGGGCAAAAGAAGCTGGTGTTGATTTTGTAATTGCAGAAACTATAAATTGGACAGAAGAAATGAAGATAGCATTAAAAGCTATCAAGGATGCAGGTCTTATTGCAGTTTGTAATTTTGCTATTCCCAGAGGAGACAAAACTAGAGAAGGTCATACCGCTGAAGATGCTTGCAAAATGATGGAAGATCTAGGTGCAGATGTAGTTGGTTTAAATTGTTATCGAGGACCTGAAATGACAATGAAACTTTTAAAAAAAGTTAGAGAAAAAGTTTCGTGTCATGTTGCTGGACTTCCAGTACCGTACAGAACAACAGAGGAAGAACCTGGTTTTTTAAATATAACTGATCATGGTTGTAATTGTATTCCTGGGGGTAATGCATTCCCAGTAGCTTTAGACAACTTGTTCTGTAACAGATTTGAAATGGCAGAGTTTGCAAAAGATTGTGTTCAGAACAAAATAAATTTTATTGGTATATGTTGTGGAGCAGAAGCACACCACGTAAGAGAAATGTCAGTTGCAATTGGAAAAAAACCAATTTCAATGAAATATATGCCTGATATGAGCAAACATTTCCATCATGGTACAGATAAATCTCTAAAAAAAGTAAACAAGGAAATTAAATACTAATGGAAAAGCATGCGAAGGTAGTAATCATAGGAGGTGGTGTAGTAGGGTGCTCTATTCTTTATCATTTATCTAAATTTGGATTAAAGGATTGTATCTTGCTTGAAAGAAATGAGCTTACTTCTGGTTCATCTTGGCATGCAGCAGGGAATGTTCATGTAATTTCATCTGATCCGAATATTTCTAGGATGATGGCTTATACGATAGGCTTGTATAAAGAGATAGAAAAAGAGTCTGGTCACTCAACTGGATTTAAACCTAGTGGAGGATTTTATTTAGCATCTAACGAAGTGTGGGCTGAATATTTAAAAAGAGAAAGATCAAAAGCTAGATACATGGGACTTGATCAAGAGTTTATTTCTCTAGAGGAAGTAAAAAAGAAACATCCTTTAATTGATCCATCTAGATACTTGCTAGCATTATGGGATCCTATTGATGGTGAAGTTGACCCATCAGGAGTTACTTATGCTTTTGCAAAAGCAGCAAAAGTTCATGGTGGAAAATATTATACTCACACAGTTGTTAAGGACACGAAACAAAAAGAGGATGGAACTTGGGATGTCTTTACTGAAAAAGGAAACATTAATGCTGAAATAGTAATAAATGCAGGAGGACTTTGGGCAAGAGAAGTTGGACAATTAGCTAGACTTAATCTTCCTGTTCAACCAATGGAGCATCATTATTTAATCACTGAACCTATTCCAGAAATTGAAGCAATGGGTGATCAAAGATTACCTATTGGAACTGATTTCGAGGGAAATATTTACTTTAGACAAGAAGGAAAAGGGATGTTGCTTGGAACATATGAGCCTAAATCAACACCTTGGAAAGTTGAAGGTACACCAATGAATTTCGGTCATGAATTGTTGGAGCCAAAGTTAGATAATATTGAAGATAGATTAGCAATTGGATTTGAGAGAATGCCAGCATTAGAGCGTGCAGGGATAAAAAATATAGTAAATGGTCCTTTTACCTTTGGTCCAGATGGAAGTCCTCTTATTGGTCCAGTACCAGGAATGAAAAATTATTGGGTTGCTGTTGGTGTTATGGCTGGATTTTGCCAAGGGGGTGGTGTTGGAAAGTGTATAGCAGAATGGATTATTGACGGAGAGCCATCAATAGATGTTTGGGCAATGGATGTTGCTCGTTTTGGAGATTATGCATCACCTCAATATGGAACCATTAAATCTTCAGAAAATTATGAGCGAAGATTTATTATGACTTTTCCAAATGAAACTTTACCAAAAGGCAGAAAACAAAAAACTACTACACTATATGATCGTTTTGTAAATCAAGGTGCTGTTATGGGAGATAGCTTTGGATTAGAAAATGTTTTGTGGTTTGCAAATAATAAAGAAGATGCTCACGAAGAGCCTACTATTAAAAGATCGAGATCACATGACTATGTTTCAAAAGAAGTTATTAATGTAAGAGAAAATGTTGGTTTAATCGAAGTTGCCAACTTTTCAAAACATGAATTCAAAGGTCCTGATTCTAGAAAATTTTTAGATCACATAATGGCTGGACGAATTCCAAAGCCAGGAAGAATATCTTTATCCCCAATGTTGTCATATAGAGGAAAGTTATGTGGTGATTTAACCGTGGCTTGTTTAGATGAAAATGAATTCATGGTGTTTGGTTCTGGAGCTGCTCAAGAAATGCATAGACGTTGGTTTGAGAGTCATTTAGATAAATTTAATTTAAGTTATTCTAATAGATCAGATGAGTATCATGGTTTATCTATCGCGGGACCTAACTCAAGGAAAGTTTTAGAAAAAATCGTGAGAGACGATGTTTCAAATGAAAAATTTAAATTTAGAGATTCTAGAAGAATGTTTGTTGGGGGTGTTCCAGCAATAATAAATAGAATTTCATTTACCGGTGAACTTGGATACGAAATTTATGTAGCACCTCACTATCAATTAAAACTTTATGAAGAATTAATGGAAGCTGGAAAAGAATTTAATATTAAACCATTTGGTGGAAGAGCATTAATGTCAATGAGGTTAGAGAAAAATTGGGGAGCTTGGACTTTAGATTATAGACCAGATTTTACTGCAAAAGAGACAGGCCTAGATGTTTTTATTAATTGGGATAAAGAGTTTATTGGTAAAGAAAGTGCACAAAAGGAAAATTCTTCAAATAAACTCATACCATTAATTGTTGAAACAAATGATATTGATGTAACAAATAATGAAGCTGTTATGAATGGAGATCAAAGTATTGGTTATGTAACTTCAGGTGGTTTTGCTCATTTTGTAAATAAAAGTGTAGCGTTTACTTTTGTTGATCAAAAAAACATTAATTCTGAAAATAAAATTCAAGTAGAGATAAATGGAGATTTATTTAATTGCTCAATAATTAAAGAACCACTTTATGATCCAAGTGGTCAAAAAATGAGAAGCTAATGGCTCAAAAAGACGTAGGAAACAAAATTCCAATTTATAAGCTTAAAACTACCGATGAAGTTATGAAGTACTACGACGAGTGGGGAGATAAAGATAAGTATAATAAAGATATGGTTGATTGGAACTATACAGGCCCAAAGGAAACCGTAGCAACTTTCAATAAGCACGAAAATAATAAAGACACGCTAATCTTTGATGCAGGCTGTGGAACAGGTCTAGTTGGAGTTGAGTTGAAAAAATATGGTTATAAAAATTTTCATGGAGCTGATTTATCTCAAACTTTATTAGATACAGTTCCAAAAGATCTTTATCAAAAATTAGTTAAAGTTGATTTAAACCAACCAATAGAAGCTGAGGATAATTTTTATGGTGGAGTGATGTGTGTTGGTACGTTTACATTTGGCCATGTAAAACCAAATGCTTTAGATGAGTTTATAAGAATAACAAAACCAGGTGGATTAATTTGTTTTACTATAAATGAAGGTATTCACGAAGAGTATGGTTTTGATAAAAAAATTGATATACTGAAAGATAGCAAGAAGTGGGAAGAAGTAGAATTTTTTAAATCTGACTATATTGCAAGCAAAGATGTTAACGCATGGTTAGGGTTGTATAGGGTATTATGAAGTTTAGTAGAAAAATAGCTCCTGAGATAAAAACAAGACAGAATTTTATTACTAAAAAAAGATTAAGAGAAGACGAGATTAATTTTGATAAATTAAGATCCTATCGTTTAGATAGGGTCAGAAAAGAATTAGTAAAAAACAATTTAGAGGCCTGTATTCTCTTTGATCCTGTAAATGTTCGTTATGCTTTAGATACAGTCAACATGAGTGTTTATAATATGCATAATTTAACAAGATATTGTTTTGTTCCAGTCAATGGACCAACAATTCTTTATGAGTATTTTAATTGTGAAATATTATCAAAGCATTTAAATCTAATTGACGAAATAAGACCTGCAATCACATGGGATTATTTTAGCAATGGAGATCAAGCAAATTTACAATTATCAAATTGGATAAATGAAGTTAAAGATTTATCAAAAAATTATTTTAAAACAAAAAAAATTGCAATCGATGTTTTAAATGGTCCTGCGGTTACAGCTTTAAATAAAGAAGGCATTGAAGTTGTAGATGCAAAATTGATTTTAGAACAAGCAAGGGTAATAAAATCACCTGATGAATTGACTTGTATGAAAGCAGCAATAGAAGTTGCAGAAAAAGGTGTATCAAAAATGAGATCAGATCTTAAACCAGGAATGACTGAAGATGAATTGTGGTCAATTTTACATAAAACGAATATTGAAAATGGAGGTGAGTGGATTGAGTGTAGGATTTTATCTTCTGGTGAAAGAACAAATCCATGGATGCAAGAGAGTAGTAATAAAGTTATGCAACAAGGAGAAATTGTTGCTTTTGATACAGATATGGTTGGTCCATATGGATATTGTGCTGACATATCAAGGGCCTTTGTAGTTGGACATAAATTTAATGATGAGCAAAAAAAACTATATTCAATGGCTAGAAATCAAATTGATCACAATTTTAGATTAATAAAACCAGGAATGAGTTTTAAAGAATTTATAAAAAAATCTTGGGTTTTGCCTGATGAATATTATGGAAATAGGTATTCATGTATGGTTCATGGAATTGGTTTATGTGATGAGTGGCCTCAAATAAGATATCCAACTGACGGTGGAGAAGAAGGTGGAACTTTTGAGAAGAACATGACAATCACACTTGAGAGTTATATTGGTAAAGTTGGTGGTAAAGAAGGAGTAAAACTTGAACAACAGTACCTCATAGGTGAAAATGGACTTGAATTAATGTCCCATCATCCGTTAGAAGATATTTAATGAAAATTATTTTAGTAATGGGTTTACCTGGAGCTGGTAAAACAACTCTAGCAAATGAAATAGCACCATACTTAAATGCAAAAAGACTAAATGCAGACGAAGTAAGAAAAGCTGCAAATGATTGGGATTTTTCAGAGGAAGGAAGGGTAAGACAGGCAAAAAGAATGGCTGAAGCAGCTTTAAAATTAAAAGCAGAAGGTCATTATGTAATCGCAGATTTCATTGCACCAACACCTGAAGCAAGAAGCTTGTTTCCAGCAGATTTTATAGTGTGGGTAGATACAATTAAAGAGGGAAGATTTGAAGACACAAATCAAATGTTTGTTAATCCTAAGAATTTTGATTTTCACGTAACAACTCAGGATGCAAAAAATTGGGCACCAAAAATAATAGAGGAGATAAAAAAATGACACACCGATGGGATAACAAAAAACCAACAGCACAAATGTTAGGAAGATGGCAGCCTTTTCACGATGGACATTATACTTTGTTTAAAGAAATTATTAAAAAAACTGGACAAGTTTGTATTCAAATTAGAGATGTACAAGGTGTTGATGATAATCCTTTTGATTTTGAAACAGTAAAAAAAAACATTGAAGACAGATTAAATCCTGAATTTGAAGGACAATTTAAAATAATGTTAGTACCTAATATTACAAATATTTGTTATGGCAGGGGAGTTGGATATAAGATTGAGGAAATAGTTTTGGATGAAGAAACTCAAAAAATATCAGCTACTAAGATAAGAGCAAAAATGAGAGAAGAAGGAAAGTTAAAATAAAATTAAATGAACGATAGACTTAAGACTATTGTAGATTTAGAAAAATATCCAATACACGATTTAAATTCACCAATAATTAAAAATCTAGTTAAAAAATGTAAAGAAGAACTTGATCAACATAGTTGTTCAACAATTCCAAATTTTATTTTGCCTAAATCACTCAAGGTAATGAATTCTGAGTTAGAAAAACAGTTAGACGAAGTTTATATGTCTAAAGAGAGTATAAATGCTTACTTGTATGCAAAGGATGATCCTTCATTACCAAAAGATCATCCAAAAAGAACTTTTATGAATAGATACAATGGATATTTGAACTCAGATTGTTTTCCAAAAGACTCCGAAATGAAATATCTATACGAAACTGAAGAACTTTTAAAATTTGTATCTGCTTGTTTAGGTATTTCTCCTATTTACAGATGGGCAGATCCTTTAGCATGTCATGCATACAATGTTATGAAACCAGATGGAGTACTCCCATGGCATTTTGATAGTTGTGAATTTACACTTAGTTTAATGATACAAAAACCTGAGAAGGGAGGAATATTTGAGTACTGTCCAAATATTAGAGAACCAGGAAATGAAAATTTCGAAGAAGTTCAAAAAGTTATAGGAGGAGATAGAGCTAGAGTGAGACAATTGAAATTAGAGCCAGGAGATTTACAAATATTTAAAGGTAGATTTACTTTGCATAGGGTAACAAAAGTTGAAGGACAAAAATCAAGATATATGTGTATTCCAGCTTATGTTTTAGATCCATGGAGAGTAAACACTCCAGAACATTCTAAAGCTATTTATGGCAAAGTTTTACCAATTCATATAGAAAGAAATCAAGCTAGATCCGATGGATTAACTGATTAAATGACTAGTAACATTAAAATTAAAAAAAATAACAACGAAGTTTCATCAATTATTATTGATGAACCAAAAACTTATAACTCTTTATCATTCAAAAATCTTTCAGATTTATTAAAGGCATTAAAAAAATTAGATACTGATAAAAAAGTTAAAGTAATAATATTAGAGGGTGCTGGTAAAGGATTTAGTGCAGGTCATAACTTAAAAGAAGTTAAAGGTCTAAAAAAGAGAGATAAATATTTAAAATTATTTAATCTTTGTTCAAAAGTAATGCTTCAAATTGTTGAAGGTAGAAAACCTGTAATTGCTAAAGTTCATGGAGCTGCATTTGCAGCTGGCTGTCAATTAGTTGCAAGTTGTGATTTAGCTTATAGCACTAAGGACGCATTGTTTGCTACACCAGGTGTAAATATTGGTTTGTTTTGTAGTACACCTATGGTGGCTGTCAGTAGAAAGATAAATCGAAAACCTATGATGAAAATGCTTTTAACTGGAGAACCTATCAATGCAAATTATGCAAAAGAAATAGGTTTGATAAATGATAATTTTTCAAAAGCCAAATTAAACAAAGAAGTGTTAAAGGTAGCAAATAAAATTGCTTCTAAATCTAATTTAACAATAAAAATTGGAAAGCAAGCTTTTTACAAACAATTAGAAATGCCACTAAGTAAAGCTTACGCTTATACAAGTAAAATGATGACCCTTAATATGATGGCAATGGATGCAAAAGAAGGAATTTCTGCGTTCCTCGAAAAACGAAAACCAAAATGGAAAAATAAATAATGATAAAGAATGTTTTAATAGTTCTTTTTATTATTGTTGGAATGTTTGTAATTTATAATTTTAAAGATCATAATCAAAAAAGAGCAATAGATGCATGTATTGCTGGTAGCCAAAAACTAGAAAAACCAATGACAGTTCCTGAAGCTAAAATATTTTGTGAGGAACAAATTAAAAATAATAAATGAGTGATATCAAAGAAGTTCTTTCTAAATATAAATCAATTGCAATGGTAGGAGTTAGTAACGACCCAACAAAAGCATCAACTATAGTTATGAAATATATGCAAAAATATGGATTTAAAGTTTATCCTGTCAATCCTAGAGCTGAGGGTCAAAAAATTCTAGGAGAAGAAGTTTTTGCTAAAATATCTGATATTAATGATCAGGTTGATATTGTAGATGTTTTTAGACCATCAAAAGAAGTTTATGCTATTGCAGAAGATACAGTTAAAATTGGTGCTAAAGTTTTATGGTTACAGCTCGGTATACGAGACGAAAAGGCAAAAGAATTGATGGAAAAAAATGATATTAAGTATATTGAAAACAAATGTACTAAAATGGAATATCAAAAATATTTTTTAAAAGTTAGACAAGCTTTTCCAGTTTTAAGTGACTAATGAGCAAAATAATTAAATTTTTAGACAGCACATTTTTTGATTTGGGTCGTCAATTTAAATGGACTTATCTACCTCCATTAATGGTTTATATGGCTGCAGGAATATCTGGTTTAACAGGTATTGTTGGTACATTTTTTGTTAAAGATTATTTAAATTTATCAGCAGCATTTTTAGCAGGCCTAGGTTTTTGGGCTGGAATTCCTTGGGCATTAAAAATGCCATTAGGACATTTAGTAGATCTAATCTGGGAGAGAAAAAATTACATGGTCTATTTCGGAGCTTCATTGATAGCTCTTAGTTTACTAATTATGTATGGATTGATTATTCATACTGAAGATATGTCCCAGGTATTTTCGGTAGAAACATGGTTTGTGATAAGTGTGATTTTAGCTCCAGTTGGTTATGTGGTTCAGGACGTTGTAGCCGATGCTATGACAGTTGAGGCAGTTCCTTTGGTTGATGAAACAGGAAATGATTATTCTAAAGATCAAATAAAAATAATGCATACAACAATGCAGACACTTGGAAGGTTTGCTATTATTGGCGGTACAGTACTTGTTGCATTAGTTAATGTAATATTGTTTAGAGATGTGGAAAGCCTTGAGCAGGCCGATAAGATAAATTTATATGGAACTATCTACATTTATGCTCTTGTAATACCTTTAGTTTCTATACTAGGTGTAATTTTAGCAAATTATTTAAGACATAAAAAAATACAAACTTTAAAATCTAAAGGTCTAGAATTTAAAGATGAGAGAGGTAACGAAAAAACAAAAATAAACTGGTGGATATTAGGAGGAAGTTTAGTTTTTGTTATATTCACATTGTCTATTGGCTCCTTTAAAGTTCCGTTTGCACAAGAAATTGTGTTTATTGGCTCAGTCATAATCATTTTGTTTTTAATGTTTAAACTAATTAAGGAATTACCTCAGGAGCTAAGATTAACAATTGTAGGTACAGCAGTAATTATTTTTGTATTTAGAGCCATGCCAGGTCCTGGACCAGGATTAACTTGGTTTGAAATTGATGAGCTTGGATTTAATGAACAGTTTTTTTCTGTTCTATCATTATTGGCATCAATTTTAACATTAGCAGGAATTGTATTGTTAAGACCTTTTATGGCAAATAATTCAATTGCTAAAATAATTGTAGTTCTAAGTATTGCGGGTGCGATTTTGTTTTTACCAAGTGTTGGAATGTATTATGGTTTTCATAACTGGACAGCCTCGTTAACAGGTGGAGTTGTTGATGCTAAGTTTATTGCATTAATTAATACTGCGTTGGAGTCTCCGCTTGGCCAAGTATCAATGATACCTCTATTAGCTTGGATAGCAAAAAATGCTCCAGCACATTTAAAGGCAACCTTTTTTGCAGTTTTTGCATCGTTTACAAATCTAGCATTATCAGCGAGTGCGTTAGGAACAAAATATTTAAATGAAATATTTACTGTAACAAGAGAGGTTAAGGATAAGGTTTCTGGCGAAATACAAACTACACCAGATTATTCTGAACTTGGAATTTTATTGATAGTTGTAACACTTTTAACTTTAATTCTTCCAATTGTATTTGTATTTATAATTAATAATAGTAAATACAAAACTACAGAATAAAAATTTTATAAAATGAAAAAAATTTTCTTAGTGTATGGGCACTACAATGACAATTCATTTAATGCAGCAATTCGAGATGAATTTGTTAAACAATCAAAAGTAAATGGAAATCAAGTTGACGTTGTTGATTTATATAAAGAGAAATTTGATCCTGTTTTTGCTGGAGAGGAACCTGATCAAGAAGTTTTAGATCATAGAAAAAGAATTGAAGATAGTGATACAATTGTTTTAATTGCTCCAATTTGGAATTTTAGGATGCCAGCGATAGTTGAGGGTTGGATAGATAAAGTTTTAGCCCCACCTTGGGCGTTTAGATTTAAACAGTTGGTTGGAAATTACGGTTACCCAATTGGAAACTTAAGAGATAAAAAAGCTATAATATTCTGCACATATGGTTCACCAAGATTAGCAATTACAACTTTTTTTTTAAACCTACCAATTAGAAGATTAAAAAGAGGAGTATTCCATATGTGTGGCATATATAACATTGTCTATAGAAGATATTTTGCAGTACCCTTTGTTAGTGATGCAAAGAGACAAGAATTTTTGAATGATGTTAGGAAAACCGCTAATAATCTTTAAAGCTGTAATTTTATTTTTTTTTTTTATTTCATTTTCTTACGCTGAATTATTAAGCCCCAATAGCACTATAGGCCCGAAAGAAGTTATTAAAATTCAATTGAGTGGGCTTCAACAAAATGATCTTGAATATAAAGATAGCGGCATAGAACAAACTTGGAAATTTGCTCACCCAAATAATAAGAGAGTAACAGGACCATTAAGCAACTTTAAGATGATGATAAAAAGCGACTCTTATGGGATGATGATTAACCACCTAAGTCACACAATAACTGAGCTTGGAAGTAGTGACAAATGGGCTCAATTTGAAGTTATCATTCTTGATAAGGACAAAATTTATCACAAATTCAATTGGCAAGTCGAAAAGTACACCTCTGAGGGAACTTTGAAAGACTGTTGGTTAACCACAATGGTATCCAGTCCAATCCCTCTTGGAAGCTCAATTTGATTGTTCACATATACATTTTTGTTTCGTAACAATTAAAAATTTAGTAGGAATCGCAGAATGAAAACAAAAACTAAAGTTGTAGTAGTTGGTGGAGGAGTTGTAGGAGTTAGCGCTCTTTATCATTTAGCAAAAAAAGGTTGGTCCGATGTAGTTCTTATTGAAAGAAAAGAATTAACTTCAGGATCTACTTGGCACGCCGCAGGATTATTACCTTTATTCAATATGAGTTATTCTGTGGGACAACTTCATAAGTATGCAGTTAATCTTTACAAAACACTTGAGGAAGAAACAGGAAAAAATGTTGGCTTTAGTGTTGTTTCAAATATTCGTTTAGCGAGCACAAAAGATAGAATGGATGAATACCATCAATATGCGGGTGTTGCTCGAACTATTGGAGTAGATGTTAAATTTTTGAAACCAGAGCAAGTTAAAGAAATTTGGCCATTATGTCATACAGATGATTTAGTTGGCGCAATACAACACCCTGAGGATGGATATATTCAACCAGCAGATTTAACACAAGCATTAGCGACAGGTGCAAGAAACAGAGGAGCTGAAATTTATAGAAATACAACTGTACTATCGATGAGACAAACTAAAGATGGATGGGTTGTAGAAACAGATAAGGGATCAATAGAATGTGAGCATGTTATTTCTTGTTCAGGAAATTTTGCACGACAAACAGGTGAAATGGTAGGATTAGATATTCCAGTAATACCTGTTGAACATCAATACATTGTTACAGAACCTCACCCTGCAATTCAAAAAAGAAAAAAAGATGGATTACCAGAAATGGGAGTCTTAAGAGACAGTGATAGTAGATGGTATATGAGAGAAGAAGCTGGAGGATTAATTTTGGGTCCATATGAAGATGGTGCACCAGCTTGTTATGTAGAAGGTCCATCAAAAAATTCAGAATATGAATTATTTCAAGAAGACTTAGACAGATTAGCTCCACACATTGAAGGAGCAATTCATAGAGTTCCTGCATTTGGAGAGGTTGGAGTAAAGAAAGTTTATAACGGAGCAATTTGTTATACTCCTGATGGAAATCCAATTGTTGGTCCTGCTTGGGGACTTAAAAATTTTTGGATAAATGAAGGACATAGTTTTGGAATAACAGCAGCAGGTGGTGCAGGCTGGCAGTTAGCAGAATGGATCGTTGATGGTGAACCTACAATTGATATGTTAGGAGTTGAACCAAGACGTTACGGGAACTACGCAACTAAATCTTATTTGAAAGCAAAAAATGAGGAAGCATACAGCCATGTATTTATTGTTCACTATCCAGATGAAGAAAGACCAGCGGCAAGACCATTAAGAACAGCTCCTTGTTATGAACGAATGAAAAATTTAGGCGCTGTGTTTGGTCAGAAGTTTGGATGGGAAAGACCTAATTTTTTTGCAACAGACGGAATGGAACAAAAAGATGATTGGTCATTTAGAAGATCGAAATGGTTTGATGCTATTAAAAAAGAATGTCAAAATGTTAAAGAAAACGTAGGTCTTTTAGATATGACTGCGTTTGCAAAATGTAGAATTAGGGGACCAAAAGCAGAGGAATTTTTAGATTATTTAGTTGCAAACAAACTTCCTAAGAAAATTGGAAGAATAAATTTATGTCATGCTTTGAACACCAAAGGTGGAGTGCATTCAGAATTTACAATAATGAAAGAAGCGGAAAATAGTTATTATTTAGTTTCTGCTGGAGCAAATTTAAGATTAGACCATGACTGGATACAAAAATGGATGCCAGATGATGGGTCTGTAATATTTGAAGATCTAACAAATAGTACAGGAGTTCTGGTAGTAGCTGGACCAAAAGCAAGACAATTAATGCAAAAGGTTTCAACAGACGATTTTTCTAATGAAAATTTTAAATGGTTGACTGCTAAAAACGTAAATGTTGGCTATGCTCCAGTAAATGCAATGAGAGTAAACTTTGTGGGTGAGCTTGGGTGGGAACTACATCATCCAATTGAATATCAAAACCATATTTTTGATAAATTAATGGAAGCGGGCAAAGATTTAGGAATTAAACCTTTTGGGATTAGAGCAATGAATAGTTTAAGAGTAGAAAAATCTTATAAACTAGTTGGTACAGAATTATCAATTGAATACTCACCATATGAGTCTGGTCTTGATAGATTTGTTCATCCAAATAAAGGAAACTTTATTGGGTTAGAAGCACTTAACAAATGGAGAGAAAAAGGTTTTGATAATAAATTGGTCACTTTAGAGGTTCATAATACTAAAGATGCGGATGTGCTTGGAAATAATCCAATTTTTAAAGATGGAAAAGTTGTTGGAAGAGCAACCGGGGGTGAATTTGGTTTTAGATTAGATAAATCAATAGCTCTTGCAATGGTTAAGCCAGATTGTTCAAATGTGGGCGACAAATTACAAGTTGATATATTGGGAGAAATGTACGACGCTACTGTATTAGATGAGAGTCCATATGATTCACAAAATAATTTATTAAGAGCTTAATGAAAATTTTAGTAGCTGTAAAAAGGGTTATTGATTACAACGTTCAAATCAGAGTTAAAGAAGATGGAACTGGTGTAGTTACTGACAATGTAAAAATGTCAACCAATCCTCCTGATGATAATGCAATAGAAGAGGCAGTAAAAATTAAAGAGGCAGGCAAAGCTACAGAAGTAGTTGCAGTAACTGTCGGTGAAGAAAAAGCTCAAGAAACTGTTAGGAAAGCTTTAGCGGTTGGTGCGGACAGAGGCATTCATGTGAAAGTTGATGGAATTTTAGAACCACTCGCTGTTTCAAAAATTTTACAAAAAATAGCAGATAAAGAAAAACCAGATTTAGTATTTATGGGCAAACAAGCAATAGACGATGATTGTAATCAAACAGGCCAAATGTTGAGTGCTTTATTAAATTGGCCACAAGCAACATTTGCCTCAAAGATTGATGTTAAAGATAATAAATTAGAAGTAACTAGAGAAATAGACGAAGGTCTTGAAACAATCGAAATAAATGTTCCAGCTATTGTAACTTGTGATCTTAGGCTGAATGAACCAAGATATGCATCATTACCAAATATAATGAAAGCTAAGAAAAAACCTATAGAGGAAATTGCTGCTTCTGATTTAGGCGTAGATGTATCACCAAGATTAGAACAATTAAAAGTAGAGGAACCTCCAAAAAGAAAAGCAGGTATTAAAGTA
Source organism: uncultured Pelagibacteraceae bacterium (assembly GCA_902572515.1). GTDB lineage: Bacteria > Pseudomonadota > Alphaproteobacteria > Pelagibacterales > Pelagibacteraceae > Pelagibacter. The sequence continues at coordinate 39,236 of CACGGJ010000004.1, read as the reverse complement.
GCAAATGTTGCTGAATTAGTTCAAAAGTTAAAAAATGAGGCGAAGGTAATTTAATGGCAGTTTTACTTATAGCGGAACACAATAATAAAGAATTAAGACCATTTACTCTTAATGCAGCTACAGCAGCATCTCAAATTGACTCAGATGTTCATGCTGTAATTATTGGTCAAAATTCTGCAGATGCTGCAAAACAATTATCTGAACTTCCGGTAGTAAAAAAAGTATTGAGTGTAGAAGGAGCTCACTATGAAAACTTCACTGCAGAAAATTTTGCTCCAGTGATTGTTAAACTAGCAGAAAATTATTCTCATATTGTTTGTTCAGCAAATACATTTGGGAAAAATTTGATGCCGCGAATTGCAGCTCATCTTGACACATCGCAAGTAAGCGACATTATTAAAGTAATATCACCAGATACTTTTTTAAGGCCAATTTATGCCGGTAACGCTTTTGCAACAATTAAGAGTAATGATGCTAAAAAGTGCGTTACAATCAGACCCACATCTTTCGATCCCTGTGAAAGCACAGGTGGATCAGCTCCAATTGAAAAAGTAGATTCTAGTGAAGAGTTTTCAAATACAAAATTTATCAAAAGAGAAGAAATTAAATCTGATCGACCTGAACTTGGAACAGCAAGAATTGTTGTATCAGGTGGTAGAGGAATGCAAAGTGGTGACAATTTTAAATTAATTACAGAAATTGCTGACAAACTAGGTGCAGCAATTGGAGCATCAAGAGCAGCAGTAGATGCTGGATACATAAGTAATGATCATCAAGTAGGTCAAACAGGAAAAGTGGTAGTACCAGATCTATATATCGCTGTTGGAATTTCAGGTGCTATTCAACATTTAGCAGGAATGAAGGAAAGTAAAGTTATAGTTGCAATTAATAAAGATGGTGAAGCTCCAATATTTAGTGTTGCAGATTATGGACTTGAAGCTGATTTATTTGAGGCACTGCCTCAGTTCATGGAAGAGCTGAACAAATTAAACACTATACAAAAATAATCCTTACAGTTAAAAACTAGAGTATGTCTAGAGAATCAATGGAATATGATGTTGTAATCATTGGTGGAGGACCATCAGGGTTATCAACTGCAATAAAGTTAAAACAACTAGATGCAAATTTAAATGTTTGTTTATTGGAAAAAGCATCAGAGATTGGAGCTCATATTTTAAGTGGAAATGTATTTGAGACGCGTGCTCTAGATGAATTACTACCAAATTGGAGAGAATTAAATTCTCCAATCAAAACAAAAGTAACTAAAGAAAAATTTTTATTTTTAGGAAAAACCAAATCTTTAAGTTGGCCAACTTGGCTCCTACCTGCGGTGCAACAAAATCATAAAAATTATATTATTAGTCTTGCAAATTTATGTAGATGGCTTGCTGAACAAGCTGAAAATTTAGGTGTAGAGATTTTTCCAGGATTTCCAGCAAGTGAAATTTTATATAACGAAGATGGATCTGTTAAAGGTGTTGCAACTCAAGATATGGGCATAGACAAAGACGGTAATAAAAAAGATAGTTTTGAACCTGGTATTGAACTTTTAGGTAAAGTAACTGTTTTTGCAGAAGGTTGCAGAGGCCACTTAGGCAAACAATTGATTGAAAAATTTGAATTAAACAAAGGTAAAGATCCTCAACAATATGGAATTGGTTTTAAAGAAATTTGGGAAATAGAAGATAAAAATCACGAAGAGGGCTTAGTTATGCATACAGCTGGATGGCCATTAGATAACAATACATATGGTGGTAGTTTTATGTATCATGCAGAAAATAAACAAGTTTTTCTGGGCTATGTAATTGGTCTAGATTACAAAAATCCACATTTATCTCCTTATGATGAATTTCAGAGATTTAAAACACATCCAGCAATAAAAAAAATTATAGAAGGTGGAAAAAGAATTTCTTACGGCGCAAGAGCTTTAATTGAAGGTGGATTTCAAAGTTTGCCAAAAATGTTTATGCCTGGAGCTTTACTAGTTGGTTGTGACGCTGGAACTTTAAATATGCCAAAAATTAAAGGTTCTCATACAGCGATGAAAAGTGGGATCATTGCAGCCGAAACTATTAATGAACACTTAAAAGAAAACAAAGATTTATCAATTTATGAAAATAAATTTAAAAATAGTTGGTTATATAAAGAGCTTTATGAAGCCAGAAATGTAAAACCTAGTTTTAGCTGGGGATTAATTTTAGGAATAATTTTCACAGGTATTGATCAAATTTTATTTAGAGGAAAACTTCCTTTTACACTTAAACATAAACATGCTGATCATGAAACATTAAAACCTGCAAACCAAATGCCTAAAATAGATTATCCAAAATATGATAATGTTATAACTTTTGACAAAACAAGTTCAGTGTATTTAACTGGAACCAATCATGCAGACAATCAACCAGTTCATTTAAAACTTAAAGATCCTGATTTACCAATTAATTATACTTTAGAAAAATTTGACGAACCTGCTCAAAGATATTGTCCTGCAGGAGTTTATGAGGTTCAAAAAGAAAATGATGTAAATAAATTTGTAATTAATTCTCAAAATTGCATTCATTGTAAAACATGTGATATTAAAGAACCTTCTCAAAATATAACTTGGGTTACACCGGAAGGAAGTGGTGGTCCAAGATATGGAAATATGTAATTAAGATAAGTCTATTGCAAACTTTTTCAAAGTTTCAATAGGTACATATTTAAGAGTGTTTTCGTGAGTTCTTTTCAAAAATATTGGACACCCTTTACCGGCTTCAACTGCTCTTGCATACCAACTAGCACACAAACACCATCCATCTCCATCTTTTAAACCTGGAAACCCAAATTCAGGATGTGGAGTTATTAAATCGTTACCTGCATCTTTCATCCACTCTAAGCATTCGGTAGTAACTTTAGCACAAACTGTATGAAGTCCATGATCATTTTCGTCAGTGTTACAACAACCATCACGAAACCAACCTGTTAAAGGATCATTTGAACATTCTTCTAGATCCTCACCTAGAACATTTTTTTGTTTCTCGCTCATTTAAATTTTTGTAGGATTTGGTTGACCTTTATAAACTTCTTCAGGATCAAATTTTTTTTCTTTTTCAAGAAATTCCATTTCAACTTTTCTTCCATTTTCTATTGGTCCCATAGGAACTGATCTATAAAAACAAGACCTATAACCAACATGACAACTTGCTCCATCGCCAATATCAACTGTTAACCATATTGAGTCTTGATCATCATCAATTCTTATTTCAGTAACCTTTTGCGTAAAACCACTTGTTTTACCTTTATGCCAGATAGCTTTTCTCGATCTGCTAAAATAGTGTGCCTCTTTAGTTTCAATTGTCTTTTTCAAAGCTTCCACATTCATATATCCATGCATTAAAATATCCTTTGTTTTTGAACACATAGTAATGACTGGAATCAAACCATCATTATCAAATTTTGGTGATAGAAGATTGCCTTCTTCAATATCATAGATATTTTCTCTTTTTTTGAACATACGGGGTGATTATGTAGCACATATCTAAATATATTAAATATTTTTAAATTCAGGTATTTACTGTATAAAAAGGCGCTATGAAATTAGTAAAAGACACAGACGACAAAAATTTAGATACAAAAAAGGTTTCAGATAAAGAAGCTGAAGAAGCAATTAGAACTATTTTATCATGGATGGGAGAGGACCCTAAAAGAGAAGGGTTGCTAGAAACTCCTAAAAGAGTTGTAAAAGCTTTTAAAGAATATTTTCAAGGTTACAATGAGGATGCAAAAAAAGTATTAGATAAAACTTTCGGTGATGTTGAAGGTTACAGCGACATGGTTGTTCAAAAAAATATTTCGGTGCAAAGTCACTGTGAACACCATATGGCTCCAATTATAGGAAAAGCTCATGTTGCCTATATACCAAATGAAAGAGTTGTAGGATTAAGTAAAATTGCAAGAGTAGTTGAAATATTTTCAAAGAGATTACAGACACAAGAAAGATTAACTGTTCAGATTGCAAATACTCTAATGGAAGCTTTAGATGCAAAAGGTGTGGCTGTAACAATAGATTCAACTCATCAGTGTATGACTATGAGAGGTATTAAAAAAGAGCAAGCAACAACAGTTACTAATTTTTACTTAGGTCAATTCAAAGAAGATTTAAGCTATCAAAATAGATATTTACGATTTATCAGCACTACGTTAAAAGATTAAAGTGTCCGATCAATTCAAAGCAATAGTCCTTAACCAAGAAGGCGAAAACTTTTCGCGTGAAGTAAAATCTTTAGATAAGAGTTTCTTAAAACACGGAGATGTAACTGTAAAAGTAGATTATTCGGACTTAAACTTTAAAGATGGAATGATTCTTAAGAATGGGGGAAGATTAGTTAAAGAATATCCTCATATTCCAGGGATAGATTTTTCTGGAACTGTTATTGGAAGTGACAATCCAAAATTTAAAGAAGGTGATGAAGTAATTCTTACTGGTTTTAGAGTGGGAGAAGTTTTTTTTGGAGGGTTTTCACAAATTGCAAAAGTAAGTGGAGATTTTTTAGTAAAAAAACCAGATAGTTTGACTAGCAAACAAGCAATGATTTTAGGAACAGCTGGTTTAACTTCTCTAATGAGTGCATTTGCTATTCAAGCAAGAGAAAGTATTTTATTAGGAGAAAAAGTTAATGATGTTTTGGTAACTGGCGCAACAGGTGGAGTTGGTAGTTTAGCAGTTATGGCTTTAACTAAATTAGGTTACAACGTTACTGCTGTAACAGGAAAAGACTCTAAGTCAGACTATTTAAAATCATTAGGTGCTAAAAACATTATAAATAGGGCAGAATTTGATAAAGATCCAAGACCAATAGATAAAGGTTTATGGGATGGAGTAGTTGATACTGTAGGTGGAAAAATTTTAGCTAACGCAATAGCACAAACAAAGTCAAATGGAATTATTGCAGTTTGTGGAAACGCGAACAGCAATGAGCTTAATACAAATTTACTCCCTTTTATGTTAAGAGGTATTAAAGTTTGGGGAATGGATTCTGCTAATTGCAGTATAAAAAGAAGAGAATTTATTTGGGGCGAGGCATCAAAATTAATTGATTTTGATTTAATTGAGAAATCAGTTTTAACTGTTAGTTTGGAGGAATTAGTTGAAACTTATCCAAAAATTTTAAAAGGTGAAATTGCTGGAAGAGTATTAGTTGATTTAAATAAATAATGGATTGGGATAAATTAAAAATTTTTCATGCTGTGGCTGAAGCTGGAAGCTTTACGAATGCTACTGTTAATTTAAATCTTAGTCAATCAGCAATTAGCAGACAAATACAATCATTAGAACAAGATTTAAAAGTGCAGTTGTTTGAAAGACATGCAAGAGGCTTAACCCTCACGCAAAATGGAGAATATGTTTTTAAAACTGCTCATGAGGTGATTAGTAAACTTAAAGAAGTTGAAACATCATTAGGTGATCAAAAGAGTAAACCAACAGGAAAATTAACAATCACAACTGTAAGAAGTTTTGGAACACATTGGTTAACACCAAGAATTCAAGAATTTATGACACTTAACCCAGAAATTGAGATTGAACTCGTTTTTGATGATAAAGAATTAGATCTAAGTACTCGTCAAGCTGATATTGGAATTTTTATGAGAAGACCAAAACAGCTTAATTATATTCAGAAAAAATTAGTTGATATTAAGTATTATATTTATGGATCAAATAAATATTTAGAAAAAAATGGAATGCCAAAAACAGTTAATGATTTAAACAAACATAAATTTATTTCATTTGGAAAAGGTGCTCCTTCGCCAGTTTATAATCCTGATTGGGCTTTAAAAATAGGAATGCATGATGGGAAAAAAAGAAAATCTATTATGAAGGTTAATAGTGTTAGTGGTTTATTATATGGCGTTGAGTCTGGTGTGGGTTTGGCAGCATTACCAGAATATTTAGTTTCAAATACTAGTAATATAATTAAAGTACTTCCAAAAGTAGAAGGACCAATAACAGAAGCACATTTTGTTTATCCTCAATCATTAAAAAACACAGCTAGAGTCCAAGCTTTTAGAAATTTCTTATTCAGTAAAATCGGCGATTGGAAATAAAAATACCCCCTACAAATAATATCAAATAACCCTTGTATACTGCGACATAATATGCGATTGATAATCATTCGCATTGAGAATAATTCTCATTCGCAAATCAATTAGGGTAAAGAAAAGGATAAAATGAAAAAAGTAACAATAATAAGTTTATTTGTTTCTTTAATAATCTCGTCTTTTGCAGCTGCAAATGAAGTAAATATCTTCAATGCAAGACATTACAAGGCAGATAATGAGCTTTATAGCAAATTTACCAACAAAACTGGAATTAAAGTAAACCTGATTAATGGAAAGGCTAGTGCATTAGAAAAAAGAATGATTGAAGAAGGGGCTGACTCTTCAGCTGATCTTTATATCACTGCTGATGCTGGAAGATGTGGAGCTTTCAAAGCTAAAGGAATGACTCAAAGTGGTTTGGTGTCTCCAACAATTAAATCTTCTGTTCCAAAAAATTTTAGAACTACACACTGGGTAGGAGTAGCAAAAAGAGCAAGAATAATTTACTACTCACCAGAAAGAGTTAGTGGTGCTGAATTATCAGGATTAACATATGAAGGTCTAGCTGATCCAAAATGGAAAGGTAGATTAGTAATTAGAAAATCAAGTAACATTTATAACAAGTCACTTGTAGCTTCATTAATTGAAAATAATGGAAAGAAAGCTGCTGCTGAATGGTCTAAAGGAGTTGTTTCTAACATGGCAAGAACACCAAAAGGAAATGACAGAGCTCAAATTATGGCAGTTGCAGCTGGAGAAGCCGATATTGCTGTAGCAAATACTTATTACTTGGCACTTATGCTATCTGGTAATAAAGGAGCAGAACAACAAGCGGCTGCTAAAAAAGTTAAGGCATTTTTTCCTAATCAAAATGATAGAGGAACACACATGAATATAAGTTGTGCAGCTTTAGTAAAAGGAGCTCCTAATAAGGCAAACGCTATCGCTCTTGTTGACTTTTTATTATCACCAGAGGCTCAGGAACATTTTACAAATAATACTTTTGAGTTTCCAATGATAGCTGGGGTATCTCCAAATCCGTTAGTAGTGAATAATTTAGGATTAGACTTTAAACAAGATTTAACAACTAAAGTTTCAAGCTACGGAAAAAATCAAGCTGCTGCATTAGAGGTAATGACAGCTGCTGGATGGAAGTAAGGGCAAATGAGAAAGAATTTATTTAATTTTAATTTAGACATTTCTCCAGGCAATAATGGTTCTCTAGAGGGTCAGATAACTTGTGAGCCATGCTTGTCACAATGTGAAAAAATTAAAAAAAAAATAAATAATAGAAAATTATCTGAGATCGGAAATGATGATATTGATCGTGTCATTAATGTTTTTGATTTAAAAAGTTAATTTTCAAAAAGTGAACATAACTCAATAGTTATTTACCCTACTATTGATTATGTTCACTTGAACAAAAGGGTAAAAATGTATTTAAAAAAAATTAATTTTTGGTTTTTAAGCTCTTTATTGGTGTCAATTTTTGTAGCTATACCAATTGTTACTGTATTTACTAGTTTTTTTGAAGATACATCAAATTATTATCAAATTCTAAAAGATACCTTTTTATTTGAATACATTTTTAATTCACTAGTTTTGCTGATTAGTGTTTTAGTTTTAACTTTTTTAATTGGAACCAGTACGGCTTATTTAGTTTCTTTTTACAAATTTCCCTTTAGTAATTTTTATAAATGGGCACTTATATTATCTTTTGCTGTACCTCCCTATATTTACGCATATTCATTGACAGCTTTCTTTGAAAATTATGGAACTTTATATTCGATATTGAAAAATCTATTTGGAGAGGCGAATTATAATCAAAGCATTCCAAAGTTTGATGGTCTAATAGGAGCTGTACTTTCCCTATCTTTTTCACTATTTGCTTATGTTTATATTCTCTCCAGAGCATCATTCCAGTATCAATCTCAAAATTTAATTGATTTAGGTAGAAATTTAGGATTTTCAAAAGCAAAATCCTTTTATTCTTTAATCTTACCTGCCGCTAGACCAGCTATTGTTGCAGGCCTTTCTCTAGTTGCGATGGAGACTTTAGCCGAATTTGGGGCAGTTGATTTCTTTTCTATAAATACTTTAACAACAGGTATTTACAATTCTTGGATTACATTTGATGACTTAGCTTTCTCAAACAGGATATCTTTTTTTCTTCTTCTATTCATTTTTGCAATATTTATTTTAGAAAATTTATCTAGAAAGAAGGCAAGGTATCACGCTAATACTAAAGGAGGATTTAAACAAAAAGAAAAAATCCAACTATCAGGAGCTAAAGCATTTTTTGCTTTCTCAATTTGCTTCTTAGTTTTTTTCCTAAGTTTTTTATTTCCACTAAGTCAAATGCTTTATTGGACATTAAAATTTCCTGAAAATCTTTTTGATATTCCAGTTGTAACTTTAACATTAAATACTTTGTACCTGGTGTTATTATCAAGCTTAGTTTTAATAATTTTTTCTTTAATTTCTAATTATGGAAATAGAGTGTCAAAAAATAAAACTTTAAACACTTTGTCTACTTTATCCATTTCTGGTTATGCAATTCCTGGAGTAATTTTAGCGGTAGCATTTATAACTTTTATTGCTTGGTTTGATGACAATGTTGTAAAAGCACTTGGTTTTTTATCTATTAAAAAAATTTTTATTGGTTCTATTCTAGGACTTGTCCTAGTTTATTTTGTAAGATTCTACTCTTTAGCTTTTAACGGAATAAAATCTGGTTATGAGAAAATAAATATTTCCGTTGATGAAAGTTCATATTTACTTGGTTACTCTAAAAAGAAAACTTTCATGAATATTCATTTACCTTTCTTAAGAAACTCTCTTTTATTTGTTGGAATACTAATTTCTTTAGAAATAATAAGAGAATTGCCAATCACTTTGATTTTAAGACCTTTTAATTTTGAAACATTTGCAACTACAGCTTATATATCTGCTTCAGAAGACTTATTAGAAGCTGCAGCTGTTCCTTCATTATTTTTAATTTTGATTGCAACTCTATTTATAATGCTTACATCTAAATATATACTGAGGGAAAATGAGCGATAGTTATTTAGAGATTAAAAATGTTGATTTCACTATAGGTGGAAAGATTAAAGTTAAGAACGCATCTTTTGCGATTGAAAATGAAGGTGATACTTTATGTATTCTTGGTCCATCTGGAATAGGTAAAACCACAATACTAAGAACTATAGCTGGTTTAGAAATAATTGATAAAGGTTCAATAAAATTAAACGGAAAATTATTATCGTCTAAAGATCAAAATGTAGAACCTGAAGATAGAAACATATCTTTAGCTTTTCAGGACAACAGTTTATTTCCTCATTACACAGTTGAAAAAAATATTTTATTAGGCGCTGAGAGAAATAAAGGAAAAAGAAAGAAAAAACTTAGTTTTAAAGAGATTATAGATTTTCTTGATATAGAAAAAATATTACCAAAATTTCCTCATGAAATTAGTGCAGGGGAGGCACAAAGAGCATCACTTGCAAGATCGCTATTAACACAGCCTGACCTTTTGCTTTTAGATGAACCGTTATCTAATGTAGATCAAAGTTTTAAAGAAGAAATTCAAGTAAAATTAAAAAAAATTTTAAGTAAATTAAAAATTACAACAATAATCGTTACTCATGACTCTTATGAAGCTTTTTATTTAGGTCATAAATGCGCAATTATATTAGATGGTCAAATAAAACAGTTTGACGATCCTTATAATGTCTATCATTTTCCAAACTCAGTAGAAGTAGTAAATTTTTTAAATCGTGGAATTTTAATTCCAGCAAAAGTAACTGGAGAAAATTCATTAGAAAATGACGATCTTGGAACAATTAATGGGAATTTTATTAAGCATTATCCAAAAGGATCAAATGTGCAATTATTATTACAACCAGAGGATCTTGAGCATGACGATAAAAGTAATCTAAAATTAGAGGTAGTTGATAGAAAATTTAGAGGAACAAACTTTATCTATACTTTAAAAACCAATAGCGATTTATTAATTCCAGTTTTTGTTCATTCCCATCATGAACATCAACATGAAGCTGACGAAAAGTTTGGAATTAAAAGACCGATTCATATTGATCACATAGTTTGTTTTTAATAAAACAAGCAAATGCTTAGTAAAAAACAATTATTTACTCGAGGGATGTTGGATATTTCTCCACATATGCTCTCAGTAATTCCATTTGGAATAATTTGTGGAGCAATCGGTGTTGAACTTGGATTTCACCCATATTTAGTTTACGCAATGTCTTTCATTATTTTTGGAGGTGCTTCACAAATAGTTTTTTTACAGTTGTTATCAGGAGGCGCATCTAGTTTAGTAGCAGTTGCATCTGTTGGAATTATAAATTCCAGACATTTATTATATGGAGCTGTTTTATCTGAATATTTAGAAAAATTATCTTTTATAAAAAAATTATTAATTTCTTATGTTGTTGTAGATCAAGGGTTTGCTGAGTCTAATAAGTTTTTCAAAAAAAATAGAAGTGAAGAATTTTTACATTATCATTTAATTGGTACTGGTTGTACAATGTGGGTTTGTTGGCAGATAGCAACTTTATCAGGTATTGTTTTAGGTTCATTTGTTCCAGAAGAACTTGGATTAAAATTTGCAATTCCTCTGACATTTATAGCAATTGTTGTTCAGGATTTAAAAAAATTAGATCACGTGATTGTAATGATTACTTGTGGTTTAAGTTCACTGTTATTTTTTGACGCTCCATTTAAATCTTACATAATTATTTCACCGATAATTGCTTTATTTGTAGCTGCACTATTGTTGAGGTTAAAAAAATGACCCTTACTGCAATAATTTTTGCTGGAATATTAACTTACTTTACTAGAATGACTATGATCGCTTTAATAAGTAGAGATATGCTGGGAGATAAAATTAAAGCAGTGTTGGAATATGTTCCTTCTGCAGTATTCCCAGCAATAATATTTCCAGGAATATTTATAAATGATTTTGGAACTTTTATAGAAATGAATGATCCTAAAATATTTGGAGCATTAGTTGCTGTAATTGTAGGTTATTTTTCAAAAAATATTATTGCAACAATTTCAGCTGGATTAGTTTCTTATTGGTTTTTAATATTTTTTGTCTTTAGTTAGCACCTAACTTAATATTTCTACTTACATTGATATCTATTAATTGTGGTTTTGCTAAATTAAGATTTGACATAAGCTCAACATATTCATCAACATTTTTAACCTGCAATCTTGGGTTAAATTTTTTTTCATTACCAATTGTACTAGATTCTTTGCCGTTATAATCATGACCAGGATATAAAATGGTGTCCTCAGGTAATTTTAACAATCTATTAAAGATTGAATTATAAGCATCTTTTGAACTTCCGTTTTGAAAATCTGTTCTACCGGTGCCATTAATTAAAAGAGTATCTCCTGAAAATAAATAGTTCTTCATTAAGAAACTATAACTGTCAGAGGTATGACCAGGTGTATACATGGCTTTGATTTCTATTTGGTCAATTTTTATTATTTCATCATCTTTTACTTTAATTTCAACAGCATCAGCAGGTGTGTGTTCTCCCATAAGTGTAGAGCAATTTGTTACCTGCTTTAGTTTACTTGCACCAGTTACATGATCAGCATGAATATGAGTATCTATTACCTTAACTAGTTTTAAATCTAATTCTTGAAGTAACTTAATGTAGCTTTCAACATTCTCAATTACTGGATCAATTATGACTGCCTCGCGACCTTTTGCCGATGCAATTAAATAAGTGTATGTCGACGATTTATTATCGAATACTTGCCTAAAAATCATTTATTATTAATATCAAATTATAATGAATACCTCTACATTTCATTGGTCTTGTAGACATACTTGGAAAAGAAGTGCAAAAAATACAGCTTGGTGTGTACTTGGTTGTGCTATTGGAGACTTTGGAACAATATTATTCTTTCAATTAACTCAAATTCCTTTTCCAATTTTAGGAATAATGATTTTAGCAATCATCAATGGATTGATCACAAGTATTATTTTAGAAACAATAATTTTAATGACACAAAATTTTAATTTTGTTAACGCATTCAAAACAGCTTGTGGTATGAGTTTAATTTCTATGATTAGCATGGAAATCATGATGAATTTAACAGACTATGTTTTAACTGGAGGCGCAATTTTAACATGGTGGGTGGTACCAATAATGCTGATTGTAGGTTTTTTAACTCCTTGGCCTTATAATTATTGGAGATTAAAAAAATTTGGAATTGCTTGTCATTAAGATTAAAGAATTCTCTTTAATAAATTGTCCCCAAAAAATAGTTTGTGAACAATAACAGCAGATATATGAAGCACTATTAAACCGATAAGAGTATAATTTGAAAGAATATGAATTTCATAAAACTTATCTGCTAAATCAAAATTTTCATTAATTTGAATTTCTCTAAATAATATTGTTAATGTTTCCCCATTAAATAATTTTTTTAATATTCCTGAAATTGTTATTGATAAAATAGCAATATATAAAAGTACATGGTTCATTTTTGCTAAAAACCTTTGTCCTTTAAAAATACTTGGATCCAATTTTGGAGTTGGATTAAGTATATTATTTATTAACCTTATTATTATTATATAAAAAACAGTTAAACCTAGCGTAACGTGTATATCTTCAATGGTTATTCTTTGATCACCAAAATCTAAATCCACTAGATAGAACCCTAAAGGTATTTGTATAAAAAGAATAATTGCGCTGAGCCAATGTAACGCTTTTGATATAATTCCATACTCTGTTAAGGTATTTGTTACATGCATATTTTATTTAATCACATAAAAAAATATATTAAAATAATTTTATTCTCAATTTTAAGCATATTTTTCGTCTCATCTAGTAATGCTGAGTTAACAGTTGAAGATATTATTAAAAGTAGACAAGCGTTGTTTAGTAAAAACTATAGCACAGCTAAAAGGGTTCAGGCTTTCTCTTCAAAAGGAGACTTTGAAAAAGCAAAAAAACTTATGATTGAAATGAGTGAAAATTATAAAGTTTTAATAGATCTCTTTCCTGAAAATACTCAAGAGGGTTTTGATACTGAAGCTTTACTAACCATTTGGGATGAAAAAGATGACTTCAATGCATTAATGCAAAAAGCCTCAGATGATATGATAAAACTTACATCTGTAATTGAAGATGCCAAAGATATAAGAGGTACTCTGAAACAATTTATGTGGAGTAATTGTAAGGCTTGTCACAGCAGGTACAGAGAAGAACATTAATTACCAAGTTAGAATGATACCTCAAAAAGTTAAAGACCATATTGAAGAATATATTAGCCAAGAAGTGTACGTTCAAATAGCCATAATTAAGGGTAAGGAAAAGGTTTCAACAGAAACAGCCATTGATAAATATTTTAACACAAATCATTTTAGAGATTTTTCAGAGGGTAAACCTTATTTTCATTTTATTGATGGATTAAGAGATAAATGCCTTGGAAACCTTAAAGATTCTCCTATGAGAGATAAAGCAACAGAGGACGAAACTATTAAATTATTACAAAAAAAATTAAATGATTTAACTGATGATGAGCTTGAAGACACTTATTGGGAAATAGAAACAGGAGAATTTTTTTCAGGAGAGCAAATAAAAGAATTAGAAAAAAATTGCAGTGAATTAATTAAAGACCTTAATCTCTCAAATAAAAATAAAAAAGAGGTTAAAAAAACTATCATGAGTTTTTGTGAAAACTATGAAAAATTGTGTCAAAAAAAATACCCAGAAGCTCCACTTCCACTAGAAATATTAAAATCTGTAAATTAGTTTTTAAAGGGTTCGCTCTTTAAGTGTATACCTAAAGAGCTCCCTTGTATCGCCTCTTTGGCATTATAATTCCGAGAGGAATTTATTTTTCGTTATATTTTTGAAATATGAGCTGTTCAGCTAAGTATCAGGTGGTGAAAGTATTAACATAAACCTCCTTCTATAAAAAAGGTAATTATAAATTATACAATTTCAAATAATTTATTTTAATTTTGAGCAAATATATTTATTGAATACAACCTGGTGCTTTAGTAGATTCCCGGTAACTTAAGTTTCTTCCTAAATTATTTTTTATTTATTAATTCACTAATAAAATTTTCACCGTAACCGTCATCAACAGCTTTTTGAAAATAATTTTTATTAACTTCAGCAACTTTTTCAGCTTCAGGAAAATCTTTTAATAAGTCTTGAATATAAGTTAAATCTTTTACGGAATTACTTGCGGTAAATTTAAAACCAGTAAAATCTCCTTTTAATAGATTGTCGAAAACTCGGTTCAAAGCTGCAGAATTTCCAGAACCAAGTTTTGCAACATCAAATACTTTTTTTAAATCCAAACCCATCTCTTTGGCACTTTTAGCTAAATGATTGACTAAAGCAGCATTTCCGAGAGATAAAAAATTATTTAAAAGCTTTGATTTTGCACCCATGCCAACAGGTCCAAAATGAAAATACTCTTTACAGAAAAAATTAAAATATGGTTCAGCAATTTTAAAGTTATCATTGGATGCTCCAACAATTCCTCCTAAAATACCTTCCTCTGCTTGAACAGGTCCTCCCATTACAGGGCACTCAACATAATTTATTTTTTTTGCGTTGAATATTTCCTCAGTTTCCATTGAACCAGTTTTGTTGTGAGTAGTGATATCAATAATTAGAGTTTTGCTATCTAACACCGTAGAAATTTTTTCTGATATTGATTTTGCTATGGGAGTGTTGGTAACACACATAAACATTGCGTCCAAATTTTTGCTAGAAAAATCTTCAAAAGATTTTACTTCTTCAGCTCCATCGCTAACAATTTTCTCAATTGGTTTTCTATTTTTATTAGCAATGACAAAAAGCTTATTTTTATGTTTTAAAATATTTTTAGCTATTCCATAGCCCATATATCCAACACCAATAAAACCTATATTTTTCATTTGAACCTCGCTATTTAACTTTTCTTTTTACCTTCTGTTCTTATGAACATTATACCAAAAACAATAATTCCTATTACACCAACAATTTTATTATAATCAAACGGTACACCAAAAATTAGGAAATTAATAATTGTAGACCAAACTAATTGTGAGTATTGAAAATTAGTTACAAATGACAAATTAGAAAGTTGTATTGCGTATATAATCAAAGAATGACTTACAAAACCTGCCACACCAAGAATTACTAAATAAAACCAAAAGATATTCTTTTCTAATGGTACCCAGTTGAAAAATATAAAAATACTAAAAATTATTGCGCCTAAAATTGAAGTATAAAATATAGCAGCAAATGGATCGTTGTCACCTGATACAACTTTGGTAAAAAATTGATAAAGAGCCCAGCAAATTGGAGGAACAATAGGGAATATTAAATCTAAACTAAATATTCTCATACTTGGACCTAGTGAATAAACAATCGATCCAAAGCTCAACAACATTAAAAGTATACCCTTAGTACTTAAGATATCTTTTAGAAAATATGCAGAAAGTAACGAGACGATTAAAGGAGCTGTAAAGAAAACAACATAAATATCTACCAAGTCAAATTTCTGTAAAGAATAAAACATAAACGTGGTGGCAGTGACCATTAATATCGATCTAATTATTTGGACCTTAAAATTTTTTTTTAAATTTACTTTTGGCTTAAAAATTAAAAAAAATATAATTAAAGATATTAAGTGAAAAAAAAATCTCCCCCAAATTGCTTGAGTAACAGGCATTACTGTTCCAAGATATTTTGCTGTAGAGTCCATACAAACAAACATAAAAAAACCACCAGCGGCTAATAAAATTACATTAATTAAAGATGTTTGTTGAGGCACAGGGAAAATTAATTACATTACAACGCCAACTTGCCAAGGATTAAACTCCTCGTCACCGTAGCCGTTGATTTCACTTTTCGATTTATTTCCTGAAGCAGTATTTACAATTAATTCAAATATCTTTTGACCAACTTCTTCAACTTTTTCTTTTCCTTCAGCAATTGTTCCACAATTAATATCCATATCTTCTGACATTCTTTCAAACATCGCTGAGTTTGTTGAAAGTTTTAAACTTGGAACTGGTTTACAACCAAAGCAAGATCCACGTCCTGTTGTAAAACAAATAACATTAGCACCTGATGCAACTTGACCAGTTACAGATACAGGATCATAACCAGGAGAATCCATAAAATTAAAACCTTTATTTTTTAAAGGTTCAGCATAATGCAATACGTCTTGAAGGATAGAGTTTCCTCCTTTCGCAACAGCACCTAAAGATTTCTCTAATATAGTTGTCAGACCACCTTTTTTGTTTCCTGGCGCAGGGTTGTTATCCATGGAACTATTATTTATAGAAGTATAATGTTTCCACCATTCAATTCTTTTAATAAGTTTATCAGCAGTTTCTTGAGAGCTTGCTCTATTAATTAATAAATGTTCAGCTCCATAAATTTCTGGAGTTTCAGATAAAATTGAACTTCCACCTTTTTTAACCAAAAGATCTGCCGCAACTCCTAATGCAGGATTTGCAGTTATTCCTGAATATCCATCTGAACCACCACATTGAAGAGCTAAAGTTAGATGACTTACTGGTTGTGAAGTTCTTTGAACATTATTAGCTTCTGAAAGTAAATTTTTAATTTGAGACAATACCTTCTCTACTATTTTTTTTGTGCCACCCTCATCTTGAATTGTTAGAAAATGAATTCTGTTGTGTTTCTTTAAAGATTCATCAAATAAACTAACTTGCGCACATTCGCATCCTAAACCTATGACAAAAACATGAGAAAAATTAGGATGATTTTTAAATCCGTCTATAGTTCTTTGGAAAATTTGCATTCCTTCACTCTCAGTATTCATTCCACATCCTGTTGAGTGAGTAATTGGTACAATACCATCAATGTTCGGGTAATCTTTTAAAATGTCAGAATATTTAATCTTCTCAACTATCATTTTAGTAACAGTTGCTGAGCAATTTACAGTACTTACAATTCCAATGTAATTTCTAGTAGCAACCTGCCCATTATCTCTTAAAATTCCATTAAAGAAGGTGTCTGCTTTTTCATCAATAATATGTTTTTTATCTGTGACTTTAAAATCTCTTTTAAATTCTCTGAATTCTAAATTATGAGAGTGAACATGTTGTCCTGGTTTAATATCATCTAAAGCAAATCCAATAATTTGATCATATTTGATGATTGGATCACCTTTTTTAATAGTTTTTAAACAAACTTTATGTCCAAAAGGGATTGGATCGATAGTACTAATCTCATGACCCTCAATTTTAGTTTTTTCTGGAATAATAAATTGGCTAACGCCCACATTGTCATTCTTGTTTAAAACTATTAGATTATTCATAAATTTATTATATAACCATTAACTTAAACAAACCATTATATTAATTATGCCTAAAAAAAGAAAAAAAAGTTTTCGAAGTCAACAGTGGTTTAATAATCCAAAAAACCCTGACATGACTGCTTTATATCTAGAAAGGTATTTAAATTATGGTCTTACAAGAAAAGAATTACAATCTGGAAATCCAATTATAGGAATAGCTCAATCTGGCAGTGATCTTTCTCCATGCAATAGGCATTTCATGTCTTTGAGCAAAAGAATCAAAGATGGAATTAGAAGAGCAGGCGGTATACCAATGGAATTTCCTACTCATCCAATTCAAGAAACTGGAAAAAGACCAACAGCAATGTTGGATAGAAATCTTTCTTATTTGTCACTAGTTGAGGTTTTATATGGATACCCAATTGATGGAGTTATACTAACAACAGGATGTGATAAAACTACTCCAGCAGCTTTGATGGCAGCTGCAACGGTAAATATTCCTGCAATAGTTTTATCAGGCGGTCCAATGTTAGATGGAGTTTATAAAGGAAAATTAGCTGGGTCAGGAATGGTAGTTTGGGAAGCAAGAAAAATGTTAGCCAAAGGAGAAATTAAATACGAGGAATTTATGGATATGGTTGCATCTTCTGCACCAAGTGCTGGACATTGTAATACGATGGGAACAGCTTCTTCAATGAACTCTGTTGCTGAAGCGTTAGGTATGTCTTTACCAGGGGGTGCTGTTATCCCAGCTCCTTATAGAGAAAGAGAACAAATTTCTTATGAGACAGGAAATAGAATTGTTGGAATGGTTCATGAAAATTTAACCCCATCAAAAATTATGACACGTAAAGCTTTTGAAAATGCAGTCGTTGTTGCAAGTGCTATTGGTGGATCTAGTAACTGCACAGCTCATCTAAGCGCTATTGCAAAACATATGGGAATTAAATTTGATCTTTCTGATTGGCAAAAACTTGGGCACAACATTCCTTTATTGGTAAATTGCCAACCTGCAGGTGAATATTTAATGGAAAGTTTTCACAGAGCCGGAGCAATACCTGCTGTTATGAAAGAATTGATTAAAAATAAAAAAATTCACACAAAAATTAAGACTGTTACAGGAAAGACTGTAGGGGAAAATTTAAGAAAGAAAGTTGATGTAGATAACAAAGTAATTAAATCATTTAAGAATGCATTAACTGAAAAAGCTGGATTTTTAGTTATGAAAAGTAACTTTTTCTCTTCTGCTATCATGAAAACATCTGTGATCAGTAAAGAATTTAGAGATCAATATTTATCAAACCCTAAACACCCAAATGTTTTTGAATGTAAAGCTATAGTTTTTGAAGGTCCTGAGGATTATCATAAAAGACTTAATGATAAGAAATTAAAAATAGATGAAAACTCTCTATTAATTATTAGAGGATGTGGACCTGTTGGTTATCCTGGATCAGCCGAAGTAGTAAACATGCAACCACCAGACAGATTATTAAAAAAAGGAATAAGACATCTACCAACTTTGGGTGATGGAAGACAAAGTGGAACATCAGAAAGTCCATCAATATTACATGTTTCACCAGAGTCTGCAGTAGGTGGAGATCTAGGAATTGTTAAAACTTATGACAAAATAAAAATAGACTTAAATAAAAGAAGAGTTGATTTGTTAATTTCTCAGGCTGAGTTTAAAAAAAGAAGAAAAAATAAAAAAGTATTTAAACCAAATAATCAAACTCCTTGGCAGGAAATATTTAGAAATACTGTTGGTCAATTGGATGATGGCGCATGTATTAACTCTCGAGGTAAATATTTAGACGTATCACATACTAAAGGTTTACCAAGAGATTCTCACTAATATGAAGCCAAAAATATTAGTTTCTAGAAAAATCTCAGATTTAGCAGAGGAAAAACTTCAAAAAGAATTTGAAGTAACTCTTAATTCAAAAGACGAACCTATTCCAGAAAGTGAATTAGTAAAATTGGTTAATGATTATGATGGAATGATTTCAACAGGTTTTGATAAAATTAGTGAAAATTTTTTTAATAATTTAAATGGGAAATTAAAAATTATAGCTCAAGTTGGAGTTGGTTATGATAATATTTCAATTAAATCTGCTGAAAAAAAAAAAATTAAAGTAACAAATACTCCCAATGTGTTAAATGAGGCAGTAGCTGAAACCACTATACTTTTGATTTTAGCTACATCTAGAAGAATTGGTGAAGCCTATAATTTAGTTAGAGCTGATGATTGGAAAAACCAAAAACCAGATTTAACTAAATTTATGATTGGAAATTCTGTTACAGGCAAAACTCTAGGTATCATTGGCATGGGTCGTATTGGAAGAATAGCTGCAAAAAGTGCTAAAGCTTTTGGAATGAAGATAATTTATTACAACAGAAAAAAACTGCCTGATGATTTAGAGGATGGAGCAAAGTATTTTTCTGACATTAAAACTATGTTACCTGAGTGTGACTTTGTTAGTATACACACTCCTGCAACTGCTGAGACTAAACATATTCTTAATTCTTCTACAATTAGCTTGTTACCGAAACATGCTGTAGTGATAAATACTTCAAGAGGATCAACTATTGATGATAATGCTTTAATAGATGCATTAGAAAACAAAAAAATTTATGCAGCAGGTTTAGATGTTTTCAACAATGAACCAAATTTAGATAAAAGATATTTAAAATTAGATAATTGTTTTGTTTTACCTCACATCGGAAGCGCGACACATGAAACAAGATTAGCTATGAGCATGATGGCTGTTGATAATATTTATTGTTTTTTCAATAAAAAACCTCTTATTTCAGAAGTAGTTTAGAACAACTATAAGTTGTCTGTTCAATAAATATATATAATTTCTATATATAAAAGTTAAACGAAATTATTGATCTCAAAAATCTTTTATGATTAACTTTCGAAAAAACATAAACGAGAGGAAGATAATGTTTAAACTTATATCTAAAACTATAGCAGCTGTAGCTATTGTTTCAGTTGCTTTATTTGGCTCTGCAAATGCAAAGACTTTAAAGATTGAAACACACTTTACAGCTAGTTCACCAAATGGTGAAGTTGCTGCTCAATTCGCTAAAAACGTAGAAATGTTTTCTGGCGGAAGCTTAAAAATAGAAATGTTCTACTCATCATCAGTAACAGGAAAATCTGCTGAGGTGTTTAACTCTGCACAAACTGGAATTATCGATTGTGATATGACTGGTGCTGGTTACCAAACTGGTAAAAATGCAGCGTTCCAATTCGCAGGTGATGTAATGGGTGGATACGATAACCCTTATCAACAATATGAATTCTTGAATTTCCCAGGAGCTCAAGAAGCTGTTGATGCACTTTACAACAAATATGGAATGACTTTAATTGGTTGGTGGATACCAGGACATGAGTCTCTAATTTCTAGCAAACCAATTCCAGATGTTGCATCTATCAAAGACTTTAAATTTAGATCACCTCCAGGAATGGAAAGTATGATCTTTACTGCATTAGGTGCTAAGCCAATCGTAATGGATTTTGGTGAAGTTCCGACTGCTTTACAAACTGGTCTAATCGACGGTGCTGACTATTCATCTTTAGCTACTAACTATGCAGGTGGACACTATGAGCAAAACAAATATGCTACATACCCAGGTTTCCACTCTATGCCAGCTGACCATTTAGCTTGTAATACAAAAGTATGGAAAAAGCTAAAACCTCATGAAAGAGGAGCGATGAAAGCAGGTATTGAGATTGCTGGTAGAACAATCACTAGCTTGGTTGAGAGAAAAAACGCAGAAGCAGTTAAAGCTTTAAAAGAAATGGGTGTTACACTTCATGACTGGTCTAGAGAAGATAGACTTAAGTTCAGAAATGCTGCACTTAATGCTTGGCAGGAATGGAAAAAGAAATCTCCTGAAGCTGCTGCTCTTATAGACATACATACAGCTTACATGAAAGCTAACGGTATCCTATAAATTAAAAGCATATAATAAAATCTTGAAGGGCCTGAAAAGGCCCTTCTTATAAAATAAAAAGAATTTTTTAGCTTATGCTTGACAAAGAATTACAAGAACAAAATGAAAAAGTTGCAAGTAAAGATGATTTTCCAATAAATTGGATTGATAGAATTTCCTTATTTTTAAGCCACACAATAAAATATTTAATTCCTGTAATTGTACTTGTAATGATGTACGAAATTTTTATGAGGTACGTTGTATTTAAACCAACTTTGTGGGCTAATGAACTATGCTTGTGGCTAGCTGGTGTTTGTTATTTGGTTGGTGGAATATATGCAACAAGGTTAAGAAGCCATATTAGAATAGTATTGTTATATGATTGGGTTAGCAGACCAACACAGAGAATTTTTGATCTAATAAGCACAATTATTATTGTTCTTTTTGCTGCAGCTGTAATTTATGGTGGTGTGGAAGATGCATACAGATCGTTTATAAATTGGGAGAGATTTGCTACTTATTGGGATCCACCAATTCCTGCTACTATGAAGCCGCTTACGCTAATATGTGTATTTCTTATTGCCGTTCAATCAGTAAATAACTTAATAATTGATTGGAAAAATCCTAAAGAAAAACAATACGACCCTTCTAAAGAATTAAAATAAAATGGAAATAGGATCACTTTCGATAATACTTATAGTTGGATTATTATTGCTTATATCTATTGGTGTTCCAATGGGTTTTGCCTCAGGTTTTATGGGGGCAGTACTTGTATTTTTATATATAGGTGAACACGCTTTGGGGATCTTACTTTCAAGATATTATTCTCTAGTTGTTACTTATTCTTTTTTGTCGGTGCCATTATTTATATTTATGGCCTCCTTGCTCGAACGTTCGAACATCGCAAGAGATCTTTATGACGCTTTAAATGCGTGGTTAAGAAAGACTAGAGGTGGAGTAGGAGTCGTTACTGCCATCATGGCAACAATTATGGCTGCTATGAGTGGAATTATTGGTGGAGAAATAGTTTTATTAGGTTTGATTGCACTGCCTCAAATGTTGAGATTAAAATACGATCAGGATATGTCAATCGGGATTATTTGTGCATCAGGATCTTTGGGAACAATGATACCACCTTCAATTGTTTTAATTATTTATGGATTAACAACAGAGACTTCTATTACGATGTTATTCCAAGAAGCTATTGTTCCTGGTTTAATGATTTCAGGTTTGATAATCACTTACATTTTAATTAGAACAAGATTGCAGCCACATCTTGCACCATTAAGTGATGAGCCGCCATTAACTTTAAAAGAAAAAATTTCTTATCTACCAGGTCTTTTGCCACCAATTGGAATAGTGATAATTGTTTTAGGTTCAATTTATTCAGGAATAACAGGTATTACAGAAGCTGCTGGTATGGGTGTTGTTGCTACATTAATTATAATTTTTGCTAGAAAAGAATTAACATGGTTCTTGTTTAAAGATGCATTAACCAGAACATTTAAAGCTTCAGGAACTATTTTAACAATCACTTTTGGTGCAACAGTTTTAGCTGGCGCTTATTCTCTTGCTGGTGGTCCAAAATATGTAGCAGAAACCATTTTGGCTTATGATTTAAAACCAATGTATTTAATTTTTATGATGCAGATAATGTTCTTAATAATGGGAGCATTTATGGATTGGGTTGGAATTGTATTGTTAGCAATGCCAGTATTTTTACCAATAGTTATAGCTCTTGGTTTTGATCCTATTTGGTTTGGAATATTATTTTGCGTAAATATGCAAGTTTCATTTTTAAGTCCACCATTTGGACCCGCCGCCTTTTATTTAAAATCTGTTGCTCCTCCACATATTTCATTAACAGATATATTTAGAGGTTTTGCACCATTTATAGTAATTCAGTTAATTGTGTTAGCATGTGTTATGTTTTTCCCTGAAGCAATGACACAAAACTTCCACGAGTTTAAACCGAAACCATGATGAAAATAGGCTTTATTGGAACAGGTCTTATGGGCCTGCCAATGGCTAAAAATTTATTAAAATCAGATTTTAAACTAAAAGTATTCAATCGTTCAATTAATAAAGCAGAACCTTTGAAAGAGTTTGGCGCTGAAATATCAAAAACATTAGGTGAAGTTGTTAAAGATAATGATTTTATTATTACAATGTTAACAGATGATAGTGCTGTTGATGCAATAATGAATAATTCAGATTTATTAGACAATTTAAAATCTGGATCAACTGTTATTGATATGAGTTCCGTTAAACCAACGACAGCAACAAAATATGGAAATATTCTAAAATCAAAAAATGTAAATTATTTAGATGCACCGGTTTCAGGAGGAACAATTGGAGCTGAGGAAGCTTCACTAGCTATAATGGTTGGAGGACAGCAAAGTGTTTTTGATAACTCTATAAATATTTTAAAAGCTATGGGAAATCCAACTTTGGTTGGACCAATTGGCAGTGGACAAGTTTCAAAGTTAGCAAATCAAATTGTAGTAGGAGTTACAATAGGAGCGGTTGCGGAGGCAATAACTTTATGTGAAAAAGCTGGAGCTGACCCAGTAAAATTAATTAAAGCTCTTTCTGGAGGTTGGGCAGACAGTAAAATTTTACAAACTCATGGAAAAAGAATGATAGATAAAGATTTTACCCCAAAAGGCAAAACATCTACTCATTTAAAAGACATGGATAACATTTTGGAGTGTGCAAATTCATATAATACTCATTTACCTATTTCAAATTTAGTGAAAGAAATGTATAAAACCCTTGTCGATAATGGTCATGGAAACACTGATCATAGTTCACTTTATAATGAAATCGAAAGGATAAATAAAAAATGAGTGGAAGATTAGAAGGTAAAAAAATTCTCGTAACAGCAGCAGGCCAAGGGATTGGAAAAGCAACAGCAATTGCATTTCATAAAGAGGGCGCTCATGTAACTGCTACTGATTTAAATGATAAAACTTTAGCTGATTTAAATAAAGAATATCCTGAGATTAAAGTGCAAAAGTTAGACTCAACAGACAATAATGCAATTTTAGAATTTACTAAAACTTTAGATAGAGTTGATGTTTTATTTAATGCTGTTGGATTTGTTCATCATGGAACAATATTGGAATGTGATGAAAAAGATTGGGATTTTTCTTCTAATGTAAACGTCAAGTCAATGTACTTTATGTGTAAAGCTATTTTACCTTTAATGATCAAACAAAATGGTGGAAGTATTATTAATATATCTTCATGTGCATCTAGTTTTAAGGGTTTCCCAAATAGATTTGTTTATGGAACAACAAAGGGCGCTGTTATTGGTTTAACAAAAGCGATTGCTGCAGATTTTGTTAAAAAAAATATTAGATGCAATTCAATTGCGCCAGGTACAGTTTATTCGCCTTCTTGGCAAGATCGGGTCAATCAAAGTCCAGATCCTGTTCAAGCAAAAAAAGATTTTATAGCAAGACAACCTATGGGAAGATTAGGTACGGCAGAAGAAATAGCAGCTGTGGCTGTTTATTTAGCTAGCGATGATGCAACGTTTACAACAGGAAGCACAATTCATGTTGATGGTGGAATTTCAATATAATTTAACAACAAAAGGATAAATATGAAATTATTAAGAGTAGGAAAAAAAGGAAGCGAAAAACCAGCTGTATTAGATAATGATGGTAAAATTAGAGATATCAGTACTCACGTTAAAGATTTAAATCCAGATCATTTAAATTTTGAGACTATTTCTAAATTACAAAGTACTGATTTATCATCTTTACCAGAATTATCTGCAAATGATCGAATAGGGTCTTGTATCACCAAGCCAGGTAAATTTGTAGCGATTGGATTAAATTATTCTGATCATGCTGCTGAAACTGGAGCTGATGTTCCTTCTGAACCAATAGTTTTTATGAAAGCTACTAGTTGTATAGTTGGACCTAATGATGACGTTGAAATAGTTTCTGGATCTAAAAAATTAGACTGGGAAGTTGAACTTGGAATTATTATAGGAAAAGAAACAAAACATATCTCTGAGAGCCAAGCTCAAGATCATATATTAGGTTATTGTTTGGTTAATGATGTAAGTGAAAGAGAATGGCAAATTGAAAAAATGGGTCAATGGGTAAAAGGAAAATCTCATGATACTTATGGACCAATTGGCCCTTACTTTGTTACTAAAGATGAAATTGCAGACGTTAACAATTTAAAGATGAGTTTAGATGTTAATGGAATAAGAATGCAAACAGGTAATACAAATACAATGATATTTAACGTTGATGTTATTGTATCTTATTTGAGTAAATATATGTCTCTTCAAGCAGGTGATATAATTACAACTGGAACACCCCCAGGAGTTGGTATGGGAATGAAACCTCAACAGTTTTTAAAAGCAGGCGATACTATGAAATTGTCAATTGAAAATTTAGGAGAGCAAAACTCGAAGGTAGTTGCTTTATAATTAATTGTGAAAATAACTTCTATTAAAAGTCATGTACTTAGATATGAGTTAGAAAAAGAACTTGGTTACTCACAGCAATATTACAAACATCGTACAGCCCATCTTGTTGAAGTTCAAACAGACGAAGGAATAACAGGTTGGGGTGAATGTTTTGGTCCTGGAAATATAGCTTTAGCGAACAAGTTTATTGTTGAAAAGGTTATACAACCTTTAGTAATTGGTGAAGATCCTTTAAACAAAGAACATATCTGGCAGAAAGTTTATAATCTTTTAAGAGATAGCGGTCAAAAAGGCATGCCAATTCAAGCATTATCAGGAGTGGATATTGCTTTATGGGATATTCTTGGAAAGAAAACAAATGCTCCTCTTTACCAACTTGTCGGTGGCAAATGTAATAATGAAGTTCCGGTGTATGGATATGGAATGATGTTACAAAAAAAATCAGTTGATGAATTGATCGCCTTGTTCAAAGAAGAGTCTAAGCAAATAAAATCAAAAAATTTTAAAGCCACGAAAATGAAAGTTGGATTAGGTCCAAAAGAAGATTTAAAGTTGGTTCAAGCTGTAAGAGACACTGTTGGAAAAGATTTTAAATTAATGGTAGATGCCAACCACGCTTATAATTTGAAAGATGCTCTTTATGTTGGAAAAGGTTTAGATGAATTAGATATTTACTGGTTTGAAGAACCTGTTGCTCCTGAAGATTATGAGGGTTACAGAGAATTAAAACAAAAAATTTCTACTAGTATTGCAGGGGGAGAAGCTGAATTTACCAAATATGGCTGGAAAAAATTAATATTAAATAAATGTATTGATATAGCTCAACCAGAGGTTTGTGGACTTGGCGGAATTACGGAGTATTTAAAAGTTGCAGCATTAGCGCAAGCAAATTTTATACCAGTAATTAATCATGTATGGGGTTCTGCAGTTAGTATTGCGGTTAACCTTCATTTGTTGACAGCACAACCGGATATGCCAGGTGGGTTATTTCCATCAAAATCAATGCTCGAGTTTGACACAACAGAAAAAAATATTTTTATAACAGATTTACCAAAGGAAGAATTTTCAATTTTAGACCAAGTTAAAAACAATAATGGTTTTGCATCAGTAACTGATAATATAGGTATTGGTATTAATCCTGATGAAAATTTTATGAAGGAATTTGAGGTAAATGAATAAAATAAAAACATCCGAACCAAAACCTCTCTGGAAGATAAGATGTACTTTAGGTGAAGGAACATTATGGGTTAGTGAACATAACTCAATTTATTTTGTAGATATTAAAAAAAAGAAAATTTGCTCTTTCAATATTAAAAATAAAAAAAAGAAAATATTTAAAGTAAATAAAGAAATTGGTTTCATCGCTCATATCAAAGATCATATTTTTATTTTAGGTCTCCAGGGAGAATTAAGAATACAAAATTTAAAATCAAAAAAAATTTTAAAATCAATAAAGATAGAACCAAATTTGAAACTAAATAGAATTAATGATGGAAAAACTGATCCTGCTGGAAATCTTTGGTTTGGCACCATGGACAACTTGGAAAGAAAAATTGAAAAAGGTTCATTATATAAATTAGATAAAAATTTTAAATTAACAAAAGTTGATAAAAATTATAGAATTACTAATGGCCCAGCATTTATCGATCAGTATAATTTTTATCACACTGATAGCGCAAAAAAAAATATTTATAAAATCAAAATAAACAAAAATAATAAAATTATTAGTAAAAAAATATTTAAAAAATTCTCAATCAAAGATGGTGTACCTGACGGCATGACTTTAGATAATAATAAAAATTTATGGGTAGCACATTTCCATGGTGCTTGTATTTCTGTTTTTAATCAAAAAGCAAAATTAATTCACAGAATTCAGTTTCCTGCAAAAAATATAACCAATTGTGCATTTGGAGACAAAAATACCAAAGAACTTTACGTTTCGACAGCAACTAAAGGTATGAGCAAAGCAGATTTGCGAAAATTTAGATATTCAGGATTCTTTTTTAGTGTAAAAACAAACATAAGAGGAGTTTTACAAAAAAAATTTATATTAAGTAATGAAGAAAAGAGATCTTTACTATGAGCGAATACCTACAAAGCTTTTAAGAGAAGATATTAGATTATTAGGAACATTCTTAGGAAGAGTAATTAAAGATCAAGAAGGACCAGCTTTTTTTAATATTGTTGAAAAATTAAGATTACTTTCAAAAAACACATTATTAGATAAAAATAAAAGTAAAATTTTTTCAAAAATATCAAAAGAAGTAAAAAAACTTTCGCCAGAAAAAACTTTTAAAATCACGCGAGCTTTTTCACATATTCTTAATTTGATGAATTTGGCCGAGTCTTTAGATGCATCTAGAAAACTAAATGAGTATGAAAATCCTTATTTTAAAAGCAAAAGTCAAAATTTATTTATAGAAGATATAATTGAGAGTCTTTTTAAAAATAAAAAAATTTCAAATAATAAAATTTATGATTTAGCTACCAAGCTAGATATCGGGATAGTTCTTACCGCTCATCCAACAGAAGTTAAAAGAAGAACTTTAATTCAAAAATATGCAAATTTGATAACGATTATGGAGCAAAGACATCTCTATAAAAAATACCCATCAAAAATCATAGAATTAGATAGAAAACTATATTCAGAAATAGCAATAATTTGGAAAACAGATGAGCTAAAAAGAACCAAACCTTCTCCGTTGGATGAAGCAAAATGGGGACTGGCTGTAATTGAAGATAGTTTGTGGGATACTATTCCTAAGGTTTATAAAAGATTGAATGATATCTTTAGAAAAAATTTAAACAAAGACTTGCCTAGAGATTTTAATCCCATTCAATTTGGTTCATGGATGGGTGGAGATAGAGATGGAAATCCAAATGTAACTTCTGAAGTAACTAAGAAAGTAATTTTATTTTCTAGATGGCAAGCTGCAAAATTGTACGAGAAAGAACTTACTCAATTAATTCAAGATTTATCTATGGAGGAATGCTCTCCTACAATCAGAAGAGTTACTGGAAAAAGTTTTGAACCATATAGAGTTTATTTAAGACCACTAAGAGACAAAGTAAGAAATACTCATCAATTAATAGAAGCACACATAAACTTTAACAAACCTTTAGATGAAAAAAAATTACTCCAAGATAAATATGAAATTATTAACCCTTTGAGAGAAGTAAGAAGTTCTCTGAATCAAAACAAAGGCCAACATATTGCAAATGCTGATTTACTTGATTTAATTAGAAGAGTTAGATGTTTTGGAATAAATCTTGCAAGATTAGATATTAGACAAGAGTCTGATCGACATGAAAAACTTTTAAATGAGATCTTTAAAAAGAAAAATAAAATTAATTATTCCTCTCTAAGTGAAGGTGAAAAAATAAAACTTTTAAATAAAAATATTAAACAAGGAAAATCTTTTGTAGATAAAATAAATGTTCGAGATAAAGAAAACAAAGAAGTATGGAATACTTTTAAAGAAATTGCTAAAGAGCCAACTCAATGTCTTGGTGCTTATGTAATATCGATGACGTCCACTGCATCTGATATTTTATCTGTTTATTTTTTACAAATGCAGGCACAAACAAAAAATTTATTAAGAGTTGTACCGCTTTTTGAAACTCTAGATGATTTAAAAAATGCCAACGGTGTTATGACAAATTTATTCAAACTTTCTTGGTATAGAAAAATGATTAAATCAAAACAAGAAGTAATGATTGGATATTCAGATTCTAGTAAAGATGCTGGAAAATTATCTGCGAGTTGGCATCAATACAAACTTCAAGAAGAGCTAAGAAATTTAGCTAAAAAATATAAAATAGATCTTGTTTTCTTCCATGGTAGAGGTGGATCTCCAGGAAGAGGAGGTGGTCCAATCCAGGCTACTCTAAAATCACAACCTTCTGGTACAGTTAATGGAAAAATTAGAATTACTGATCAAGGAGAGGTAATTCAACAGAAATACGGTTACAAACCTTTAGCTGAGTATAATTTATGTAGCTATATAGGTGCAGTAATGGATGCTTCTTTAAATCCTCCACCAAGATCAAAAACTAATTGGCGTGAATTAATTCAAAAAATGTCAGAAATTTCTACATCTTCATATAGAAAATATCTAAATCAAAGTCAGGATTTTATTCGTTATTTCAAAACGGTTACCCCACATAAATCACTTGGAAAGCTTGCAATTGGATCAAGACCAACCAAAAGAAAGAATGTTGATAATATTCAAAGTTTAAGAGCTATCCCTTGGGTATTTGCTTGGACACAAATTAGATTAATGTTACCTGCTTGGCTTGGTACAACTGAAGCATTGAGATATGGTTCAATCAAAAAGTTTAAAAGAACATTGACTGACATGGAAAGAAATTGGCCATACTTTGTATCAACCATGGATATTTTAGACATGGTAATTTCCAAGGTAGATCCTGAAATATCAGTTATTTATGAAAATAATTTAGCTGACGCCTCATTAAAGAGAATTGGCAAAAAATTAAGATTTCAATTTGAAGCACTGGTCAAATTGCATAATAAAATCACTCCAAAAGAAGTGGTAAAAGAAAGAAAAGAATTTAGAAAGACTTTATTTATAAGAAATAACTATACAGAGATGCTAAATATACTGCAAGCGAATGTAATGAATAAATTAACAAATAAAAAAAATAAAAATTTAGATAAAAAATTTCTGGAAGATGCTTTAATGACATCGATTGCAGGTATTTCTGCAGCAATGAAAAATACTGGATAAATGTTTGAATACTTAATTGCTTTTGGAGCAGGGCTTATAAGTTTTTTGTCTCCATGTGTTCTACCTTTAATTCCTGGATATATTTCTTATATCTCAGGTCAATCTTTGAAAGAAATTCTAAACCAAAAAAAAATTAATTTTTTTCCATTAATTTTATTTTGTTTAGGGTTCTCAACTGTTTTTGTTATTTTAGGGGCTTCTGCATCATTTTTGGGGCAGGCATTACTACAAAATTCAGAAGTGTTAAGAATTTTAGCTGGTATAGTAATCATAATTTTTTCTCTTCAATTAATTGGAATAATTAATATTCCATATTTAAATTTTGAAAAAAGATTTGATGCAAAAGAATCAAGAAATATTCTTTTTCCATATGTGATTGGTATCGCTTTTGGTTTTGGTTGGACACCATGTATAGGTCCAATTTTAGGTTCAATTTTAGCTTTAGCATCTATTGAAGAAACTTTATCAAGAGCAGTAATTTTGTTAATTTCGTATTCATTAGGTCTTGCTATTCCGTTTGTTTTATCTGGATACTTAATTCAAAGATTTTTATTATTTTCTAAAAATTTTAAGAAAAACATAAATTTAATTTCAAAAATTGGTGGCATAACCCTTTTAGTTACAGGTATTTTGATTTTAACCAATCAATTACAAGCAATAGGATTTTATATAATTGAAATCTTTCCTTTTATGCAAAAATTTGGTTAAAAGTAATAATGAAAATTTATCAAATAGATTCTAGTGCTAGAAAAAAAGGCTCTACCTCAAGGGCTTTAGCCAAAAAACTTTTAGATAAAATTAAAAAACCTGAAGATGAAGTAATTTATAGAGATTTAGATGATGAGATGCTTTTTGTAAGTGGGCTTACAGAATCTGGAATGAATATTGATGAAAAAGACCAAACAGAAGAACATAAAAAAATGTTTCAGCTTTCTGACAAGCTTGTAAAAGAATTAAAAGAGAGTGATGTCGTTATAATTTCAGCACCAATTTATAATTATGGACCACCAGCAACTCTTAAAGCTTGGTCGGATTTAGCTGCTCGTATAGGTGAAACCTTTAGATTTAAACCTAATGGCAGAAGAGAAGGGTTGTTAAAAAATAAACATGCGTATCTTGTTATTACTTCTGGAGGAACAAAACTAAATAGTTCAGAAGATTTTTTAACTCCTTGGTTAAAATTTATTCTTAATTTTTTTGGTATTGAAAAAGTAGATATAATAAGTGCAGATCAAATGGCATTAGATTATGAAAAATCAATTAAAGAGGCTGAAGCGCAAATAGAAAATTTGTTTAAAGATTAAACTTTCTTTTTAAGTGTCTAAGTTTTCCTTCAGTACTGTCGTAATCAATATAACAACCTTGTAAAAATCTATTACCTTCTTTTGTCTCATAAGCTGTCCTCCCATGGAGAAGTCTATGATTATCCATCATCATTAAGTCTTTTTGTTCAAGTTTAAATTCAATTCTGTATTTATCTGAATTATACATTTCAGATATTTTTTTCCTTGCTTGATAGTAAAGATCTAATTTTTCTTTTTCTAAAATTGGAACATAGTCTAGTCTAGGACTAAATCTTACCTGTTTGAAACTTTTATCTTCATTTAATTCAATCAAAGGGGAGATTGTTTCTAAAATCACATCTTTATCTACGAATCTAAATCTAACTTTTACTTCAGTTAAAATTTTATAAAATTCTGGATTTTGGTTTTTTAAATCTTCAGTAACCGTATAACCATCTACTAAAGTTGATAATCCTCCTGATACTTTACTTTCTATACAATGTAAAAGCTGAATACATGGAACAGGATTTCTATAAGGATTATCTGTATGAGGTGCTAAAGCTAATGATGTATAAGCAAGATCGTTTGGATCTGGTTTAGATTTTACGTCAAAATATTCACCAAAATTTGTTCTTCGAACACTTCCTATAGAATTTGCAAATTGCACAATATAATTTTTTGATGTTGGAATATTTTTAACTATAACAAATCCATATTTGTAAAAAGAAACAAGTAGATCATGCATCTCTTTACTCTCGTAAAAATTTTCTTGGTATTCAAAATTTTTTATATTTTTTAAAGTTGCATCCCATTTAGTTTTTTCAATAGATCTAATTACAATGTCTTCTTTAGAAAATTCTGAAGCAATTTTATCAATTTCTAGTTTTGAATTAACACCATCATTAAAATCAATTTCTAAGTATTTTTCGTTAAGATTTGCTTTATTTATTGAAACATCCTTATTTAAGAATGTAGGATCAAAAAGTCTTTGCTGAGTTCCTTTATCTAAATATTCTTCACCATTTACTCTTTCTCTCAGCCAGAATGGGTGAATTTCTTTTTTCTCAGACCCATTATTAAAATATACCTTATTTTCAATTAGTTCGATTTTCATAATTGTAAACCAAGGATTATTTAAAATTTAACTTTAATCAACATAAATTAAATAGTAAGAATTCTTTGTGAAAAAATTTGATACAAAAAAATATCCAATATATGCAAGCTTTTTAAATCAACTTGCTAAAGATTTAACCAAGTTTTATTACGCCAAGTTAGATAAGCCATTTAAGATAACCAACAAGATGAAAGGCAAAGGTTACGACCCAGTAACCACATCTGATAAAGCATTTGAAAAATTTATAAGATCTAAAATTTCAAAAAAATTTCCAAATCACCAAATTATAGGAGAAGAATATGGTCATAAAAATACAAGGAGTGAATTTTCATGGATAATTGATCCAATTGATGGAACTAGATCATACGTTGTTGGCAACCCTAGTTGGAGCAATCTCATTTCATTAAATTATAATGGAGAACCAATTTTAGGATTAGCAAATTTTCCTAAAATGAGAAAATATTATTTAAATACAAATAAAAATTCTGCATATGTTTTTGAAAATAATAAAAAAAGAAAACTTAAAGTTAACTCAAAATTAAATTTTACAAATGCAAAATTGGCAGCTGCATTTCACAATCAATTAACTTTAAAACAGCAATCTAAAATTAAAAAATTTATAAACAGAATGCAGTTTCCTTGTTTTGATGCATTGACTTATTGTCAATTAGCAGAAGGTAGACTTGAAATGGTTGCACAATGTGCAAATAAGATTTGGGATATTCATCCGATAATGCCAATCGTAAGAGCAAGTGGAGCCATAGTAACCACCTGGGGTAACAAAAATCCAGTGGTTGGAGGTAATATTGTTGTTTCAAATAATAAAGTTAATCATAAAAAAATTTTAAAATTATTAAAACCATTAGCTAAATGATACCAGAAATAGCACAAGTAATTTTAGATTTCTGGTTTAAAGAAACTCCTTCCGAGATGCGTTTCAAACAAGATGAAAAGTTTGATCAAAAAATTAAAGATAATTTTTTAAAAGATTATGAACTTGCTTGTCAAAATGAATATGATGATTGGCAGGATAATCCGATGAGTTGTTTAGCACTAGTTATTTTATTTGATCAGTTTTCTAGAAATATGTTTAGAAATGATAAAAAGGCTTTTGCTCAAGATCAAAAAACCAGATTGATTGTAAACGATGCAGTTTATTCAGGTTATTTAGAAGCTATGAATGTAAATCAAAGATTTTTTATGTTGTTACCTTTAATTCATAGTGAGGAAATTAGTGACCATGAAATGGCTTACTACTTGCTAAATAAATATTTAAGAGAACATGAAGGATACAATGAAATAAAAAAATTTTGGCAAGATCACACAAAAGTAATAAGGCAATTTCACAGATATCCTCATAGAAACGAAATTTTAGGAAGAGAGTCTACTGAGGAAGAATTAGAATTTTTAAAAGGTCCTAATTCTTCTTGGTAATATGAATTTAGAATTTATTTTTAAAATTATCAACAAAGATGAATGGCTTAAGGCTAAAGAATCAGGAACATATGGAGGATCTAAAAAAGATATTGAGGATGGATATATTCACTTTTCAGAGGAAGAGCAAATTCAAGAAACTCTTAATAGACATTATCCAAATAAAGAAAATTTAATTTTATTAAAAGTTAATGCATTTAAACTAGAACATTTACTTTGGGAGCAAGCATCAAATGGAGACATGTATCCACACTTATACTCGACTTTAGATATTAAAAATGTTGAAAATGAATTTGAATTAAAATTAGATGAAGATGGAAACCATAAGTTACCAAAGCAATTTAAGTGAAAATTTTAAAAAAATTTGTAAGTTTTTTGAAATATTCTAAATATTATAAATTGTAATAAATAAATTAATATTTTATAA
This sequence comes from uncultured Pelagibacteraceae bacterium, assembly GCA_902572515.1. Classification (GTDB taxonomy): domain Bacteria; phylum Pseudomonadota; class Alphaproteobacteria; order Pelagibacterales; family Pelagibacteraceae; genus Pelagibacter. The sequence continues at coordinate 4,444 of CACGGJ010000004.1, read as the reverse complement.
TTTAATTTACTATTACCTTTTACTCTATACTCAAAATTAATTTTTAAATCTTTAACTGAAATATTTTTATCTATATATATTAAGTCTGCTAAAATTTTGAACCCCTTCAAAAAAAGTAATTTTTTATTTTTTGTATAAATTTTTTTTTTAAATAAAAAAAAACCACTCATTGGATCAATAGTTTTTTTTCCAAAAATCAAGTTAAGAGATTTAATTAGGATAAAAGAAGCTGATTGTCTAAAAAAACTGAGACTTTTTACTCTTGAATTAATCAGATCCCTAACACCTATAACTACATCACAATTTTTATCTTTCATCATCTTTATCATTCTTAAAATATATTTAGGATTATGTTGTAAATCACCATCCATAACTAAAATTTTATCAGATTTTGATTTTTCAAAACCATCTCTACAGGATTTTGACAAGTCTCTAATTTTTTTATTCCTAAAAATAACTTTCAAATTTTTAAATTTTTTTGATAATTTTTTAAGAATTTTTTTAGACCCATCGTTTGAAGAATCATCCACAATTATTATCTCGTACTCAATTTTATTTATTGCTGAATTAATCTTAGACAACAACAATGAAATATTATTTTTTTCGTTATAAACAGGTATAACTATCGATAGTTGCATTAAAAAAAATTTAATTTATTTAAATTGATTTTGCAATTTTAGATTTAGAAAATAAAAAAGCACTTATGTAAATCAATATAGCCAATAAGTATAAAAATTTAAATCCAAAATACATTGAATTATACTCCACCAATCCACCAAATAATGCTCCGAGTATATTAGAAGACAAAGCTATAGAGGATGATTTAATTTTTTTTAATTCAGTTGAAAAAGCTAAACCTGAAAAAAATACTGGTAAAGTTAATATTAGAGGGTTTAGTATTAAGGCCAAAGCGAGGGAGTAATTTTCTATTTTTAAATCAGCAGAAAAATAACTAAATATAATTGATAATACTAAAAGTGTGTAAATTTGTATTTCGTTTAATTTAACTTTTTTTACAATAAATAAATTTGCTAAGAATGCCATAAACAGAATTACAAGAATAATTACACTTATAACAATCCATGTGCCTCCATATATTTTTGCAACTTCGGTTATCCCTTTAGTTTCCATTAGCATAAAGCCAGCTCCTAGAAAAAAACATGTAGGTGAAAAATTGGACATTTTTAAATTTGTAGTCTTCTTAATCATTAAAAGAGAAGATATAAATATTAAAAATATTACCAATAAATATGAAGTGGGATAGACTTTCTTTGACATATAGAAAAATGGCCAATCATCTGTAGATATATCAATCTCTTTATTGTATTCTTTATCACTAAAAACATCTGTTATAAAAAAATTGTCATTATCGAAATTAAACTTTTTTAGGTTTTTAGGTACAACAAAAATATAAATACCCTCAACAAACTCATCAACTTTGTTTTTATATGGGCCAAAAATCACAGGATCTGCATCTTCACCAAATGCCTGTTTTAACATTTTGTTTATTTTAATACCTAGTTCTCTAGTGGATATTGCAAAGCTTAAAACAAGGTAGCCATTCTCTTTAAGTTTAGTTTTGGCCTCCTGAAAGGATTCTAATGTATAAACAAAACTATCAAGTCTTATTCCACCTTTACCAGATAGGTTACTATGTGAGTCTAATACACTGTAAAGTATTAAATCATATTTATCTTTTGCATATTTAATAGAATTTCTTGCGTCGTTTACATAAACATTAACATTTTTGGAGTTGTATGGGTTTTCTGGATGAAATTTTTTTCCTAATTCAGCAATGACAGGATCTATTTCTACTGCATCAATTTCTTTGATATCGGATCTTATTGCTGCAGCAACATCATTCCCAGACCCACTACCAACGATCATAATTTTTTCTGGTTTTTCTAAAGCAATGTTGAATGGAAATGAGTAAAAGCTGGACCAAAATTCATTTATATCTCGGTAATATTCATTTGATAAATTTAATGGAGTTTGAAACCAAATATGACTTGATTTTATTGTTAATGGCTTATTACTATTACTAAAAATTACTGATATATTTTGATAAGGGGAATAAAATTCTCTCTCTTTTACAGTCGAACGATCGTAAGAAATTAAAACTATTAATAATAAGAAAAACGAAATTATTGTAGAAAATTTTGGGATACTAAAATTGTGTAAAAATATTAATAAAAAAAAGAAACTAAATGTTATCCATATTTCGGGGGGCGTCCAAAAGAAAGATAACAAAGTAAATAATGCTACACCAGTAATGCTTCCAATTAAATTATAACCATAGGCAATTAAAACGTTAGTTTTGTCCATTAATTTAGCAACCAATTGACCTAAAGGCACAAAACATAAGGCATTAAAAATAAAAATAGATATTAAAAATATATATATCGTAGTTAAATGAAATATTCCTCTAGCAACTGATTGTCCCATAGCCCATTGCTCAGCAATAGGATTTTGTAAATATGCTGTCAAAGGTGTATTTTTAAAAAGAAATAGTAACATTATTTCTATTGATAAAAGTGGAAACACCCAACCCAAAGAAATTAATTTTCTATTTCCTAAAGCATAACCTATACCTAGTCCAAGGAAACAGGACAATAAAGATACATTTTTAAAATAAGCAAATAATTGGAAATATGATGAATGAATTCTAATGATAGCTAACTCAATAAATAATCCGAGCCCTGCAGCTAAGGCAATATAAAAGTTAATATTCTTAATTATGTTTTTATTAATAGTTAGATCTTTATTATTAAAGTCAAACTCTTTTTTTTTACCAAAAAGAATATTGTTACCATTAACTAATACAAAGTAAGAATAAAAAAGAAACAAAATACCAAAATAAAAAAAGAAAAATTTTTCGTCAGCTACCCGCAAATATTTCTCTATAGATCCCTTGCCCTCACTTAATATAACATTATCTAAAAAATTAATTAATCCAAATTCATTAAAATAAGTAAAAGGTTTGCCACTAGTAAATAAATGTATGCAAACACCAATTAAAGAGTAAATAATTGAAAGTTTTACAAGGTTTCTTAAATTAAAATAATTTAGCATGTGAGGTTAATAGTCTAATTGTTTTATACAGTCAAAAATAAAATTAATTTACAGTAGGTTATAACTATAATAAAATTAAGCTTTTCTAAATGTTTCAAAAAAAAAACCTTATATTAGCATTCTTAATAGTATGGCCATTTATATTTCTAATGCCATTTACACTCAAGTTCTTGCAGCCTGGTAATGACTTTGAGTTATACTATTTTGTATATAAAAAATATATTTTTGAGTTTTTAAAAATAGGACATCTTCCTCTGTGGTCTCCAGCTGAAGGTTCTGGATATTCATTAGTATTAAACCCTCTGTCACAATATTTTTATCCAGTTAGTTGGATTTATTATTTATTTTCTTTTATTGTTGGTGAACTTAATACGTATACTTTTACAATTTACACAATTTCAGCACTATCAATATTTAATGTTGGTACATATTTTTTTTTAAAATCCTATAATTTTAGTACAAAAATTATAGTAATCTCAACTATAATTGTGTGTTCTGGATTAAGATTAACAGAGTTAATTAAATTTCCAAATGCATTACATACTGCAGCCTGGTTTCCATGGATACTTCTGGGCATAAATTATGCTTTATTGAAAAAAAATTATCTAAAAAAATTTTTAATAATTTCCATTTCAATTTTTATGATTCTTACAGCTGGGTATCCTTATTTTATTTTTTACAGTTTTATAATGTGCTTAATATATTTTTTATTTTTTTTAATGAAAAAATATAAAGTTTTACTCTTTACTAGAAATCATATCAGTTTTGATAATAATAAAAAATATTTTTTAAGTTGTATTATACCAGCTTCGTTATCTTTTCTAATTTGTAGTCCATACTTATTAAAAATAAATCAATTAATGAGATTTACTAGTGGTAGAAGCGACAATGAAATTAGTTTTTCATTAGCTGGAAGCGCTAATTATTATGATCATATAGGATCATGGTTTTATCCACCAATTGCTACTGCAGATGGATGGTACTATTTTGGAATAAGTGTCTCTTTTATTATAATAATATTTTTAACTTCTAAATTTAGTTATAAACAAACATCAACTAGGCTAGCATCTATATTATTTCTATTTTTTTTATTTTTTGGAGTGCAGCTTTCAAATGTAAAGGACTCTTTAATTTTTGGAACAATGTGGAATTTAATACCGCCAATACAAAATTTTAGATATTGGGAAAAATTTACTATTATTTTAATGCCAATATTTACTTTGATAATCGCACACTCATTGGAATTTTCCAAACATTTAAAAAATATTATAAACAAAGAAAATAAAAAATATTTGATTAATATTTTAATAATCTTTATATTTTTATTATCAGTTCAAATTTATTTTCTAAACTTTTCTGATTACGAAAGCAT
>CACGGJ010000003.1 GCA_902572515.1 uncultured Pelagibacteraceae bacterium | reverse complement strand
GGGACTCATATTTTTTAATTTTTTTAATTCTTGTAAGCATTTCTTCTCTACTTCTTTTGGCATCTTAGCTTTTGTGATTGCTTTATTCAGACTGGTTGTTTCATCTTTACCATCTTCAATTTCACCAAGTTCTTTTTGAATAGCTTTTAGTTGCTCATTTAAATAATACTCTCTTTGTGTTTTTTCCATCTGAGTTTTAACTCTGCCCCTAATTCTTTTTTCAACACCAATAATACTTGTCTCATTTTCCATTATTTTAATAATGGCGTTTAATCTTTTCTTTACATCTACAGTTTCAAATATTTGCTGTTTTTCAGAAATAGTTGCTGTTATATGAGATGCAATATTATCTGCAATTTGTGATGGATCTTTTAATTGTTTAATTGTGTTTATAGTTTCGTTCGAAATTTTTTTATTTATAGATGTTAATTTTTCTAACCTTCTTAAAGCGGTGGCAGCTAAAGGAAATAAATCCTCATCCTTAGGTAAAACATCGTTATAGTGCGTATAATCACAAGTTATAAATTTTTCATTGTCTTTAAAATCTAAAATTTTTACTCTTTTAATACCTTCTACCAAAACCTTAACTGTGCCATCAGGTAATTTTAGCAATTGTAAAATATTTCCTTCACAACCATACATAAAAACATCAGTTTTCTTAGGGTCATCAATTTCTGAATTTTTTTGAGTTACTAAAATAATTTTTTTATCTTTTTTCATCACTTCATTAAGTGCTGAAATAGATTTATCTCTTCCTACAAAAAGAGGAATTACCATACTTGGAAAGACTACAATGTCTCTCAATGGAAGTAAGGGTAGTGAAATTTTAACGTCCATACGAACAATATGGATATTATATTTTATAATGCAATAGGTATTTGTTATTTATTAAGGATATTAAGCCGCTGTGGTCTTATTTGACTTAGATTTATTGTCACCTTTAGCATGAACTAAAATTGGTTGTGACTGTCCTTTTGCTGCACTAGCATCAACTATAACTTCTTCAATATTATCTTGACTCGGAAGATCGTACATTGTTTTCAACAAAATATTTTCTAAAATTGATCTTAAACCTCTTGCTCCAGTTTTTTTGCTAATTGCTTTTTGCGCTATTTCTTTTAAAGCATTTTCTTTAAAAGTTAGGTTGGCACCATCTAATTTAAATAACTCTTGATATTGTTTTGTTAAAGAATTTTTTGGTTCTTGTAATATTTTTATTAAAGATTTTTCATCTAAATCTTCAAGTGTTGCTATCATTGGAAGTCTTCCAATAAATTCTGGTATCAATCCAAATTTTAATAAATCTTCTGGCTCTAAACCTTTCATCCATTCACCAGTTTTCTTATCTTGTGTATTTTTCACATCTGCACCAAAACCAATTGAAGTTCCCTTATCTCTTTGAGAAATAATTTTATCGAGTCCTGCAAAAGCTCCTCCACAAATAAATAAAATATTTGTGGTGTCTACTTGTAAAAATTCTTGTTGAGGATGTTTTCTACCACCCTGAGGAGGAACACTTGCAACTGTTCCTTCCATGATTTTAAGAAGAGCTTGCTGAACACCTTCACCTGATACGTCTCTTGTAATTGATGGGTTTTCAGATTTTCTACTTATTTTATCAACCTCATCAATATAAACTATTCCTCTTTGAGCTTTTTCAACATTGTAATCTGAAGCTTGTAATAATTTTAAAATAATATTTTCAACATCTTCTCCAACATAACCTGCTTCTGTTAGAGTTGTTGCATCAGCCATTGTGAATGGAACGTCAAGAATTCTAGCAAGGGTTTGTGCAAGTAATGTTTTTCCACAACCTGTGGGACCCACTAAAAGTATGTTGGATTTAGATAGCTCAACATTTTTGCTTGTTTTACTTTCATAGTTTAATCTTTTGTAATGATTGTGGACTGCAACCGATAATACTTTTTTTGCGTGAGCTTGACCAATTACATAGTCATCTAATACTGAACAAATTTCCTTTGGCGAAGGAAGTCCGTCTTGATGTTTTACAAAAGTTTCTTTGCTCTCCTCTTTTATAATGTCCATGCATAGCTCAACACATTCATCGCAGATGAAAACAGTAGGACCAGCAATCAACTTTCTAACTTCATGTTGGCTTTTGCCACAGAAAGAACAGTAAAGAATATTTTTATTATTTGTTGTCATTTTAATTTTTATAACGAATCAATCTAACTACTTTATTATAGAAGACTCATACTAATCAAGTTACGAATAGTTCTGACTCAATATATTGTGTATTAAGATCTTTTTTCTACTACTTCGTCAATAAGACCAAAAGATTGTGCGACATCTGCTGTCATGAAATTATCTCTTTCAAGAGCAGATTTTATTTCTTCAACACTTTTTCCTGTATGTTTTGAGTAAATTTCATTAAGCCTTTTCTTTAAAGACAAAACTTCATTAGCATGAATTTCAATATCAGTTGCCTGACCTTGAAAACCTGCAGATGGTTGGTGAACCATTATTCTTGAATTTGGCAATGAAAATCTTTTTCCTTTTGTACCAGCTGCAAGCAAAAATGAACCCATAGAGGCTGCTTGACCTATACATAAAGTAGAGATATCTGGTTTCACATATTGCATGGTATCATAAATGCCTAGACCTGCTGTAACTAAACCTCCAGGACTATTTATATATAAATAAATTTCTTTTTTTGGATCTTCTGCCTCTAAAAATAATAGTTGAGCGGTAACTAAAGAAGCAACATTGTCATTAATCTGACCGGTTAAAAAAATAATTCTTTCTTTTAACAGCCTTGAGTAAATATCATAGGCTCTCTCACCTTTGCTAGATTGTTCAACAACCATAGGTACAAGATTGCTCATGTGTTCTGATAATTTTGTTGTCATAAGTTGATTCGTTCTACTTATACAACTTGAGATTACTTTTTGCTAACTTTTTTTGTCTTTTTTGCTGCTGGCTTTGATTTTGCCTTTTTAGTTGCAGGTTTTTTTTCTTTCGCAGATGTTGTGGATGATTTTTTCTTAGTTTCTTTTTTTTCTTCACCATGGTTATGGTCATGATCATGGTCGTGTTTAAGAACTTCTTTTAAAATCTTTTCGGCTTCCTCTTTTGAAATTTCTTTCTTATTTGCTTTACCTTTTTCCTTAATTAAATTTAAAATTTTTTCTTCATATACGGTTCCTCTCAAACTCGCTAATGCAGATGGGTTTTTTTGGTAAAAATCCATAACCATTTTTTCTTGTCCAGGCATCATTCTTAGTTGTTTTTGTACTTCTGCTTGAACCTCTTGTTCTGTTACTTTAATTTGATTTTTTTCACCAAACTCATTTAAGATTAATCCAGTCTTAATTCTTGTTTTTGCTTTATCCTCAAAGTTTTTTTTATTTTTCTTTGATTCTTCTTCAGACATACCCTGTGAAAGAACTTTAACCTCTTCCTCAACTAAGTTTTCTGGAACTTCATCTACTTTAATTTTCTCTATTTCTTTTAAAATTTGGTTTTTAGATAATTGATCTAGAGAATTTTTATATTCATCATTAATTTGTTTTGAAATTAATGTTTTTAAATCTTTTAAATCTTTTGCTCCTAAATTTTTTGCAAAATCATCATCAATTTTTACTTCTTCTGATTGTTTTACACTTAAAATTTTACAATTAAATATAGCTTTTTTATTTACTAATTCTTTTTCTGGGAAATTTTCTGGCAAAGTTGCTTCCACAACTTTTTCATCATCTTTCTTAACTCCAATTAATTGTTCATCAAAACCTTTTAAAAATAAATCTTTACCTAGAGTTAGCTGTGTATTCTTTCCTTCACTTCCTTTAAAATCCTTACCATCAACTGTTGCTTTGTAATCTAAGGATACTAAATCACCTTTTTTAGCTTTTGTATCAGCGCTAACCTCTTTAAAATTTGGTTGATTTTTTGCTATTTCTTTTATTCTTTTGTCTGTTTCACTATCGTCAATTTTTACTGTGTATTCATCAAATTTAATATTTTCTAAAGATTTTATTTCTACTTTTGGTAACTCAGTGACTGACAGAACATACTCAAGATCTTTATCTTCACCATATGTTTTTAAGTCAAGCTTTGGTTGACCAGCTGGTTTAATCTTATTTTCCTCTAATGCTTTTGTAGATGTTTCTTTTAAAACTTTATCTAAAACTTCTCCAAAAACTGCTTTACCAAATTGTCTTTTTAAAATTTCTTTGGGAACTTTGCCTGGTCTAAATCCTTTAAGATTTACACTTCCTTTTATCTCTTCATATTTTTCATCCATATAAGAGTTCATTGTCTCTTTATCGATAAAAACTTTAAGGTCTTTATTAAGTCCTTTTTTATTTTCTACTGTAACTTTCATAATATTTTAATGGTAGGGCGAAAAGGACTCGAACCTTCACATGTTGCCATATTGGTTCCTAAGACCAACGCGTCTACCAATTCCGCCATCGCCCCACAAATTACGAGGTTTTATATATTATTGAAACTATTTGTCCAATGACAATTGTCAAAAAATTATCTATTTATCTAATAAAATTTATACTAATTTATAAAAAATGATTGTTTCACCTTGCATAAGCATTTGTAAAACTGATCCATCAACAGGTTATTGTTATGGTTGTGGAAGAAGTAATGAGGAAAAAAGACTTTGGAAATTGGAAGAAACAACTGATGAATGGAAAAAAGAAAATATAATTGTAATTGAAAAAAGGCTTACTGGTTGGCAACTTGAGAGTTTTAAAGAATCTTATTCTTATAAAATCGAGAATGGTATGTCTCTTTTCAAGAAAAATTTAATCAAAGAGTAATATAAACTATGAGTAAAGTTAAAATCGTAAGTATTATCTATGCTATAGGAATAATCATTGGTGCTTTGTTCTTTGATGTTTGGGGAGCAGATACCACGCCTTTAAAAACATTGTCTGTATTTGGTTGGACTGTAATATTTATTATAGCTTTATTTTTTGTAGATAAGAATGAAAGAAAATAAGTTTTTAATATTTTTTTTATCATTTTTTTTTATATCCTTTAATTGTCAATCAGAAATTATTGTATTGAGCAAATGTGATCATAAGGAGGACGGTTTTTTAAAAAATGAATATATTTTAAATCTTAATGAACTAATTATGACGCGTAATTACGTTTATAATGAAAAAACTTACCAAAAATATAAGATCACCGATTTAAGCGTTAAAAAGAAAAACTCCTATGTGAGAAATATTTATGAAGAAGATGGAAAAATACTTACATTAAAACATGGTTATCCCCAGTTTTATACTCAAATTTTATTTGAAAAAGATAAACCAGAAATATTTGTTAAGGCTGTTTTAAATGATGTCGAGAGTTTATCTAAAATCTCTAATTGTAAAAAAATAGAGAAATTTGATCAAGAAAGTTAGTTTTTATTTTTTTTTTCTTCTTTATTTTTAGTAATAAATTTCTTCTTAAGTTCAAATCTGCTATTTGTAATATTTGAACGATGCTTTGCATATGCTTGTTTTTGCGCTTGTCTCATTGCTCTTTTAGATGACATGATAATTAACTTTAATATTCAATTTCTAAAGTATCAATAACTTTTAAACTTTTATCCGAAACAACAATCTCTCCAGATGATGGTGCATAATTTAAAATTTCAGAAATCACTACATAATGTGTAACAAAAACTAAATTTTGATCTTTATCCCAATTACTAATAAATTTATCAAAATCAATAATTTGCTTTTTTCTATTATTAGCAAATTTTGCACTAAAAAATGAGTTTAGGAAATTTTTAGTTTCATATTCTTTAAATGCAATAGATGCTGTTTCTTTACATCGACACCATTCACTAGAATAAACTTTTTCAATTGAAATTTTGTTTTTCTTAAAAAAATTACCAATTTTTTGTGATTGAGCCCTACCACTATCACTTAAATTTCTTTGAGTTGTACAATCATTAATATCGAAATTATCTGGATCTCCGCCTCCAGGAGCATAAGCATGTCTTATGAAAATTAATTTTCCACCCTTTTGTAATTCATTAATTAAAGTTTGTTTTGAATCTGCTTTAACTGAAGGATTAATGCATATAAATATTATGACTAAATAATTTAAAATTTTCATTTATGAATATTAAAATAGATAGTTTAAATAAAACAATTCTTAAATGTAAAAAATGTCCAAGGCTTGTGAATTTTGTAAAAAAAATTTCAACAGAAAAAAGAAAACAAAACATAAATGAAACTTACTGGGGAAAACCAGTTACAGGTTTTGGCGAAATTGATGCAAAAATTTTAATAATTGGATTGGCCCCAGCAGCACATGGAGGCACACGAACAGGAAGAGCATTCACAGGTGATAAATCTGGAGATTTTTTATTTAAATGTTTATTTAAAGCTAAAATTTCAAACCAACCAAATTCAGAAAATCTAAATGATGGCCTTAAACTAAAATCAACATATATAACTAATATTTTAAAATGTGTTCCTCCTGGAGACAAACCTAAAATAGAAGAGCTTAATAATTGTTCAAAATACTTTGATAGAGAGATTTATAATTTAAAAAAATTAAAAACTATTATTGCATTAGGAAAAGTAGCATTTGATAATTGTGTTAAATTTTATAAAAAAAAATATAATTTAAAAGAAAAGATAAAATTTATTCATGGAAAATCCTATTTACTTCCAGGAAATATTAAATTAATTGCCTGTTACCACCCTAGCCCCAGAAATGTAAATACTAAGCTTGTATCTGAAAGAATGATTGTAGATTTATTTAAAAAAGCTAGAAATATAACTATGAACTAGAAGTATAAGGTTTAAATTCTGATAAAATTTTTTCTGGAATTTTAACTGGTTTGAATTTTTCGTTTATAAATACTAGATGAATTTTAGCTTCTACAATCAATTCCTCATCTTTAAATATTGATTGATTCATTAAAAAAGAAGTTTTTGAAATAGATTCAACAAAAGATTTAATTTGTAAATTATCTTCTAGATATGCAGATTTTTTATATTCAATATTGCACGATTTAACAATTATTAGAGCACCAAAATCATTTTTTATTTTTGTATTGCTTAATCCAATAGTTGATAACGCTTCAGTTCTAGCTCTTTCTAAATATTTTAAATAATTAGCATAGTACACTACTCCACCAGCGTCTGTATCCTCATAATACACTTTAACATTATGAGTAAAGTTTTTATGCATAAGTTAATAATATCAAATAAATAAAAATTTAATATAAACTAAGATATAATATCTTTAATGAAAATTTATTTAATTTGGTTAATTGGTGTAATTTTATGGAACTTTGGATTTCCAAATGCAATTCCAATCGCTGATGTTATTGCAGCTATTTTATTATCGTTTTTAAGTATTGGATTAAAAAAGTATTTAAAATGGTAATTAATCTGCTGAAAAATAAATATTCTGAAAATAAGAAATTGATTTCATTTTAGAATTATCAGTATCTGCCATTATAGCTAAGCCATCTAATTCATTCACATCTAAATCATGAAATTTTTTAAAATCTTCCTTAACATTGGCTTTCACTGTTACCCAAACATTCAGATTATCTTTTGTAGTTGCTAATACATTATCTATTGATTTTTTTGTATAAGGGCTTGACCAACTCTGGCCAACTACACTATTGCTTGAAAAAACGTAATTAATTGCTCTATTTGAAAGTGGTGTTGCTCCTGTTTTTTTTACAGCAAAGACTCTAGCTGCAAAATCATGACCTTTTTTTGAATTCTCATTAATGCCTTGCAAATCTTTCTCAATTTTCCAGGTAATATTAATAAAAGGTGTTTTATTTAGATCGATTTTAACCTCTTTTCCAAGGCCAGAAGCAGCGTTATCAGCTACGGCTTTTAAAAAATTACCATTCTCATTTGATCCAACAGTATAAACTGTTTTATTGTCTGCTCCTCTAACCTTACGAACATCGAGTTCTGAAAGCTCTTGATCTGTAAATTTAAAAATATTCACATTTTCAGCCAGTGCAGAACTAAGAAAAATTAATGATGTAATAAAAATATAAAAAAATTTAAACATGATCTTCTTATAGATAAATTATTTATAAATTCAATATTCAGTCACAATTTAAACATTCTAAATACAAGATTGATTGCTAAATGAATAATATGAAAATAATTTCTGTTTTTATACTTCTTATCTATTGGTCAATAATGATCACAGCGCCTGTTATGGGTAAAAATTCTATTAAAAATCAAAATAAAGATCTAAAAATAGTTTCAAATTTTTGAGACTAATATGTGGATCTACCACCACTGATATCAAATACCGCAGCTGTAGAAAAAGTGTTTTCTTGTGAAGAAAGCCAGCAAACTAGTGAAGTAAACTCATGTATTTCAAGAAATCTTCCTCTTGGCACCTTTGACAGCATTCTTTGTACGTGCTCTTTACTCATTTGATCTAAAATTCTAGTTTTAGCACCTGCTGGAGTGACAGCGTTCACAGCTATATCTTTATCAGCTAATTCTTTGCCCAAAGCTTTAGTTAACCCAATTGCGCCAGCTTTTCCGGAGCTATACGCACTTGCATTTGCATTACCATCTTTACCTGCAACGGAAGCAACATTAACGATTCTTCCATAGTTATTTTTAATCATATTTGGGACAATTGCTCGACAGCAGTTGAAGGTACCCATTAAATTTATCTGGACTATTTTATTCCACATATCGACATCATACTCCCATAAAGGACCAGTAGGTCCTGTTATCCCAGCATTATTTATTAAAATATCAATATTTGTTTTTGAGGTTATGTCTGCAACGTTTTTCTCTACATCTTGATAATTTGATATATCAACGACACTGTAAAATAAGTTAGGGTTTTTTACTTCATCTACTGCTGATTTAAGAAGCTTTTCATCGATATCCCATATAAATACTTTAGCACCAGACTCTAAAAATCTTTTTGCAACATCTAAACCAAACCCTTGGGCTCCACCAGTAACTACAGCTGTTCTATTTTTAAAATCAAATGTGTGCATTAAAATTATTTTTTTGCTAACAAGTAGTATGTCATCCACGCAACAAATGCACCTATTATCCAAGCATAAGACTGTAAAAACATTAAATTAGAATTCCAAATTGTAGATGCTGAAAAAATAAATCCAATTATTAAAGAATAAACACCTTTTATATGCCAACCACCTGAGTAATAATAAGCACTCTCTTTGTCTATAGAATATAGGTCTTTATTACTTAATTCTTGATTTTTAATTAAATAATAATCAGCTGCCATCACTCCAAATAAAGGACCAAAGAAGGCACCAAAAGTATCAACAAATGATAAAATTCCTATTTGGCTCAATATAGTCAGCCAGAAGATTGCAATCAACAAACCAAAAAAAGCAATTAAATAACTAGCGCTTTTTAAACTTAATATTGATGGAGCAAAATTTATTAGAGAATATTGAGATGGGATGAAATTAGCAACTAAATTTGTAGAAGCTGAAGCAATTATAATAAAAAATAGAACGACTATTGTTATTTGTATATTATCAAATTTTCCCACTATATCAGTCGGATTGGTAAAAATTCTATCTATATCTGAAAATTTTTGATTAAGAAAAACATCGGACCCTATAACAATGAAAACAGATAAAAAAGAAAAAATAATTAAATTCAAAATTAAACTTAAGTTTCCTTTTTTTAATTCTTGCTCATTTTTTACATATCTTGAAAAATCACCAAAACTAATTATTAAAATTGAAAAATAAGCAAATATTGTTCCAGCAACTGTAAACAAAGGAGCTAAATTATTAAGATCTAAAAAATTATTAAAATTAAAAATATTTGAAAAAGCTTCGGTAGTTATTTTTACATCACTTAATAAAATAACAAAGAAAAAAATCAGCAAACCAGCATAGACCGTCATTGCTGAAAAATTAATTATTTTCTTGTTGTACTGCATCCCAACAGTAAAAAATATAGTCTGTAAAATAATTGTGATTATTATTGCAGACCAATCAATAATATTCATACCAAAATAATAAAAAATAAATATTTCCTGCTGCAATAAAGAATTGTCTATAGAAAAAATTACTATTCTAATTAAGTAAACTAAAATTTTAGACAAAAAATAAGTTTGAATTCCAAATAAAAATATTCCAACTAAACTTCTGATTAACCCAAAAAATTTAGCACCATTAAATCCTAGTGAGGATCTAAGCAATACTGCAAATGGTAAACCAAATTTTTGGGAAGGTTTTCCAATAATATTTGAAAATAAATAAACAAAAAAAGATCCTAATATGATTCCAAAAAAAACTACAAAAATATTTAAACTATACATTAAGTATAAAGAGGATATTAATGAAAAACCAATTACACTCTGTACATTTGCTCCCCAAAAACAAAATAGATCTTTCCAATTCCAAGTTTTATAATTTGGATTAACTGTGACTAAGTCCCAATTAGAAAGAGAGTATTTTACTTTAGGTTGATTCACGAAATTTATTTTAAACTAATAAATTCTACTGTCCATATAAGAGAGTTGGTAACCATAGGGCAATCTGAGGGAATATAATTATTAATATTAAACCTATTACTTGTAGAACCATAAATTGCATCATTCCATAATAAATATCTTTTAAATCCCATTCAGGAACTACGCCTTTTAAGAAATAAGCAGACAAAGCTACAGGTGGAGACAGCCAGGCGGTCTGGAGATTGACAGCAACCAATATTGCAAACCAAGTTAAATTAAAGCCCAAAGCTTCAATTAATGGTAAAATAATTGGTACAATGATCATCACGATTGGAACCCATTCCAATGGCCAGCCTAATAAAAATATAGCAACCATAACAATTGCTAAAATAAAATATTTGTTCATCTCTAAACCTAACAAAAATTCAGTTAACAATGTTGGTGTACCAAGTCTTGCAAATACAGCTCCAAAAAAGTTTGATGCAGCAACTAAAACCATTATTAAAGCAGTAATCTCTAAAGTTTTAACAAGTGCTTCTTGGAGTTTAGATAGAGTTAATTTTTTATATGCTAATGAAAGTAACAATGCACCCATTGCGCCACAACCAGCAGCTTCTGTTGGTGTTGCAAAACCAAATAAAATACTTCCTAATGCAGCAAAAACAAGCGCTGCAGGAGGAACTAAACCTAAGAAAAATTCAATCCAAACTTCTTTCATACTAGCTGCCCTCATTTCTTCAGGAATTACAGGTCCTAGTTTAGGATTTATCATGCATCTTATTGTTGTGTAGCCAGCGTATAAACTTGCAAGAAGAATTCCAGGAATTATAGCTGCAGCAAATAGATCAATTACAGGAATTTCCATAATTGGACCCATCACAACAAGCATAATACTTGGTGGGATTAAAATTCCTAAGGTTCCACCAGCAGTAATTGTACCTGCTGCAAGTCTTACGTCATAACCAGATCTATTCATCGATTTTGCAGCCATTATTCCAAGAATAGTTACTGAGGCACCAACAATTCCTGTTGCGGCTGCGAAGATAACTGAAACAAACAATACAGCATAATACAATGCACCTCTTACTCTGGCTAACATCATTTGAAATGATGAGAATAATCTTTCCATCAGTCCTGCCTGCTCCATCATAATACCCATAAAAACAAAGAGCGGGACGGCGGCGAGTGTTTGTTCGGTCATGACCATCGAGAACTGGAGAGTCATTAAATAAAAGACTAATTTTCCAAAACCAAGATAACCAAATACAAAACCTAAGAAAATTAATGTGAATGAAATAGGAAATCCAACAAAGATAGCAAACAACATTACTCCAACTAAAATAAAACCTAAGTATGCTGGATCTATAAATTCAGCTATCATTCATCTTCTCCAGGCCACTTCCCTCTTGTAGCAGCCCAATAACTTTTTAATAATTCTGAAATACCTTGGATTAGCAAAAATATTATACCAATTAGTAGGCAAGTTTTTATTGGCCACATATATGGCATCCAAGTAGTATCCATTCCTCTCTCACCTCTTTGGATAGACTCTCCTACATATCCAATAGTCATATAAAGGAACACAAGCAAGCCTGGAAAATAAAATAAAATATATAACCAAAAATCAATTGTGCCTTGATTCTTAGTTTTAAAATTTCTGTATAAAAAATCAGCTCTTATATGAACACCTTTAGAAAGTGCATAACCAGCACCCAACATAAAAAGTGCACCATATAAAAATCGACTGATGTCATAAGCCCATATTGTTGGGGCATGAAATAATTTTCTAGCAAAAACTTCGTAAGTCATTGCAAGAATTAATGGCATCAATATCCAACAAACAACGTTACCAACCCATTTGCTAAATTTATCAATATTTACAATTGAACTTGCCATCCATGGTGGCATATCACTTGGCATTTTTCCTGAACCACCTCGCCTTTCGGCAATCATTTCATCTGATATATCTAATTTACCTGGTTCGTCTGCCATAAAATTTAATATAAAAAATTAGAGCGGACTATTAAGTCCGCTCTAACGTAAAGATTATTTAATGATTACTTTAATGTTGCTGCGTGAGCCATTCCTAGCTTCGCATTAGACATTTGAGCACCACTCCAGAAAGGAACTGCAATATCAGCAAATTCTTTCATAGAGTCCCAAACTTCAGCAAAGAATGCATTTTTAGCTGCGTTTGTTTCCAAACTTTTCTTAGCAGCTGCCATGTATTCTGTGAAGTAATCAGAAGGAGTATCTTCTAATTTTACACCATGAACTTCTGTAAGCTCTTTTAAAGCTTTTCCGTTTTCATAGATTCTGTAACTTAGAGATTTCGCTAGAGATGCATTTGCTGCAACTTCTAGAGACTTCTTCTCATGAGCACTCATAGCTTCATATGTTTTTCCAGTAATATAAAAGTCAGCATTTACGACTACTTGGTGTAAACCTTGTAGGTAGTAGTGCTTTAATACTTTTTGGAAACCAAACGTTAAGTCTGGTTTTGGACAACACCATTCAGCAGCATCAATAGTTCCTGCTTCTAAAGCTGGTAGAATATCTCCACCACCCATAGCAACAGATGCTATACCGATGTCTTTATAAGTTTGTCCTGGAATTCCTGGAGGAGTTCTGAATTTATATTTTCTAAAGTCAGCCATGTCTTTAATTGGTTTTGGAAACCAACCTAAAGCTTCAGGACCAACTGGTTGAATCATAAATCCTTTAATATCTCTTCCCATTTCTTTCCATAGTCTGTCGTATAGCTCTTTTCCTCCACCATACTGAAACCATGATAAGAATGCGATGTTATCAATACCAACACCACCACCTGCTACTGGCGAACCAAATAACATAGCGGCAGGGTGATCACCTGACCAATAGTGTGTCCAAGCGAATCCACAATCGATAAGTCCTTTATCAACTGCATCTAAAGTTTCTTTAACACCAACAACAGCTCCTGCAGGCATAATTTCAAACTTAAGAGATCCACCTGTCAAAGTTGTAACAGTGTCAGTAAAGTCTTTTAACATTTTAACTTCATCAGCCTTAGTGTTAAGAACTGTCTGACATTTTAGTGTTTTCGCAGCATTAGCATTCGAAATAAATCCAAATACCATTGCAACTGCAAATAACATTGAAATGATTTTTTTCATTTGTTTCCCTCTCTTTATTTTTAAAAATGAAACCTTGTCAAAGAATGAAATCTAAAACAAGTGCTAATATTGGATTATTTGGATATTTTTGTGTACAGAAATATAACAAATAAAAAAAATTTAATTTATAAGAGTTCTAATATGGGTAATTTTGATTTTATAATTTTAGGTGCAGGATCAGCAGGATGCGTACTTGCTAACAGGTTATCTGAAAATCCTTCGAATAAAGTGCTTTTAATTGAGGCTGGAGGCAAGGATAATTATCCTTGGATACATATTCCTGTTGGTTATTTCAAAACAATGCATAACCCAAAAACTGATTGGTGCTACAAAACAGAACCAGATGAGAGCATGAACAATATTTCTATTAGGTATCCTAGAGGAAAAACATTAGGAGGCAGTTCTTCTATCAATGGTCTGCTTTATATTAGAGGTCAACACAGAGATTATGATATTTGGAGACAATTAGGTAATACTGGTTGGGGATGGGATGATGTTTTGCCTTATTTTATCAAAGCAGAAAACCAAGAAAGAGGAAAAGATGAGTTCCATGGAGTTGGAGGCCCTTTATCTGTTTCAGATCAAAGAATACATCTGCCTCTTCTAGATGAATTTCAAAATGCTGCTGAGGAATTTGGTATTCCAAAAACAAAAGATTTTAATACTGGTGATAATCATGGTTGTGGTTATTTCCAAGTAACTGAAAAGGATGGATTTAGATGTAGTACAGCTGTTGGATATTTAAACCCAATCAAGAGCAGGAAAAATTTAAAAATTTTAACTCATTCACATGTCAAAAAAATAAATTTTGAAAATAAAACTGCTAAAGAAATTGAGTATTGGGAAGGAAATGAATTAAAAAAAGTTCAAGCAAATAAAGAAATTATTATTTCATCAGGGGCTATTGGATCTCCTCAAATCTTACAAGTTTCTGGTGTAGGAAATCCTGAAAAACTTAAAAATCTTGGAATTGATATGGTGCAAAATTTAAATGGTGTTGGAGAAAATTTACACGATCATTTAATGCTTAGACCAATTTATAAAATTAATGGATTAAAATCCCTAAATAAAAAAATTAATAGTTTGTTTGGAAATTTAATGATTGGCTTAGAATATATTTTTAAAAGAAGTGGCCCAATGACCATGGGTGCTAGTCAACTTTGTATGTTTGCAAAGAGTGACCCTTCTTTAGAACTTCCAGACTTACAATGGCATGTTCAGCCCATGAGTATGGATACGTTGGGAGCAACAAAAAATCATGATTTTCATGCATTTACCCCTACTGTTTCAAATATCAGACCAACAAGTAGAGGGAATGTTAGCATTGTTGATAAAGACTCTAGAACTTATGCTAAAATAAAACAAAATTATCTATCAACTGATCACGATAGGATGATTGCAGCTAGAGGACTTAAATTAACCAGAAAAATTATAATGGAATCTGAAACTTTCAAAAAATATACGCCAGAGGAATACAGACCTGGTATTCATTTAAATGACGATGAAGAGTTAGTTAAAGAAGCTTCTAATTATGCACAAACTATTTTTCATCCAGTTGGAACTTGTAAAATGGGGCAAGATGAAATGTCAGTGGTTGATGAAAAGCTCAGAGTAAAGGGTGTTAACAATTTAAGAGTTATAGACGCATCAATAATGCCAAACATTACTTCAGGAAATACAAATGCACCAACAATAATGATTGCAGAAAAAGGTGCAGACATGATACTACAACAATAATGTTTGCAGAATTTTTTACACCTGAGCAAATAGCAATATTAACTCAAATAATTTTTATTGATTTAGTTTTAGCTGGAGACAATGCCATTATAATTGGAATGGTTGCATCTAAATTTCCGGTGGAACAAAGAAAAAAGGTTATCTTCTGGGGAATTGGTGGCGCTGTAATTTTAAGAATAATACTAACTTTGCTTACAGCTTATCTGCTGCAAATCACTGGTTTAAGATTGATTGGGGGATTCTTATTACTTTATATCGTTTACAAACTTTACGTAGATGTAATCAAAGGCTCTGAAACAGAAGAGAATGTTAAAGTAGACAATTCAAGCTTTTTAAAGGCTATCTGGACAGTTCTATTAGCAGATTTTACAATGAGTTTAGATAATGTTTTGGGTGTTGCTGGTGCAGCAGGCGATCATTATGGACTGCTTGTGTTTGGATTGGTTTTATCAATCGTTTTAATGGCAACTGCAGCAACATTAATATCTGGATGGATTAAAAAATATAAATGGATTGCTTGGGTTGGTTTACTGGCAATATTAATAGTGGCTGTAGAGTTGATTTACACAGATATTAAAATAATATTCTTTTAATGTATCTTCAAAAAATAAATCTAAAAAACAAATACGCTTTAGTTACTGGTGCAGGTAAAGGATTGGGAAGAGCTTGTTCTATTGCGTTAGCTGAGGCAGGTGCAACGGTTATAGCTTTAAGTAGAACTCCTTCAGATTTAAATAAATTAGAAAAGGATATTAAAAAAGTTAAGGGAAAAATTATTAAAGTTTCGTGCGATGTAATGAACTACGAAGATTTAAAACAAAAATTAGAAAAAATTAAAATTATTGATGTACTAGTAAACAATGCAGGAACTAATATTCCGGAACCCTTTGAAAAAATTAAACAAAAAAGTATGAATTACCTTGTAGATTTAAATTTAAAAGCAGCATTTAACGTGGCACAACTTGTTGTAAAAAAGATGTTAAAAAATAAAAAAAGACCTGGTTCAATTATAAATATGTCGTCACAACTTGGTCATGTGGGTATGGGTGGAAGAAACGTATATAATATGACTAAATTTGGAATTGAAGGATTAACAAAAGGAATGGGTGTTGAATTAGCTAAAAAAAATATCAGAGTTAATACGGTAGCACCTACTTTCGTCGAAACACCTATGGTTAAAAACTTTTTTAAAAATAAAAAATTTAAAAAATTAGCCCTCGGAAATATCCCAATGGGAAAAGCAGCTACTGAAAGTGATGTTGCTACAACAGTATGTTTTTTGGCATCATCAGCAGCATCAATGATAACCGGAACATCAATAATTATAGATGGTGGATGGACAGCTCAATAATTTATAGACTTTTTTTTGTTTTTTTAATTTTTATTTCTCCAGTAAAAGCTATTGAATTCCAAGGTAAATTTCTACAAGGTCATTTTATATTAGGCAAAACTGATCCTAACGCTAAAATTTTGGTTGGAAAAAAAGAGGTTAAAGTATCAAAAGATGGTTTTTTTGTTTTTGGTATAGATCGAGATCAAAAATACGACCTAACATTTACAAAAATTATTGACGGAAAAAAATCAATAACTACAAAAAAAGTTTTAAAACGTAAATACAATATACAAAGAATAGACGGTTTGGCAGAAAGTAAAGTAACCCCACCTGAGTCTGTTTATAAAAGAATTAAAAAAGAAAATAATGCAATTGGAGAAGCAAGAGCAATAAACTCTGATCTGCAATTTTTTAAAGAAAAATTTATTATGCCAGTTGAAGGTATAATCAGCGGTGTTTATGGTAGTCAAAGAATTTTAAATGGCAAACCAAGATGGCCTCACTATGGAATTGATATTGCAGCTAAACAAGGAACGATGATTAAATCATCTGGTTCAGGTGTAGTTACTATGGCTGAAGATGATTTATATTATACAGGTGGTACAGTTATAATGGATCATGGTCATGGGATATCAACAATATATTCTCATTTAGAAAATGTTTTAGTCTCAGTTGGTGATCAAATTAATCAAGGAGATGTGATAGGAACGGTAGGATCAACAGGAAGATCAACTGGACCTCACTTAGACTTTAGAGTTAACTGGTTTCAAACACGACTGGACCCAATGTCAGTTATAAACTAAATCTCAGATTTTGCTTTTAAACGTTCATAAATCAATCTAGCTCTAACTCCTAAACTTAGAAATGGATCAGGTGGGAGCCATGTGGGTTTATTTCTTGCTTCAATAGTTTCTATCTCTTTTGTATTTTCATTACTTGCTTTGATTGCTATTTGTTCTCCAAATAAAGTGCCAACTCCAATACCAGAGCCATTATAACAACCTGCAACAAATATATTGTCATCTATTTTTTCAAAAATTTGAGAACTGTTTCTTGTTCTTGAAACAATTCCTGACCAAGAAGATTGAATAATATCATCCGGTAATTCAGGAAATCTTTTTTTAATTCCAATCTTTTGTTTTAATGATCTTTTGGTTAATTCAGATTTAGACATTTGATAAGGATTATAAACTTCTGCAGTGTTTCTAATTAGGATTCTCCTGTCCTTTGTCATTCTTACAGTGGCCCCCATTGGTCTTACAGGTAAAACTCCCCACTCTTTAGGCTCGCCAAGAGATATAAACTCTTCATCTGATAAAGATCTGGTCATGCTAGCTGTTAAAGTAATTGGAAAATTATAATTTGATTTTATTCCTAAAGACTTCAGAAATCCATTTGTAGCAAAAATAATCTTTTTAGTTTTAATTGAACCATTTTTAAATCTACAAATGACTACATCATTTTTTTTTTTCCAGTCTAATAATAAAGAATTTTCATAAAGATTTACATTTTCTGGCAATGTATCAATCATAGCTCTAACCAATTTACCTGGATGTAATAAAATCCCTCCCTTTGTATGAAGAGCAATATTGTAAAAATTGGTACCTAATCTTTTTTTAAGTTCTTTTTTTGATAGCAAATTATGTTCAAAACCTAATTTTGATAAGGTATACGAAAAATTTTCTAATATTTTTCTATCTTCTTGCTTTGATGATGCAAAATATTTTCCACATTCATTCCAATCACAATCTACCTGATATTCTTTAATAAATTTTTTAATAACATCTATTCCCAATTTGTAGATATCTGCTTTTTTTTTATAATTATCTAATTCTTTATTAGAGGTAAAACCATCATTAAGTGTTGTATCCACTAAGTAACCTGAGTTTCTTGAACTGGCACCCTCTCCTGCTTGCTGAGCATCAACTAATAATATTTTTTGACCAGGGTAAAGTTGACCTAATTTTCTTGCTGCAGATAACCCTGTGTAACCTGCTCCAACAATTAACCATTCACAATCTAAATCAGATGAAAGTGTTACAATGTTATTTCTTAGACTTAAATCATTAATCCAACTACAACTATTATCGTTTACAACTTCCATGAAAGAAGATTACGATAATTGGATGTTATTTAAAAGATTTTAAGAATTTAAAGAAGGCTGCTTCTTCATATCCTCTTTTTTAATACCAGCTACTCTTACTGGTTTTTTCATAGCATCTCTTCTAAATGGTTCCCCAAGCTCTTGATTTAGAATTACCTCAATAAATGTTGTAATTCCTTTCTTCTGATCCTCACAAGATTGCTTGATTGCATTTGTAGTTTCTTCCATTGTTCTAACTGTTACACCTTTTAAACCACAAGCATCAGCAACTTTAGCGTAACTTAACTCTGGATCTAATTCTGTACCAACAAAGTTATTATCAAACCAAAGTGTCGTATTTCTTTTTTCCGCACCCCATTGATAATTTCTGAAAATAACCATTGTTATTGCTGGCCACTCTTCCCTTGCACATGAGCTCATTTCGTTCATGCTTATTCCAAAAGCACCATCACCAGCAAATCCAATAACAGGAGTATCTGGACAACCAATTTTTGCTCCTAATATTGATGGAAAACCATAACCGCAAGGACCAAATAAACCTGGTGCTAAATATTTTCTTGGCTTTTCGAATGTAGGGTAAGCATTACCAATTGCACAATTGTTTCCAATATCACTGGATATAATCACATCATCAGGCATTCCAGCTTGAATTGCTCTCCAAGCTTGTCTTGGTGACATTCTATCTGCATCTCTTTCTCTAGCTTCTTTATTCCAAACTGTTCCTTCATCATCATCTTCATGATCTAAACTTGAGAGTTTTTGTAACCAAGCTGATTTAGTTTGATGAATTAAATCTTTTCTAGCTTGCCTGTCAGTATCACCTGCGTTTGAAGATAACTTTTCTAAAATTTGTTCAGCAACTAATTTTGCATCACCACTTATTCCTACAGTAACTTTTTTAGTCAAACCTATTCTGTCAGGATTAATATCAACTTGAATAATATTTGCATTCTTTGGCCAATAATCAATTCCATAACCAGGTAAAGTAGAAAATGGATTTAATCTAGTTCCTAAAGCTAACACTACGTCAGCTTTAGAAATTAATTCCATTGCAGCTTTTGATCCATTGTATCCTAGAGGACCAACAGCTAAAGGATGGCTTCCTGGGAAACTGTCATTATGTTGGTAACCTGAACAAACGGGTGAATCTAATTTTTCTGCAAGTTTTTTTGTAGCTTCTATAGCTCCTCCAATAACAACACCTGCTCCGGATAATATAACAGGAAACTTTGCTTTAGATAATAAGTCAGCTGCTTTAGCTACAGCATCATTTCCACCTCCTTGTCTTTCGAGTCTTACAATCGGAGGAAGATCAATATCAATTACTTGACACCAATAATCTCTTGGAACATTAATTTGTGCTGGTGCTGATCCTCTTATAGCTTTTTCTATAACTCTATTTAGTACTTCAGCCATTCTTGATGGATCTCTTACTTCTTCTTGATAACAAACCATGTCTTTGAATAAATTCATTTGCTCTACTTCTTGAAATCCACCTTGCCCCATTGTTTTGTTCGCTGCTTGGGGTGTAACTAATAAAAGAGGAGTATGATTCCAATAAGCTGTTTTAATTGGTGTAACTAATCCAGTAATTCCAGGTCCGTTCTGAGCAATAACCATTGACATTTTACCAGTAGCTCGTGTGTAACCATCAGCAATTAAACCACCATTTGTTTCATGAGCAACATCCCAGAAAGTTATACCAGCATCTGGAAAAATATCTGAAATAGGCATAAAGGCTGAACCGATAATTCCGAATGCATGTTCAATGCCGTGCATTTGTAAAACTTTTACAAAAGCTTCTTCTGTTGTCATTTTTGTCATAAAACTAGAACCTCTCTAAAGTGTAATTATACTATTTATAAAATTCGTTTGTTAATTTGTGCGATTAATATATAAGATTTTAGAAATTTCAAACAAACAAATCGACACGATATGGCAACAGATATAATCATACATGATAAAAAAGACAACGTGGGAGTAGTTGTTATTGAAAAAATCGCACCTAAACAAGACTGTGCTTGCTGGATAATGGAAGACGACAGCTCAACAAATATTCAATCCGTAGATGAAATACCTTTAGGTCATAAAATTGCAATGGTTGACCTTAAAGAGGGCGATACTATTTTAAAGTATGGTCACGATATTGGTAAAGTTGTTAAATCAATCAAAAAAGGTGAGCATGTTCATGTTCACAATGTAAAAACAAAGAAGTGGTAGCAGTATGGAAATCCCAAAGAGCTTTTTAGGTTATAAAAGAGAAAACGGCAGAGCCGGAACAAGAAATCATGTAATTATTTTACCAGTTGATGACATTTCGAACGCTTGCGCAGAAGCTGTTGCTAATAATATTAAAGGTACAATCGCTCTCCCTCATTCTTATGGAAGACTTCAGTTTGGTGCAGATTTAGAGCTTCATTTTAGAACAATGATAGGAACTGGATGTAATCCAAACGTTGCAGCAGTAATTGTTATTGGTATTGAACCGAAATGGACAAAAAAAATTGTAGATGGAATTGCTAAAACTGGAAAACCAGTTGAGGGATTTCATATTGAGCGTACGGGGGATATTGGTACGACAATGAAAGCTTCAAAAAAAGCACAAGAATTTGTTATGTGGGCTTCAGAAAAACAAAGAGAAGAGTGTCCTTTAAGTGATTTATGGATTTCAGTTAAGTGTGGAGAATCTGATACTACTTCAGGACTTGCAGCAAACCCAACTGTTGGAAACTTAATGGATAAACTTGAGCCATTAGGTGTTCACTTGTGTTTTGGTGAAACGTCCGAATTAACTGGTGCAGAACAAGTTTGTGCAACAAGAGGAGCTACAAAAGAAGCGTCCGAAAAATTTATGAAAACTTGGAGCTCTTATAATGATTTTATTTTAAAAGAGGCAACGGATGATCTTTCTGAAAGTCAACCAACAGCTGGGAATATTGCTGGAGGACTTACAACAATTGAAGAAAAAGCTTTTGGTAATTTTCAAAAAATTGGAAATTGTAAATTTATTGATGTTCTTGAGCCAGCTGAAGAACCAACTAAAGGAAAAGGTTTGTATTTTATGGACACATCATCTGCTGCTGCAGAATGTGTGACTCTTCAAGCTGCTGCTGGATTTAATATTCATTTATTTCCAACTGGACAAGGTAATATCGTTGGAAATCCAATTGAACCTGTTGTTAAATTAACAGCTAACCCATTAACTGTAAAAGGTATGGGAGAGCATATTGATTGTGATGTTTCAAAAATTCTTTCAAGAGAAATGAATTTATCTGAAGCAGGTGATGAATTAATTAAAACTACACTAAGAGTAGCAAACGGTAGATTAACTTGCGCTGAAGCTTTAGGTCATAAAGAATTTGTTATGACTAAACTTTACAGAAGTGCTTAATTAACTTTAGTCTTTTATGAAATTTAAGAAATACCTGGTTGTATTACCAGGTATTATATTGGCATTCGTTCTTTATACTTTATCCCAAGGTTTCAATAATATTCTTGGTATTGAGTTATTAGGCTATGAAAAAAGTCCAATATCTACTGCGATGATCGCTATTTTATTAGGGATGTTTTTTGGAAATGTTTTTCAAATTAGGGAAAGTTTTTTAAGAGGATTAGATTTTACACAAAAGTATATTCTTAAACTTGGAATTATTTGCTTAGGTATTCAATTGAAGCCATTTGAATTTTTAGAATTTGGGGTAATAGCAATTCCATTAATTATAATCTGTATAATTAGTGTACTAATAGTAATTAAACTTCTTATTAAAAAATTAAAAATACCAACAAGAATGGCTTACTTAATATCAATAGGTAGCACTGTCTGTGGTACTACTGCAATAATGGCTACTGCTCCTGTAATTGGTGCAAAAAAAAATGAGATATCATATGCAATTGCTAATATTACGTTGTTTGGAATACTTTCGATGCTTATTTATCCTTATTTTGCTAACTTTTATTTTAAAAGTGAGCCTTTATTAATTGGATTGTTTTTGGGAACCTCTATCCATGAAACCTCTCAAGTTGCAGCAGCAGGATTGATTTATGACCAGCAATTTAATAGTCCTGAAACTTTGAATATAGCAACAGTCACGAAATTAATAAGGAATACCTTTTTGATTATCATGATCCCTTTATTTGCTTTTCTTTATAATCGAGGAAAAACCTCAGAAAAGAAATACTCAATAATAGATATTTTTCCTTACTTTGTATTAGGGTTTGTAGCAATGATAATATTTAGAAATTTAGGTGATCTAACGTACTCAAATAATTACAAATGGCTTGTTACAATTGATGGAATTAAATTATCCTCAAAAATATTTTTAACAATGGCGATGGCAGCAATAGGGCTTTCCACAAACTTAAAAGAAATTAAAAATATGGGTTACAAACCTTTTGTCGTTGGTTTTATAGGTATGGCAACTGTTGGATTGGTTTGTATTACAACTATTGAATTATATCTAAATTATTTTAATTAAGATTTAACTAATAATTTTTTTCTAAAATTTGAAATAA
This sequence comes from uncultured Pelagibacteraceae bacterium, assembly GCA_902572515.1. Taxonomy (GTDB): domain Bacteria; phylum Pseudomonadota; class Alphaproteobacteria; order Pelagibacterales; family Pelagibacteraceae; genus Pelagibacter. The sequence continues at coordinate 76,140 of CACGGJ010000003.1, read as the reverse complement.
ATCGTCTTATAAAAGCGGCTCCAACACCTAAAATAATTGCAAACATAATTGTAAACAGTCCATAAAAGAAAGGCATCTCTTTAGAAAAATCAATTATAAATTGAGAAAAGAAGTTTAAATCTGAACTAGTCGCTTTAGGTGTTCCATTTATAATTTTCTCTGCAAAAAATGTATCGTATGCTATCGCTATACCCACTATCAGTAATAAAATTGCTAATAAAGCTCTTAAACCAGAACTATCGATTCTTTCTCCTAATTTTTGTCCAACCTGAACTCCTATGATAGATCCCACAACCAACATAAGAACTAGTAATAAATCTATAGATCCATAATTAAATGAATGAAGAAAAGTAACAACAACACTTACAAAAATTGTTACAAATAAAGATGTACCAGGAACTAATTTAGTAGGCATTTTAATTATATAAATCATTGCAGGCACTAAAATAAAAGCACCTCCAATTCCCATAATAGCTGCAATAAAACCAACTAATAGACCAATTAAAATTGGAGTAAAAATACTCTCGTATAATTTTGACTTTGGAAATCTCATTCTTAATGGAAGTCCATGTATCCAATAGTGAACATGTAATTTTTTTTTAACTACGACGTTTCTTTTTGCTTTATCTATTTCACCCAAACTTTCAACCAACATTAAAGTTCCGATTATTGCTAATATATACATGTAAGCTAAAGAGATAACTGTATCAATTTTTCCAATACCTTTAAAATAAGTAAAAGTGTAAATCCCTAAAGAAGTTCCAATTACACCTCCGATCACAATCATTGAACCCATTTTATAATCTAAAGTATTTTTTAAATAATGTGTTGTAGATCCAGAAACTGAAGTAGCTAAAATATTATTTGCTTCATTAGCAACTGCATATGCAGGAGGTATTCCTAAAAAAATTAAAAAAGGTGTCATCAAAAATCCACCACCAACACCAAATAAACCTGAAAGTACTCCAACAATTGCGCTTAATAAAAGTATTTCGATAGGGTTAACAAAAACTTGAGCTATTGGTAAAAATACTTCCATAAAAAATTTAAAAGTTGTTAAAAAACAACTTAGTTAAAAGTGATAAAAGTTCCAACTAAAATTACTCCCCAGTAAGCTGTTAAGCTTGCTATAATTCCTGCCTTAATAAATGTAGTTTTTAAATTTGAGAGTTTATTGATAATTTTTACGTTAGAAAGTAACATTAAATTCGTCATTACACCCACAACGAAATTTGTCAAACAATTATTTATTGTTAAGCAATTTTTTTTGTCTAATAGATGGTGGCCCCAAAAACTTTAATTGTATCGTCCTCAACTCCTAAAACCAATCTTCCTAGGAACTCTCCTGGGATCTCTTTATTTGTCTGTTTGATCAAAACAGTTATGTGATCTCCTCTTCTGAGGCAACCGAAAGGTTCAAAAGTCTCTTTAAGATTAGTGATTAGCTTGTTATTAGCCCACTGTTTACCAAGTTCTACCTCGTTAGCACCAAAAAGCATTTGGGTAGAGAAATCTCGAGTAAACCCACCATAATCTTTTAGATTAGATGATTTAACCAAGTTATCCCAAATAGGTTTGGCTAATTCATATATTTCATCATCTGATTTAGATAAAATATCCATTTGATTTAATTAAATTATCTTCTACGAAGCTTTTTTCTTCTCGTTCTCATCCACTATATGGTAGACAGGAACTTTCTCCATACTAAACTTGCCAGTTTTAGGGTCACGTCTAGAAACTGTTAGACAATGCCAATTTTCATCATCAAGCTTCATATGATCACCTCTATAGTAGTATCCTGGCCATCTAGTCTCTTCTCTAAATAAAGTATGTTCTGTTACACACTGAGAAGTCAAAGCTCTATGTTTTAACTCCCAAGCTCTCATAAGCTGGTGATAATCTTCAGCTCCAACATACTCTAAGTCCTCTTGTAGCCAATCTAACAACTCAAGTCCTCTTTTCAGCATATTACCATTGGTCATATAATTTGAGGTAATTCCACCCACGTATTCATCCATGATTTTCTGTAATCTTTGAAGACCTTGAATTGGGGATATATAGCTAGGAGAAACTGTTCCTCCAGTAATCTCATTTCTTGCAACTGTATAGTTTTCTAGTGGTTTATAAACTGCAGTTTTAAAGTCTTCACACTGTTTATCTGAAACTTTAACCCCTTCAGCTTTTTTGTCTTCAATATATTTAACAGCAGCTTTTGCAGCTAATCTGCCTTCAGTAAAAGATCCAGATGAAAATTTGTGAGCACTTCCACCAACTGTGTCTCCAGCACCAAATAAACCATCAATAGTCAACATTCTATTATAACCCCAGAAATATTCTGGTGGTGATAAATCCTCTGGACCACTAACCCATGCGCCAGAACAAGTAGCATGAGAACCCATTACATAGGGCTCAGATGTAGTTAACTCTGGATTTGTATATTTTGGATCAATGTTTTGAGATGCCCAAACTACAGCTTGACCAACAGTCATTCCTAAGAAATTTTCCCAACCTACTGTTTCTAAATGTGGGTCTTGGAAAGCTTCAGTAGTTACCATATGGATTGGTCCACCACCTGCAGCTACTTCTTGAATAAATGCATGGTTTCTCAAACAAGTTGGTGTTGGATGATGGTCAATATATTCTCCAACTAACTCTTTAGTTTGGTCATACCATTTTTTCTCATAATTTTCGCCATTAGCATTTTGAGTATATGTTTTTAAATGAAGAAAATATGCTCCAACTGGACCATAACCATCTTTAAATCTACATAATACAATTCTATTTTCCATTTGAGTCATCTTTGCACCTGCTGCAATAGGTAATGCATATGCAGATCCATTACTCCAAGGTGCATACCAAGTTCTACCCATTCCTTCTCCAACTGCTCTTGGCTTAAAGATGTGTGAAGCTCCTCCAGCAGCAACAATTACCGCTTTTGCTCTAAATACATGGAAATCACCCGTTCTCATATTAAATCCAACTGCACCACCAATTCTATTATCTTGAGTTTCGTCCATTAAAAGATGAGTAATCATTATTCTGTTATAAATTTTATCTGCAGATTTTTTTGCTGCCTCAGCAACAATCGGTTTATAACTTTCACCATGGATCATTATCTGCCATTTACCTTCTCTTAAGTATCTTCCAGTTTCTTCGTTCTTCATCATAGGCAAACCCCATTCATCAAACATATGAACTGTAGAGTCTACGTGACGAGCCATGTCATAACCTAAATCTTCTCTTACCATTCCCATTAAATCATTTCTTGCATATCTTACGTGATCTTCTGGTTGGTTTTCGCCCCACTGCATTCCCATGTAACAGTTAATCGCATAAAGTCCTTGAGCAACAGCTCCACTTCTATCAATGTTAGCTTTTTCAACACAAACAATTTTCATGTCTCTACCCCAGTGTCTTGCTTCAAAGGTAGCACCAGTACCGGCCATACCTCCACCGACAACTAATATATCGCAATCTTCGTAATGAGTTTTATGACTAGCCATTAATAGTAAACTCCTTTTTTGAACGACTCTTTTGGAACACTCGGAAGCTCTCCATCTATGTTTAATCCTTCTGGTTCAGTGTATAATCTTTGTGAATTTATCTCACCTTGATTAGGTTTATCCCCATCAGCTAATTTAGGAATAAATTTTCCCCAAGGCTTAGTTGTTATTGGAGATACGAAATTTTTTTCAGTTCCATTTCTGAATTTAATTTTCCAAGAGATTGTTCCTTTTTCTTCTTCCCTTCTTACTCTGACGCTATGTCCCATTGGAGCAAAGTCTGCATATCCTCTAACATCAATAGCGTGATTAGGACAAGCTTTGACACAAGAATAACATTCCCAACAAAAGTTAGGTTCTATATTTTTTGCACGTCTAATATTTTCATCAATGTGCATTATATCTGATGGGCAAATATCTACGCAATGACCACAGCCATCACATCTTGTCATATATACAAATGTTGACATATTATTCTCTCTCCTTTTTAAATTTTATCATAATTAATAATGTTTAGGTTGTTCTCTTTTAATACCCAAACCAAATTGTTCTGGTGCATCTGCAGGTGGTGGTAAATTATCTCTTGAACCATCTGCTTCAGCTAAATTCTTTTGTATTGCTGCCCCAGGTTTATAAAACATATGTGCAAACTTAGACCAATAAACTCCTCCAAATAAAACTAGGTTCGAAACTACAAATAATACTAAAAATAAAGTTGCATCCCATCTTCCTTCTAAATTTAAACCTTGAAGATATGACCAAATAAATCCAGTTAAAGAAGTTGCAATCAGAGCTAATACAAATAAATCTGCTTTAATAATTCTGTACCAAGGTTGCGCTTCAGAATAAACATCAACTCTTAAAAAGAACCAAAACCATGATCCGCCCAAGATCGTCATCAAAGCGCCAATATGCCAGATCATTGGCCAAATAGTCGGGGTTTCTGCATTTGCTGATGAATAACAAAATATCATCACAACAGAGCCAACCCAAAACAATATAGTACCGTACATACCAAGAACATGCGCTACTCTTCTTTTGCCCGCCCCTAGTTCTGATGTAGTTCCGATGTCAATTGCTATTGTTTTTGAAACAACTGCAATTCTTTCACCAGTCGACAGTTCTTTGGTCGCATTTTTTTTTGCTTTCTTGGCGTTTTCAAAAAAGTATTTCACATTCTTTTTATGAATTATGTCTAAAAGGGTGCCTGCAACAATTAATAAAACCATTAACACTACAAAACCTTGCATAACTATAGATGGGACTGTTTCAGCTAGAATTGAAAAAGGATTTGTTGCAAACATTTTTAATACCCTTGTAAAATAAAATTGAATTAATTTAAGGTTTTCTATTCTAGAAACTTATAGAGTTCAACCAAAAGTATTGGTCAATTTGTCTTTAATAACAACTCAGATTTTACGTTTATAGTATTGTTTGTTAGGAATCACTGATCTAACTCCGCCCTGAGGATTCTCCACATCCCCTTCTCTTCTAGGAATTAGATGAATATGACAATGCATAATTGATTGGCCTGCAGATTTTCCTGCATTCGTGCCTATATTAAAACCTTTAACACTAGAATCTTGTTTTAAAATTCTTTCTTTAGTTTTTAAAATCAACTCATTGCATGCCTGAATTTCCTCTTTAGTAAGGTCAAAATATGTCTCTACATGTCTTTTAGGAACTATAAGACTATGAAGTTCTGAGACAGGATAGCTATCTGTAGATGAATAAGCTAATTGGTTTTCAAACTGGAGCTCTTCTTTTCTGATTTTACAAAATATACAAGGGTTGTTTGGATCTTTCATATTTAAACAAGACTATTGTATATTTTATTTAACCTAGTGTAACAATTACTCTTTCTTCTCTTCCATTTAAGTTCATTTATTTTTGAAACTGATGTTACTCCTTTACCAGATCCAATAAGAATTATTTCATCATAATCATAAATTGATTTAATAGAAATATCTTTAAAATTAATTTTAATTTTCTTGCTTATAAATTTAAGTGTATTTCCAAAATAACAATTTTTTTTAGGTGAAAAAATCTTTCCATTTTTCACAAAAACTAAATTTGAAGTACCAGTTTCTAAAATTTTATCATTTGCTACTAGAGCAATATCAAATTTAGTTGAGTCAACCTTGCTTAATTTTGCCAATATTTTTTTATAATAGAGATTTTTGTAATTTGGTTCTACTCGTTTATATTTAAACAATAAAAGATTAAAATTACTTTTTAGTTTTGGTCTTTTTCTAATTGAGACTGATATCAGTTTTTTATTTAATGCTATACGAAATAAATTGTCAGAACCTTTGTGTAGAGTATTTTTGTTAATTAAATCTTTAATAATATTTTTTAAATTGTTTTTTCTTATTCCATATTTTTTTGTAGATTTTATTAAGTTCTCTAAATGCTGTTTTAAAAGTATTAACTTAGGAGGTTTTCCAACCATTCGCATTGTGGTGAATACACCTCTAGACCCCCAAAGATCATTGAAATTAACTTCTTTAAGATTGCTAAGCTGATAAGATTTTTTTAATAAGAGTGTTGCCATTTTCTGTTAAAAAAGATTCTGGATGAAATTGAAATCCATATATTTTATTTTGATTATCCTCAAGTCCCATTGGTATTTTTGTTTTACTACATCTCATAGTTATTTTAATTGAATTCGATTTAAATGGCTCCATTAATTTTAATGAGTGGTATCTTCCAACTTTAAACTGTTGATTGTTTTTAAAGATTTTACTTTGATTATTTGTTTTTATTTTAGATTGAAAACCATGATAAATTTTTTTTTGTTGTATTATTTTGCCTCCTTCATTATGCAAAATCATTTGATAACCAAGACAAATACCTATAATTTTTTTTCTTCCTTTGTATTTTTTATAAATTTTTGAAGTAGTAGGATAATCCTTTGGTGATCCAGGTCCTGGTGATAAAACGATTACATCACTTTTATCAAGTAATTTGTTATTTACCTCGTAATAATTTGAGCAAAAAACTTTATCAAATTTTGCAAATTGATGAACAACATTCCAAGTAAAAGAATCTTGATGATCTATAATATAAATCATTGAAATAACTCCAATAAAGATTTTGCTTTAATATAATTTTCATTAAATTCTTTCTTAGGGGAACTATCTAATACTACTCCAGACGCAGCAGAGATCTCTGATTGATTTTTATAATTTAATATAGATCTAATTATAATATTAAACTTCATATCTTGATTAAATTTAATAAGTCCAAAACTTCCTGTAAAAATATTTCTACTTTCTTTTTCTTGATTATTTAAAAGTTCTAATGTTCTTATCTTAGGACAGCCAATTACAGATCCTCCCGGCATCATTGCTTTAATGATATCAATCAATTTTGTATTTTTATTTAATATTCCACCAATTGAAGTAACGTAATGAAAAAGATGCTTATATTCCTCAACATATTTTTTTTTAAGTATTTGAACACTTCCTGGTTTACAAATTTTGGATAAATCATTTCTTTCCATATCAACTATCATGTTGTGTTCTTTGGTTTCTTTCTCGTTATTTTTAAAATACTTAAGAGCTATATTTTTATTAGATAATAATTTTTTTTTAAAAGTGCCGGCTATTGGTTTGGTAATTATTTTATTTTTTTTCTTATCAATTAATGTTTCGGGAGAGCAACTTACTATAGAGTAATCCTTATCTTTTATCATAAATGACTCGGGAGAAGCATTAACACGCATTAATTTCCAAAAAAAATTAACAGGATTAATTAATGATTTATTCTTATATTTTGTGCAAATTTTAATTTGATAGGTCTCGCCTTGTCTTATTTTTTTTGAAAATAATTCAAATATTTTTTTATATTTTGCATAAGTAATATTTATCTTAAAAGGACTTAGTATTTGAGTTTTGTTAAATTGATAATTGAATTTATGTTTTTTAATATTAGATATAACTTTAATATCTTTTCTTATTTTAATTATAGTCTCAGGTTTGTAAAAAATTCCTTTATAAAAATTTATTCTTTTTTTATTTTTTAAATTAATACCAATCAAATTACATAAAATTTCATAACCAAAAAATCCAAGATATAAATCCGTTTCTTTTTTATATTTTTTTTTCTCTAAAGAATTAAGGAATTTATGTATATTTTTTTTTGTTAAAATAATCTTTTTTGAAAAATCTGTGTAAATATTATAGCCATCATCTACTTTATAAATAATTAAAGGTTTATCTGATTGATACAGATCCTCTAAATAAGGGTTAAATTTAAATTTATGCTGGTTGAGCTCTTTCAATTGCTTTCTCTACTATAGGTAAATGTATCAGACCTGCAAAAATTGATAATGCGATAGATCCGTACCATGCATAGTCAAAATTTCCATTTAATTCATAAAATACACCACCTAGATATGCTCCTAGGAAAGAACCAATTTGATGGCTTACAAAAACTATTCCATATAAAAGTCCAACATATTTTGTACCAAATATATGTGCAACAATTCCATTTGTTGGAGGAACTGTGGATAGCCATAAAAAACCAAAAGTAACTCCAAAAACTACAGAATTAAATATACTTGGTGGTAAGAAAATAAAATAGATAATTGAAACGCCTCTTAAAAGATATATTGCACTTAATATTTTTTTCTTACTATACCTTGTTGCTAAATAACCACTTGTAATAGTACCAGCCATATTAAACACTCCTATCAAAGCTAAAACCATTGCAGGTGTCCAGTCAGGCAAACCTTTATCAGACATATAAGTTGGAATGTGTGTTGCTACTAGAGCAATATGCCAACCACAAACAAAAAAACCTAGAGTAAGATAAATAAAACTTTTATTTGCAAATGCTTCTTTTAGTGCTTCTCCGGCTGTTTGATTATTATCTTGATTAGCTCCCACAGGTATTTTTGGAGTACTAACAAATAGTGATACTACCAATCCAACTCCCAAAAGAAGACAAAAATACAAAAGAGTATTTTCCCAACCTGTTTCAACTAAAGAATATCTTACAAGTAAAGGTGAAACAAAATATCCAAAAGATCCTGCACATGTAACAATTCCTGTTGCAATAGTTCTATTAGATGCTGGAAAATGTTTAGCTACAACTGATACAGGAATACCTATTGCTGTTGAACCTAGCCCAATTCCTATCATTACCCCTATGGTTAAAGTAAAATAGCCTCCGGTATTAAAACCAGAATAAAAAAATAAAACACCTACCAAATAAAAAATAAAGCCAATAAAAATTGCAATTGCACCTCCATACTTATCAGTAATTACACCAAACAAAGGACTAAATACGCCCCAGAGTAATAACTGTAATCCCATAACAAATCCAAAATGGGAAATCGAAATATCTAAGTCAGTATTAAAATCAAAATAAAACAATCCAAAGGTCTGTCTTATTCCTAAAGAAATAATTACAACTATAGATGCAGCAATTAATGTAATTAGCGCTTTCTTGCTTATAGTAAAATTTTCTGAGCTCATTTAATATATTTCAAAGCTTTTTTTAAATCAGCAATAAGATCTTTAGGATCTTCTAAGCCAATATGTAATCTTACAAGATGCTCATCTTTTTTTAATTTTAAAAATTTTCTATTTCCTGTTTCTCTGTATTCTTGGTGCAAAGCTAAACTTTCAAATCCTCCCCAACTGTAACCGTAGCCAAATAATTTTAATGAATTAACAAATTTTCTTACAGAATTAATATTTTTGCATTTTATTTTTAAACCCATTAAACCAGATGCACCTGAATAATATTTTTTCCACATTCTAAAATTGTAAGAGTCTTTTTTATATGGATAGAGCAGTTTTATATTTTTGAATTTAGATAAAAACTCTGCAACTTTTTTGGCATTTTCTCTGTGTCTATCTAATCTAACATCTAAAGTCCTTAGACCTCTTGTAATTAAATAAGCATCATCAGGTCCTAATCTTAAACCTGTAATCCTCTCTGCAGCTTTAACTTTTGGGAATACTTTTTTATTAACAGCTAATGAACCACCCATAACATCCGAATGACCTGAATAATATTTTGTTGCTGACACAATTGACATATCGAAACCTAGTTTTATAGGTTTTAAGAAATAAGGAGTTCCCCAAGTGTTGTCTATGGCTGTTAAAACTTTATGTTTTCTTGCAATTGATAGAATTTTTCCAATATCTTGAAAATCAAAAGAGTTACTACCTGGATTCTCAACAAAAATTAACTTTGTTTTTTTTGTAATATTTTTTTCTAATGTTTTTAAATCATGTGGATTATAAAAAGACGTTTTAATATTAAATTCTTTTAAAAAATTTTCAGTTAATAATCTTGTTGGACTATAAACAGGGTCAGCAGCAATGATTTCGTCACCTGGTCTAGTCACACTGAATATAGCTAAAAAAACTGAACCAAAACCTGTTGGTGTAGTGAAAACATGATAACTTTCTTCAAGCTTAGTTAAAATTTTTTGTAATATATAAGTAGTCGATGTTCCTTGCCTTCCATAATCATAATGTCCACCTATTGGGTTCTTAATTGCTTTAGCTTGAGTTTTTCTAATATCCTTCATTGACTTAAAAATAATAGTAGAGGCTCTAACTACTGGAGGGTTTACTGACTGATTATGAAAATCTTTAGCAGTATGCTTGAGAAATGTCTTAAAGGAATTGCTCATAATTAAATTTGATATGTTGAAAAGACAATGCTATATCCGACCAATAATTTCAATTAAATTATAAGAAGGAAAAAAATGGGTTATCCAAAAAAACATAGAGGCCGAAGAAAGCAAGGCTCAAAAAAAAGAAGAGCGAAGAGAAAAAATAAGAAAAAATAATCTCAAATGGAGCAGATAAATAGAGTAAAATCTATCAGTGTTTGGATTTTTATCATACCCTTTGTGGCTGTTAATGCTTGCTTAATTCTTATAACCCAATTTCATGATTTTTTTCCAAATCAAGAAGATATAATACATAATACTTTTCCCTATTTTGATGGCGGAGCATCTATTAGTAGAACCGCTAGACCTTACCCTAGTTGGTTAATTTTTAAACCTGCAATGTTTTTAACTTCATATATTTTAATAAAGTATTGGATTTATAATAAACAAATAATAGAATTTTTTGACTTTAATAATAAAAACAAAAAAAAGATTTTATATTTTGGAATTGCGTCAGCCATCGCTTTAACTATTCACTCAATTTTTTTAGGAATAAAGTTTGATAATGACTTGTATAAATTATTTAGACGAGTGGTTATGCTTTTGTTTATAATTTTCGAAATTGTTGCACAAGCATATTTAGTTGCATCACTATACTCATTTAAAAATAAATTAGAAAAGTATATAAATACATTTTTTTTGAAACTTAAACTTATTTTGGTCAGTACATTAATTGTCGTTGCTGTAATTAGTATTCCTATAATTAGCTTGCCCGGGAATGATTTTTTTGGTTTTAATCTAAAATTTTTTAAACATGCTCTTGAATGGGACTACTTTATAGGTGTTATATCTTTTTACTTATTAACTTTCTTTATGTGGAAAAAGATTAACTAACTATCCATCCTCCACCTAACAATTTGTCACCATGATTATCTTTAGAATAAAATACACATGCTTGACCTGGTGAAATACCATCTTCAGGATAAATTAAATTCACTTTCGCATTATTTTCACCATCTAAATCTACTTTAGCTTCAAGTAAATTTCCTGTAGATCTTACTTTAACATAAATATTTTTGTTTAAATCAATTTTATTAGTTAACAAATTTATATTTTTTAAATTAATTTCTTTTTTTCCTAATTTTTCTTTAGGACCAACAACTATTTCATTTTTTTCCGAATTGATCTTTAATACATAAAGAGCTTCTTTATTTGAAACTTTAATGCCTTTACGCTGTCCAATTGTAAAATTAATAATTCCATTATGAACACCGATTACATCACCATCTAAATTTTTTATATTTCCTTTCTGAAAAGAGTCTGGTCTAAATTTTTGAATTACAGAAGCATAATCACCATTCGGAACAAAACAGATGTCTTGACTATCAGGTTTATCCGCAACGTTTAAGTCAAGATTTTTTGCAATTTCCCTAGTTTTATCTTTTAACATTCCTCCTAATGGAAATCTTAAATAATCTAGTTGCTCTCTACTTGTATTAAATAAAAAATAACTTTGATCTCTATTTTCATCAATAGCTCTATACATATTGGTAGTATTGTTTTCTGTAATACTTTTAACATAATGCCCCGTAACTAAAGCATCAGCTTTAAGTTCTTTTGATACTTCAAATAGATCTTTAAATTTTACAGTTTGATTACACTGAACACATGGAATTGGTGTTTCACCTTTTAAATAACTCTCAACAAAATTATCAATAACACCCTGTTTAAACTTATCTTGATAATAAAGAATTTTATGGTCAATATTTAATTTATGCGCTACTCGTTTAGCATCCATTATATCTTGACCTGAGCAACATTGCTTTGATGCGGCAACTTCTTTTCCATCATCATAAAGTTTCAAAGTTATTCCAATAATTTTGAATCCTTCTTTTTTCATAATTCCTGCAACAGTTGATGAGTCTACTCCACCCGACATTGCAACAACTACAGTTGTGTCTGAGGGTTTTTTATCTATGCCAAGAGAATTTAAATTTTTATTCATAAGCTGGTATTTATACTTATTTACAATATAAATTAAATTAAATGATTTTAGATTATGAACCAGGTGACAAAGTCACTAATCCTCAAAAAAAAGAATGGGGTATTGGGCAAGTACAATCTATAATTAACGATAAAGTGACAGTTAATTTTGAAAATGTCGGAAAGAAAGTAATTAACGCAAAAAATGTTGATTTAAAAAAGCTGGGAAAATGAAGATAGACTTAAAAGAGATTGTTAGAAGTTTAGTAAAAAATTTTTTAGAGGCTGGAGATTTGGCTATCCAATTAAGAGAAAAAGGGTTGGAAAAAAAAATAAAATCAGACAATACACCAGTTACTAACGGTGATTTAGAAGTAAACAAATTTATATTAAAAAAAATTTCTGAGGTTACTCCTAATTTACCCATCATTTCAGAGGAGACCTCTGAAAATAAAGATAACCTTGATTTAAAAGATTTCTGGCTTGTTGATCCTATTGATGGAACTTATGATTATATTAATAATCTAGAAGAATTTACTATTAATGCTGGTTTAATTATCAACAACAAGCCTGTTGCAGGATTAATAAATGCTCCTGCAAAAAAAAGAATGTTTTACTCCTATGAAAAAGGTAACGCTTTTGAGCTTAGCAACGGTAAAGAAATAAACTTAAGCAATTTGCCTGCTAAGAAAACAAAAAATTTAAAATTTATTTCATACTCAACTAAAATAAAACCAGAAATTCAAAAAATTTATAATAATTTGGGAGTAAAAGAATATATTAGAATGAAAAGTTCTTTGAAATTCTGTGTTGTTGCTGCTGGTGAATACGATGGTTATGTTGCTGAACCTAGGGCATATGAATGGGATATCGCAGCTGGTCATGCAATTTTAGAACACGCAGGTGGAACTGTAACTGATTTTGAAGGAAATGAAATTTTGTATGGTAAACAAGATTTAAAAAACCCAAGTATAATTTTGAAAAATAAAAATATTTTATAATGGATGAACAATTAAGAATAATTTTAATAATTATTGTTTCGGTTTCAATTTTTGGATTATTAGTGTTCGTTTTCGTAAAAAACTATATAAGAAACAAAATAAATAAACTTGTTAAAGAGGAAAAAGATAAAAATTTAAAGTAGATTTATTATTTTTAAATATTCGTCTTTTTGTATATCCATTACTTTTTTTGATGTTTCAAAATCAAATCCATTTCTTGCAAGGAGTGAAATATCTTTTTTATAAAATAAAGTTCTGTTATCCTCTGTTCTGGCTGGGCCAATTCTTTTTTTTTTACATAATTTTATTGCTGAAAAAAAATCTTGATCAGAATTATCTTCCTTTATTTTATCTACTGTATCCTTGATAAATATTTCATTAATCCCTTTCCCAATTAAATAATTTCTAATTTTATTAATTGAATTTCCCCTTTGAATCATACTTTTAGCTTTACTTTCAGAATAAAATTGGTCATTTATAAATCTGTTTTTTTCTAGATCGGACAAAACAATATCAATCAGTTTATTTACATCTTTTTTTCTTACATCAGATGCTGATAATTTCATGTATTTTTTTAATAAATAAGTTTTGAGTTGTTGTTTTGAAGGAGCATACTTTTCAACATAAGCAAAGGCAAAATTGCGCATCTCATCAACAGTAACTTGCAGTGTTTTTTTTCTATTTCTTATAGGAATCATTGTTAGATTTAATATAATATATTTAGATGATTGAACAAATTTATACTTATTTTACAATTGAGACACTTTACATGTGGGTTAACCTTGGAGTTCTACCATTTTGGTTTATCTTAATAATTTTTCCGCAATCACATTTAAGTAGAATTTTTGTTACATCAATCTTTCCTTTTTTTATATTAAGCGGGGTTTATATCTTTATTTTATATAAATCATATTTAACTGGCTATGATTTTGATGGAAATTTCACTCTTTATCTCGGTCTAAACGAGCTATCTAGATTGTTTGAAGATCATTTATATATAATGATTTTTTGGACGCATTTTATAGCAATGAACTTATTCATTGGTGGCTGGATTGTTAAAGATTCTCAAAAATTTTCTATTAATAAAGTTTTATTAGCAATACCATTGATTGTTACTTATTTAACGGGTCCAATAGGTTTATTTTTATATTGGATAATCAGAATTTTTTACGCAAAAAGAATTAGTTTATATGAGTAATCATATAGATTTTTATTTCGATATAATTAGCCCATATGCATATATTGCTCACAAAAAAATTCTTAAACATAAAAATATCGTCTTTAATTACAAACCAGTTTATTTAGGAGGTCTTCATAAGCTAGCTGGAATTGATTCACCTGCATTTAATAAATATAAATTAAAAAATAATATTAACGATTGCAATTTAGTTTCTGAAAAAAATAATATTGAATTCAAATGGAATTCTAATTTTCCAATAAATTCTTTAAATATAATGAGAGGATATATTAGTGTTAGCAAAGATAAACAAAACGATTACTTGAATTGTTTTTTTGATGCTTATTGGAAACATAATCATGACTTATCAAATGTTAAGAATATGACTAAATTGATAAAGGATTTAAATATTGATAGTGATGAATTTTTTCAATCTATAAAAGAACAATCAGTTAAAGATCAATTGATTAAATTAACTACTGATGCTTTTCAAAAAGAAGTTTTTGGAACCCCAACCTTTATAGTAAATAATAAAATTTTTTGGGGACAAGATAGACTTGAATATGCTTTAGAAGAACTTAGTATTAATTAAATTATTTTAAATTTGCTAATAGCTATAGAGCCAAACCCACCGTCAATATGTGATACTTTTTGATATCCCATATCTTTTAATGATTTTACAGCTAAAGCTGATCTTACACCTCCTGCACAAAATAAAACAAATTCTTTATTTTGGTCTAATTGTCCATTTTGAAATACTGGGCTATTAGAATCTAAATATACTTCAAGCATTCCTCTTGGGATATGACTTGCTCCCTCAACTCTTCCTGTGTTTTCTAACTCATTACTTTCTCTTATATCGATTAAATTACAATTTTTATTTTGGACCATTTGATAAGCTTCATCTGCATTGATTGTTTTAATTTCTTTTAAAGTTTCACTAACTAGAGTTTGTAATGATTTAATGACCATAATATTATAAAAAGTATAACACATTATGAAAAAATTTTTTATCAAAATTTGTAAATTATTAGGTTACGAAATTTTAGACCAAAATAATTTTTCATCCCCAACATTAGGAAAAGAATTAAATGAAGAATTATCGATTTTAAATGAAAAATCTATAATTTTACCTTTGGGTGAAGTCAAAGTTACAAAAAAAGTTAATTCATTACTAATTATTCTAAGGATGAATACAAATATTGAGATTTGGGATCAAAATAGAAAAAGGTTATTTGAGTTTCCAAAAATTGAATATACAAAAAGATCAATAAATTCACTTATTAGATCAATTAATTTTTTAAAAAATAAATATCCCACTATAAATGTTAAAACGATAATTGTTGATGACAATTCAAGTACTGAAAACCTTAATGTAATTAAAAAAGTAATTGATGGAAATAATATAGAGATAATCAATTTAGATTACTTAAAATATAAAGAAAAAATATCAGAACAGAAAAATAAAGAAACTTTTGCAAATCTTGCAAGTTTACTTCAAAGTTTTGAAATTGGGAAAGATGCTGGTGAAGATTTAATTTACTTTATTGAGGATGATTATTTACATTTTGAACCAATGTTGGAGGAAATGGTGGCTTCTTACGAAAGAATTGCGTCACAACTAAATAAGGATATTTTTATGTGTCCTTCTGATTATCCATATCTGTACATGAGTAATGCAAAAACAAATGTATTAATTGGAAATAAGCGTCATTGGAGAACTGTAGACAAAACACTATGCACTTTCCTGACAACTAAAAACTTATTAGATAAATATTGGGAAAACTTTTATAAGAATTGTTTAGACAGACACGATCCTTTTGAAAAATATTTAAATGAAATATATTCAAAAGAAATTTGTATTTCTCCCTTAAAAAGTTTATCACTACATCTAACAAATATTAATTCAAGTTACGGCTTGTCACCATTAATTGATTACAAAAAACTTTGGGAGGAAAACGAAATAAATGATTAAAGAAAATACAAAAGCACCAATTTTTAAATTACCATCTACAAATAAAAAAGAATACTCTCTTAAAGATTCAATAGGAAATTATGTAATTATTTATTTTTACCCTAAAGATGACACTCCAGGCTGTACAATTGAAACCAATGATTTTAATAAGCTGCTTCCAAAATTTAAAAAATTGAATTGCGAAATTTTGGGTATTTCTAAAGATAATTTAAAAAGTCATGACAAATTCAGAGATAAATACAAAATCAAGTTTGATTTATTAGCTGATGAAGAAATAACAGTTTTAAAAAAATACAAAGTTTGGGCTAAAAAAAAATTTATGGGACGAGAATTTATGGGAATAGTTAGAACTACTTTTTTAATCGATAAAAAAGGTAAAATAATCAAAATTTGGAATAATGTTAAAGTAAAAGACCATGCTAAAGAAGTATTAGAAACTCTTCAAAATATTGTTAAAAAATAAAAAAGGCCCCTTATTTCTAAGGAGCCTTTAATTTATATTATATAGAGAGATATTTTAGTCTCTTATTGCGTAAGCTTTAACACCAACTTCCGCAACATCAGTTCCAAGTTTTTCAGCTTGAGCACTAATTCTAAGACCAATAGTTTGTTTAAGAACTCTAAAAGTAATGTAAGAAAGTATGAAGCTAAACAAACATACTGCAATCACACCTGTCAACTGAGTTCCAAAATTTGTATCTGGGTTGCTTATTGGAACAACTAAAGTTCCAAATATTCCTGCAAACATATGTACAGGTATAGCACCTACTACATCATCAATTTTTTTACTTTCTAAAAATTTTGTACCAAAGTACATAATTAATGATCCAATAGCTCCTATTACAATTGCTAATACAGGACTTGGAGTTAAAGGTTCAGCTGTTATTGCAACTAGTCCAGCTAATGCACCATTTAACATCATAACGATGTCTGTTTTTCCACCAAGCAATCTTGTTACAACTGCAGCGGCAACTGTCCCAGCGGCGCCCGCTAAATGAGTGTTAACTGCAATTTTACTAATTGCATTCACATCATCAAAAGTTCCCATCGCTAATTGACTAAAACCATTAAAACCAAACCAACCAAACCAAAGTAAAAAAGTTCCAAGTGTTACTAATGGAATTGAAGATGCAGCAAATGGTACTAAAGATTTAGTTTCACCTGATTTACTAAATCTTCCTTCTCTTGCACCTAATACAATAACTCCTGCTAAAGCAGCAGCACCACCACAAGCATGAACTAGAGTTGAACCAGCAAAGTCAGAAAAGCCTGAAGTTGCTAACCAGCCTCCACCCCACTGCCAACCCATTGAAATTGGATAAATAATTCCAGCCATGATTGCAGCGAAAATAAAGAAAGGCCAAATTTTAATTCTTTCAGCTACAGCTCCTGAAACTATTGAGGCAGTTGCACATACAAACATTGTTTGAAAAAACCAGTCTGAATAATCTGAATAACCAGTAGCTAATTCTGAAGAATCGCTCCACATAGAGAAAGATCCAATAAAACCACCTTCTGGAATACCATAAGCTAAATTATAACCACATAGAAAAAATATTAATGAACAAATTGCAAATTTACCAATATTTTTGGCTGCAATTGTTGATACACTTTTTGTAGTGACCAAACCACTTTCAAGCATACAGAAACCTGCAGCCATAAAAGCTACTAATACACCACCTAAATAAAATCCAAGTGAATTAAAAATATATTGTCCTTCAGCTGACATTGTTGTTTCTGCTGAAGCAAAGTTAGAAAAGCTTAATAATGATATTAAACCTATAATTAATGTTTTTAAATATTTAGTCATTATCTCTCCTTGTTAAAAAATTCTTTTATAAAAGTTTTGCAAATAGTGAATTGCTTATAGGGCAAGAGAGTTATGCTATTTAAGCATGTATAAAATAAAAAGGCCCCATTTCTGGGGCCTTTAGTTAACTAACTAGAGAGAGAGATTTTAGTTAATTTTTTTTTACAGAGGCTCTTCAATGAGATAACGACATGGAGATCGAAGAGCCTCTATATTGCATTATTGCATGCAATTAGTCACGTATTGCGTATGCTATTACTCCTGTTTCTGTAACGTCAGTACCTTTGGTTTCAGCTTCTTTACTTAATCTAATTCCAAAAGTAGCTTTCATTATTGACCAGATTACATAGGACACAGCAAACACAAAAATGTTAATTGAAAGTACACCAATTAATTGTGCACTAAACGATGCATCAGCGTTTGTTAATGGCACTGCTAATGTTCCCCAAATACCAGCAAACATGTGAGCTGGAATTGCACCTACAACATCGTCAAGTTTGAAACTGAATAATAATTTAGTTCCAAATACTACGATCAATCCACCTACAGCTCCAATGAAAATTGCTGCTAAAGGTGATGGCGCTAATGGTTCAGCTGTAACAGCTACAAGACCACCAATTGCTCCGTTTAACATTTGAATTACATCTGTTTTACCAAACATTAATCTTGTGATTATTGCAGCAGCCATAACACCACCACAAGCAGCAAGATTAGTATTGATAAATATACTTGATACAGCAACTGCATCATCAAATGTTCCAATAGCTAGTTGAGATCCACCATTGAATCCAAACCAACCTAACCATAATATAAATACTCCAACTGTTACTAATGGAATCGAAGAAGCAGCAAAAGGTTTAATTGCTTTCGCCTCACCTTTGCTATCAAATCTTCCATATCTAGCACCTAACAACATGATACCTGCTAAAGCAGCTGCACCACCTGTTGAGTGTACTAATGTTGAACCAGCAAAATCAGAGAAGCCTAGTTCTGCTAACCAGCCTCCACCCCATTGCCAACCCATAACGATTGGATAAATTACTCCAGCTAAAATAGCTGCAAATAAGAAAAACGGCCATAGTTTAATTCTTTCAGCCATAGCACCTGAACAAATTGAAACTGTTGTTGCACAGAATACCATTTGGAAGAACCAGTCTGATCCATCAGCATAACCTGTATCAACTGCACTTGCATCTGACCAAGGTGTAAATGTTCCAATGTATCCTCCTTCAGGAATTCCATAAGCTAAATTATAACCAAAAAGCCAAAACATAATTCCGGCGATTGAATATAGACCTATATTTTTAGCACAAATTACTGATACACTTTTTGAAGTTACCATACCAGATTCTAACATCGCAAATCCTGCTGCCATGAACATGACAAGGAAACCACAAATTAAAAATAGAAGCGAGTTAAATATCGCTTGAACTTCTCCAGAGACAGTTGTCTCTGCCATACCTGCACTGCTCATGTTTAATAAAAATATTAAACTAAGTAGCGGTGCTGATATTTTTTTTATTATTTTAGTCATTAGACCTCCACTTGATTAAGAGGTGACTTATAGTTTTAATAATTTTTAAAACTAACGCTGATTAGGAAAATTGGGTATGCAGTTTTTGCATATAGTAACAGCCCTGAACGTGTTTTGAAACGTTAGGGCTGTTAAAAAAAAATATTATCTGTTGAATACTTCTTTTAAAGCTTTAGCTGGTAAGAATTTTACCTTTTGAGAAGCAGCAATTTGAATCTGCTCACCTGTTCTTGGGTTTCTTCCAACTCTTGCTTTTCTCTTAGCAACTTTGTACGTACCAAATCCAGCAATTTTTACTGAATCATCACCTTTTAGAGCATCTAAAATAGTGTTGGTAATTGTATCAAAAGTTCGCTCAGCATCTGCTTTGCTCAAATTTAATGAGCCAGAAAGCTTAGCAATTAGTTGTTTTTTGTTCATTTTAGCTCCGGTTTTGTTGGTTAATATTTATACTTGTCATAAACGTTGATAAATCAAGCTTTTTTTTAGTGTTAAGTTTTTTAAAACACACAATATCTTGTAAAAACTTAAATATACGTTGATTTTATTGATCTTTTTAAACGATTTAAAATGTGAATTATCTAAATAAACCTAGGTCTTTTAGATCATTAAATGTGGTGAAAAACATTAATGATAGCAACAAAAACAATCCGATTCGAAAAAAACCTTCTTGAGTTTTTTGAGATAAAGGCCGGCCTAAAACTTTCTCAAATGCATAAAACATTAAGTGTCCCCCATCTAACATTGGTATTGGAAATAGATTAATAAGCCCTAAACTTATTGATATATAGGCCATCATACTAATAAAAGCTAAAACACCAAAGGTTGCAACTTGTCCAGAAATTTTAGCAATTCTAATTGGTCCTCCTAATTGAGAAGTATCTGCTTTACCTAAAATCATTCCTCCGATGTATTTTAATGAGGAAACGCTTACAAAATAAACTTCATAACCTGCATGATATAAAGCCTGAGCAGGTCCTAATTTAACATGGTTAACTTTATTATTATAGGCACCAAGCTTAATACCTACCATTCTTTTATTAATTTTATTTCCCAATCCATCATCACCTTCAACAATATTGGGTTTTACTTTTAGTATTAATTCATCATAAGAACGCTTAACTTTAAAGTCTATAAAATCACCAGTAGACATGGTGATAAATTTAGAAACTTCCATAATGCTTTTAACCTCATTACCGTCTATTTCTAAAATTATATCCTCAGCTTTTAATCCTCCTACCATTGCTGGACTATCTTTTTGAACTTCATTAATGACTGCAGGTGTAAAATCTTTACCTATAAAAGTATAGATTGAAAAAAATATTACTAAAGCTAATAAAAAATTAGCCAAAGGTCCGCCCAATACGATTAAAACTCTCTGGTATAAAGGTTTTAAAATAAATAATTTTTCCCGTTCCTCTTCATTATATTTCTCTAATATTTCTTGATGATCAGCTTGTGAATAAACATTCCTATCTCCAAAAAATTTTACATATCCACCTAGAGGAATTGCACATATTTTCCATCTTGTGCCTGATTTATCATTCCAACCAAATAACTCTTTACCAAAACCAATTGAAAAATCCGTAACACCTACTCCATATTTTCTCGCAAAATAGTAATGTCCATATTCATGTATAAAAACAACTACTAAGATAAGTATTAAAAATGGAATGATATAACTAAGCATGACTTAAATATATTATTATTTACAATTAACTCAATAAGCTAAAATGCCTTATTATCACTAAATTTTATAATTTAGTTTAAATTTTGATCATTAATACTGTATAATATACTTGTGCCTTCATTTGATGTAATAAGTAAAATTAATTATCAAGAATTTGATAATGCTTTAGCTAATTGTGTAAGAGAAATTGGCAATCGATATGATTTCAAAGGACTTCATATTTCAATTGAAAGAAAAGATAAAACGGTCACTACCAATGCACCTGATGAATTGAAATTAAAGCAAGTTAATGAATTGTTGCAAACTCATTTAGTTAGACGAAAAGTAGATCCAAGGGTTTTAAAAGTTAAAAGTTCTGAAGGAGCATCAGGAGGATCTATTAGACAAATCAGTGAATTAAAAGAAGGAATTAGCCAAGAAAATGCTAAAAAAGTTATTGCTGATATCAAAAAACTAAAACTAAAAATTCAAATTAAAATCCAAGGCGATGAATTAAGAGTAGATGGCAAAAAAAAAGATAATCTTCAAGAAGCTATCGCTGCAATCAAAGGAATTGATATAGGTCTTCCAATAGACTTTGTAAATTTTAGAGATTAATCTTTTCAAACTATTTGTTGTATTTAGTGCAAAAAGATATAAGCAGACACTCAATTACATAAATATATATCTTTCCCTACATAATGAATTTCTCTGATCTCAATATCGAAAACAAACTAAAAAAATCAATTGAATTAGCTGATTTTAAAGTTCCAACACCTATTCAAAGTCAATCGATACCGATTAGCTTGGAGGGAAAAGATGTTCTAGGTACCGCACAAACAGGTACGGGTAAAACTTTAGCATTTACTATTCCTATGATTAATAAACTTCTTAAAGACAAACAAGCGATGGCTCTAATTATTTGTCCAACAAGAGAACTTGCAACACAAGTAATGGAAACAGTTTTAAAGCTGAATGTTAGAGAAATAGGAATTGGAAATGCTCTTTTAATTGGTGGCGAGAGTATGCAAAAACAACTAAGACAATTAAATAAAAAAGCAAGAATTATAGTTGGAACGCCAGGAAGAATTAATGATCACATTGAGCGTAAAAGTTTAAACCTATCAAAAGTAAATTACCTAGTTCTAGATGAAACTGATCGAATGTTAGACATGGGTTTTACCCCACAAATAGAATTGATTTTAAAATTTGTACCAATTAAACATCAAACACTATTATTTTCAGCTACTTTACCTGAAAATATTTTAAAAATTTCACAAAAATATCTCAATAATCCTGAAAGAGTTTCTGTTGGATCTTTATCAACACCAATTGAAAAAATTAAACAAGAAACTTTTCAAATTACACCTGATAAAAAATATCATGAACTAATAAATCAGTTAGTTGAAAGAAGTGGTTCTATTTTAGTTTTTGTGAAGACTAAACATGGTGCTGATAAAATAGTTAAACGATTAAAATATGATGGACATAAAGCTGATGCTATCCATGGAAATCTAAGACAAAGCAAAAGAGATCGTGTAATTAGAGGTTTTAGAAATGGTAACAGTAGAATTTTAGTTGCAACTGATGTAGCTGCACGTGGATTAGATATACCGGTTATAAAACACGTAATTAATTATGATCTTCCGCAAGTACCTGAAGATTATATTCATCGAATAGGTAGAACTGGTAGAGCTGGAAAAGATGGGTCAGCTTTAACCTTTTTAACTAATAACGATAGAAATATGTGGAGATCTATCCAAAAACTAATTGATCCAGACTTTAAAGTCAAAGAAGAAGCAAAACCAAATAATCAAAAAGGAAAGAAATTTAATAAAAAAAATAAATTTAAAAAGAAATTTTCTAATAATAAATTAAGTAAAAAGAAGAAATTTAAAAAGTTCGAAAATAAAAATAATAAAAGAAAATTTAAAAATAGAAAAAGACCTAAAAATTTTAGATTTAAGAAAAATAAACGTAAATAAAATTATACTTTTTGAATTAGAGAAGCGCTGTTATTTGTAGGTTTATTAACATCTTTTGAGACTTCATTAAAAATTAAATTTGGAATTTTACGTTCTTTTAAAAACGCTGAACCTTGTAATTCTAAATTTAAATAACGATTAATATCAGCTTGATTTAAAATAACTGGTTGTCTGTGATGAATTTCATTTATATTTTCTTTTGCTTCCTCCGTAATTAAACAAAACTGATCATTTTCAAAGATACCAGCAAAATAAATAGGATTTGTATCTTCACGGGTAAAATAATGAGGAGTTTTTTCTTTTTCTTCTCTTTTCCATTCATAAAAACCATCTGCAACTGCAACACATCGGTTGTTTTTAATCAATTTTTTAAATGAAACCTTTTCATCAATAGTCTCTAACCTTGCATTAATTAAAGCTTTAAAATCTTTATCTTTAGCCCAACCAGGAACTAAGCCCCATTGTAGATTTTCTAAAGTATTTCCATTTTTATATTTTTTTATTACAGGCAGTTTTTGATATGGATGAGCATTATAGTTTTCAGTATCTTCAACCTGAATTGCAGATTTAACTAATTTATTTGTTTTTGTTACAGGGTTTTTTACTACGTATCTTCCACACATTATATTGTTTGCTGTTTCATTAATTCTTCTATTTGCTTAATCATTATTTTTGGTGATCTCATAGCAGGATAAATTTCTTGTGCTTGTTCGTAACTTCTAATCGCTTTTTCATAATTCTTAAGTTGAATATTTACTAAACCTTGTCCCGCTAAAGCTCCAAAGTGTCTTTGTTCTAAGGCTAATACTTGATCTATATCATCTTGTGACTTTTGAAATTCTCCTAGCATATAAAGTACAGTTGCCCTTTTATTCCAAGCCTCAGCCCAATTTTGATCAAGATTAATAACTTCAGTAAAAATATCTTTTGCTTTTATATAGTTTTGATCTCTCACTAATTGAGAGCCCTCTTCTAATCTTGCAGTAAGTTTTTCATCTGTTGGATGAGTGCTCCATAAAACCCAGATTTCTTGTTCTATTATAAAAGCTACTTTCGATTTATTTGCTTTTAACTCATTAAACAATTGGTTCAGTCTAGTATCTCTTTCATTTGCTAAAGAGCTAACCTGTGAAAATAAATAAACCAAAATTACTAGGAATAACTTTTTCATATTTAAATATTATCAAATATAAGAATTAGAGTCTTTGGTCTTAAGTGTCTTTGTTGTTATTTTTACAACTATAAAAAGAAATATCTTTTTCTTTTTCCTCTTGTTTTATATTGGTTGTGATTTCGTGAATAAGTTCACCTGTTTTTCTAGTATAGACTGCAGACTCAGAATAATTCCTCTCTTTATCGAATGCTTGAATTAAAAATATATCCTTATTAGAAATTTTAACCTCTAAATCAATTTTATTAAAAAATTCTGATAAATTTTTAACATTTAGAACGTCTGGTGTTTTAGACTCAATTATTAACTTATTGATATCTTTTCTTTTAATTTGATCTTTTGTGAAAGACTCAAAGTTATGGTCTGGATTTTTTAAAATTACTTTTTCAAATTTACAATTTAAGTTTAAATCAGAATTTAAAGTAATGTTTGTATTTTGAGCTTGAGCAAAACTAAGGCAAAATAATAAGCTAAATATTGATAGAAAGATTTTCATTTAATTAATTATATTAATAATACTTTTTTTTATTGTTTCACTTACTTTAATTGTTCCATCTTTGTTGGGATGTATACCGTCTTGTTGATTCAAACTTGGATTAAGTGCCACACCTTCAAGAAGAAATGGGATTAATGCTAAATTATATTTTTTTGATAACTTTGGATAAATAGCATCAAATTCTTTCTTATATTTTTCTCCATGAGTATCTGGCGCCACCATTCCAGCTAAAATAATTTTAATTTTTTTATTCAGAGTAACTTTTATTATTTGTTCTAAATTTCTTTCTGTTTCTTCTGGCAGAATTCCTCTGAGCATATCATTGGCTCCTAATCCTAAAATAATTAAATCAATACCTGGCTCTGATAAACTCCAATCAACTCTATTCAATCCACCTGATGACGTGCTTCCAGAGACACTTCCATTAATGACTTTAATGTTTAAACCAGCTTGCTTAAGATTGTTTTCTAAAACTATTGATAAATGATGTTCTTTAGGTAATCCATAACCAGCCATCAAACTATCACCAAATAAAACTACCTTTTCTATTGCACTTGCATTTATGTGCACTAGAAAGATTATCAAAATTTTTATAAATATAGTTTTATTCATGAGTGCTCTTCTTAAATTAAAAAAAATTAATCTCAAATACCAAACTGATAAAGATAGTATCAGTGTTTTAAAGAATATTGATTTAAATATTAAGAAAAAAGAAACTGTTTCAGTGGTTGGAGAAAGTGGCTCAGGGAAAACAAGTTTAATAATGTTAATTGGAGGTTTGGAAAAACCAACTTCTGGTAAAATAATTATTAATAATCAAGAAATAACAGGTATGAGTGAGGATGAGGTATCTGAGATAAGAAAGAAAAATATTGGAATAATTTTTCAGTCGTTTTATTTAATTCCTAATTACACAGCGGTTGAAAATGTTGCTTTAACGCTTGAACTAAATAACTTTAAAAATCCAGAAAAAGAAGCAAAAATTTTATTAGATCGTTTTGGTTTGAAACATCGTTTTAATAATCTACCAAGTCAATTATCAGGTGGTGAACAACAAAGAGTAGCTATCGCTAGAGCAATTGCAATGAAGCCTGAATTAATCTTAGCTGATGAACCAACAGGAAACCTAGATACTGAAAATTCTATCATGATTGCAAATATCTTATTTAAGTATGTCAAAGAGGAAGGTTCGTCTTTAATCATGGTAACCCATGACCCCAAACTTGCTGACAGGGCTAAAAGAAAAATAAAAATTAAAGATGGAAAAATTAAATAATCCTTCAGAATTTAGTTTGATATTTAAATACGCTTTAAAAGACTTAAGCAGAAATTATCATAAAATTTCCAGTATCATTATTACACTCTTTATAAGTTTATTTATCTTAAGTGCTATTTTCACAATTGAAGATAGTCTTAAAAAAGAACTAAATGATAATGCCAAAGCTCTTTTGGGTGGAGATTTAGAGATTGATTACAATCGTAATAAAGGAAATTTAGATTTAGTTAACAAAGTAAAAGAATTTGCAACTGTCTCTCAAATGATTGAGTTCAGCACTATGCTTTCAACTATTGGCAGAGAAAAAAATAAATCATTATTTACTAGAATTAAAACTGTAGATGAAAAATATCCTTTGTATGGAAATGTTGTGTATGAGCCTATTGGTGCTTATGAAAGAATGCAAAAAGAACCTAACACTATCCTGATCAATGAAAGTTTATCAAAAACGCTGAATATTAAAATTAATGAATTAGTAAAAGTCCAAGATCAAAATTTTAAAGTAATTGGAATTATTAAATCAGTACCAGATGTAAGTGGATTTGTTGCATTTGGCGATTGGGCTTTAGCAGGAAAACAAACTTTAGAAATTTTAAAACTAAACGGAATTGGAAGCTTTTTAAACTATGAATACAAAGTTAAATTTAATGAAAATGATAAACCAGAAGAAATCGAACAACGAATTGAAGAAATATTTAAAGACGATCAAAAAGTAAAACTTAGACATCCAGAGAATTCTGCAAGTGGAATAAAAAGAATTATTAATAATTTTTCTCAATTTTTATCTCTTGTATCTATCAGTGCAATGTTAATAGCGGGTATTGGAATAGCAAATACTTTGCTTTCTTTTATTAATCAAAATAACATGTCGATAGCAGTACGAAAAGCAGTTGGTTTTTATTCAGGCAATATTAAAACACTATATTATCTGCAGTTATTTATACTTTTATTTATTATCACTGTTGTTGCTTATGGATCGAGTTTTTTAATTGTACCGATAGCAGACAAATATCTATCTGATGGATTAGGACTGAATGTTTATCCAGTATTTTCATTACTTAATTTTTTAAAAATATTTTTAGTGGGATTATTGGTTCTGGTAATTTTTTCTATTCCAACAATCAGTTCTATTGATCAAGTAAAAGCGTCTAATTTATTTAGAAACGTATTTCAAAACCTTCAATTTTATTATTCAAAGAGATCAGTTGTTCTAAGTTTTATTTTATTATCTATCTTAATTTTATTATTCACTATTGGATCTGAACAACCTTCTTATAGCTTGGGTTACTTTGCTGCTTTTTTTGTTTGTTTAATTGTGTTTTTCTTACTTTCAAAATTAATCATTTTTTTTCTAAAAAAATTTAAATCTAGTCCAATAATTTCTTTAAAAATTTCAATAAAAAATATTACCCAAACAAAAAGTATAACTCCTATTACAGTTATGTCTCTTGGCTTAGGGGTTACTTTGTTATTAACATTGGCTTTAGTTGGTACAAATTTTCAAAGAGAAATTGCTAAATCTATTCCTGATATTGCACCCGATTATTTCTTTGTCGGAATTCAAAAAGGAGAAAAAGAGAAATTTGAGCAAGGAATTTTAAATATGGATCCAAATGCATCTATTGAAATTGTACCAATGGTATCCTCTGGAATTGTAAAAATTAATGGTGTTGATCCAAACGCTTATATAAAACCCGACAATGATAGTTACTGGGTAATTGGTAGTGAACGAAGATCTTCTTGGGTAGAAAATATACCCAAAGATAATCCAATTTTAGAGGGTGAATGGTGGGATTTATCAAACCCTAATCAACTTCAAATATCTCTAGATGCAAAAGTTGCTAAAGATTTAAACATCCAGTTAGGTGATATTTTCACTTTAAATGTTTATGGGCGTGAAATTGAAGGAGAGGTCATTAATTTTAGAGAAGTAGATTATCGTGATTTAAGCATCAATTTTGCAATGTTATTTAATCCTCAATTTGCAAAAAACATACCTCATGAATATTTAGCTACTGCAAAATTTAAATCAAATAAATTTGATGAAACTGAAATGCTTGAAATCATGCCTAGTTTATCAATGATAAAAATTGCAGATTATTTATCTAAAGTTACAGCTGTTTTAAATAAAATATTTATTGCAGTTACTTTAATTTCAGCGGTTACTATTGTAATAGGGTTAATCGTAATTTCGAGCGCAATTATGGTTCAAGGAAAAGTTAAAGAATATCAAAATTTAGTCTTTAAAATTTTAGGTTTTTCAAAAAAACAAATTGTTTTTTCATCGCTAATTGAGTTCATTATTATTTTTAAATCTGTAATTTTAATTGCAATATTTTTTGCAGTGATTGGTTCAAAATTTATTATGGAAAATATTTTTGAGCTAGTATGGATGTTTGACTTTAAAATTTTAATTTATTTAGGATTTTTAATTGGCTTTGTTACTTTAATTTTAATATTACTAACAAACTTAAAATATCTAAATCCTAAAGTTTATCCTCTAATAAGAAATCAATAATTAGAATTTAGTAATTTTACTGTCCAAAGAAATTAAATTTAATTCTACTCTCAATTTTGGAAATCTTTTTTTTATTTGTTTTTTAATTTTCAAGAACGAATCTTTATGAATTTTTTTTTCGTTTGCTAGGCTAAATTGTTTTTTTCCATTTGCAATTTTGGCAGCACCACAATCTTTATGATTAATGACAATTAATTTTTCTATTTTATGCAATTGAATAGAGGTTCCTAAATTATCATAAAACGTTTTATGCCATTTTTTGAATTTATTATGTGTAACACCAATAGCTGCACCTGCAATTGTGAATGCACTATATTTTCCTGTTAATTTTTTTTTCTTTAAATGATTATGGACTAAATGTTGAAATCTTGGATCCATACAAGATAACACCATTGCTTTAAATTTTAATTTCATCAATTAAATTCAACTTTAAACATAGCCTCGTTTCTTCTATTTATTGGAAGGGTAAATGGACTATCATAGGTTGCTCTAATGGGTGGGCTTATAATTGATATATTATTTTTTTGTAACTCTTTTTCTAAAATTTCTTTATGCTTAAGAAAGTTTCCATCTGATGCTCGTCCAGAATATCTTAGCACCGCGTAGTATCCTCCTTCGATATTAACTATTTTAACGTCTTCCCTGCTTGGATTTGGTACATTTTCTGAGTTAAATTTAGATGGTAAATAAAATTGCATACTCATATTTCCATTTTTCTCAACTTGGGTAACTGGAGTTGTCATTTTAATTTTCTCTTGAGTATCATTTCTGCCTGAAATGTAATTAAACAATTTTCTAAAATTACTATCTATTCCAGATGTCATTGTTTCCACCGCTAAACGATCAGAATATTTTCTAATCTCATAAACATCATTTTTAGAGATAACTTCATAATTTGCTTCTTCGTAAGCCATAACTGTAGAATAAGGTAAAATAAATAAAGTACAAAATACTATAAAATAAAGTTTAATAATTTTCATTGTTACAGAACTTTATATTCAAAATTTTGTGTAGTTTCATTAATTTGAATTAATTTAGCTCCATTTCTCTCATGAAAATTAGTTGCCATTTCTGTTAGAGGTGAAAGAGTTACCAATCTATTTAAATGATTAGATTTTTTTATTTTTTTGAATACTTCTTTTACTATTAATTTTCCTCCACCCTTTTTTTTAGACCATACGGTGTAAGCAATTGCTATTTGACCACCAGCCTGATCTCTCATTGCTGTTTGTAGAAATGCGTCAGTGCTAAGTTTTTCTAACTCTTCAACACTTTTTGGAATTTCATTTGTGTAAGCAAAACACATAACCGCATGAATTTCTCCTTTGTATTCAACTCCAAAAATTTTTCTTCCATATCCCGTTCTAAACTTATTATCTAACTCCGGTCTTACAGGATCTTCATCTGTATTACATTCTTTTAGCTCAACAAGTTTTGCACCTTTAACCCAACCAAAAAAGTTGTCGATATTTTTACTTAAAACTTGTCGATTTTTTCTTAATCTAGCTTTAATTCTTGGATTAAATTTTTTTTTCATAATTTAAATAAATTTAAACATTTATTTAAAATTTAGTATGTGTAAAAAAATCATATTAGATAATCATATAAAAGCTTTGAACTAGTTAAGAAAATTAGAGCATATATAAAATTATAAAATAATTTTTCTTCAATAATTTTAAGTAATTTATATCCAATCAATATTCCTAATAACGCAACTGGAAATAATATTGCTGACTGTTTAAAAGATTCTAAATTTGTCATAGACAAATTAATATACAAAGGAAGTTTAATTAAATTCACAAAAGTGAAAAAAAATATTCTTGTTCCAACATAGATTTCTTTTTTCATTCTAAGTGGAAGTAAGTAAAGACTGGTTGGGGTTCCTCCAGCATGGACACAAAAACTTGTAAAACCTGCAACCACTGAACATGTTCCACCTTTTAAAAAATTTTTCTCTGATTTTTTTTCTTTGTCTTTTTTAAAAAAGAAATAATGACCCGCAAATAAGAAACCCATTACTCCAATTATAAATTTTAACAAATCTTCTGAAAAATATGAAAAAGTTAAAGATCCAATGATTATACCGATAGCTGCAAATGGAACCATTAATTTCAAAGTTCCTAAATCAAATTCTTTTCTATATTTATAAACAGCAATAAAATCTGAAAATATTAAAATTGGTAAAATAATTCCTAAAGCTTGATTTAGTGGCATCACTATAGTCATTAGGGGAACTGAAATTAAAGTCATGGATCCACCTAGGCCTGATTTTGCAATTCCGTATAAAATTATGGCTGGAACAACTGTAAAAAAAAATAATAAGTTTATTTCCATTTATTTAATGATTTTAATAATTTCAATCCTAAAGGGCTAATTGGTTCCTGAAGTATTATTTCTTTTCCGGTTCTTTGTTTTACTAATTGTAATAGTTTAGTTGCTAACCCTTGTTTTCTAAAAATTGGATTAACAAAAATATACTCTACCTCACCTTTTTCATTAAATCTAACAAAGCCTATTGTTGTATTTTCATTTTTAAAGGTAAAAACTCCCTCAGTTTCTTCAATTTTAAAATTTGAAACTTCTAGACTGTTCATGAATCCTAGTAATTTAGGAGTAAAAGGATAACTGCTATTGCAGCAATAATGGAGCTAACAATAATATAATTAAGCTTAATATTGAATTTTTTTTCTACGAACTCAGTAATTTTTTCCCAAAACAATACTATTAAAAAAATAATTACAGCTGGCAGTATATATTTAATCATAATTAAGCTTTGTCATCGCTGACATAAACCGAAACACCTCTTGTATTTAAATCAACATCAAATTTTTTATGTAATGGGGGGAATGCTCTTTGTGAACAATCTAATCTGTCACAGGTTCTGCAAGAAACGCCAATTGGAATTTCGGTCGATTTATCATTTATATTTACGTTTTCAGTATAAACAAAATCTTTTGCATATTTTGCATCACAACCAAGTCCTATTGATAAAACACTTTTAGCTTGACCAAATCGTCCAATACCTTTTTCAACAGTTCTTGCAATACAAACGTATTTTTCACCATTATTCATTTTACTTACAGCTGCTTGAATAACCCCTGGTCTAGTAAAAGCAGAATAAACATTCCATCGTGGACAAGCACCACCATATCTTGGTATATCAATGCCTGATAAAGAAAATCTTTTAGAAATATTACCTGCCATATCAACTCTTAAAAAATGAAAAGGAATTCCAGGAAGCTTTGGGTCTTGAAGACAAGTTACCCTATGAGCCACTTGTTCAAAAGATGTTGCAAAAGTATTTTGAAGTAACTCTAAATCATATTTAAGTTTCTTACACTCAGAATGAAATAATTTATAAGGCATTAAAAT
This sequence comes from uncultured Pelagibacteraceae bacterium, assembly GCA_902572515.1. Classification (GTDB taxonomy): domain Bacteria; phylum Pseudomonadota; class Alphaproteobacteria; order Pelagibacterales; family Pelagibacteraceae; genus Pelagibacter. Next base: position 44,033 of record CACGGJ010000003.1, on the reverse strand, counting down.
AGCTGCTCCACAATAATTGAGTAAAGCAACTTTAGTTAACTTTTTTGACTCCTCAGATGGAAAACTAAATTTAGAAAGATAGTCGTCAATTTCTTTATTTGCGCCTTCTTGTGCAATTTGTGCAGCTGCGTGTAATTTTTTTGTTTCTAGCGAACTGTAATCACTAAGTAATAACTCTTTTTTATTTTTATTATAAATTTTTGAAAATGGTTTGTTTTCATCAGGAATAACATCTTTTACATTAATTGAATATTCTGAATATAAATATTCACATAAAGCTATGTATCTTGTACGATTATTTTTTTGAATTTTATCAAATACTTTATTTGCAAATTCTTCCAACTTAGGAAAGTAATTTTTATTTTCTTGTAAAAAGTCTGAAATAACTTCTCCTGGAAAAGAATTTTTTCTATTATCAACAATTTTACCAGAAATTTTTTCTATCTTATTAATTAGTTCGTGATCTTTTTTTTTTAATATATCTCCAAGTCTTACAATTGCTTTTCCAATCTTTGGATTAGTGCTAACTAAATCTTTTACTTCAGGTCCTAAAATATCTAAATCCTCAAATAAACTATCATCTAAAATCTCAGAAATTGTATTTTGAAGATTAATATCTGTTTTTGAAGTAAGATCTGATAACTGAATATTTAATCTTTCACATAAGTTTAATAGTAGATCACCATCAATTTTTCTTTTTCCACTTTCAATAAGATTTAAATAACTTGGTGAAATGTTTAAATCTTCTGCTAATTTGTTTGCTTGAAGACCAAGCTGTCTTCTAAAAGACTTGATTTTAGGCCCTATTTTTAAATCTATTTGACTCATATTTACTATTTGTAAATTTTGTAAATTTATTTTTACAATATTTTTTAGCTATTTACAAAGCTTTTTAACGTTTTTTATAGATTTTGTAAATTCTGTAAAATATATAATTTACATGGATAAAAATTTAAAAAACACAGAAAATGAAGCTCAAATCATTAAAAAAGAGGACTTAGATCAGCACAACAGTAGAGGAATCTACATGAGAGATGATCATTGTGATTGGGGTTCAAGTGGAATGAGTGAGCTAATCAAAGCCTTAGACGATAGCAACTAATTCATTCCTCTTATTCAATATTAAAACACAAAGGAAACTAAAAAATGAGTGCAGAAAAAATCTCATACGACTTAAAAAGATTTGCTGGAATTAAACGAGACTATACGGAGGAAGAAGTAGAAAGATTAAGAGGATCAATTAAAATTGAATATTCTTTGTGTAAAAACCAATCTCAAAAACTTTGGAAATTATTAAATTCTGAGCCATACGTGAACACACTTGGCTCTTTGTCAGGAAATCAGGCGGTACAACATGCAAAAGCTGGTTTAAAAGCAATTTATTTAAGCGGATGGCAAGTTGCTGCTGATGCAAATACAGCTGGTGAAATGTATCCAGATCAATCTTTATATCCTTATGACAGTGCACCAAAATTAGTTGAGTCTATGAATAATTCTTTAATCAGGGCTGATCAAATTCAACATATGGAAATGCAAGACGGTGATATGAAAAAAGAAGATAAAACAGATTACATGTTGCCTATTATTGCTGATGGTGAGGCTGGATTTGGTGGTCCATTAAATGTGTTTGAATTAACTAAAAAATTTATAAGAGCAGGTGCTGCAGGTGTACACTTTGAAGACCAATTAGCTAGTGAAAAAAAATGTGGTCACATGGGTGGTAAAGTTTTAGTTCCGACAGGAACAATGGTAAAAAATCTTAAAGCTGCAAGATTGGCTGCTGATATTGCAGAGGTTCCATTAATTATTTTAGCAAGAACTGATGCGAATGCTGCAAAACTAATTACGAATGATTTTGATGAAAATGATAAACAATTTTTAACAGGGGAAAGATCTCCTGAAGGTTTTCATTATGTAAAAGATGGAATTGAGCAAGCTATCTCTAGAGGCTTAGCTTATGCTCCTTATGCCGATTTAATTTGGTGTGAGACTGCAACACCTAATTTAGCTGAAGCTAAAAAGTTTGCTGATGCTATACATGAAAAATTTCCTGGAAAGCTTTTAGCTTATAATTGTTCACCTTCTTTTAATTGGAAAAAACATTTAAGCGATGATGAAATTGCTTCATTCCAACAAGAAATTGCAAAAATGGGTTATAAATTTCAATTTATTACTCTTGCTGGTTTTCATACTCAAAATATTGCAATCTTTGAACTTGCTGAAAAATACAGAAAAGAAGGTATGGCTGCATACTCTAGAATTCAACAACAAGAATTCTCTCGAGAAAAAGATGGTTATACTAGTGTTAAACACCAAAGAGAAGTTGGTACATCTTATTTTGATGCAGTATCAAATACTATCAGTAGTGGTCAAAGCTCAACTACAGCAATGGATGGATCGACTGAGTCAGAACAGTTTTAAAAAAAAACTTCCCTCTCCATTTTTTTAGTAGCCCTTAACAGGGCTATTTTTTTATTTGTAATTTATACTCAGACTGTTAAGGGTCACAAATGTCTAATAAAAACTTTGGTTTTGGAACACAAATAAGAAAATCTCCATACTTCGACTCAACTGTTAAATGGGGAGCTACAGGTTTTTCTGTATATAATCATATGTATATTCCAAGAGACTTTGGAAGTCCTGATCAAAACTTTTGGAACCTTATTGAAAAATCAATTTTATGTGATGTGGCGGTTGAGAGACAGGTTGAAATAACTGGTCCTGATGCCTACAAATTTATTCAATTATTAACTCCTAGAGATCTTTCAAAATTATCAATAGGACAGTGTAAATATGTATTAATCGTAAATAACGATGGAGGCATATTAAACGATCCAGTTTTACTAAGATTAGCAGAAAATCATTTTTGGTTATCCTTGGCAGATAGTGATGTTTTGTTATGGGCACAAGGTGTTTCGGTTAATTCAGGTTTAGATGTTAAAATATCTGAACCAGATGTATCCCCTTTACAGTTACAAGGCCCTACCTCACAAGAAATAATGGTCAAACTATTTGGTGAAGATATCAGAGATCTTAAATATTATTGGCTAAGAGAATATCAACTTGATGGAATTCCATTAATTGTTTCAAGAACAGGTTGGTCAAGTGAACTTGGTTACGAAATATATTTAAGAGATGGTTCAAAAGGAAATGAATTATATGAAAAAATTATGGCTGCTGGTAAAGAATATGGAATTCAACCAGGTCATACATCGTCTATAAGAAGAATTGAAGGCGGTATGCTTTCATATCATGCAGATGCTGACATTCATACTAATCCATTTGAATTAGGATTAGATCGATTAGTTAATTTAGAAACTGATATAGACTTTATAGGTAAAGATGCTCTAAAAAAAATTAAGCACGATGGGATAAAGAGAAAACAGGTTGGACTTATAATTGATTGTAATCCTCTTTCAGGTCCTAATACTACTTTTTGGCCAATTGAAAAAGATGGTAAAACAATTGGTAAAGTAACTTCAGCTGTATATTCTCCTAGATTAAAAAAAAATATTGCACTTGCAATGATAGAAATAAATTATTCAGAATTAGGAAATCAATTACATGTTCAAGCTCATGAAGGAAAATATTCTGCTACTATTGTAGAAAAACCTTTTTATGATCCTAAAAAGAAAATAGCTAGTAGCTAGGATTTAATATTATAACCTTTTTTAAGTAACACTGTCACAACTGTTACACAAGCAACCAAAAATACAACCATAGAAATTATACTAACCCAAATATTAAAGTCTGATACTCCATAAAAAGCAAATCTAAGGCCATTAATTAAATAAACTACTGGATTAAAATAAGTAACCGTCTGCCAAAATTCTGGCAGCATATCTAATGAGTACAAGCTACCCCCTAAAAATACCATTGGCGTAATAACTAAGGTCGGAATGATAGACATCTGTTCGAAATTAGAACTCATTAAACCTATTAAGAAACCAAATAATGCAAATGTAAATGCAACCAATACTAACAAAAAAATCATTAATAATGGATACATGACGTTGACCTCTACAAAAAATGTTGAAGTGATAAATATTACAACACCTACAATAAGAGTTTTAGTTGCACCTGCTCCAACAAAAGCTAGAACAATTTCAAAAGTAGAAATTGGTGCTGCTAAAATTTCATAAATTGTACCATTGAACTTAGGAAAAAATATTCCAAAAGAGGTATTGCTGATAGATTGCGTAAGCAATGTGAGCATTAATAAACCTGGAACAATGTAAGATCCGTAACTAATTCCATCAATATTTTCAACATATCCTCCAATTACCGAACCAAATACTATGAAGTATAAGGAGGTGGATAAAACCGGAGAAAAAAGAGATTGCATTAAAGTTCTTTTAAACCGATCCATCTCATGAAGATAAATTGCACTAAATGCTTGAAAATTAAACTTCATTATTCTCCTTTACCAAAGAAACAAATATTTTTTCCAATGTTGTTTGTTCTGTTTTTAAATCTTGTAATTTAAAATTTGCATCTTTTAAATCTTGAAGCAAATTAGTAATACCTGTACTTTTAGCTCTAACATTATAAGTATAATTTACTGATTTTTTATCTTCACCAATTTCAAGATTATATTTACTTAAACTATCTGGTATTTCAGTAATTTCATTTTGAAGGTCTACAGTAAGTTTCTTATGTCCCATTTTTTTTAACAATTCTTTTGTTTCATCAACCACTATAATTTCTCCTTGATTAATTACTCCTACTCTATCCGCAATAGCTTCTGCTTCTTCTATGTAATGTGTTGTTAAAATTATTGTAACACCAGTTTTTCTTAAACTCTCAACAACTTTCCACATATCCTGCCTTAACTCAACATCAACACCAGCCGTTGGTTCATCTAAAAATAAAATTGTTGGTTCATGAGATAATGCTTTTGCAATCAAAACTCTTCTTTTCATTCCACCAGACAATTGTCTAAGTCTTAAATCTTTTTTATCCCATAGACTTAGATCTTTTAAAACTTTCTCAATATGTTTTGGATCAGGTTTTTTTCCGTACAATCCTCTAGAATATGAAACATTATTAAATACAGTTTCAAATTGCTCTAAAGTTAGCTCTTGAGGGACTAATCCAATCCTAGATCTTGTTTCTCTATAATCATCAATAATGTCAAATTCATCTACAGTAACTTTCCCAGAAGAAGGTCTTACTATTCCACAAATAATACTTATGAGTGTTGTCTTTCCTGCGCCATTTGGCCCAAGCATTGCAAAAATTTCACCCTTTTTTATATTTAGGTTTATTTTTTTTAATGCCTCAAAACCATTGTCGTACACTTTTGACAGGTTATTTATGCTTATTTGATCGTTTGACATGTGGTTAGGCATATATAGAGACAATTTATAGTATTACAATAAATTTAAATTTACCTTAATTTCTTAACAATGAAGAAACTTTTAGTATTTATCTGTTTTGTTTTGGCGTTTAACACAAATGCAATTGGGAAGGAAACCACTTACAGCAAAGAGTCATTCGATAAAGCTTTATCGGAAGGAAAAGTTGTGGTGGTTAGTTCTTGGATTAAATATTGCACTTCTTGTGCAAGCCAAATGAAAGTTCTTGAAAAAGCAAAAAATGATTTTGATAATATCGAATACTTTGCTTTTGATGTAACAAATAAAGAAATTGCTCAATTTTTTAACGTTCAATATCAAACAACACTTTTAATTTTCAAAGATAATAAAGAAGTTTACAGAAGTATTGGTGAGACTACCAAAGAACTTATTTATGATGCTTTAAAATCCTCTATCTAAATTTAATTTTTAAAATTATTGCAGGCAAAAATGTTGCAGTTAAAAAAGATAAAAATAATAAAGATTGAGATATAAAAGGTGAAAACAAGTCTTTAGACAAAAATACTCCCACTAACAAACTTTTAGAAAAATCTGGAAATGGAAACATTAAAAATCCAGCAACTAGACCAATTATAATTGAAACATGAGCAGTTTTTTCATTCACTTTATTATAGAAACTATAAAAAACAGTCACTACAAACGCACAACAAAATAAATCTGCAAGAAGGAATAAATATAAAATATCAAATCCTTTTGAAGCAACTCCAAAAGCAATTACAGACAAGATTAAAATAAAATATTTAGATATTTTTAAGTAATCACTTTTTTTATCTAGGTTAAAAGTTGCTTTGCCATCAACTACAAACAAACTGGAAATAGCGTTAACCAAAGTATCAACAGTAGAAATTGTTAATGCAAGACCAAGGATAATGGTCAATAAGGATAAAATTTCTCTTTGATCTTTTAATAATAAACTAAAAAATCCTAAATCAGGTCTAATAGATGGATCCATTGAAAATGAAACCATTCCAATAAAACCCATTAAAAAAACTATTGGAACAATAATAAAGAAAGAAATTATCAAACCACTTTTTAATGTTTGATAATCTTTTGCTGCATATACTCTTTGCCAATTTCCTTGGTGAAATAAATTAGTTGCTGCAACTGCTATAAAGAAAGTTACCCCAGCAGTATATCCTGGAATATAATTTGAACTTATTAGTTGAGGGTTTTTCTCATTAATTAAAGAAAAAGAAAAATTATCTTCTGAAGATGAGCTAATAATTGAAATTAAAATAAATAATAAAACACCAATTACAATCATTTGAATATTATCAGTAAATATTGACGCTCTTAATCCCCCATAAAGAGTGTAACTTAAGGTAGCTACCAAGACTATTAATGCTGTAATCCACAATTCTGTTCCAGATATATAATTTATTAATACAGCAACTGCCGTTACTTCTGCACAAAGAAAAATGAACATATAAAAGATTGTCATTAACAAAATTAACTTAAATAGACTTTTGCCAAATTTCTTTCTCATAAACTCGACTAAAGAAGATCCTTTTGGAAACTCATTTCTAATTTTTTTTCCAAAATAAATTAAGAAAATCATTGGAAAAGCTGCACCTAATGCATAACCAATAACAGCACCTACCCCGCCCCACGTTGCGGCCGCAACTGGTCCAAATAAAATCCAAGCGCCCAAAGCTGATGCTACAAGACTAGTGGTGAGTGAAAATAAACCAATGTTTCTGTTTGCAGTTAAATAATTATTAATTCCTGGAAATTTTTTAGAATGAAGAATTCCTAAAAAAGCAAATAATAAACTAATTGCGATTACTAATATTAATGAAGTTGATTGAGTTAAAAAATATGTTTTATCCATTTTATCCCTTTCTGAATTACCGGACAGGTTCTTAGGGTATGATCTCAGTCTGTTAAGACACCCCTTTAAATAATCTTTACATTATATTAATCGATATAGCTAGTGATTTAAGTTTTATTTCTTAAATTATTTTTGACTTTTATGATTCATTATTTCAATCATGCATTGAGTTGCGTATTGTCTCCATTCAGATGAAGTTTTATTTTTTAAACTTTGAAGATGATCTCTGTTACTTTGAATGTCATCTTTATGCTTTAATTTGTCAGCTCCATTAAGTTTTTTCTCCATTTCAGACAAATTTGTTTCCATTGCTTTTATCCACTCTTTTCCAAGCTCAACACATTTTTGATCATCTTTTTCATCACAAATTTGTTTAAAAAAATTAAAAATAACATCATCAGTATTTACTGAAGTATTCATCAATTATTGTTTACAGGTACCAATAGACTCTGGACCACAAGTTTGACCATTAGTCCAAGTTGCTCCAGTTAAATTAGCTCCATCAAAATTAGCATTGGTGATGTTAGAAGAAGTAAAGTTAGCTTCCATCAAATTAGAGTTTTGAAAATTTGCTTCGATTAAGGTTGCTCCCATAAAATCAACTCTAGTTAAGTTAGCTCCAGTAAAATTGGTTTTTTCAAAATTTGCGCCGATAGAAACAGATTCATAAAGATTGGCTCTTACAAAAGTAGACTCCGGAAAAGTTCCAAAAGATAGATTTGAAGTCATCATAATACTTTTATCAAAGTTCACTTGAATAAAACTTGCAAAAGAAAGATTTGAATTTGGAAGATAACTTCCTTGCAAATCTTGAGAGTCTGAAAATCTGCAATTAGAATAATCAACACCTTCTGTTAAAGGATCATCACACGCAGCATTTGAATTTGTAAAAAATAACAAACTAAATAAAGCAAGTAAGATAATTTTTTTCATATAAAAAGTTAACAAATAAAATATGTCAAAACAATGAATGATTTAAATTTTAATAAAAATTTTATATTCTTACTTTTTTACCAGTTTTTGCACTTTTAGTTATTGCTGCAAAAATTTTGAGAGAAATTAAACCATCATTTCCATTTACTTTTGGTTTAGCTTTTTTTGCAACAACATCAGCAAAATGATTGATTTGATTTACTAATGTATTATCGTCTTTTTTGTTTTTATCTTCATTAACAAAAATTTTGTTCCACCAACTTCTTTCTTTTTTATAAAACCAATATTTAAGATTAGGAAACTGTAAAGAACCTTTGGTACCTCCAATCATGTAAGCAGATTGGTTGGTAGTTGGGTATGCAGGATTTTCTCCAGAAGTTAATTCATAACTCCACGGTGCAACAATTGTATCTGACAAATTTAGTGTACAAAGCGCTCCTGAATTAAAGATCAAGCTTATTGTAGCTGTATCCTCTACTTGAAATTTTCTAGTTTTATTTGTTGTAAATGCTTGCACATATTTTATTGAACCCAATAAATAACAAATCATATCAATGTCATGCACTAAATTGATCCCTAAAGGCCCTCCACCTTTCCTAACTCTCCATTTTTCATTGTAATAGGCTTTGTGTTTGTACAACCAACACAAAACATTTGCGGAAACGATGTTGCCCAATTTACCTTTATTAATAATATCTTTTACTTTAGAGATTATTGAATTGTGTCGACGATGATATCCAATCAATAATGGAGTTTTATTCTTATTAGCACTACTTATAATTTTTTTTGCAGATTGAATATTATCTGAAATAGGTTTCTCTAAAAGAACAGGTATTTTATTTTTTAAAAAACTTACAGTGTGTTTTTCATGCAATTGATTAGGAGTAGCAACTATTACAGCATCAAGTTTTTTCGAATTTAAAAGCTCTGATACATTTGAATACAATGGGATTTTATATTTTTTTGATAAATTTTTAGCATTATTACTAATGTCTACTATTGAATGAAGATTTGCTTTCTTTGATTTTTGAATAGCTTTAATGTGTTGTAAGCCCATTAAACCTGTTCCAACTATAGAAATATTAATTTTTTTAATCATAAATTAATTAATTTTAATTTTTGTAAAGCATGTATACCTTTTATTAGGTTTAATTAAAGTAGTTGGAAAATTTTTTTTATTAGGTGCATCAGGAAAGTATTGTGTTTCTAAACAAATGCCTTGATAGGGAAATAATTTTTTTTTGTAATTTAGATTTTGTGCTGAATAAAGTTGAACACCTGGTAAATTTGAAAAAAAATCAACTCGAACATTAGTATTATTATTTTTTAAGGTTCCAACTAAGTTTCTATTATTTTTCTTTATAACAAAAGTTGTGTCAAAACCTTTAAATTTAATATTAAGCTTTTTATTTTTAAAATAATCTAATTTTTTTCCAATGTTTTCAAAATTCGAAAAATCGTAAATAGATTTTTTTACATTTTTAATTCTACCAGTTGGGATTAAATTTTTATTGATTTGAAGATATTTAGCTGAGTTTAATTTTAGCTCATGATTATAAATCATCTTTTTTTTATTTTTTTCTAAATTCCAATAACTATGATTAGTTAAATTAATATGGGTGCTTTTATTGGATTTGTATTCATATTTTATAATTAGATATTTATTTATTAATTGATAAGTACAATTAACAACAAGATCTCCAGGAAAGCCTTGATCATTATCTATTGAATGGATTTGATATATTACTTTATCTTTTGTTTGATTTAATTTTTTCCAGGGAAGAATTGAGAAACCAACTTTACCACCATGAAGTGTATTTTTTCCCTCATTTGAATTCAAAATAAATTTTTTATTACCTATCTTAAATTTTGAATTGGAAATTCTACCCGCATATCTTCCACAAGTTGATCCAACACTCGGGTGTTTGTACCGATAGTTTTCTTTTGATCCTAGGTTTAAAATTAAATTTATTTTCTTTTTCTTGTAATAAACTTCAAAAAGACTGGCGCCGTAATTAAGAGTTTGTACTCTTAGAAATTTATTTTGAATTGTAGAGCTTTCAACTTTCACCTAGATCAAGTTATACCACCATCAACGATAAAGCTTTGTTTTGTACATCCTGATGATTGATCTGATGCTAAAAACATTACCATTTGAGCAACATCATTAGGTTTTAATTGTCTTTTTAAAGCCTGACTGTCTAAAATAAGCTTTTTGTACTTTGGTGTTAACCAATGTTTTATTTGTCTTTCAGTAGCTATAGATCCAGGGACTACTGAATTGGTTCTGATATTATATTTCCCATACTCTTGTGCAAAAGATCTAGTTAAACCGACTACTGCAGATTTTGCAGTTTCATAAACAACCTTATCACCTTCGCCTAGCATCCACGAAACTGAACTTAAATTTACAATCGAGCCAGCTTTCATTTTTTTCATAGATTTAACAACAGCTTTAGCTGCAAAAAAATAATGTTTTAAGTTGATTGCCATTCTATTTTCCCAATATTTTTCATCCACCTGATCTGTTGTGTGTCTATCATCATTGGCGGCGTTATTAATTAAAGCATGTATAGGACCTTTTTTTGTAATAATATTTTTGATTGTTTTTTCTAATTTATTGATATCTAACAAATTACATTCAATGAATTTTGGTGTTCTAAATTTATTTTTCTTAATTTTGTTTAAAAGTTTTTTTGTTTCTTTTAGATCAATATCTACAAAATAAACCTCACTTCCTTGCTCACAAAAATGCTCAACGATTGATGCCCCAATTCCTGAACCTCCACCAGTTATAAATATTCTTTTATTTTTTAAATCTGAATATTTTACTTTCATATTATATTCTTTCCTCTGTTTGAGCGTCAAATAAGGATGCTTGTGTTAAATCAAAGTATAATTTTGTTTCTTTCCCCAGATCTATTTTAATTGTAGATGGAAATTTAGCTAAAAGTTCTTGATTTGCATAGTCAAATGTCATTATTTGCTCATGACCTATGTACTCACTAAGATCTGCTCTTAAATTAATTTCAAAATCACTTTCATTAAATTTTTTAAAGAAAATATGCTCTGGTCTAATACCAAAGAAAACTTCTTTATTATTTAAATTTGATTTATCTTTAAAATCATAATCTTTTATTGGAATTTCTAAATTTGATCCACTCACTGTAAATAATAAGTCTTCTGAATTTTCTTTTAAGATTCCCTTAATAAGATTCATTGATGGAGATCCAATAAAGTCTGCAACAAAAGTATTGCTTGGGTTATTATAAATCTTTTCAGGAGTATCATTTTGTTGAATTACTCCATGATTCATAATTGCAATGTTAGTACCCAAACTCATTGCTTCTGTTTGATCATGGGTCACATAAACAACTGTTGTTTTTAGCTGTTGATGAAGTTTTTTTATTTCCCTCCTCATTTCAACCCGTAGTTTTGCATCTAAGTTAGATAAAGGTTCGTCAAACAAAAATATTCTTGGCTCCCTTACGAGAGCTCTACCAATAGCAACACGTTGTCGTTGTCCTCCAGATAATTGAGAAGGTTTTCTTTCTAACAATTGATCTACCTGTAGAAATTTTGAGACTTTTTCTAACTGTTCTTGTATTTTTTCTTTTGATGTTTTTGCCTGTTTAAGACCAAAAATCATATTTTCTCTAACATTCATTGATGGGTATAAAGCGTAAGATTGAAAAACCATTGCTATATTACGGTCTTTTGGTTCTACTTTGCTAACATTATAATCATCAATAAAAACATCGCCCTCATTAATTGTTTCTAATCCTGCAATAATATTTAATAAAGTTGATTTTCCGCATCCAGATGGTCCTAAAAGAACTAGGAAATTTCCTTCATCTATTTCTAAATTAATTTTTTTCAAAACCTCAGTCGATCCAAAGTTTTTTGATAGTTCTTCAATTTTTAACGTTTTCATTGTTATCCTTTCACTGCTCCTGAAGTTAATCCTCTAATAAAATATTTACCTGCCAACACATAAACTATAAGTGTTGGAATACCGGCTATGATAGCTGAAGCCATATCTACATTATATTCTTTCACACTTGTACTAGATAAAACCATATTATTTAAAGCAACTTGAATTGGTGCTGCCTCACCAAAAGAGAAAGTTGATCCAAATAAAAAATCATTCCATATTTGTGTAAATTGCCAAATTACAGTTACAACAATAATCGGTGCAGATATTGGAAGTAAAATTTTGAAAAATATTTTAAAGAAACCTGCTCCATCAATTCTTGCAGCTTTAACTAATTCTGTTGGAACAGAAATATAATAATTTCTAAAAAATAATGTGGTAAAAGGAATTCCGTAAACTGTATGAACCAAAACTAACCCAACAACAGAATTTGATATTCCTAACACTCCAAGAGTTCTAGCCATTGGTAACAATATTGCTTGAAAAGGTATAAAACATCCAAATAATAAAAAAAGGAAAACCCACTGATCTCCTTTAAATCTCCATTTAGTTAAAACATAACCTGTCATAGCTCCAATAAAAGTTGAAAAAAATACTGCTGGTACAACCATTTTGATTGAATTCCAAAAATATGGTCTTAAAAAAGTGTCACCAGCTCCATATCCTCGACCACCCCACGCTACAGCCCAAGATTCCAAATTTAATCCACTTGGCCAACTTAAAAGTGTTCCTTGACGGATCTCTTCCATTGTCTTTAACGAAGTAACAACCATTACGTAAAGTGGAAAAATAAAATAAGAAGCAAAAAGAATTAAAATAAAATACAAAAACCACCTCAAAAACATATTTGTATATTTAGATTTTTGTTCTAACTGCTGATAAGAAGAAGATTTTAAACTATCTTGCATTTTCTCTCCTTAATTCTGAATATAAATATGGGATAATCACAGCTGCTACAGCCATAAACATCATCATCGCACTCGCAGCAGATAAACCAACTTGGCTTTTATGAAATGCAGTTTGAGTCATGTATAAAGCGGGCATAGTTGTTGATATGCCTGGCCCACCTTGTGTCAGTGCTACGATAAGATCATAACTTTTTATAGATATATGAACTAAAATAACAAAGCTTGTAAAAAATACAGGTCTCATCATTGGAAGTAAAATCTTCCAGTAAACCGTAAATAAACTTGCACCATCTATTTTTGCTGCCTTAACAATTTCATCTTCTACTGACCTTAATCCAGCTAAAAATAGAGCCATCACAAACCCTGCAGATTGCCAAACACCTGCAATAACTATGGTATAAATGGCCATCTCCCTATCTACTAACCAATCAAAGGTGAAGTTCTCGAAACCCCAGTCTCTAAACATTTTTTGGATACCTAAAGTTGGATTTAATATCCATTTCCATGCGGTTCCTGTAACGATAAAAGATAGCGCCATTGGATACAAATAAATAGTTCTTAGCAAACCTTCTGCTCTGATTTTTTGGTCTAAAAAAATTGCAAGAATTATTCCTATAACAACACAGAAGATTAAAAATAGTGCTGTAAAAATAAGCAAATTATCTACTGCAATAAGCCATTTTCTTGATGCCCAAAGTTTCTCATACTGTCCAAATCCCCAAAGTTCATACTTTGGAAGAATTTTAGAATTGGTAAAAGATATATATAAAGTCCAAAGTACAAATCCATAAACAAACCAGCCAATCAAACCAACAGCTGGAGCCATTACAATTTTAGGTAAATTTTTTTCTAACCACTTGAACATTATAAATATTTTTTATTTTTAGATTTAAAAAAAAAGGCCACTTTATCAAAAGTGGCCTTTTAATTTTTATTTACTACATATTAGCTAAAACTGAGTCAGCTAAAGCGTTAGCAGCATCTACAGATGACATATCAGAGTTAAAGTGCTCTGTAATGATATCTTGTAGGGCAGCTTTCATAGTATTACCTTGAGCCATACCGTGAGCAAAACTTGGAACTAATCCACCGCTTGCACCTGCAGTTTTAATATCTGCATTAGATGTTTTTGCACACTTGTCAAATTCATCCATTGATACGTCTAAACGTGCCGGAATAGAACCTTTGTATAGGTTGAAAACTTTTTGAAAGTTTTTACCCATCATAAGCTTAGCTAATAACTTTTGGCCAGCTTGTTTATCTGGATCGCTAGATTTGTAAAAGATAAAACTATCTACATTATATAAGTATCCATTGTTTGAAGGAGTGGCAGCACAGTAGTAATCTACACCTGGAACTTTTCCTGCAGCTGTAAATTCACCTTTTGCCCAGTCACCCATAATTTGGAAACCAGCTTTTCCTTCAATAACCATACCAGTAGCAACGTTCCAGTCTCTTCCTGGACTACCTTCGTCAGTAAACCCTTGTAGTTTTCTCATTTGATCAAAAACTTTAACTGTTGTTTCACTTCTTAAACAGCTTTCTTTAAGATCTACATAACAATTTTTGTAATAGTTATTTCCTCCAATACCCATAGCAACTGCTTCAAATACTGTAGCATCTTGCCAAGCTTGACCACCATGTGCAAATGGAATAATACCAGCAGCTTGTAATTTTTCAGCAGCAGCATTTAACTCATCCCAAGTAGTTGGAACTGAAATACCGTTTGCATCAAATACAGCTTTGTTTGCCCACATCCAGTCAATTCTATGAATATTTACTGGAGCAGCACAATAAGGTCCGCTATTATTTTCACACTTGTGAATTGCTGCAATCATTGGGTCTAATAAATTGTCCCAACCTTCTGCTTTAGCAACTTCATCAATGTTATATGGAGCTACAACACCTTCTTGGTCATACTCTTGAATTGTAGGTCCTTTAATTTGAGATGCAGATGGAGGATCTCCAGCAACTATTCTTGCTTTTAATGCAACGTTAGCAGCGTCTCCACCACCACCTGTTACAGGCATGTCCATCCATTCACCACCGTTTGCAGCGAAATCATCTTTTAAAACTTTAAGTGCAGCAGCTTCACCACCAGACGTCCACCAGTGCAATACCTCGATCTTAGGTCCTGCAATTGATGAAGTAGATGTGAACGCTAAAGTAATTAAAGCGATCATTAGTTTTTTCATATCTTCTCTTCCTCTTTTTTTATTTAGTTAACTATTTTTTAAAACGAAACTATAAGTAGAATAATTCTCAATTGATAACTAAAAAAACGTTATTCAACTAAGAGTTGATATTGATTTTTTTTCTTATTTAGTAATGTTTTTTTTAATTATAAAAAAATTTTTTTTTTTTGATTCTACTTTTAGTTGAAGTTCTAATATGTCGCGCTTCTTCCTAATCTAGCAGCACCTCTAACTCCACTAGCATCTCCGTATCTAGGTTTTAAAAAAACACCTTCATATTCTCTTCCAATGACAAATTTTCTAACCAATGAATCTATTTCATGTAAAAAATCAATTTCGTTTGAAACACCTCCTCCAAATATAAAAGCATCAGGATCTAAAATATTTATTATGCTTGAAAGAGACATTGCTAAATTGACTTTAAAATCATCTATAAATCTTTCAGCATCTAAATCATGTTTTCTATTTAATTCAAAAATTTCATTTGTTTTTAAATTTTTTCCATAAAGTTTCTTAAATCTTTTTGCTAAACTTAAACCAGATAAAAAACTTTCAATCTCTGCTTCTCTAGCATTACTTGAGTCAAAATTTTCTTTCTTAGCTGCAAAATATGGAATTTGGTTATGTCCCCATTCCCCTGCTACTCCATTAGAGCCAGTAATAATTTTTTTGTCTATTACTAAGCCACCTCCAACTCCTGAGCCTAATATAATTCCATAAACGATTTTATAATGTGTACCAGCTCCATCTATTGCTTCAGATAAAGCAAAACAATTTGCATCATTTTCACAAAACACTTCTTTTCCAAGAGCTTTACGAAGATCGCTTTGAAATGGTTTTTTTTCTAACCAGGTTATATTTGGAGCATTTTTTACTAATCCTGTTTGAGGAGAATGAACTCCTGGATGACAAACACCAATTGGAAGTTCTTGTTTAAACTCTTGTTCTAATTTTCTGTGAATATCTCTTATAGCAGTTATAATTTGAGTATACTCCTTAGGACACGATATTCTTGATCTGTGTTTTTCGTTCCCATTCTCTTCGAGTACAACACTCTCAATTTTAGTTGCTCCTACATCAATACCTACTTGCATAACTAATATGTAGCTCTTCCACCACTTAAATCAAAAACTGCAGCTGTCGAGAATGAATTTTCTTCACTAGCTAACCAAGTTACTAATGAAGCTAATTCTTCAACTTTTGCAAATTTGTTTCTTGGAATTTTTGATAACATATAATTTATATGTTCTTCAGTCATTTGATCAAAAATTCTTGTTTTAGCTGCTGCTGGAGTTACGCAATTTACAGCTATATTTTTTTGGGCAAGTTCTTTACCTAGAGATTTTGTTAAACCGATAACACCAGCCTTAGAAGTGCTATATGCACTCGCATTAGGATTGCCCTCTTTTCCTGCAATAGATGCAATGTTTACTATTCTCCCGTAGTCATTTTTTAACATGAATGGAACAACTGCTTTACAACAATAGAAAACTGAATTTAAATTTAAATTCATTACTTTTTTCCATTCATCTAATGGATATTCAGCGACAGTAGTATTCATACCTGCAATACCTGCGTTATTGACAAAAATATCTATTTTTCCGTATTTTTTCTCTACTTCATCTAAATTTTTATTTACTATTTCAAAATTAGTTACGTCTACGACCTGATAACTTAGGTTTTCTGATTTAACTTTATCAATCGCTTCTTTAGCAGCATTATCATCAATATCCCAAATTATAACTTTAGCTCCTGCTTCAATAAATCTTTCAGTTATTGCTAAACCAAAACCCTGGGCTCCACCAGTAACAACTGCCACTCGATCATTTAAATCGTACTTAATCATTATTTTATTTTATTTTCCTCGATCTTATTAAAGGAAAAGCCAAAGCAATTAAAGACAAAATAAAGAATGTTAAAGCAATTGGTCTTGTGAAAAACATCAGCCAATTACCATCGAATATAACTAGAGATTGTCTTAAAGTTCCCTCAACTAACTCACCCAAAATTAATCCAATAATAACTGGTACTACTGAAAAGCCATACCTTCTCATAAAGAAACCTAGCACTCCAAAAAATAACATTATCCAAACATCTATTATAGATTGATTTAAAGAATAAGTTCCACATACTGAAACTGCGAATATCATTGGCCATAAGATTTTGTTGGGTACTAATGTAATTCTTGCAAATATTTTTGCTCCAAAAAATCCAAAAATAAAAAAAAGGATATTAGCTATTAGCATGGCGCCAAAAATTCCATATAAGAAATCTGGCTGTTCTCTAAACAAATCTGGTCCAGGTCTAACACCATGAATAATCAATCCCGTAAGTATAACTGCTGTTGTTGCGCTACCAGGAATACCTAGAGCTAAAGTTGGAACCATCGCGCCACCTGTTGCTGCGTTATTTGCAGCCTCAGCACCAGCAATGCCTTCAATAGATCCTTTTCCAAATTCTTCTGGATTTTTTGAAAATCTCTTTGCTTCAGAATAACCAATTAAGGATGCAACTGTTCCACCTTCTGCAGGAAGAACCCCAATAAATGATCCAATCCCACTTGATCGTAGTATTGTTTTCCAAGTTTTTTTATAATCATCTTTGCTAGGAAGCTTAATTGCTTTTAAAGCTATTCTGTTTAACACCTGATTGATTAAAGTTGATTGAGTTAACATTTCACTCATTGCAAAAAGTCCAACCACTACTGGTATAAATCCTATTCCCTCAGTTAATTCATTGATCCCAAAAGTAAAACGATCAATTGAAGTCATAAAATCTTTACCAACGGTAGAAATCAATATTCCAAATGCACCTGCGATTAAATTTTTAATTGGACTACCTTCACCTATTGAAGCAAGCATCGTTAAACCAAATATAGCTAATGCAAAATATTCTGGCTGACCAAACTCATAAGCAAGTTGTGCTAGTATAGGAGCAAAGAAAACTAATATAACGACACTAAAAATACCTCCAACAGTACTTGATACTGTTGCCATACCTAAAGCTCTTCCAGCTTCGCCTTTTTGTGCTAAAGGATAGCCATCTAAACAAGTGGCTGCAGCTGCTGGAGTACCTGGTGTATTAATAAGTACAGCAGTTATTGCACCACCATAGGTTCCTGCACAATAAATAGAAGTTAATAAAACAATTGCAGATAATGGATCTAGAGTCATTGTGAAAGGTAATATCAATGCTCCACCTGTTGTTGGTCCTAACCCTGGCAACACACCTAAAATCAAACCAAATAAAGTTCCAAAAAACAAAACTAATAATAGTTTAGAACTGAAAAGTGGTGCCAGCATTAATAATAAATTATCCATTTAACTATAGTAAATGTTAGTAATTATTCCTGGGGGAAATCTTAAACCTAAAATAGTTTCAAAAAATATAAAAACAATAATTGGGAAAATAATCCCAACTAGTAATAAATAAAATAATCTTTTTTCTCCCCAACAATAAGAAACAAAGATAGATAAAGCTGAGATTGCTAAAAAGAAATCAAGTGTTTTAGAAACTACTACAAAAATAACAAAACTTGATAAAGTTAGAAAAAATGATCTTGGTAATTTTTTTTCAACTTTCCAAGGATTTTTAGTTGCCAAATAATAGATTAACAATGTCATTACTATTATTAAGACTAAAAGCGCTTTTGGGAATGTTGCTGGCTGTATTCCTCTATTTAAAATTGGAGGAACAATATCAAAAGTAAAAGTTGTGATTAATAATGCTACAGATATTAAAATAATTACAAGAGAAACTCTAAACTCATCTCTAAAAAAAAAGGGCAAACTTTTGTTTGCCCTTTTTTGTTTTTGTACATTTTTCATATTCAAATGTACTTTTAATTAGATTAGTTAATGTAACCTAAAGCTTTAAGCTGCGCAGTCATCTCAGCAAGCATTTCTTCCATTTGCTTACCCCATTCATCTGCACCTACAACACTTGTTTCATCAAGACCAATTTCTGTTAAGAAATTTTTGTAGTAGTTGTGGCTCATAGCTTTCATCATTCCAGCTTCTAATTGTTTTACTCTATCTGCTGGAGCACCTTTTTTAGTTACGAAACCTCTAACAGTAGATAAAGAAACAGGTATACCTAATTCTTTTGCTGTTGGAGAGTCTCCAATTTTAGCCATTCTATTGTTTGCTAATACAACTGAAACACAAAGTTTACCTTCATTAATTTCAGTTAATGCTTCACCTAAGTTTAAAACACCTACATCAATATCTCCTTTGATAAGGTTAGTTTTGATTGGTGCAACACCTTTGTAAGCAACGATAGTTGGATCTTTTAATCCACCTTTTTTTGTAAATGCGATTGCACTAACATCGTCAATACCACCAGTGTGAGTAGTTCCATATTTTAGTGATTTTGATTTTTGTGTGCTAATAAATTTTTTAGCATCTTTGATATCGTTTTTACAATTTACAACAAATAATTGAGGATCATCAGTTCCTCTAGCAAGTGGTTGCATATCACTTAACTTAACCTTAGTTTTGCCTAAAGCCATAGATACAGCATGACCTGTAGTCCAAGTTAAAGTGTGGTTACCATCTGCAGGTAAAGACATCATGTAATCCATTGATGCCGCTCCACCACCACCTTTTTTGTTCACTAATTGCATATCCTGCTTAAGAACTCTTCTTGCTCTTAATAACATCATTCTAGTAGTAACGTCAGTTCCACCACCAAAACCAGCGTGTGTAATTGCTTGTATTGGATGACCGTCAGCTTTAGCTGATGTGATCATTAATGGAAGAGCTACAACAAAAAATTCAGTTACTAGGAAAGCAGCTGCTAAAAATAGTTTAAAGCTTTTTTTCATTATTTCCCTCTTAAGTTAATTTATAATTAATAAGTTAAACATAATCTGATATAAGACGTAAAGAAAAAAATGGCTCAAAACAAATCTAACATTGCTTTACTATTAGGTGATCCTGCGGGTATTGGTCCAGAATTAGTTTCAAAACTTTTAAATGATGAAATGACTAAAAAAGCAAACATAGTCATCATTGGTGAAAAGCAGGTATTTGAAACTGGAAATAATATTACAGGAATTTCACATAATATAGATATTGTTAAAAATTTCGATGAAATTGATTTTAATAAAGCAAATAGATTTCTATTAGATATTTCTAAAGGAAAAAATCATAAATATAAGTTAGCTGAACCATCAAAAGAGTCTGGTGAAAGTGTATTAGAAGCATTAGATTTAGCTTTAACTCTTGCTAAAGAAAAAAAAATTGATGCAATTAATTTTGCGCCAATGAATAAAACAAGTTTAAAACTTGGGGGAAATAAACACTCAGATGAATTGCAATTAATGGCAGAAAAACTTGAAGTAAATAGTTTCTGTTGTGAGTTTAATGTTATAGATAATTTTTGGACAGCAAGGGTAACATCGCATATTCCAATAAAAGAAGTTGCCCAACATATTACAAAAGAAAATATAATGAAGCCTATAAAATTAATTAATGAAGTTATGGAGCTAAACGGTGTTAAGAAACCTCGAATTGCTATTCAGGCACTTAATCCCCATGCAGAGTTTGGTACTGAAGAAAAAGATGAAATTATACCTGCGATTGAGGAAGCAAAAAAACTTGGTTACAATGTTGATGGTCCTTTACCATGTGACACTTCTTTTGTAGTAGCTTATAAAAATAAAAATCATGATTGTATGGTTGGTATGTATCATGATGCGCTACAATCTGGTCTTAAAGCATTTGGTTTTGATAGAGGGGTAACAGTTCAAGGTGGATTAACTGTACCAGTTACAACTACTGCTCATGGTTCTGCATTTGCTATTGCAGGAAAAAACGAGGCAAACTTAGCTCCAATTTTAAATTCATTTAAGATTGCGTTGTCCATGGCTGAAAATAAAAAGAATTAAATTTAATTATCTGTTACTTCTTTAGCAAAAGGCATTGAAGAAGCGGCACCTAATCTTGTTGTTGAAATCCCCGCAACTTTATTTGCAAATGATAAAGCTTCTTTTATATCTAGATCATTTGCTAAACCGACAGCAAAAGCTCCATTAAATGCATCTCCTGCTCCTGTTGTATCTACAACGGCTTGTTTTAGTTTATATGCTTCCAAGAAAAAGTTTTCTTTTCCGTTTGAGAAATAAATACCTTTTTCACCTAAAGTAATAATCACATTTTTTATGCCTTTTTTTAAAAACTCGTTGGCTGCATTTTTTATTTCTTCAACTGTTTTAATTTTTTTATTTAAATAAAATTCAGCCTCTGTTTCATTAGGAGTAAAAAAATCTATTAATTTAAAATTACCTTCGTCAATTTTACGTGCTGGAGCAGGATTTAAAATGGTTATACATTTATGTTCTTTTGCTTTTTTTAAAGCATAAATTGTAACTTCATCAGGAGTTTCCATTTGTGTCAGAAATATTTCTGAATTTTTAATTGTTTCAATTTTATTGTCTATATCTTCACTAACAAGGTGTTCAGCTGCTCCTGAAACAATACTAATTGCATTGTTTCCATCTTTATCGATCATAATGCCAGCAACTCCTGTAAAAAGTTTTTCATCCTGAATGATTGAATGAGTTTTTACTCCAGCTTCCTTATAAAGATTAAATGCCATTTCAGAATGACTATCTTTACCAACTTTGGTTATAAAACTAACTTCTCCATTTAATCTAGAGGCTGCGATCGCTTGATTTGATCCTTTTCCACCTGGACCTACTACATGTTTTTTTCCTAAAATTGTTTGACCTTTGCTGGGAATTTTATCTCCAATAAAACACAAATCTGCTACGAAAACTCCTAATATAGAAATAGATTTCATTAGTTAAATTTTATGACCAAACCTTACCGTCTGGTAAAATTACACCTTTAGTTAAAATAAAACATCCAAAAGGTCTAGCATCTGTAGTTGTAACTATACAGTATGCTTTTTTTGCTTCTTCATAAAAATTTTGCCTAGATATTGAACCAACTTTCCAATTTATCCCAGAAACATTTTTAACTACATCAATAAATTCCTTATGCGTCTCTGTTAATTCATCTGGTTTGTCATCCGCCTCCATTCTCAAAGCTGGAGATCCACCTTGTGTAACAATAAAACTATCAAGAGGAAAAACGGAAAGGATTGCTGAGGCCGCTTCTTTAATCCCAACTCCGTCTAATCTTATCACTTTGTCATTAGAGGTATTTGCAGGAAAATTTGCATCAGCTAAAATTAATTTTTCTCCATGACCCATGGATCTTAGATGAAATAATAATTCAGGGCTTAAAACTGGATTAATATTTATTAACATTAAAATATTATATTACATAAAAAAAAAGGGTGGAATTAAATTCCACCCTTTTTAATTATTTATTATCTAAAGATTATTTAAAATCGTTAGCGTTTTCTTTTGTTACCAATTGTGTTCCTGTATCGATGTTTGGATCAATACTTCCACCATTAGCTAATTCAAGAGCATATTTTACTCCATATGCACCCATGTTGTAAGAAAACTGAGCAATTGTCGCTGTCATCTCTCCTTTTAAGATACTTGTAGCTGCATCTGGAGTAGCATCAAAACCTACTACAACCACATCATTCATGTCCGCATCTTTAAGAGCCTGCATAGCACCTAAACCCATATTATCATTTGAAGCAAATATTGCTTTAATGTTTGGATTTTTTAAAATAATCGACTCAGTTACAGATCTACCTTTTGCAGTGTCCCACTCAGCAGTTTGAGTAGCAACAATATTTAATCCACAATTTTTAAAACCTTTTATTGCACCATCTCTTCTTAACAAAGCTGTAGATTGTGACTCAATACCGGTTAAAATTGCAACATCTGAACCTTTAGGAGTTTTATCACAAATAAATTTTGCAGCTAACTCTGCACCATTCATGTTGTTTGTTCCAATAAAAGTTACCCCTTCATTAATTCCTTTTGTATCCACAAATACAACTGGAACGCCACTTTTAATCGCATCGTCTACGATTGGAGCAAAAGCATTTGGATCTCCTGGCGCTAAAGCTATTGCATCAACACCTTTTGCTAGTTGGTCCTCAACTTGGTTAATCTGAGCTTGTACATCACCTTCTTGCGGTGGTGCAACCAAAACTAAATCAACACCTAATTTTGCTGCTTCTTCTTTAGCTCCTTTTTCTACAGATGCCCAAAAAGGATTACCTGATCCAGGTCCTTTAATGCTGAATAATATTTTTTTTCCAGCAAATGCCCCTGTTGAAAAACTTGCTAATAGAAAAACAGAAGTAATAATTACACTAATTATTTTTGTTAAGTTTTTCATATATTTCCCCTTAGTTGTTTTTTAAAATTAAATTTAATCGAAAATTTAAAAAGAATTCAACAGTTAATAAGAACAGTTCTAAATTAGATTAAAACAACTAATACGTGTAAATTATTTTCTTGTTCCAATATCTCTTCTTAGCACGTCTATATAAACAGCTAAAACTATAATTGAGCCGATTAACACTTGTTGCCAAAATGAACTTACATCCATTAAGTTTAGTCCATTACGAAGAATACCCATAATCATAACTCCAGCAAAAACTCCAAGCACAGTTCCTCTTCCTCCAAAAAAACTTGCTCCACCAATAATACAAGCAGCAATCGCATCGAGTTCTGACTGAAGTCCAGCATTTGGATATCCTGAGTCAGTTCTTCCAGCTAAAATTAAAGCACCAATACCAGATAAAAAACCACACAAAGAATAAACAATAATCAAAATTTTATTTACATTTATTCCTGAAGCTCTAGCTGCATTTGGATTGCCTCCAATTGCATAAATCCATTTACCAGTTTTACTCTTATTTAAAAAAATCCAAAAAATTATATAAACAATTGCAATTAATACTAAACTTACAGGTAAATATTGAGATTTTTCTAATCCCAACCATTGAAGATCAATTCTTCCATGTCCCAAATATCTAACTTCATCTGTAAAGCCACTAATAGGAGTACCACCTGAAATTAAATTTCCTGCACCTCTAAATATATAAAGTGTGCCCAAAGTCATTATAAAAGGATGAGGCATCCGTAATAAAGTAATACCTAAACCATTAAATAACCCACACAAAAAACCTGCAATCAATGGCGTAATTACTACAATGAACCAGGGGGCTCCTGCTTTTGCAACGACAGCTAAAATCATAAGAGATAACATCATTATAGAGCCAACAGAAAGATCAATTCCTGCTGTCACAATTACCATAAATACTCCTAGAGCTAGCATTGATTGCCAGGATATTTGTTTAAAAACATTGGTTACATTTCTCCATGATAAAAACACATCTGGTTGTAAAATATGCATTACCAGAATCATAAGAACTAACAAAAGAAGTATTCCATACTTTTCAAAGTACGGAATTAATTTTAAGTGCAAACTTTCTATTTTTTTATCTTTATCTTCCATATTATTTTTTACCCATAATCCATCCAATAACTTCATCTCTTGAAGTATTTGAAAGGCTAGCTTCTGCAAAATTTGTTCCTTGGAATAAAGCCATTACACGATCACAAACTGTAAAAATATCATCCATTCTATGACTTATTACAATTACTCCAACACCTGTTTTTTTTAAACTATTAATAAGATCTAAAACTTTACCAACTTCTTTGATCGCTAATGCTGCAGTTGGTTCATCCATAATTACTACTTTAGCATTAAAGGCTGTTGATCTTGCGATTGCCACAGCTTGTCTTTGACCACCTGAAAGTTCCTCTACTTTTTGATCAGCACTTTTAACATTTATTTTTAACTTATCTAAATGAGCATTAGTTAACTCTTTAATTTTATTAAAATCTAATAGTTTTAAAAATCCTAAATTTTTTGTTGGCTCTCTTCCTAAAAAAATATTTTCACCAATAGGTAAATTGCCTGCTAAAGCAAGATCTTGATAAACCATTTCTAAACCTAGGTTTTGAGAGTCTCTTGGACTTTCTAGTATTTCTTCTTTACCTTGAAAAAATAAGGAACCTGCGCTTGGTTTATAAAGTCCCGACAAAACTTTCATTAAAGTTGATTTTCCTGCTCCATTATCTCCAACTACACCCAAACATTCTCCAGCATGAACTTTTAGGTTAACATTTTCTAACGCAGTAATAGTTCCAAAATATTTTGTTATTCCTTTGGCTTCTAATAGTGGATTGCTAGTTGACGACATAATTTATAAAATTATTAAAATATCAATTAATTGCAACTGGTTTTGAGGCTAATAACCCCACTGTTTTCAGTTCAGCTTTTTTGCAAAATTTTGGTTTTAAATTTTTTGAAATTAGATGCATGTCCTTTAAAACTATATCCCCCATATTATAAAAGGCCTCAGTCAAAGCTCCTGCTCTGTGCGCTGAAAACAAAATGTTTTTAACTTTCCTAATTGGGTCATTTTTTCTCACTGGTTCTTCAGGAAATACATCCGTAGCTACATATATATCTCCCTTTTTAACTCTCTTGATTAAATCTTTAAAATTTACAACTGCTGCTCGACTCATCAATATAAATAATGAGTTAGATTTCATTTTGTTAATTAAATTTTTATTAACTAAATTTTTATTCTTAGTTGTTACCGCCGCTAAAACGTAAATAATTTCACAAGTTTTAAACATTTGATTTAAACTAACAGGTTTAAATCCAAACCTTTTAATTTTGTTCTTTGATAACCAGGGGTCGTAAACATTTATATCTTTAGTAAATGGAAGTAACATTGGATATAAAGATTTTGCTAAATCACCAAAACCTAATAATCCAATTTTTTTTCCTGATAATAATGATGCTTTTAAATTACTTTCTAATCCATACTTTTCAGAACCTTTTACAAAATCAAAATGAGCATTATGAATATTTCTTAACAGAGAAAGTGTCATACCTAATGCAATTTCAGCGACAGGCTTTGAAAATACTGGAGAAGTTGCGATAACATGTATTCCTTTTCTGGCACAATAAAGATAATCAACATTATTCATAAAATTACTTTCAACATTGATTATTGCTTTCAATTTTTTTGCTTTTGACAAAATTTTTTTATCTAAGTCTGGTTGTCCCATGATAAAAGTAACATTATCAATATATTTTTCATAAAATTGTCTTTTGTTTTTGTTAGGTGCTATCAAAACCTTATATTTTGATTTTAATTCTTTTAATTTTTTTTTAGTGAAAATGAGATCTAATGTTCTTGGGAAAGGATCAGATATAACAATTGGTTTTTTCATTAATTATATAACAAACTTATTAATTCATAATTTTTTTAATTTCTTCTAACGTAAATGGTTTTGGTTTCTTACACGTTGTTTTTATTTCTTGTGGGATGCCTGTTTGTGAAGCTCTCATAGTAGAATCAATTATATCTAACACATGAAGAGATAGTTCTCCGTTACACCTGTGCTCTAAATTATTTTCAATTGCATAAGCCATTTCTGATAAACCAGCTCCCCTATAGTTTGCGTTTGTAGGTGATTCATTTGCTCTAGAGCTTTGACTCTTTATATTAATCTTTCCTAAAGGCATCATATCTGTTTTATGTTCCCCCCCCAATTACCACCAGCAGTCACCGAAACAAAAGCTGATCCTCCAAACATATTTGGATCTGGAACAATTATTGACCCTTTGTTTCCATAAAGCTCAATATGATTTCTTTGATGAGCCACAACATCAAAAGATAAAGTTATTTGAATTATACAATCATTTTCAAATTGTATAGTTGCTAAGTAAGTTGTTGGTGTTTCAACTTTAAATTTTTGACCTTTTTTTGGACCAATTCCAATTTCTCTTTCTTCAAAAACTTTTGTACATCTTCCTTGAACCTGTTTTGCTGGACCAATTAGATTTACTAATGCTGTCAAATAGTATGGCCCCATATCAATAACGGGTCCACCTTCATTTTCTGCAAACCAACTCTCTGGGTTTGGATGGTAAGATTGTACACCTGGAAAAGCAAATATAGCATTACCTAATTTAATATCTCCAATGACACCATTATCAATTAACTCTTTAGTTTTTTGAATACCGCCACCTAAAAAAGTATCTGGTGCATTTCCTATATAAAGATTTTTTTCATTTGCTAGCTCTAGTAGTTTTTTTCCATCTTCAAAATTTACTGCCATTGGTTTTTCAGCATAAGAATGTTTTCCATTTTCAAGAGCCATTTTAGAAACTTCGTAATGTGCTCCAGGGATTGTGAGATTTAAAATTATTTCAATTTCTTTGTCTTTTAAAAGTTCTTCTACAGTTACAGCTTCAATGTTATAGTGAATTGCACACTTTTTTGCTGCATCAACATTTATATCTGCACACTTAACTATTCTAATGTTATTAAAATACTCTTGAGCTCTAAAATAAGTTTCTGAAATATGGCCACAGCCAATAAGTCCGACTTTAAAAATTTTATTCATAAAGGTTTATACACCTTGTCTTTGTTTGCCTTTACCTTCTTTATAAAGTTTTATAGCTGCTTCATTTTCTTTGGTAGTCGGAATTTCGAGTGTTGGGCTATCCCAAAAAGCTGATCCTTCAACCCATTTATAAGCATGAGTTTTTATTGAAATAACATAAGTTACATCAGAAGCTTTTGCTCTCTTAAATGCAGCTTCAAGATCTGAAATTGAATTAACGTGTTCAGATTTAGCTCCCATACTTTCTGCATGTTTTGCAAAATCAACATCCACTAATCCAGGGGTATTAGAACTCTTTAATAAGTTATTATATTCTTTACCGCCTTTAAATAATTGAAGTCGATTGATAACTGCAAACCCACCATTATCACAAACTATAATTATTAATTTATTTTTTGTAATAACTGAAGAATATATATCTGTGTTATTTAAAAGATAAGAACCATCTCCTACAAAAGAAATTACTTCTTTGTCTGGATTTGCCATTTTTATTCCAAGCGCTCCAGAAATTTCATAACTCATACAACTAAAACCCCACTCTGTTTCATGAGTATTTAGTTCTCTGGGTCTCCAAACTTGAACAACTTCACCAACCAAACCTCCTGCTGCAGTAACTGCAATATCTGTTGGGTCAGAGTTTCTATAAATTGCACCAATTACTTGAACATAACTTGGGACTTCTTGATTTGTAGGCGCACTCTCTTTATCTATATGTTCATTCCATGATTTAAGTTCAGTTTGAGATTTTTTATTCCATTCATCTCCAGCTTTCCAACTTCCTAGTGCTTGCGAAAGTTCAGTTAATGAAACTTTAGCATCTCCAATTACAGCTTGCGCTAAATGTTTGTTAGCATCAAATCTTGATACATTTATTGAAACTAGTTTAAAATTTTCGTTTTCAAAATTTGCCCATGACCCAGTTGTAAAATCTGCAAGTTTAGTTCCAACCGCAATTGCTAAATCTGTTTCTTTTGCTAATGTATTTGTATTTTTTCCACCTAAACCGCCAATCTGGCCTGCAAAATGAGAATGGTCTCTTTTCATTGTAGAATATCCCATTACAGTTTGAGTGACTGGTATGTTATGTTTAATTGCAAATTGACTTAACTCATCCATTGCATCTGAGTAAAAAACTCCACCACCAGAAATTAAAATTGGATTTTTAGATGACTTAATTTTTTCTGCTGCCTCTTTAATTTGAAATTCATCTGGTCTTGGTCTTCTAATCGCGTGTACTCTTTCTTTAAAAAATTCTTCAGGGTAATCAAAGGTTTGACCTTGTATATCTTGACTTAAAGCGATACATGCAGGACCGCAATCTGCAGGATCTAACATTGTTTGAACTGCTGCTGGAAATGATTGAATAATCTGTTCTGGTCTAGTTATTCGATCAAAATATCTTGTTACAGGCTTAAATGCATCATTGGCTGTTATTCCTGGATTATTAAAATGCTCAACTTGTTGTAAAACTGGATCTGGCATTCTATTCGCATAGGTGTCTCCAGGTAAAAATAAAATTGGCAATCTGTTACTCATAGCAACTGCAGCAGCTGTAACCATA
Source organism: uncultured Pelagibacteraceae bacterium (assembly GCA_902572515.1). Classification (GTDB taxonomy): domain Bacteria; phylum Pseudomonadota; class Alphaproteobacteria; order Pelagibacterales; family Pelagibacteraceae; genus Pelagibacter. Next base: position 14,920 of record CACGGJ010000003.1, on the reverse strand, counting down.
TTAGTTGCACCAGGTCCAACAGAAGATGTTGCTACAAATATTTGTTGTCTTCTTTTTGCTCTTGCATAACCAATTCCAGTAAGAGCCATATTTTGCTCATGATGCCCTCTGTAAGTTGGAAGCTCTTTTTGATTTTCTTCTAGAGCTTGACCTAAACAAGCTACATTTCCATGTCCAAAAATTCCAAAGACACCTGGAAATAATGGTTCTTTTTTACCATTAATTAATATTTTTTGAGCAATTAAATATTTTACAATTGCATGAGCACAAGTGAGGGTAATTTTCTTCATAAATATGTTTATCTTTTAATATGTATAGTGTTTATATATAATTCTATTTATAAATTAAAAAACCTAATTAAGTAAACTTAAAAATAAATTCTATGTACGAAAAATTTGGACAATTCATTGATGGTAAATGGCAACAAGCTGAAAAAAAAGAAACTTATGATGTAATTAACCCTGCAACTGAAGAAGTAATTGGAAAAGCATCGAAAGCTTCATCTATTGAAGTACAAAAAGCATTAAAGTCAGCAGAAAAAGGATTGGAGATTTGGAAAAACACTGCACCATGGCAAAGAGCATACGTGCTTAGAAAAATTGCAGATATGATGAGAGAGAAAAAAGATGTTATTGCAAAATGGTTAACTCTTGAAGTTGGAAAACCTCTTGCAGAAGCAGTTGGTGAAGTTGGTGGTGGAGCTGATATTTTTGAGTGGAATGCTGAAGAAACAAAAAGAATTTATGGTCAAACTCAACAGAGTAGATTTCCAGATACAAGGGTTCATGTATATTATCAACCAGTTGGAGTTGTTGCAGCTTTGGTTCCTTGGAATTTCCCAATAGTTTTAGCATCTAGAAAAATTTCTACCGCTTTAGCTGCGGGGTGCTCAGTAATTTGTAAGCCAGACGTAATTACTCCTGGTGCTGTAATGGAGTTAGTAAACATTTGTAAAGAAGCTGGAGTACCAGATGGAGTGGTTAGTCTTTTGTCGGGTGATCCTGCCGAAATATCAAATGAATTAATGGAGTCTGATATAATTAAAAAAGTCTCAGTTACTGGATCTACTAGAGTAGGTAAAATTATTTTAAAAAAAGCAGCCGACAAAGTTCAAAGAGTTACAATGGAGCTTAGTGGACACTCACCTTTTATTGTATGTGAAGATGTAGATATGAACAAAGTAGCTGATATAGCAATAACAGGTAAATTCAGAAATAATGGACAAGTCTGTATTTCACCGAATAGATTTTATATCCAAGAAAATAGAAAAGATGAATTCGTTAATGCTTTTATGGAAAGAGCAAAAAAATTAAAAATTGGTAACGGTATGGATGAGGGTGTGGATCTTGGACCTTTAACTACCGCTAAGAGATTAGAAGAAATTGAAAAGTTAGTTGAAACAACAAAAAAAGAAGGAGCTAAAGTATTAATGGGTGGACAAAGACCTTCAGGTTTTAATAAAGGTTATTATTATGAACCAACTGTATTTGATGATGTAAAAGATGATTTTACAATAATGAAAGAAGAACCTTTTGGTCCACTAGTTCCAATATTAACTTTTAAAACCTTTGATGAAGTAATTGAAAGAGCAAATGATAACGACTTAGGTCTATGTAGTTATCTTTACACAAATTCTATGGATAAAGCTCATATTGGATCTGAAAAATTAGAATCTGGATGTGTTGCAGTCAATACAGGTGTTGTTGCAATTGCTGAAGCACCATTTGGAGGTATAAAACAAACTGGTTATGGTCGTGAAGGTGGGTCAGGTGCAATCAAAGATTATCTAAATGTGAAATATACTCACATGGGCTTAAAAATCTGAAAATGAGAAAAAATAAAGTTAAAGAAATGATGAAAGCAGGGAAACCTGTTATCAATGGTTGGCTTCAAATACCTAGTACTGTTTCAGCAGAAGTAATGGCTCACCAAGGATGGGATTCTCTGACAATTGATATGCAGCATGGTTTAGTTGATTATACTAATGCACTTCCAATGCTTCAAACAATTTCAACAACAGATGTAACTCCCTTAGCTAGGGTAAACTGGAATGAACCAGGTCAAATAATGAAAATTCTAGACGCAGGTTGTTATGGTATTATATGTCCAATGGTAAGTAATAAACAAGAAGCAGAAAGATTTGTTCGAGCTTGCATGTACCCTCCTCATGGTTATAGAAGTTTTGGTCCCGTTAGAGGATTAATCTATGGAGGTTCAGATTATGCAAAACATGCAAATGATGAAATGCTCAAATTAGCAATGATAGAAACAAAAGAGTCTTTAGAAAAATTAGATGAGATTATGTCAACTCCTGGTGTAGATGGAATATATATTGGGCCAGCTGATTTAAGTTTAGCAATAGGAGAAGAACCTGGCTTTGATAGAGCAGAAAGCACAAAAGCTTATTCGGAAATACTAAGAATATTAGAGCATGCAAAGAAAAACAATATCTTTGCTGGTATTCATAATGGTACACCTGAGTATGCACAAAAAATGATAGCTAAAGGTTTTAACTTTGTAACTATTGGAGCTGATCAGAGAGCTTTAAGTGCTGGTGCTAAAGCTGTTGTAGAGAAAATGAAAGGTTCTTCAAAAAAAGAAGAGTCTAAAGCTTATTAATCAAGTTGATTTATAAATTCCTCAAATTGTTTTTTTTCTAAATTTGAAGATTGTTTCTTTCCTGGAAATTTTCCAGTCATTGAATCTTTTTTAAAAGCCTTAAGAGCTTTTATTCTTTCTATTTTTATGTCATTTCTTAATTTTAATAAATTTCCATATGCTTTAGAGTGTCTTGGAGGATTTTCAGTATCACCACAGATATCTTCCATGAATAAATACATTACATCTGCATTTCTACCTGAGCCCAAAGAAACAGTTACGATATTTGTACGCTTTGAAATTTCACCCATTACATTCTCAGGTATGACTTCACACTCAGCCGAAAAAGCACCTGCATCTTCTAATCTTTTAAACTTTTGAAATAGTTCATATGCTTCATCAGCAGTTTTGCCCACTGCTCTTAAGCCACCAATCCAAGTAGATTTTCTTGGAACTAAACCTAAATGCCCCATCACTGGAACATCTTCCTTAGCCAGCATTTCAACTATATCCATACTTCTTGGTGTCATAACTGCATCTGCACCATTCTCTAATGCTTTAAAAGCTCCACGCATAATATCCTCTGCAGTTACAAACTCATTTAATACTAAAGCAGCTGTTAAAAATAAATTTTTTGAACCTTCTCTTACAGGAATTACATTTTTTGCATTTGATATAATCATATCAAACCCTGCCTTTTCAGCTGCCTCGGCTTCTTCAATACTATTCGCTGTAACTTGTGTAAATTTTCTTTTTCCTTTAGCTGCCTTTAGATCGGCTACAGTAAAAGTTCGCTTTGCTGGTTTAGCAGCCCATGTATAGATGTTCTTCATTTAACACCTTTATAAAGAATATCTCTCCTATCAATAAATTCCTCAAAGGTTTTAATGGTGATTACTGAAGGTAATATAAATATAGATCTTTTGTCTCTCTCATTTCTTATAATTCTAAAATAACCTTTTTTAATTGCAGTATCGATATAAACATTTGAAGTTAAATATGATTTCTCGATCACTTTAAGTAATTGATTTTTAGTAATTGATTTATTTTTGTAATAAGCGAGCATAACCATATGCAACATTATCCAATGTTGTGGAGTTAAAGAAAACCAATTCAATAATTCATTGGCTAATCTTCCTTCAAAATCACCAAGTGATATTTCTGCTAATTGAATTCTTTTTTGAGTAAGTTTTGGTATTTTTTTTTGTTCTTCAAAGTGCTTAGGATACTTGAACTGTCTTTTCATTTAAATAAATTTAAACTCATTGAGTTTTCTATTCAATACTATTTTTACTTAGTAGCTCTTTATAAATGTTATTTACTCTATGTACCTCTGTAGCAGTATTAAAATAACCTTCATATTCTATTTCTTCAGGTGTAACATCAAAATGATAATGTCCCGCATCTCTTTGATGTTCATAAGAATGAAAATGAGTATGTTCACCAGACTCTCTTAGATTTAATTCTCCTCCAGTTGGATCACCCGTCCAAAGAACAGTATAACATTGTAATTTTGGTCCAACAGGTTCATAAAATTGAAGAAAATCTTTTACACACTTCATTTGTTTAGGATCGTAATACTCGTGTTTAATATCTTTATAATCAGGTTGCACATGGGACCTTATTTTTCCATTTAATACTCTAAATACGCCAGCAAGAGACAAATGTTCATTATCTTTTATTTTTAAATTTTTTGATAAAGAGGACCTCATTGCTTGGGGCAAAGAACCTTGTTTTCCATTTCTACCTTTGATTTTTATTTTAATAACTTTTCCTTTTTTACCATCTGTGTAATAAATGTTTCCAAGTCCACCGTGTTTTTTTGCAGAATACTTTTCAACAATACAATTTTTATCTGGGCTTACTCTTGCTATTATTGACTTAGACTCATCAGTAATTAAATTTTCATTTATAACTAATTCTCCACAGTGACCATCTAAACATGACATTGCACCTGACCCAGCACCTAAAGCATAAGATTTTTCAGAGTTGATCATTTTGGATATTTCTTGATAGTCAAACTCTGCACCAATAAATTTTGGATCATGCATATAAGGCTCTCCCCCAACGTCTATTATTTTTTGATTTCCACTTATTCCTTCTGATGGACAATCCCAATTTCTAAGATTAGGGCACTCTACTACTTCTATTTCAACGTCTTTGAAATTTTCAGATAATCCTTTTCTTAATGCATCTGAAATATCTTCTAATGAGTAATCTTTAAAAGTTCCTTTTTCTATTTTTAATTGCATGATGTTAATAAGCTATAATTTATTTTGCATAATGTCTATAGATAATATATATAATTTCTATACATAAATAATTTTAAATAAGGTAACGATGATTAATAAAAATTTGAAAGTAGCTGTTCTTGGTGCAGGAGCAATGGGTTGCTTGTTTGGTGGTTTGCTTGCCGAAAAAGGTTTGAATGTAATTTTAATTGATGTTTGGAAAGAGCATGTAGATGCAATTAATAAAGATGGTTTAAAAATGGATGGACATGGTGGTGATCGAGTAATTAAAGTTAAAGCCACTTTAGATCCATCATCGTTAGATAAAGTTGATGCTGTTATTGTTATGTGTAAAGCTACAGCTTTAGAGCCTGCATTAAATAGCATTAAAAATATCATAGGAGATAAAACAGTATTTATGTCTTTTCAAAATGGTATTGGTCATGAAGCAATTATTCAAAGCATTGTGGGTAATGAAAAAGTAATTGGTGGGACAACTACTCAAGCTTCAAATATTTTAGGACCAGGTCATATAATGAATCATGGTTCGCTACCATCTTGGATCGGTGAGTACGAAGGAGGAATTACTGATCGAATTAAAGAAATAGCAGATACTTTTACAGCACATAATCTTGAAATGATTGCTGCAGAAGATGTAAAGAAAAGAAAGTGGATGAAGCTTTTTGCTTTAACAGCAATTGGACCATTGTCTGCAATTTTTGATCTTCATCATACTGATTTATATATAAACAATAAAGCAAACGAGGTATCTCGAGGGCTGGGCAAAGAAATAATTTTAGAAACTAGAGAAGTGGCTCTTGCTGATGGAGTTAATGTTTCAGAAGATGAATGCTTATTTATGTTCAATAAAATTGTAGATTCTATGCAAACCAACAAATCTTCAATGGCTTTTGATGTTCAATATAAGAGAAAGACTGAAATAGACTTTATTAGTGGTGCAGTTTCAAAAATAGGAAAAAAACATGGGATTAAAACGCCTTTAAATGATTTGATGTACAAAATAATTAAAGTGAAAGAAGGTATGTACAGCTAAATGCTCAGTACAAATAAATTAAAAAAAATCAAAAGTAACTTTCCTGTTTTAGTTGGAGACAACGTTGTTTCAAAAAATATCTGTAATTTATTAATTAAAGAGATCAGTAACTCAAAATCATTTGATGATATGATTATGGGAGGTAGAAGCAGAATTAATAAAGGCTCAAAAAATTTTAATTTATATATAAAAAATTCAATAAACTCTGCAAAGCTTTTTAAACTATTTAATAGCAAGTCTTTTTACAAAAAAATTGAAAATCTTTTTACAAAAAATTTTAAAGATGGATCATGGATAAATTTACATAAACCAAAATCATTTAATCCTAAAAAGTTCACTATTAAAAAAAAATTAAACTCTACTGAATTAAAAAAAATACTGGGAAACAATTACACTAATCCTAAAGTAAATTTAGATATAGACTTTTCAGTATCAAAAGGAGGATATAGATTAAGACCTCATAGGGATGATATAACTAGATTATATAATTTCTTAATTTATTTAACAGACATACCAAAAAAAAATGGCGGCTCTCTTACTATCTATAGAAAAAAAGCAAAAAAAAATTTAAGAAAAAGTTTTAGAAGATTTCCGAAAATAAGTGAGCTTGAAGTAGTCAAATCTTTTACTCCCAAAAAAGGAACTGTTGTTTTTTTTCAATCTACTCCAAATTCCTATCATGGAGTTAAGCGGTTTATTGAGAGAAATTGCCCAAAACGTTTTTTCATTTATGGTAGTTATGCATTAAATAAACCAGTTATATGGAATTACAAAAGTGTCTCATATTATCCACATATAATTAGTACAAAAAAAAGAATGCTAACTTCTTTCCATGATGCAAACTATTTAACCACAGCACCAAAACATTGAAATTATCTAAATGATAAAATAAATTTTAGTTATGACAAATAGTCTTCAAAAAAAACTATACGAGAACGGTTATCTAATCGTCAAAAATGTACTTAACTTTAACAGAGATTTAAAACCAATTCTTAATGATATGGAATTTGTAATGGACTGTCTTATACAAAAATATGCAAAAAAAAGAGAGATCAAAAAAATTCTTAACTTAGATTTTAAAAAAAAATATTCATATATTTCAAACCTTAATATTTATGATCTTGATCAATATTTTAATACAAGATTACCAAGAGATCATGTAAAGCGAGATAGCGATTATTTTGCAACCCAATCATTGTGGAATTTAATTACTAATAAAAAAATTTTGGATGTTGTAGAAAAAATTTTAGGTAAAGAAATAATGTCTAACCCTGTTCAAAATACTAGAATTAAACAACCTGAAAAAAAATTACCAAAAGGATCAATTCATGATGGTCTGAGTGGAAGAACACCTTGGCATCAGGATGCAGCTGTATTAAATACAAGAGGACAAAAATTAACTGACATGGTTACTGTATGGATTCCTTTTACTAAAACTACCAAAAAAAATGGATGTATGATTACTGTTAAAAAGATCAATAAAATGGGATTACTAAATCACATATCAGGATACAGAGGACAAGTAGAATTAAAAAATAGTGAATTATTAGATGATATGAAGCATATTTATTTAGAAGCGAACATTGGTGATCTGATACTTCTGCACAAACATTCAATACACTGCTCTTTGCCAAATAGATCAGATGATTTTAGAATAAGTGCTGATCTAAGATATAATGTTGCTGGACAACCATCTGGAAGAGAGCCCCTTCCCAATTTTTATGTTAGAAGTAAAAATAAAAAAAATCTTAAAATTAAAAATTTTAAACAATGGCTAGCTCTCTGGGAAAAAGCTAAAGAAAAATGTATTCCAAGAAAATATGCTTTTAAATACCCATTACCTACATTTAAAACAAATAGAAGAGACTTATCAAAATTAATTTAATTTTAATTATTAAACTGAGTCCATTTACTGTTATTTTTACTAGAATTTAAAACAGTCTCTATAAACTTCATCCCTTCAACACCATCATAAATAGTTGGGTAACAGTCATCTAGCTCGTTATATTTTTCATTGTATATTTGAGCATTTAATCTTTTGGAAACATCGGTATAAATATTTGCAAAACCTTCCAAATATCCCTCGGGATGACCTGGTGGAATTCTTGTAACGTCATTAGCTTCTTTGTTTGCGCTACCGCTACCTCTTGTTATTTTTTCAGTGGGTTTTCCAAATTTTGTAAAATACAAATAATTTGGATCTTCTTGTTTCCACTCTAAACCACCATTTTCACCATACACTCTTATTTTGAGATTATTTTCATTTCCAACTGCAACTTGACTAGACCATATTGCCCCTTTTGCACCACCTTTAAATCTAAGCATGATTTGTGCATTATCATCTAGTTTTCGACCTTTCACAAAAGTATGAATGTCAGCTGATAGCTCATCCAATTCTAACTCAGTTATAAATCTGATAAGATTAAATGCATGAGTTCCAATATCTCCTATGCAACCTCCTCCTCCAGATCTTTTAGGATCAGTTCTCCACTCAGCTTGTTTTAAACCAGTATCCTCAGCTTTCGTAGTTAACCAATCTTGAGGGTATTCTGCTTGTATAACTCTTATTTTTCCAAGATCACCTTCTTTAACCATAGATCTTGCATGTCTTACCATTGGATATCCTGTATAATTATGTGTTAAGGCAAAAATTATCTTTTTATTTTCTATGATATCTTTAAGAGAGTTTGCTTCTTCACTTGAAAAAGCAAGAGGCTTATCACAAATAATGTGAATGCCTTTTTCCGCAAAAATTTTTGCCACTGGCACATGTAGGTGATTAGGAGTTACTATAGAAACAACATCTATCCCATCGGAACGGGTAGACTCTTTTTCAGCCATTTCTTGATAAGTTTCATAGATACGTTCTTTTGACAATCCAAGTTTTCTTCCAGTTTCTTTTGAGTTGTCAAAATTAGATGAAAAACATCCTGCTACTAATTCGTAATGACCATCAAGTCTTAGGGCTATTCTGTGAACACCTCCAATAAAAGCGCCTTCTCCTCCACCGACCATTCCAATACGGATTTTTCTTTGCACTAATTTATACCCAGCATTTTTTTATTTGCTTCAATATCAGCACCACTTCCTGCAAAATCATCAAATGCTTTTTCTGTGGTGTTAATAATATGATTTTTGATAAATTCAGCACCTTCTCTTGCTCCATCTTCTGGGTGTTTAAGACAACACTCCCATTCTAGAACTGCCCAACCATCATAACCATAAGTGGTAAACTTTGAAAAGATTGATTTAAAATCTACCTGTCCATCGCCAAGAGATCTAAATCGACCTGCTCTGTTAACCCAAGGTTGGAAACCACCATACACCCCTTGTTTTCCAGTAGGATTTAACTCTGCATCTTTAACATGAAACATTTTTATTTTTTCATGATAAATATCTATATGAGCCAAGTAATCTAAATTCTGTAAAACATAATGACTAGGATCATAAAGCATATTACATCTTTTATGATTACCAACTTTTTCTAAAAACATTTCAAATGTGATACCATCGTGAAGATCCTCACCTGGGTGTATCTCATAACAAAGATCAACTCCATTTTGATCGAATTGATCAAGAATTGGTTTCCATCGATTAGAAAGTTCATTAAATGCGTTTTCAATTAGTCCTTCAGGTCTTTGTGGCCAAGGATAAACATAAGGCCAAGCTAGTGCTCCAGAAAAAGTAACATGCCTATCTAGTCCAAGATTTTTTGAGGCCTTAGCTGCCATCATCAATTGATTTACTGCCCACTCTTGTCTTGCTTTTGGATTTCCTCTAACTTCAGGTGCGGCAAATCCATCAAATGCGGTGTCGTATGCTGGATGTACTGCAACCAATTGCCCTTGAAGATGCGTTGATAGTTCGGTGATCTCGAGATTATGCTTTTTTGTTATGCCTTTTACTTCATCACAATAATCTTTGCTTTTAGATGCTTTCTTTAAATCAATTAATCTACCATCCCAACTTGGAATTTGCACACCTTTGTAACCTAAAGAAGATGCCCACTTACAAATGTTATCTAAGGAATTAAACGGTGCATCTTCACCTACAAATTGTGCTAGGAAAATTGCAGGGCCTTTTATATTGTTCATAATTTCCCCCCCTCTATTTAAGTTTATCAACAATTTTTTTTATATAAAAAAAATACTAGCAGGCACAACTCATCTTGGGTAGACTATTCTTAAGAAAAATAAACTAAGAGGAGATAAAATGAAAAAAATAATGATTTTATTGTTTGTTTCTCTATTTTCATTCTCTGTAAATTCAAACGCTAAATCTATTACTTTAGGATGGGCCGCTTGGGACCCTGCTAATGCTTTACAAGAATTAACTAAAGAATTTACTGCAGAAACTGGAATAGAAGTTAATTTTGAGTTTGTGCCTTGGCCAAATTTTGCCGACCGTATGTTAAATGAGCTTAACAACAAAGGTAAAACATTTGACCTTTTAATAGGTGACTCTCAGTGGATTGGTGCTGGGGCAGTATATGGACATTACGTTAAGTTGAACGACTTCTTTGATAAAGAGGGAATTTCAATGAGTGATTTCTCACCAGCTACTGTTTATGCCTACTCAACTTGGCCTAAAGGTAGTAAAAACTATTATGCATTACCTGCTATGGGAGATGCATTAGCTTGGGCTTACAGAAAGGACTGGTTTGATAGACCAGAACTTAAATCTGAGTTTAAAAAGAAACACGGATATGATCTAGGGGTTCCAGCAAACTGGAATCAATTACATGATATGTGTAAGTTCTTCCAAGGAAGAGAAATTGATGGTCAAAAAAGATATGGGGCTGCAATTAACACAGAGCGTGGATCAGAAGGTATAACAATGGGTGTTACAGCTGCTATGTATGCGTGGGGTATGGAATATGAAAATCCTAACAAGCCATACGATATGGAAGGATATTTCAATTCACCACAAGCTGTAGAAGCAGTTGAGTTTTACAGAAAGTTATATGAAGACTGCGCACCTCCAGGACACTCTGATGCCTACATGGTTGCAAACTTAGATGCTTACAAATCAGGACAAGTTGCATTCCAAATGAATTGGTATGCTTTTTGGCCGGGTGTTTCTAAAGAAGATAGTGACGGAAGAGTTAGTGGCTTCTTTGCAAATCCAAAACAAAATGTTGCAGCTGCAACATTAGGTGGTCAAGGGATATCTGTTGTTAAATACTCAGACAAACAAGATCTTGCTCTTGAATATATCAAATGGTTTGCAAGACCAGATGTACAACAAAAATGGTGGGATCTAGGTGGATACTCATGTCATAATGATGTTTTAAATTCACCATCATTTCCAACATCAACTGTTTATGCACAAGGATTCTTGGACTCAATGGGAATTGTCAAAGATTTTTGGCAAGAACCAACTTTCGTAGAGTTAATGCTTCCTATGCAAGAAGCAATTCATGACTATGTTGTTAATGGAAAAGGAACTGCTAAAGGCGCTCTAGATAAAATTATCGAAGAGTGGGTTGAAGTATTCGAAGCAGACGGAAAACTTTAACATTAATACTTTAAAAAATTAAAAATTAGGGGGGGTCAAGCCTCCCCTTTTTTTATAAAAAAATTCATATGAGCGTAAAAAAAAAATTCAAGGGACTTTCTGATAAAGCTGTAGGTTGGCTTTTTATTGGACCAACCGTACTTCTGCTACTGGCTATAAATATTTATCCATTGGTCTATGCAATCAAAATGTCTTTTACAAATTTTTACGCAAATAAAATTGGAAGAGAACCTCAGTTTGTTGGTTTAAAAAATTATATTAAAGTTCTTAATAAAGAAGCCATATGGGAAAAAATGCAAGTTACTGCAAGCTTTATGTTTTGGACTTTATTGCTCCAAGCAATTATAGGTTTGGGTTTAGCTTTACTTCTTAACAGGAAATTTAAAGGTAATGAACTACTAACCACATTAATTGTTTTGCCCATGATGTTATCACCTGCTGTAGTAGGTGTATTTTGGACTTATCTTTATAATCCTCAAGTAGGTCTATTTAATTACGTGGTTAATTTTTTCTATGATTTAGGAAGCTTTGACATGATTGGTTCAAGTACGCTTGCTCCTTGGGCTATTGTTATTGTTGATACATGGATGTGGACACCTTTTACAATGTTAATTTGCTTAGCTGGTCTAAGATCTGTTCCAAATTATTTATATGAAGCTGCAGAGGTTGATAGAGCAAGTAAATGGCAGCAATTTATATATATTACTTTGCCTTCCGTTTTACCATTTTTATTATTAGCTCTGCTTTTTAGAGGGATTGAGAATTTCAAAATGTTTGACATGGTTGTTGAGCTAACCTCTGGTGGTCCTGGCTCTGCAACAGAGCTTGCTTCAATTAACTTAAAAAGAGAAGCATTTGAAAAATGGAAAACAGGTTACAGCTCCGCATTTGCTGTTATTCTTTTTGTTACCATATTTGGTTTCGGAAATGTCTACGTAAAAGTAATGAACAAAATAAAGGAACGCTGATGGATACTTCTAGATCATATTTGGAACCTTCGTCTTTTTCAAAAAAAATGGCTGCTGCTATTATCATAGTTTACGCTGTAATTACTTTGATACCAATATCTTGGATGGTAATGACAAGTTTTAAAAATGTTGATAGTGCTATTTCATATCCACCCGAAGTTTTGTTTGAACCATCACTAGAGGGATATGTTAACTTATTTACAAATAGGTCAAGACAGTCACAAGAATACCTTGACTCATTACCTCCCCCAGATAATTGGTATGAAGAACTTGTTAGAAGTAGAGAGATGGTTATAACAGGACCATCTAAATTTTTGGGCAGATACTCAAATTCAATGATAATCGGTTTTGGTTCAACTTTTGCATCTGTATTTTTAGGAGCATTGGCTGCATATGCATTTTCAAGGTTTAGAGTTCCTTTAAAAGATGATTTATTATTTTTTATTCTTTCGACCAGAATGTTTCCCCCAATAGCAGTAGCTGTTCCTATATTTATTATGTATAGAAAATTAGGTCTTGGGGATACTCACCTTGGTATGATCATATTGTATACCGTTGTAAACTTAAGTTTAGCAGTATGGTTATTAAAAGGATTTATGGATGAAATTCCTAAAGAATATGAAGAAGCAGCTATGATCGATGGATATTCTAGACTTCAAGCTTTCTTTAAAGTTGTTCTTCCACAAGCAATGACTGGTATAGCTGCAACGGCAATTTTTTGTATGATTTTTTCATGGAATGAATACGCTTTTGCTGTTTTGCTAACTCAATTCAATGCACAAACAGCTCCACCATTTATTCCTACAATCATTGGTGAAGGTGGTCTTGATTGGCCAGCAATTGGCGCGGGAACAACTTTATTTCTATTACCTGTTATGATTTTTACAATAATTTTAAGAAAACATCTTTTAAGAGGTATCACCTTTGGAGCAGTAAGAAAATAATGCAAGAAGAAAAGTCATTAATGAGAAAAATATTTAGAAGAGTTTACTGGGAAAACTTATCAACAATATTAATTTTAATTGGAGTTTTCATGTTGTTACAACCATTTGCAATGTGGATGTTTACTTATTCCTTTATTGTAATTTTAGTAGGAACTATAGGTTTCATAATCACAAGTCACTTTCCGGATTAATATGTCTCAAATTAAAATTGTAAATTTACAAAAATCATTTGGTGATTTTACTGCAGTTAAAAATTCTAATTTAACGATTAATGATAAAGAGTTCTTTGTTTTACTTGGACCCTCTGGTTGTGGAAAGACTACAACACTTCGAATGATTGCAGGATTGGAATTACCCACATCTGGTGAGATATATCTTGGAGATGAAGAGGTTGGAATGTTAAGAGCATCAGAAAGAGATATTGCTTTTGTTTTTCAATTATTTGCCCTCTATCCACACATGAATGTAAGAAACAACTTATCATTTCCTCTAAAAATGCAAGGTTATAAAAAAAGTGATATCAAAAATAGAGTTGAAGAAGCAGCAAAACTTTTAAGAATCGATCATATTTTAAATTCTAACATTTCCTCTCTTTCGGGTGGAGATAGACAAAGGGTAGCTTTAGGTAGAGCGCTAGTTAGAAGACCAAAAGCATTTTTAATGGACGAACCATTGGGAACTTTGGATGCTGAATTTAGAGAATTAATGTGTCTAGAATTAAAAAAACTACATTTAGATATAGGGGCAACTACAGTTTATGTAACTCATGATCAGTTAGAAGCAATGTCATTAGCTGACCGAATTGCAGTTATGGACGGTGGTGAAATATTACAAGCTGATGAGCCTAACATTATTTATAACAAACCTAAAACTAAATTTGTAGCCTCATTTATAGGATCTCCAGGTATGAACTTTTTTGAAGTTGATGAAGGAATTTCTAAAGATCAATCTTTTGTAAACATAGAAGGAACTAAATTTAATATTCCCAAACAACTTGAAGAGTCAAAAGGAAGTAAAAATTTCTTTGGTATACGTCCAGAAAATTTAACTCTTAGCAATAATGAAGGTCTCAAAGGTTCAGTTTTTGGAGTTGAGTATTTAGGATCAAGAAAAATAATTACCATTAAAACAAGTTTAGGTGAAATTAAAGTTAAAACAGATATTTCTGTTAACGCTAAATTGAATGAAAATGTGCAGGTTAAACCATTAAATAATAATATAATTATTTTTGACGGTGAAACAGATAAATCTTTAAACAGCGAGTTTATAAAATAATGGCAAAAGTAGAATTAAAAAAATTATTTAAAACTTATAATAAAAAAATTAAAGCTTTGGAGGATATAAATCTCACAATTGAAGATGGTCAATTTTTTGTATTACTAGGTCCATCTGGTGCCGGAAAAACTACAACACTTAGATGTATAGCCGGTTTAGAAAAAATTGATTCTGGAGATGTATTATTTAATGATGAAAATATAACTCATGATCAACCTGCTTCAAGAGATGTGACTTTTGTTTTTCAACAGTACTCTCTTTATCCTCATTATACTGTTTATGAAAATCTTGCTTTTCCATTAAGGTCACCAATGAGAAAACTTCCTGAGGAAG
>CACGGJ010000002.1 GCA_902572515.1 uncultured Pelagibacteraceae bacterium | reverse complement strand
ATCAAGATTTGAATTTTAAAATGTCTAATATGAGTATGAATATTAAAATCGAATTCAAAAATAAATATAATTTAAATAAAAATAATTATTGGATTGATCCAACAAAGCTTCAAAATTATACACTGCCAACATTTACAAAAAAGATTGTAAAATTTTTAGAAAGTCATAAATGAAAAAAATAGCAATAATTGGTGCTGGAATTTCTGGTTTGTATATTGCCAATTTATTTAAAGATCATAAGGATTATCAGGTTACGATTTATGAAAAAAGAAATTCAATAGAAATAGATGAAGGCTATGGAATTCAACTTTCGGTAAATAGCGTAAAGCTTTTAAACAAAATAGGCTTCACTTCTCTCACTAAAGAAGAAAAATTTAACCCAAAAAAAATTGATTTTTATGAAATTAAAAATTCACAAAAAATTTGTGACCTAGATATTTCAAAATTTAATTCTGAAGATTGTAAATACACAACTTTGAAAAGATCAAAATTACTTCAATTTTTAAAAAAACAACTGGAAGGAGATATAATTAAATATAACCACAGTATTGAACAGATTGATTATGACAAAGACTCAATAAAATTAATATTTGATAAAAAAAAAATAACTTGTGATTATTTAATTATTTCAGACGGTGTGTTTTCTAAGGGGAAGTTATTAATTTCAACCAATAAATCAAAACCAATTTACAATGATATGATTGCTATTAGAGGTAGCATATCGAGAGAAAATCTTCAAAATATAAATGAAGAAAATATTTCTTTGTTTTTAGGACCGAATTTTCATTATGTTGTTTATCCAATTAATAATGATAAAAATTTAAATTTTATTGGCATTTTAAAACATAAATTAAATTCAAATGAGCAAGAGAAATATAATCTTTTTACCGAGAGTTCTTTTATAAAAAATATTAAATTTAAATTATCTCAAAAAGTTTCTCAAAGTTTTTTGCAAAGTCTTCAAAATATTAAATTATTTCCAATATTTGTAAGTAAAAATCTATATAATCCTCCAAAAAATATATTCCTTGTAGGAGATGCATTTTTTGCTTTTTCACCTTCATTTGCGCAGGGAGCATCCCAATCAATTGAGGGAGCTAATGAATTATATGAATGTTTAATAAATAATAATAATTTTTATGATATCAGATTAAAAAGAGTAAAAATGATTAAGAGCAGATCTAATTTCAATCAATTTGCCTTCCATTTATCAAATCCAATTATGATAATATTTAGAAATATTTTTTTAAAACTTTTAACTAATAATAAAAACTTTTTACAAAGTTATTTAGGTAAAATTTATAAAAGTTAATTTTTAGAAATTAATCTTTGTCTTAAATAATCAATAGGATAAATTCGTCCATTTATATCACAGTGCCAAAAAGTCCATCCATTGCAACTTTCAGCTCCTAAAATAGTAGCTGCAACTTTGTGTATGGAACCCTCTGCTTGATTATGTTTTATACTACCATCAGCCATAATTCTGGCTGTTATTTTTTTCTTATTATCAAAAATATTAGTTCCAGGTTTAATTATTCCAAGCTCAACTAATGAACCAAAAGGAATTCTTGGTTTTGATCTATTATTTTTTAGTGTATCTAATAAATCATCTTCAATAGGCTTTGTAGCTTTTAAGCGTTGCTCAGCAGCTTTAAAATAATTTTTTTCTTTTTCTATTCCAAAATAATTTCTTCCTAATTTTTTTGCTACTGTAGCTGTTGTTCCTGATCCTAAAAAAGGATCAAGTATGAGGTCATTTTTATTAGATGTAGCTAGTAAAATTCTATGTAATAGTGCTTCTGGTTTTTGTGTAGAGTGAATTTTTTTTCCATCCTTTTTAAGTCTTTCAGAACCATTGCATATTGGAAGATCCCAATTAGATCTCATTTGCAAATCATCATTTAAACATTTTAAAGATTGATAATTGAATGTGTATTTTGATTTTTCACTTTTAGAAGCCCATATTAAAGTTTCATGAGCGTTAGTAAAACGTGTCCCTCTAAAGTTTGGCATTGGATTGTTTTTATTCCAAATGACATCGTTTAAAATCCAGAAACCTAAATTTTGGATTGCTGTACCAACTCTAAAAATATTATGGTAACTTCCTATAACCCAAATTGCTCCATCTTTTTTTAAAATTCTTTTACATTCACTAAGCCATTCATAAGTGAAATCATCATATTTTTTAAAATTTTCAAATTGATCCCACTTATCATTTACTGCACTAACCTTTGATCTATCGGGTCTAGTTAATTCACTTTTTAATTGTAAGTTGTAAGGAGGATCAGCAAAAATTAAATTAAAAGTTTCACGTGGAATTTTTTTTAATTCTTCGAGACTATCTCCATTAATTATTTTATTTTTGAAATCAGTTTTCATTTGTAAAAATTAATTAGACTCCAAATGGATTCTTCGGTCAACCTGAGATTGAAAAATTTGGATTCGATTAGTGTTTCTAAGTTAGAAGGTAACTAGATGTAGTGTTAATTTATTTTAGATATAGGTGAAAAAGTTTTTCTATGATGTTTAGTAACACCTAATTTTTTTAAAGCTTTTAAGTGCTGTTTTGTTCCGTACCCAAAGTTTTTATCCCAATCATAACCTTTATTTTTTTTTGATAATGTGGTTATAAACTTATCTCTTGATACTTTTGCAATTATAGAAGCTGCCGAAATAGATGGGATTTTTTTATCTCCTTTAATAACTGATTTTAAATTATAATTTTCTAATTCTGGAGTTTTGTTTCCATCAATCAAAACGTGTGTTGGTTTTTTCTTAAGTTTTTTGATGGCTCTTTTCATAGCCAGCAAACTTGCTTGTAGTATATTCAGCTTTTCTATTTCCTTGACAGAAGCTTTGCCTATGGACCAAGTAGAATTTTTCTTTATATATGTACATAGATACTCTCTCTCTTTTTTACTTAATGATTTTGAATCTTTTAATAACTTTGTATTAATTGATTTTTTTAAAATCACTGCTGAAGCATAAACAGGCCCAATTAAACTTCCTCTACCAACTTCATCAACCCCAGCAATTATCTTCATCAAATTTTTAACTTCAGATCTTTGATTTTGTCTCTAATTTTCTTTAAATCTTCCCATGAGTGTTTTTTATTTTCTGTAAAACGGATTAAATAAGATGGATTAAAAGTTATCATTAAAGGGAATGTTTTGTTTTTTAAAATCACTTCCTTCCAATGCCCCCTTTCAGTAGTTATTTTTTCACTTATTCCTGTTACAGCTTCCATTGCCGAACTACCCATCAAAACAATAATCTTTGGGTTTATAATTGATATATGCTGCTTCAAAAATACTGAGTATCTTTTAATTTCTGTTGAGGTTGGTTTTCTGTCATCAGGTGGTCTAAAATTGATTGCATAACTAGTGTAAATATTTTGTCTCTTAATGTTGATGGCTATAAGCATTTTGTTAAGAAGTTCGCCAACATCACCTCTAAATGGGGCACCCAATTTTTCCTCTTCAGCCCCAGGAGATTCTCCAATTAACATTAAAGGACTATTTATATTTCCCTCACCTAAAATAATTTTATTTGAATTTTCTTTCAATTTACAATTTTCAATTGAATTTATTTGATCTTTTAAATCTTTTAGTAATTTCTCTTTATTAATTTGCAAGGTGTCATTGTTCGTTTCTAAAATATTAAATCTATTTATTGGCTTATCAGCGAATATAAATTTTGGCTCAATTTTATTAATTAGTTCTTGGTTTAATTTGGTATTTTGATTTATCACTTTTTTAGTCATATTATGGTCATATGTTCCTAAAATTTTTAAAATTAGTACTAATAATATTCATATCTTATCAGACACCTTTGTATTCGAAAAGTACTACTTTTAATGATTTCAACTCAAGAGATTTATCAAATTACTTTTCTGGAATTGTTGCATTTGAAAATAGAGATAATTCTGAAGCTTTAAAATTTTTTAACCTAACCAAAGTATTAATAAACAAACATGACAGTTATTTAAAAAGGTATGTTAATTCCTTAGTCTTGGATAACAAAGTACCTCAAGCAATTAACGTTTTAAATAATAACGAAAATAAATCTAACTCGGATTTTTATGACGCTTATATAATTTTAATAATTGACAGTTTAAAGAAAAATAATTTTAAAAAAGCTGATGAATATTTAACACAAAGTTTAAAATTTCAAGATGAGGATAGAATAACCTTGGTTATATTTGAGATACTTAATCAGTACATTCATACATTTAGAAATAAAAAAATTTTAAATAATAAAAAAAATTTTGGAAACATATCTTTAATTGCCAGAGCATTTCAATACTGTTATCTAGATGACAAAAAAACATCATCTTACTTTTTAAATTTAATTAACAATCCACAAGGTGATTATTCAAGATATATTTTCTTTTATCTTAATTATTTAATTGAAAACAAAAAAATAAATGAGGCAAGATTAGCTGTAGAACAAATTGATTATATAAATTCAACACTCTTACTTTCACAAAGTAAAAGTTGGGTAGACAAAGAAAAATTCGATAAATTTGAAAAAATTTTTTCATGCAAAGATCATAATAACCTTATAAGTGAGTTTTTATTTTTAATCTCCAATCTTTATTCTTCTCAGGACAATTTTGAAAAATCAAATTTTTATTTAAATTTATCGAATTATTTAAATCCTAAGTTCGAATTTAATCTGTCATTGCTTGCAGAAAATTTTTATCTTAATGATGAATTTGATAAAGTACAAAGGATCTTAAAAAAGTTTAAAAAAGAAGATGAATTTTATTATTGGTTTAGAATAAAAAAAGAAGCTCAAATAATAATTCAAGAGCAGGATTATGAAAATGGAATTAAATTCATAGATTCGAAATTTAATAAAATTGAAAATCCTAATATAAAAATGGTTTTTGACTTAGCCAATTTTTATAAAAATTCTAAAAATTATGAAAAGGCAATAGATCGTTATACGGAAATTATTTTAACACTGGATGACAATTCACTTATTAAATCAGATGTATTGTATCGTAGAGGTGGCAGCTATGAAAGAATGGGTAATTATCAAAAGTCAGATGAAGATTTACTGCAAGCACTTAGAATTGATCCTAGTGATGCATATATTTTAAATTACCTTGCATACTCTTGGTTAGAACGTGATTATAAAATTAATGAAGCGATGGATATGTTGAAAACAGCATATGATTTAAAAAGCAATGATCCATATATTATTGATTCAATTGGATGGGCATATTTTTTAATAGAGGATTATGTAGAGGCAGAAAAATATTTAAAAAGAGCTGTAGAATTAATGCCAGATGACCCAATCGTGAATGATCATTATGGAGACATTTTATGGAAATTAAATCGAAAAATTCAAGCAAGATATTTTTGGAGTAACGTATTAACTTTTGATGATACCGAAGACGATATGATAGAAAAAATCAATATTAAAGTAATTGAGGGTCTTAAAAATTCCTAAATGAAAATTAACAAAATTAAATCTAATGCAAAGTTAAATCTTGCACTAAATATTACAGGAAAAAAAAAAGTTTTACATAAAATTGAAAGCATAATTGGTTTCATAGATCTACATGATGTTATTTCAATAAATCAACATAATGGAAAAAAACACCATATTTCCTTTTATGGAAAGTTTTCAAAAAATATTGG
This sequence comes from uncultured Pelagibacteraceae bacterium, assembly GCA_902572515.1. Classification (GTDB taxonomy): domain Bacteria; phylum Pseudomonadota; class Alphaproteobacteria; order Pelagibacterales; family Pelagibacteraceae; genus Pelagibacter. Next base: position 127,961 of record CACGGJ010000002.1, on the reverse strand, counting down.
AAATAAAAATACTGTTCAAAAATTATTTCAAATACTAGATGAAGAAAATTTATTAAAAAATAAAAAATTCAAAGTTAAAATTAAAAAATTAATTCCCCAGCAAGCTGGGTTAGGTGGGGGATCGATGAATGCAGCTAGTGTGTTTAATTTTCTGATTAAAAAAAAAATTATTAATGTTAATCATAAAAAAATCCGAAGTATCTGTGAATTGGTTGGTTCCGATGTTATTTTAGGAACCATTTCATCCAGCTGTGTGTTGTCATCAGGTGGTAGAATAAAAAAGATTTATAATACTCCAAAATATTACTCTACTTTAGTAAAGCCCGATTTTGGGTGCTCAACAAAAAAAATATACTCAGCTGTTCGAAAGTATACAAAATCAAAATATAACAAACCTAAAAAAAACATGTTTGGAGTAAAATATTTGATTGATCAACAAAATGCCCTAGAAACAATAGCACTCAAAAAATATCCAAAACTTAAAAAAATAAAGTTGTTCTTAGAAAGTATAAATAATCCATTATTTGTAAGAATGACTGGTTCAGGATCAACAATTGCTGCCTATTATAATTCATTAAAGAGTTGTAAATTAGCAAAAGCTAAATTTAAAAGAAAATATAAAAATTATTGGTGTGTTACAGCAAAAACTATATGAATTTTATATTTTTATGTTATAGGAAGCTAGTATTGGGGCGTAGCCAAGCGGTAAGGCACGGGTTTTTGGTACCTGCATCCTAGGTTCGAATCCTAGCGCCCCAGCCATTTATGAAAATTTTTTTAGATAAATTTTTTTCCCGATCAAAAAATCTTGATTATATCAGTCAAAATTTAAAACAAATTACTTTAACAACACCAGCAAATAAAATTTTTGAAGCAATTAATAATTTTTCAGAGAAAAGTGAAATCAGATATGTGGGTGGGTGTGTAAGAAAAGTGATAAAAAAAGAAAATGTTGATGATATTGACCTAGCAACAAATTTAACGCCTCTGGAAGTTTGTGAGGCTCTTAAAAACAAACAAATAAGTTATTACGAAACAGGAATTGAACACGGAACTATAACTGCAATAATTGACGAATATAAATATGAAATTACTTCTTTAAGGAAAGACGTCTCTACTGATGGAAGGCATGCTGAGGTAGAATTCTCTTTAGATTGGAAGGAAGATGCTTCTAGAAGAGATTTTACTATCAATTCAATTTATGCGGATGGCGATGGTAATTTATTTGATCCATTTAACGGTAAAAAAGATTTGGAGGAGGGGTATATTAATTTTATTGGCGATGCGGAAAAAAGAATTCAAGAGGATTATTTACGAATTTTGAGGTATTTAAGATTTTATTTAAATTACTCAAATCATAAGCACCAGCCAGAAATAATAAAAAATATAAAAAAAAATATTGATGGAATTTCAAATATATCATCTGAAAGGTTAATAGATGAACTAAAAAAAATAACGGGTTCAAATGGATTTTTAAAACTGTTTCAAGATAAAGAAAGTTTAGAGCTATTAGAAATAATTTTCCCTCAATTAAAGAATATTAAAAATTTTAAAAAACAAAATTCTTATGCTGTAGAGAATTTTTTAAAAATTGATTTTATATTCTTAATTGCGCTTTTAGTGATCGATGGGACTGATAATACCGATTATTTTCTTTATAAATTTAAAATATCTAGCAAAGATAAGAAAAGACTAAAATTGATAGATCTTTTTTATAGAGAAAAAGTAACTCTAAACAACTTTACAGAGAAAAATTTGAATAAATTTTTTTATTTTAATGGGCGACAGGCTGTAATAGATATAATTAATTTTAAAATTTTTACATCAAACAAAGTAGATAAAAAACTAATCAAACTATTAGTTAATTATAAAGAGAAAGTAATTCCAACTTTGCCAATAGGGGCTGATCTACTAATGTCTAAATTTCAAATTCCAGAGGGTAAAACATTAGGTAATAAATTAAAAAAAATAGAAGAAATTTGGGTTCAAAACGGATTTCAAATTTCAGATAAGCAAGTACAGCAAATAGTTAAAAGTTAAATATATTTAACGTCTTTAATTTCAAAATTTTTTACACCAGAGGGTGTATTTATTTCAACTAAATCACTTTTATTTTTTCCAATCAAACCTTTACCAATTGGTGATTGAAAGAAAATTAGTTTTTGTTTTAAATCTGCCTCATCTCTTCCAACAATTTTATAATTAATTTTTTCACCGGTATCTAAATCTTCTAAATAAACTGTAGATCCAAAAATTACTTTTCCTTCATTATTTAGTTTTGTAACATCAATAACATTTGCTCTTGCAATAATGTCGTTAATTTCGGTTATTCTTCCTTCGTTATGAGATTGTTCTTCTTTAGCTGCATGATATTCAGCATTTTCTTTAAGGTCTCCATGGGATCTTGCTTCAGCAATTGCAGCTACTATTTCAGGTCTTTTTTTTTCTTTTAAAAAAACTAATTCTTCTTTTAGTTTATTTAGTCCGTTTAATGTTATTGGCTCTTTATCCATTTTTTTATTTCCATTTTGCAATCGGAGGTAATGACATTAAAATTCCTTCAACATTACCACCAGTTTGTAGCCCAAATTTTGTTCCTCTATCATAGAGCAAATTAAATTCTGTGTATCGACCTCTTTTAATATACTGAAACTCTTTGTCTTTTAAAGTCCATTTTCTTTTTATTTTTTTTTTAATTATTTCATTAAATAGTATTTGAAATGTAACACCAACATCTCTGACAAATTTAAAGTCATTTTCAAAATTATCATTTTTATAGTCAAAAAAGATTCCACCTATACCTCTTGCTTCTTTTCTGTGAGGTAGATAAAAATATTCATCACACCACTTTTTATATTTTTTATAATAATTTTTATTATGTCTATCACACATTGCTTTTAATATTTTATGAAAGTTTTTCTTCTCTTTTTTATCCTTTATTGCTGGGGTTACATCCATACCTCCACCAAACCAATTCTTTGTTGTACAAATAAATCTGGTATTAAAATGCATTGCAGGAATATGGGGATTTTGCATGTGCATAACTATTGATATTCCTGATGCCCAAAATCTAGGATCTTTACTTGCGCCCGGTATATTCTTTTGAAATTGCTTAGGAAATTTTCCATAAACTTTTGAAAAATTTACTCCTACTTTTTCAAAAACTTTTCCATTTTTAAGAATTCTATATTCACCACCACCCTCATCTTTTTTAATGTTTCTATTCCAAGAAGTTGATTGAAAATTTACTTTGTTTTTTTCAATTTTTAAAATGTCGTCACATATTGCATTTTGTAATAGCTTAAACCAATTACTCGCTAAGTCTTTTTTGATTGAAATATCCATTTTATATTAATTCTATTTGACGCAAACTTTCTGCCAAAACAATGGCAACAGACGACGCAATATTAAGAGATCTTACTTGATTATTCATTGGTATTTTTAAACGATTTTTGATCATTTTATGAACCTTTCCGGGTACCCCAGCACTTTCTCTTCCAAACAAAATAGTATCATCAGGCTTAAATTTAAATTTAGTATAATTTATTGAAGCCTTAGTTGTCATCAATACGACTCTCTGTTTCTTTTTTGCTTCAAAAAATTTTTCAGAACTTTGATAAAACTCTATTTGACTATAGTCCATATAGTCCATAACCACTCTTTTAAAACGTTTGTCTGATAATAGAAAGCCACATGGTTCAATTATTTCTAATTTAGCACCCAAACAAGCACAGGTTCTAATGATTGCAGCTGTATTCTGAGGTATATCAGGCTCATACAAAGCTATTTTGGGTCCTAAAATTGTTGAATTCTGTGTCATTCTTTCAGTAGTAAAATAATTATTTTATATTATATGAATTCGTATATTAACTATTTTAAATCAAAAAGAGATAATAATTAAAGCAACTAAAAGTGTCTGAAAAAAAAACAAAAAGAAGAGATTTTTTATTTACAGCTACCACTGCTGTAGGTGCTGTTGGTGCCGCTGCAGTAGTGTGGCCAATGATAGATCAAATGAATCCAGATGCTTCTGTTAAAGCACTAGCTAGTACAGAGGTTGATGTAAGTTCATTAACACCTGGAAATACATTGACTGTTTTATGGAGAGGGAAACCAGTATTTATAAGAAGAAGAACTCAAGAAGAAATTGATGAGGCAAGATCTGTGAAGATGGAGGATTTAATTCATCCTGAAAAAGATGAAGATAGAGCAAAAAACCCTGAGTGGCTTGTTATGTTAGGTGTATGTACTCACCTTGGATGTGTGCCTCTAAATGATAAAGGTGATTATAATGGTTGGTTCTGTCCATGCCATGGATCTCATTATGATACTTCTGGAAGAATTAGAAAAGGACCAGCACCTTGGAATATGGAAGTTCCCAAATACGAATTTGTTAACGCCAATACAATTAAAATTGGATAGAGAAAAAAGAGAAAAGAAAAAATGAGTGACCATGATTACAGACCAAAATCGAAAGCAGGACAGTGGTTCAATGATAGGTTGCCACTATTAACTCTTGCAAATCATTTAACAGATTACCCAACACCTAAAAATTTAAACTATTGGTGGACATTTGGTGGAATTTTAACTTTTTGTTTAATCACTCAAATTGTAACAGGATTAACTCTTGCAATGCATTATATTGCTCATGCTGATATGGCTTTTGAAAGTGTAGAGCACATCATGCGTGATGTTAACTATGGTTGGTTAATTAGATATATTCATGCAAACGGCGCTTCAATGTTTTTCTTAGCTGTTTATATTCATATATTTAGATCTTTGTTTTATGGCTCTTATAAATCTCCAAGAGAAATAATATGGATTTTAGGAATAATAATTTATTTATTAATGATGGCTGCAGCCTTTATGGGTTATGTGTTGCCATGGGGTCAAATGAGTTTTTGGGGAGCAACAGTTATTACAAATTTGTTTAGTGCTATTCCTCTGGTAGGTGAGGGAATAGTTACTTGGTTATGGGGTGGTTATTCAGTTGATAACCCTACATTAACTAGATTTTTTACTTTGCACTATTTAATTCCATTTTTAATTTTAGGATTAGTTGTTTTACACATATGGGCTTTACATGTTCCTGGTAACAACAATCCAGTTGGAATAGATATCAAAAAACCATCTAAAGACACTGTGCCTTTCCATCCTTACATCGTAATTAAAGATGGTTTTGCTTTACTAATGTTCATGATTGTTTTTGCCTTCTTTGTATTTTATGCACCAAATATTTTAGGACATGCAGACAATTATATAGAGGCCAACCCAATGGTAACACCTGCACATATTGTTCCTGAATGGTATTTGCTACCTTTTTATGCAATATTAAGATCAGTTCCTGATAAATTGCTAGGAGTTGTGGCTATGTTATCTGCAATATTAATTTTAGCTGTCTTACCTTGGTTAGATACCTCAAAAATAAGATCAGCAGTATTTAGACCATTATATAAACAATTTTACTGGATACTAGTTGCAGATGTTTTGATACTTGGCTATGTGGGTGCGATGCCAGCTGAAGGACTTTACTTGTTGGTAGCACGAATTGCAACAGCGTATTACTTCTTGCATTTTTTAGTTATTCTTCCTGTTTTAGGCTTTAAAGAAAAAACTTTACCAGTGCCTCTAAGTATTACTGAACCTGTTCTAGGTGGTTCACCAAATCTAGCTGCCGCCAGAAATAAAGAAAGTAAAATAGAATAAGGTGAAAAATTTACTTAAATTATTTTCTATAATAATCTTAATTATTACTTCAAATTCATTTTCTTTTGCCGCTGAAAAAGTAGAATATCTAAAAACTGACTGGAGTTTTAAGGGTCTATTTGGAAAATTTGATAGAGCTTCTCTTCAAAGAGGTTATCAAGTTTATACTGAAGTATGTGCCTCATGTCATTCGATGAAGTATTTAAGTTATAGAAATTTAGCAGAGCCTGGAGGGCCAGAATTCTCTGAAGCTCAGGCTAAAGCTATAGCAGCTTCATTTGAAGTAACTGATGGTCCAAATTCAGATGGTGAAATGTTTACAAGACCAGGTAAATTATCTGATAAATTTGTAATGCCATATGACAATGTAAAAGCTGCCCAAGCGGCAAATGGTGGTGCATACCCTCCAGACATGTCTGTTTTAGTAAAAGCTAGAGGAGGTGGAGTTGACTATATCTATTCCTTATTACAAGGATATGAAGAAGCTCCTAGCAACGTGTCTTTAGATGATGGAGTTTACTACAACAAATATATGTATGGTAACAAAATTAGAATGGCTGCTCCATTATCAGATGGATTAGTAGAGTATGGTGATGGAACAAATGCAACAGTAGAACAGATGTCAAAAGATGTAACGACCTTTTTAATGTGGTCAGCTGAACCTCATTTAGAATCTCGACACCAGATGGGCTTTAAAGCGATTGTTTATTTAATTATTTTGACTGTTTTAGTTTATTTTAGTATGAAAAGAATCTGGTCACGTGTTGAATCTGAAGTTTAATACATCTCCATCTTTAACAATATATTCTTTACCTTCTAATCTCATTTTTCCATTAGTTTTAGAATTTACCCATCCATCATTAGCAACAAAATCTTCATAAGATATAGTTTCAGCTCTAATGAAACCTTTTTCAAAATCTGTATGAATTTCGCCTGCAGCTTTAGGAGCAGTGCAGTTTTTTCGTATAGTCCAAGCCCTTGTTTCTTCAGGTCCAGAAGTAAAATACGTATCAAGTTCTAATATTTTATAGCCTTTTTGAATTAACATACTTAAACCTGTATCTTTTAAACCAATCATATCCATATAATTTTTTTTTTCATCATCTGCTAATTCATTTATTTGGTTCTCTATGTCCGCAGAAACAATCAGAGTGTTATCTTTTCCAAATTTTTCAATAAAGTCTTTAGTATATTTATTTCCCCCCTGGACACTTTGTTCATCTACATTGCAAACAAAAATCTTTGGTTTTATTGATAAAAGACCACTTTGATTAAGTTGTTTGGTATCAAATTGAGATTTTAATATTGATATATCTTTATCATTATTAATACAGTCTAATGCAATTTCTAAAATCTTTATCTGATCTTCGTCTACATTTTTCTTATTATTTTTTTCAAGTCTTTTTTGAATAGATTCTAAATCAGCTAGCATCATCTCAGTTTCAATGATCTCAAGATCTCTTATTGGGTCAACATCAGGATTAACATTTTGAATATCATCTGAGTCAAAGCATCTAATCATATGAATAACTGCATCAACTTCTCTTATGTGGGACAGAAATTTATTGCCTAATCCTTCACCTTTAGAAGCACCTTTGACAAGACCAGCTATGTCTACAAATGAAATAGTTGTATTTATTGTTTTTTTTGATTTTGAAACTTCTGATAATTTGTTCAATCTTTCGTCTGGAACAGGGACTACTCCCACATTGGGATCTATGGTGCAAAATGGAAAATTTGCAGCTTGAGCTTTGCTTGAGTTTGTAAGTGCATTGAAAAGTGTAGATTTACCCACATTAGGCAAACCAACAATTCCACATTTAAAACTCATTATTTATTATTTACAGTGCTAGAGAATAAATCTAATTTTTTGTCGATAAGTATTGAAATAGTATCTGTGATGTTATTTGTAATTTTTTCCAATTCAAGCATTTCATCCTCATCAAAATTTTGAAGAACAAAATCACTTACTTCAATTTTATCTTTTGGTTTACCAATTCCTATTCGAACTCTTGAATAATCTTTACCAATAAATTTATCTATTGATGCAATTCCGTTATGTCCAGCATCAGATCCACCAAATTTTGCTTTAATCTTTCCAAATTCTATATCTAGATCATCATGAAAAACGATAACATTCTGAGCATCTATTTTAAAATATTCAATTAATTCTCTAATACAAATTCCAGAATTATTCATAAAAGTTAAAGGTTTAATAGCGTAAACCTTTTGATCTCCTACATTACCAGTCGTAAGAAGTCCTTTGAATTTTGGTTTTTGTTTTGAAAGTCCAAATTTTTTATTTATTGCATCTATAATCTTGAAACCAATATTGTGTCTATTGTTTTCACTGTCTGGGGTTGGATTGCCTAATCCTACAAGTAGAAGCATAAAATATTAATATTGGAGGATAAAATTCAATTTTAATTAACTTATTTTTTCTCTTCAGCAGGTTTTTTATCTTCACCTTCTTTTTTATCACCTTCAGCTGCTGGCTTATCTCCACCCTCAGCTGCTGCCGCTTCTGCTCCTTCAGCACCCTCTCCCTCAGCCGCCTCAGCTTCTGCAGGTTTTTCAGGTTCTTTCATAACAGTCGGAGCTGCTAGTGTTGCAATTACGAAATCTCTTCCTTGAATTGTAGGAGTAACTTCACTGTCAAGATTTATAGAAGAGATTTTAAAACTCTCTCCTATATCAACTCCATCAAGATCTATTACAAGATTTTCAGGAATTTTTTCGCTTGGACATTTTAGCTCTACTTTTCTTCGTACAATATTTAAAACCCCACCCCTTTTTAAACCAGGAGATTTTTCATGATTTAAAAATTTTACCGGAACTTCAATTCTAACTTTTATACCTGCAACAATTCTTAGAAAGTCTACATGAATTGGTTCATCTGATATAATGTCATATTTTATTTCTCTTGGTAGAACTTTTTGAGGTTTGCCATCAATATTTAAAGTTATGATGCTTGATAAAAAGTTTTCTTTTTCAATTAGTGATTTAAGTATTTTTTTAGATATGGAAATTTTCTCGTTTTGAGCCTCCCCACCATAAATTATAGCAGGCACATTACCATTATCTCTTAATGAATTTAATTCACCTTTAGTTTTGGTATTTCTGATGTTGGCGTCTAATGAATTCATAAAAACAAGGGTTTTTAGCTCAAGTTACTTAATAACTCAAGGTATTTATTTGAATAAATCTGATACTGAGGTTGAATTAGATATTCTTTTAATTGCTTCTCCCATAAGCCCTGAAATTGACAGAACCTCAATGTTTTTAACACCTTTAGTTCTGCTCATGTTATCGATTGTATCAGTTATTACTAAATTCTTAATTACTGAATTTTTAATTTTTTTTACAGCTTCACCGCTGAGTACACCATGAGTTATATAGACATAAACTTCTTTAGCCCCTCTATCTTTAAGAGCTTTAGCTGCATTTACTATTGTTCCACCAGAATCGATTATATCATCTACAATTATACAAGTTTTACCTTTTACATCTCCTATCACATTCATTACTTGGGATTGACCTGGTTTTGGTCGTCTTTTATCTACAATGGCTAATCCAACATTTAAGAGCTTACCCAGTGCTCTTGCTCGCTCAGTTCCACCCACATCTGGAGCAACGCAAATAAGGTTTTTACTATTTATCTTTTTTTTTGCATGTCTTGCAAAAATAGGTGTTGCAAACAAGTTGTCGACTGGAATATCAAAGAAACCTTGAATTTGACCTGCATGTAAATCAACAGTAACCACTCTGTCAGCACCAGCTTTTGTAATTAAGTTTGATACTAACTTTGCTGAAATTGAAGTTCTAGGTACTACTTTTCTGTCCTGTCTAGCATAACCAAAATATGGAATTACTGCAGTTATATTTTTTGCAGAAGATCTTTTTAGTGCATCAATACATAACAAAAGCTCCATCAAATTATCATTAGCAGGCGAAGATACAGATTGAATAATAAAAATACTGTTTCCTCTGATATTCTCATTTATTTCAACATAAATTTCTCCATCAGAAAAATTTCTAATACTAGAGTTAACTAATTTAGATTTAAGATATTTAGCAATATTTTTGCTTAATGGTTTGTTGCTGTTTCCGGATAATAATTTCATTAAAAAAACCTAATAAAGCATAATTATTGAAATATTTCTACCATAATCATCATGATTTAGCCTTAACGCTCTTCTTGCACTAAAAAAATTATTTTTAACATCAAATGTATCAATATTTATAGATTCAATATTTTTTATTTTATTCTTTAAAAGGCACGATTTCACATACTTAGGCAAATCAAAATAAAGCTTTTTGTACTTAATTTTAAAAAATTTATTATTTTTTTTATCCTTTTTTATAAATTTTTTTTTAAAATCTTGCTTGACTTCATAATTTTTAGCTGAGATAGCAGGTCCGATAGCTGCAGTAATATTTTTAGGATTAGATCCTTTTTTGATCATAAATTGGATTACTTTGCTAATTATATCTTTGTATGCACCTTTCCAACCAGCATGAATTGCTGCAATTAATTTTGCTCTTTCATCACAGATTAAAATCGGCACACAATCAGCAGTTAAAACACCAATTGGTATGTTTTTTTGGTTTGTAATTACTGCGTCTGCTTTTGGTTTTGATTTAAATATATTTTTTTTATTAATATAAACAAACTTATTACTATGTATTTGATGAAGTAAAAAAATACTTTTAGCGGTGCTATTTATTTTTTTTTTAACTATTTGTAAATTTTTTTTTACATCTGATCGTTTGTCTTTAGAACCATGGCCACAGTTTAAACTCTTATAAATTTTTTTTGATTTACCACCAGTTTTATTAAAAAAACCATGTTTAATTATTTTAATTTTCGAGAGTTTTTTTGATTTTATCAATTTTGAAAACCTGTTCTAAAATTATTTTTCTTATTTTTTATAAGCATGACTTTGAACAATTCACCCATTTGCTTTTCATCTATTAAACGTCTTACCCGATAAAATAAATCTGTTTTTTTAGAAAATGCTATATTTTTGCTGATTATTTCTGCTCTTTGAAGAATACCCATACTTGTTAAAAATTTTTTTTGATTTGTAAAAATTGAATTAATTTCTTTAAACTGATTTATAAATTTCTCAAAAGAATGAAAGTTTATATTGTAAGTAATATCAGAGTCTCCAATATTTTCTAAAATGTTAGAATATTTGTGATTATTAACTGCCTGAAGAGTCTCATGCATTTTGCTATCTGCATAACCATAATCAATAACCAACATTCCACCATCATTTTTTTCTATTAAATTGCAAATTTTTTTTAAATATTTAAATGTATCTGGTGAATATTCTATAATGTTCTGATTTTTTGATATTTCAAAATTTAGATGTTCCTCAATTTTTTTTATATCAATTTTTTCATCTTTAAACTCAGCTTGTTTTGGATCATTCAAATTTACGAATCTTTCAAACCAACCATCTTTTTTTTTAAAAAATTGTTTGATTGGTATGGCATCAAAGAATTCATTAGCTAAAAAAATTGTTGGGTTAGGTTTTATTTTTTCAATATTTTTTAACCATGAAAATTTTTTAGAAATTAAATTTTTCTTTTGTTCATTTATTAAAAAATCACTTTTTTCATGAATTACAAAACTGCAGGCGTTGTAACATTCGGGAAAATTTATAAGTGTCTCATCTATAACCTTCATCATTTCGCCATTTCCAGCTCCCAGTTCTAGCAAATTAAATTTTCTTGGAGAGCCTATACTTTTCCAAAAAGTAATTGTCCAAATTGCAATTATCTCTGAAAATAATCTTGTGATATTGGGAGCAGTAATAAAGTCTCCATCTTCACCAAAAGGATTCTTTTTCATATAAAAACCCTTATCCTTATCGTAAAGAGCTAAATTTATAAATTGATCTAATGGTAAATTATTTGTTTTAGCGAGCTTCATATTTTAAATAAAATAAGATTACTCCTGATAGTATAAATATTAAACTTACTACTTGTCCCATTGTTAAGTTTAAAAATGCATAACCTAGCTGTTCATCTGGTGCTCTATAAAATTCAACAACAAATCTGAAGATTGAGTAAATTATTAAAAATAATCCTGAAATTACACCAGGTTTGTTTGAAAATTTATTTCTAAAATAAATTAATAATAAAAATAGAAATAAACCTTCTAATAGTGCTTCATATAGTTGTGAGGGATGCCTAGGAAGATTATCTACCTGTACAAATATTACTGCCCAGGGCACATTAGTTACATTTCCATATAACTCTGAATTTATAAAGTTTGCTATTCGTCCAAAAAATAAACCGAATGGAGCTACTAAAGCGACAATATCCATATATAAAAACGGGTTTTGATTATTTTTTTTAGCAAAAAATATAGATGCCAAAATAACTCCAATTAAACCACCGTGGAAGGACATCCCTCCTTGCCAAATTTTAAATATATCTAATGGATTATTTATATAAAAACTTAAATTATAAATAAAAATATAACCAAGTCTTCCTCCTAAAATTATACCTATAATTAAATAAGTTAAATAATCATCAAATTTATTTTTAACTTCTATGTCTTGGATAAATAATTTTTTAGCGAGAATCCAACCAAATATAATTCCAAATATATAAGCCAAAGAATACCACCTGATCTCTAAAGAAAATATTTCTAAGGCTACTGGGTCAAAATTATTAATGAACATTTCTAATAATACTTATAATGTATATCTTAAATATGAAAAATTCTAAATTTATAATTGATAAGTTTGCTAAATTAATAGAGCAGGGACTAGTATCTTCAAAAGACTTAACTACTGAATTATTTAATATCTTAAAATCTAAAAGAGATGAATTTGTTTTTAAAATGAAACTTACAAGTAAAGATGAGTTTGAAGTACTCTCAAAACGTGTTGAGAATCTTGAAAATAAAATAAATAAACTTGAGAGAAAAAAAAATAAAAAAGTTAAACAGGCAAGAAAACCTTAACTCTTAAACCATCCATTTTTGATTTTTCTAACATTATATTTCCTCCGTGAGATTTGATAATGTCTGACGAAATTGACAAGCCAAGACCGACACTTGATTTAGAGTCTGCTCGACCTTTATCTATTTTATAGAAAGGTTTAAATACATTTTCATATTCATTTTTCGGTATTCCAGGACCATCATCATCAATAATAATGAATAAGTTTGTATTTTTTTTACTTAAGCTAATTTCAACTTTATTTGCATATTTTAGTGAATTATCAACTAAATTATTTAAACACCTATTAATTAAATTTTTCCTACCATTAAAGTAAATTCTTGATGTTAAGTTTTGTGAAATATTTTCATTATTATATTTTTCAATAACTTCTGAAATTAATTCAGATAAATTAAACATTTCATCTTTTTCAACATATGATGAGCTGGTGAATTGTAAATATTCATTTAACATTTTCTCCATTTCATTGATGTCTTCAGTCAATTTATTTACAGTTTCTTTATCCTTTATAAAAGCTAATTGTAGTTTCATCCTTGTTAAGGGTGTCCTTAAATCATGACTTATTCCAGATAACATTTCTGTTCTTTGATTTAAGTGTCTTTCAATTCTCTTTCTCATTTTATCAAATTCATGTCCTGCTTGTCTTATTTCAAGGGCCCCAGAAGGTTTGAACTCTTCAATATTTTCTCCTTTACCAAACCTTTCAGCCGCACGAGCTAGGTTAGTGATAGGTCTGGTTTGATTTTTTAAAAAAATTAGAGAAATGATCACCATTATAATTGCAGGTACTGTGATCCAAAGTGCGAATATTCTTGCTGAAGAACTTGCAACTCTGTCTTTAGGCACTAAAAATTTAAAATAACTATCTTCATATTTAATTCTTAAATCAATTAATTCTTGATAACTTGTTGTATCAAACCAGTATTCATCTACTCCAAATTTAGATTTTAGCTCTCTTCTTAAAGTTCTATCTATAGGACTAAACCATCTTTCGGTATCTGTATTTTGCAATTTTTCGTTATTGGCGAATTCAATATTTAAATCTAAAAATATAGAAAAAAGATCTAGCAACTCTTGTTTATTTTCTTGCTCACTTCCATAGGCTTCAATAAATGTACTAATTTCATTTACCAAGGTTCTTGTCATACCTTTATTTGTTTTGATCCAAAGGCTATCAAAAAAGACAATTGTAATTACTAGTTGCAAAACCAAAACTGGAATAGCAACTATAAGAAGCGCTCTGTAAAATAATCTTTTTGGTAATATTTTTTTTAAGTAATTACTCAATCCAGAGAACATATCCTGCACCTCTTATTGTCTGTAAAAATTTTGGATTTTTTGGATCAATTTCAATTTTTTTTCTAAGCCTAGTAATAATAACATCTATTGATCTCTCTTTATCTAGATTGATTAATTGACCAATATCTTCCCTAGAAAATGTTTTACCAGGTTTATTAATCATTTTTTCTAAAATAGTTTTTTCGGTTGCATTAATCTTAAATTCTTTTTCACTTTTAAATATTAAAAGTTTATTCAAATCAATCTTAACATTTGCAAATTCTATAACTCTTTTCTGATCTGTTTTGATAGTTTTATTTAATATGTTTTGTATTCTTAGAATTAATTCTTTTGGTTCAAATGGTTTTGGTAAATAATCATCAGCACCAATCTCTAACCCCTCAACCCTTTCACTTGCTTCACCTTTAGCAGTCAGAAGTATAACTGGTGTATCTAATTTTTTTTTATTTTCTTTTAAAAATTCAAGCCCACTTTTACCAGGCATCATGATATCCAAAACTATTAAATCAAACTTAATAATTTTTATTTTCTCAAATGCATTTTCTGCATTTTCAGCAGTAGTGACTAAAAATTTATTTTCATTTAAATACTTTTTTACAAGAGATCTAATTCCATCATCATCATCAACCACTAGTATATGTGCAATAAATTTATCCATTAATTATTTTACTTAGTACATTATCAAAATTTATAACTTCTTCAGAACTTGAATTTAATAAAGCATTATAAATTCTCTTTTTTTGTAAATTGAAAATTTCATTAAAAATTTTTTTACCTTTATCATTAAGAAAAACATGCTTTACTCTGGTATCTTGGTCATCTTTTTTAAAAATTACGATTTCAAGTTTAATCAAATCTTTAAGAACACGATTTAGGCTTTGTTTTGTGACTTTTAATCTCTTAAGCAGCTCAGAAATTGAGATCCCTTCATACATTGAAAGTAAATGAATTACTTTATGGTGTGCTAAACCAATTGAATGTCTATCTAATATTTTTTTAGAGTCAGAAAAGGTTTCTCTGTAGCTTACGAATAGTTTTTCAATTAGATCTTTAAGCTGGTCATCTTTTAAATATAAAAGTTCTTTCATAATAGGTAAGTTATATTGACATATTAAAGATACAAAGATATTTTTCAGTTATAAATAAAAAATTTTCACACATGATACCTTACGACAAGAGATCTGGAAAAATATGGTACAACAATGAATTAGTTGATTGGGCTGACGTTAAACTTCATGTTTTAAGCCATGGTATGCACTACGCTAGTTGTGTATTTGAGGGTGAGAGAGTTTACGATGGTTCAATTTTCAAATTAGAAGAGCACACAGCCAGATTTTTTCACTCCGCTAGAAGAATGGGTTTTGAAATTCCATATACCGAAGAAGAAATCAATAATGCATCAAATAAAATTATCGCAACTCAAAAAGTAGAAAATGGTTATGTACGACCTGTTGCTTGGAGAGGAAGTGAGATGATGGCTATTTCTGCGCAACAAACAAAAATACATGTTGCGATTGCTACATGGGAATGGGGATCATATTTTGATCCTAAACTCAAAGTGGAAGGAATAAGATTAAATATTTCAAATTGGAGAAGACCAGCACCCAATACAATACCATGGGACACAAAAGCATCAGGTCTTTACATGATTTGTACTCTTTCAAAACATGAAGCAGAAAAGCAAGGTTACACAGATTCTTTAATGCTTGATCATGAAGGAAATATTGCTGAAGCAACTGGAGCAAATATTTTTTTCAAAGATAAAAATGAAGAAATTCACACTCCAATACCAGATTCTTTTTTAGATGGTATCACAAGAAGAACTGTAATTGGAATTGCAAAATCAAAAAATATAAAAGTACATGAAAGAAAAATTAGTCCAACTGAATTACCTAATTTTGTTGGATGTTTTTTAACAGGAACAGCAGCAGAGGTAACACCAGTATCTTGTATTGCTGAAAATCAGTTTAAAGTTTGTGATACTATTATTGATTTAAATGAAAGTTATCAGGCATTAGTTAGGAAGAAAAAAGCAGCCTAGTCTTTACTGTCTTCAGACATAGCGTGATCAATACCTTTTCGCATATAATCATATGCAGTAAAAAGTGTTAAAGCAGCCGATAACCACAAAAGAATTATACCTATAGTTTGAGCATTATAATCTTGGAAATTAATTATTTTATTTCCAGTATCTCCAGACAATAAAAGAGCAATTGATACCATTTGTAATACTGTTTTAAGTTTTGCAAGATTTGAAACAGGAAGTTTTATTCTTCCTTTTGCTAAAAATTCTCTCAAACCTGAAATTAAAATTTCTCTTGTAAGAATTATAATTGCTGCAATTACTTCGTAATTTCTGATTGTTCCATCCATAACCAGAAGTATTAATGCTGTAGCAACAATAATTTTATCAGCTATAGGATCTAATAACTCACCCAGTTTTGACTCTACCCCAAACATTCTGGCCAACATACCATCTAAAAAGTCCGTAAAAGATGCAACAATAAATAATATTAAAGCAGTAAGATCACCATAAAATCCTGGAAGATAAAAAGCTAAAACAAAAAAGGGAACAATTATTATTCGCCCTATCGTTAATATATTTGGAATTTTTTTTAGCATAATTATTCGTGAAAAAAGTTATATATCTTTTTTGCTACTTTTTCTTCAACACCTTCTACAGATTTTATTTCATCTAAGCTAGCAGACTCAACCGATCTAGCAGATCCAAAATGGTTCAATAAAGCTCTTTTTCTTATGGCCCCAATCCCCTCTATTTGATCTAACAGAGATTTGCTTATACCTTTTTTTCTCTTTGCTCTGTGAGCGCTAATGGCAAATCTATGTGATTCATCTCTTATTCTTTGAAGAAAAAATAGGGTAGGGTCATTTCTAGTGAATTTATATTCTTTGCCATTGTGAAAAAAAGTTTCATTTCCACTATTTCTAAATTTACCTTTTGCTATTGCAATAATTGGAATGTCGTGAAGTCCTAATTCATTAAGGCTCTCTCTAGCTACTGAATATTGACCTTTTCCTCCATCCACTAAAACCAAATCAGGAAAAGCAAGATAATTATCTTTTTCTTGAACTGCTCTTTTGAACCTTCTATTTAATACTTCTCTCATCATTCCATAGTCGTCTTGCTCATTTTTTTTATGCTTAATATTAAATTTTCTATATCTTTTTTTGATAAATCCTTCATCGCCGTAGGTTATTAAAGCGCCAACACTATTTGTGCCTTGAATATGACTATTATCATAAACCTCGATTAAATTTATATTGGTTTCTAAATTAAATTTTTTAGCTACTGCATCGAACAATTCTTTATTATTCTGACTTTCATAAAGTTTTCTATTTAGACTATCCTTTGCATTTTTAATTGCTTGACTAATTACTTTTAGTTTTGATCCTTTTTTCGCAACTGTAATATTTATATGTTTACCTTCTTTTTGGGTCAGTGTTTTTTCAATTAGTGCTTTTTCTTTTATTTCTTCTGAAAGAATAATTGACGAAGGAACACTTTTGTTTTCATAAAATTGAGAAACAAATGAATTCAGAATTTCACTAAACTTTTCATCGGGATCGTGTTTTGGAAAAAAAGCTTGATTACCCCAATTTTGTTTTGATCTATAAAAAAATACTTGAATACAAGTTTTTCCAGATTCTTTGTAACCACCAATAACATCTGCCTCAACTAAATTTGCTTCATTAATTCTCTGTGAAGATTGAATTATATTCAATGCTTTGATTCTATCTCTTAAAATTACAGCTTTTTCAAAATCAAGATCCTCACTCGCCTTTTCCATTTGATTAGAAAGATTTTTTTGAATTTTCCTAGATTTGCCTGAAACAAATTCAATAGCATCCTCTACTGTTTGATTATACTCCTCTTTTTTTATGTATCCCACACAAGGCCCAGAACATCTTTTTATTTGATATAAAATACATGGTCTTTCTCTGTTTTTGAAAACGGTGTCATCACAAACTCTTAGATGGAAAATTTTTTGGATCATTTTGATTGTCCAATTAGCTGAACCAGCAGAGGCAAAAGGTCCAAAGTAAAAACCTTCTTTTGTTTTTTTCCCTCTATGTCTTTTTATTTGAGGCCACTTGTCTTTATTACCTATAAATATAAATGGAAACGACTTATCATCACGTAAAAGGATATTGAACTTTGGTTTATGCTTTTTAATTAAATTTGCTTCTAGAAGTAATGCTTCACTTTCATTAGATGTTGTTGTTATCTCTAATTTTCTTGTTTGAGATAACATTCTTTCAGTTCTAATTATGTGATTTTTTTCTGCAACATAACTCTTTAATCTATTTGGTAAATTTTTGGCTTTACCCACATAAAGAATTTCATTTTTTTCATTAAGCATCCTGTATACGCCTGGAAGTTTTGGTACTAGAGGTAGCTCTTTTTTAATTACTTCTTTTCCTATTTCAGAGCTTATCATGGCTTCTCTTTTTGGTAATTTGAATACCAACAGATGAACACTGTTTTAAGATTTCTAATTTTTCAATTTTCAACATTATTTTAGCAATCCTTTTGTCTTTAAATAGTTCATCAAAAACAGCTTCTGCTAAAGTTTCTAGGAAATTATAATGTTTCTTTTTTACAAGTTTCGTAATTAATTTTACTATAGTTCCATAATTAACAATGGATTTTATATCTTTATCGCTTGAAGGTTTTTTGTCCTCATAGTCTATTTCAAGACTAAATTTAACCTTCTGTGGTTTTTCTTTTTCAAAATCGTAATAACCAAGTTTTAAATCTAAAATTAATTCATTAATTAGGATTTTTTTCTCATAATTAAATAAAGTTTTATTTTTATCTATTTTGACAATTTTTAAATTATTTTTTTTCATTATTTAGTTCCAAAAATAGTAAGATTCCAACATGCATTCCCATCCTCAATACGAACATAGCAACCAAAAAATGACATTATTTTAAATGCAAAAAAACCACCAACCAAAATTATTGCTGCTGCAAAAAAAGGATTAATTTTTTTCATATTATTTAATTCTTGAGGCAATATAATCTAAAATTACTGGATTATAGTACTGAAAACAAAGTCCCTGATTCATTTCATGACCACCATTTTTTCTTTCAGATACTTTTTCCTCCCAGTCAATTCCTTTCATGACACAGTTTTTTCCATTTATTTTGAAATCCTCTGAAATCACAATTCTTTTAACCCCCGGAACATCTTCTAACCAATCAGATAACAGACCTTCATACTTATCTTTTGGATGTGTAAAAGCAAGAACAGGCATATCATTTGATTTTTTAATATTATCAATCTGTCTTTGTCTTAGCTCAGCACCCCCTGGGTATTTTTTTGCAAATTTTGCTAGTGCCTCCTCAGAACCAACTTTTTTTACTTTATAATTTTTGGAGAGTTTGCCATAACAAGCTTGCATATATGATATACCTCCACCTACTTTTTCAGGATGAGCGGCCAATAACATTAAAGTTAATAGACCACCACAAGAGTGACCTGATATAATAATTTGTTTTCTAGGCACACCTATTTCTACAAATTTTTCTACTAATTCTAAATTTTTTTCAATTCTTTTATCTAATTTATGTATACCTTCATAAGGTTCTTTAAACTTCCAGTATTTTTTCGGCGACATGTCTCCAGCTAAATGGTTAGTACAAAAGTTATAAACCATAATTTTTTTGCTATTAATTTCCAAATCTACCAGTGAAGCTTTATTTCTTATTTGACTAACCCAAATACATTCATTCTTTATTCCTTTATCATTTTTATTTTGTCCATGATTATAAATAATTATAATTTTATTTTTTGGATCATTAATGTTCATGCTCTCATTTACTGAGGCAGATTTGGTAATAAAGCCACTTTTTAAAATTTTTCCATTCGCAAAAGCATTTCCACATAAAATCAAGCTAAAAATAACAATTATGAAAATTTTTTTCACTCTTTCCCTCCCATTATATCTGGTGTTTGCCAGTTTAAATTCTGCCCGCTGTCAATTGCTAATACTTGACCAGTAATAGATCTATTTTTAATAAAAAAGTCAACAGCGTTACATATTTGTTCTACATCAACTTGTCTTTTTAAAGGGGTTGCTAAATATTGTTTTTTGAAATGTTTTTCAGACTGTCTTTGATTTTTTATGGTTGGTCCTGGTGCTATTCCATTGACCCTTATTTTTGGAGCTAAGCTCATAGCACTTGTTTTGGTAAGAGTATAAAGGCCAGTCTTACTTATAGTGTATGAAAAAAAGTAAGGAGTAAGTTTAAAGACTCTCTGATCAATTATATTTATTATATTATTATTTTTTCCTTTTGTATTTTTAGCAAATTCTTTTGATAATAAAGCAGGTGTTCTTAAATTCGTTCTCAAGTGTTTACCCCAACTATCTGTTGAGAAGTTTTCTATTTTATCATTTTCAAATAAAGAAGCATTGTTAATTAAACAATCAAAATATTTTAATTTTAATTTGGCATATTTAACAATTTTATTTACATCTTTTTCTTTACTCAAATCTCCTTTTACAAGGTAAACTTCAGTACCATTACCCTCTAATTCTTTTTTTAATTTTTTAGCTTTTAATTTTGATTTATTGAAATGAATTAATATTTCTTTATTTGTGCCAGATAATTTTTTTGCAATTGCAGCTCCAATTCTAGTTGCCCCACCAGTAATAATTATTTTCCGTGCTTCCATTTTTTATCTCTTTTTTTTGTAACTTTAGTGCCTGGCATACCCATAGTTGATCTGCCTTTTGGATAAAGCTTATTCTTCACATCATACTGTCTTATTTTTGGATTTAATGTAATTTCTAATTCCGTACTTTCTAACTTTCTTATTTCATCTCGTATTTTAGCTGCTTCCTCAAATTCTAAATTTGATGCTGCTTCTTTCATTTTTTTATCCAAACCTTTAAGATGTTTTTTAAGATTGCCACCAATATTTGAACCTTCACTTATTTTGACATAGTCCTTTTCATAAACACTCTCTAAAATATCGCTAATTTCTTTTTTTACCGACTTTGCATCTATTTTGTGTTTCTTGTTGTAAGCTAATTGAATTTTTCTTCTTCTTTCAGTTTCTGCAATTGCTTTTTTTATACTTTTTGTCTCTTTGTCGGCATACAAAATGACTTTACCATCAACGTTTCGTGCTGCTCTTCCTATTGTTTGAATTAAAGATGTTTCAGATCTTAGAAAACCTTCTTTATCAGCATCTAAAATCCCAACTAACGCGCATTCAGGAATATCTAATCCTTCCCTTAACAAGTTAATTCCAACCAAAACATCAAATACACCCATTCTTAAATCTCTCATTATTTCAATTCTTTCTAATGTATCAATATCTGAGTGCAGGTATCTTACCTTTATACCGTTCTCATGAAGATACTCAGTTAAATCTTCAGCCATTTTTTTAGTTAGTGTTGTTACTAACACCCTATGATTATTTTCAATTACTCTCTTACACTCGTGCATTAAATCATCCACTTGATTTTTTGCGGGTCTTATTTCTACAGGAGGATCAATTAATCCTGTTGGTCTTATTACCTGATCTATAAAATTACCTTTTGTTTGTTCTAGTTCCCATGGTCCAGGAGTTGCTGAAACAAATACTGTTTGGGTTCTCATTAAATCCCATTCTTCAAATTTTAACGGTCTATTATCCATACACGAAGGAAGTCTAAATCCATATTCTGCTAGAGTACTTTTTCTTGACCTGTCTCCCTTGTACATTCCATTGAGTTGAGGAACTGTGACGTGACACTCATCTACAAAAATTAAAGTATTATCTGGAAAGTATTCAAAAAGAGTAGGGGGAGGCTCCCCAGGTTTTCTTCCAGATAAAAATCTAGAATAGTTTTCAATACCAGCACAAGATCCAGTTGCCTCAATCATTTCAAGGTCAAATTTAGTTCTCTCCTCTAATCTTTGGGCCTCTAACAATTTATTTTCAGCACGGTGTTTTTTTAAAGTTATTTCTAATTCTTTTTTAATATTAATTACTGCTTGTTCAATTGTTGGTTTTGGCGTGATGTAGTGACTGTTAGCATAAACTTTTACTAAACTTAATTCTCTTACTTTATCACCAGTTAGGGGGTCAAACTCTTCTATCTGTTCGAGCTTATCACCAAACAAACACAATCTCCAAGCTCTATCTTCTAAGTGAGATGGAAAAATTTCTAAGTATTCTCCCCTTGCTCTAAATGTTCCTCTATAAAAATTTTGGTCGTTACGTTTGTATTGAAGAGCAACCAAAGACTTAATTATTTCTTCTCTGTTATAATCATAATTTTTTTGGAGTGTTAAAGTCATTTTGCTATATGCTTCAACAGATCCAAGACCATAAATACAAGAAACACTTGCAACAATTAATACATCATCTCTTTCCAACAGAGATCTTGTTGCTGAGTGCCTCATCCGATCAATCTGCTCATTAATAGAGGCCTCTTTCTCAATATACGTATCCGATCTTGGTACATAAGCCTCAGGAGTGTAATAGTCATAGTATGAAACGAAATATTCAACAGCATTGTCAGGAAAAAAGGTTTTCATTTCCCCATAAAGTTGAGCGGCAAGAGTTTTATTTGGAGCCAATATCAAGGCAGGTCTATTGGTAGCTTCAATAACTTTAGCCATAGTAAAAGTTTTTCCAGATCCTGTTACACCAAGTAAAACTTGGTTAAATTGATCTTTGTTAGCACCATTAACTAATTTTTTTATTGCCTCAGGCTGATCTCCTGCAGGTTTAAAATCAGATTTAATTTTGAATTTTTTTCCACCCTCTAGTTTTCCACCAATTTTAGGATTTTTACTCTGAATATCTGTAATTAAATCTTGATAAGTATTTTCCATATATTAAACAACGTAGTAGAATTTATTTATATTTCAATGAGCATAATATCAGACAGTTTAAAGAAGATTAAACCATCACCTACTATTGCTGTTACTCAAAAAGCAAGAGAATTAAAAGCTGCTGGAAAAGATGTTATTGGATTAGGTGCAGGAGAACCGGATTTTGATACTCCGGATAATATTAAACAAGCAGCTATAAAAGCTATTAACGATGGTGATACTAAATACACTGCAGTAGATGGCACTCCAGCATTAAAAAAAGCTATCGTAGAAAAATTTAAAAAAGAAAATAATTTAGAATATACAACCGATCAAATTACAGTTGGTGCTGGTGGAAAGCATGTAATTTATAATGCAATGATGGCAACACTAAACGATGGAGACGAGGTAATAATTCCAGCTCCTTATTGGGTGTCTTATCCAGATATAGTTTTATTGGCTGGTGGAAAACCAGTTGTAATGGAATGTGACGAAAAACAAGGCTTTAAAATAAATCCATTAGATTTAGAAAAATTTATTACTCCAAAAACAAAATGGATAATATTAAATTCTCCATCTAATCCAACTGGAGCTTGTTATTCTGAAAAAGATATAAAAGCAATTGCTGCTGTTTTAGAAAAATATAATCATGTTTACATTTTAAGTGATGATATTTATGAACATGTAACGTATGAAGGTTTTAAATTTTTTACTATTGCTCAAATAGAAAGCTTAAAAGAAAGAGTTCTTACAATGAATGGGGTAAGTAAAGCTTATTCAATGACAGGTTGGAGGATAGGGTATGCAGCTGGTCCAAAAGATATTGTTAAAGCTATTGCAAAAATTCAATCACAATCAACAACTAATCCTTCTTCTATTAGCCAAGCTGCTGCAGTTGAGGCACTTAGTGGAACGCAAGACTTTATTAAGGAAAGAGCTAATTCTTTTCAGGAGAGAAGAGATTTTGTTGTTAATGCTTTAAATGCGATAGATAGAATTGAATGTCTGAATCCAGATGGAGCGTTCTATGTTTTTCCAAGTTGCAAAGGTTTAATGGGTAAAAAAGATCCAAATGGAAATGAAATTAAATCTGATACTGATTTTGTTCAATCGTTATTAGAGAATAGTGGAATTGCTGTAGTCCAGGGTTCTGCATTTGGTTTAGAAGGTTTTTTCAGAATTTCTTATGCAACATCAATGGATAATCTTAAGAAAGCAATGGATAAAATATCTAGTTTTTGTAAATCCTTAAGTTAATGAAAACAGCCTTAGTCTTTGGTTCAACAGGTTTAGTTGGTGGTCATCTTCTTGATCAATTAATAAAAAATGAGAACTATAATAAAATTAAACTTTTTGTACGTTCAGAAATCATCATTAATGACCTTAAAGTTGAGATTGTTAAAACTGATTTTAATAATATAGAAAAGCATAAAGAAGAGATGACAGGTGATCACTGTTATTTTTGCATTGGTACTACAAAGCAAAATTCACCTGATAAAGATGAATATAGAAGAGTTGAACTTGATTTACCAAAACAAATCGCACAAATAACAAAATCTAACTCAGTAAATTCATTCGTTTTTGTCTCTTCGGGCTATGCAGATCCTAATAGTTCAGGAGATTATTTAAAATTTAAAGGATTAGTAGAGGAAGAGTTAAAAAGATTGAGTTTTAATAAACTTGGAATAATGAGACCTTCTTTTTTAATTGGAGATAGAAAAGAAAAAAGATTAGCAGAGAAATTAGGTATTTTTGTATTTAAATTATTATCACCTTTATTTTTAGGACCATTAAAAAAAATGAAACCAATTCATTCTAAAAAAGTTGCAAAAGCAATGATTAAAATTTCTAATGGTGACTTTAGACAACAAGTATTCGAGTCTAATGAAATAGTTGAAATTAGTAATAATTAATTTTTAAAATTTAAAATATTCTTTTATGTCTTTTTGAAATAATAAGTAAATACAAGAAATCTGAAATAAAGTATTCAAACTTAAAATAAATCTTACAACCAATTCATTAAATCCTATTTCTGGTATAGGTGCATAAGGAGCAGCAAAACTTACATTTATTGCCCCAATTAAATCTAACAAACCAATCACATTCCAAGACAGCAAAAGACCCCATAGTATAGTGCTTGGTTTTTTTATAATGTAGTAAACTAAAAATAAAGCAGTTATCCCAATAAAAAAGTCACCCACAAAAGGAATTATCCATTCGGATGGTGCCGAACGTTCATTTTCGGTAAAAATCCAAAACAAAAATAAACCTGACCCAATTGCTCTGAATGACATCCATCCAGTTACAAAAATAATCCAATTTAATTTCATTTTTTAGTGAGATAAAAATTTTTCTGCTTCAAGTGCAGCCATACATCCCATACCGGCAGCGGTTACAGCTTGTCTAAATGTTTTGTCTTTTACATCTCCAGCTGCATAAACACCAGGAACATTAGTTTCTGTTGAGTCGGGTTTGGTAATTAAATATCCCTCATTATCCATTTTTAATTGATCTTTAAAAAGTTGAGTAGCTGGATCATGACCGATAGCAATGAATACGCCATCAAGTTTCAATTCTTGTATTTTATTTGTTTTAACATTTTTAATCTTTATTCCTTTGACATTTTTAGGATCTTTATCACCTAACACATCTTCAACTACAGAGTCCCAAATTATTTCTATTTTTTTATTTTCCATTAATTTTTTTTGAAGCATTTTTTCAGCTCTTAAACTATCTCTTCTGTGGATTAATTTCACTTTAGATGCAAACTTTGTAAGGAACATTGCTTCTTCAACCGCTGCATTACCTCCTCCAACTACAGCAACTTCTTTATTTTTAAAAAAGAAACCGTCACAAGTTGCACAAGCAGAAACTCCAAATCCTCTAAATTCCTGTTCTGATTTTATATTTAACCATCTTGCTTGAGCTCCAGTAGAAATAATAATGCTATCAGCAGTATATTTCTGACCACTATCACCAATTGCTTCAAATGGTGAACTTTTTAAATTTACAGATCCAATATGGTCTTCAATCATTTCAGTTCCAACTGCTTTTGCTTGTTCTTTCATTTGATCCATTAACCATGGCCCCTGAATAACTTCAGAAAATCCTGGATAATTTTCAACATCAGTTGTCGTTGTTAATTGTCCTCCTGGCTCAGATCCATAAACTAAAATAGGATTTAACATTGCACGAGCAGCATAAACTGCTGCAGTGTATCCAGCTGGACCTGATCCAATTATTAACACTTTTGTGTGTTTAGTTGGATTTTGACTCATATGAAAGCTATATAGTGATTAATGACTAAATTAAAAGGTATTTTATTAACTCAAGGT
Organism: uncultured Pelagibacteraceae bacterium; assembly: GCA_902572515.1. Taxonomy (GTDB): domain Bacteria; phylum Pseudomonadota; class Alphaproteobacteria; order Pelagibacterales; family Pelagibacteraceae; genus Pelagibacter. Next base: position 101,802 of record CACGGJ010000002.1, on the reverse strand, counting down.
ATGCATGGCATGATAAGCCAAGTAGAAGGTTTAGCTAAAGCTTTAGATTTGGATTTTACACACCATAAGGTTGAACTAAATAATTTTTGGAAAATTGTTCCTCCAAAATTAACTCCAATATCACAAAATGTTTATCAAAAAATAAACGAGTATGATTTTGATGTAATTATTTCATGTGGAAGAAAAAGTGTGATTCCATCAATCCACTTAAAAAGTATCTCAAAAAAAAAAGTTTCAAATATTCATATTCAAGATCCAAAGGTAGATTTTAATCATTTTGATTTTATTGTTGCTCCCGAACATGATGGGATAAGCGGCACAAATATAATTAAAACAAAGGGTGCAATTCATTATTTAACAGAAAATGAAATTGAAGAAAATAGAAGTTATCTAAATTCATATATCAAACAGGATAATAGAAAAGTTTGGTGTTTGATAATGGGTGGTCCTACAAAATATTATGACTACTCAACAAAAAATATGAAGCATATATTTTCAATTTTTTACAAACTATTGAAAAAACATGATTTTCAACTTGTGGTGATACCTTCAATGAGAACACCATTAAATACTATACATTATGCAAAAGAGTTTTTTGGAGAAAATCACACTGTGATTATGAACGTTGATAAAAAAGCTTATCTTTCAGCTTTAGCAATTTCAGAAAATATAGTTGTTACATGTGACTCTAGCTCAATGATATCTGAAGCTGCTTTAACTGGAAAACCAATTTATGTTGCTAATATTTTACCGAAAAGAAAAGACGTGAGATTTCAAAATTTTAGAAATTTATTCAGAGAATTAAATATTACTAGAAACTTAGGTGAAGAAATTGAAAATTGGAACTATCAAAAATTAGATGAAACGAATAGAGTAGCAAAAATTATTAAAGAAAAAATTCAATCATAATGTCATTTTTAAACTCAATTAAAAATAATTCGAAGCAATACAATTTCCCTTTCGATCACTGGGAGTATAGCGATGCCTTGTCAGAAGATGCTATTGATGAAATAGTTAAAGCAGACATTCCTGATGTCAGTAAACATAATCTTAATTATGATGGAACAAGAGCAATAGATGGTGGAGCTGCAGAATTTAGACAAGGTATAGCTTCAGGTGGACAAGCAATAAAGTTTAGATGTTTTATTAATAAAGAAAATGCATCACAATTTCCAAATTTAGTAAAATTTATAAACGAACTTCAATCTAAAGAAACATATGAAACAATTTCTAAAATGATAAATAAAGATTTATCAAATTCTTATGTTAGAGTTGAGGTTATATGTGATAGAGAGGGTTTTTGGTTAAAACCTCATTGCGATATAAAAGAAAAACTAATGTCAGGCTTAATATTTGTAAATAATACAAATGAATCTGAAGATTTAGGAACTGATTTTTACAATGAAAAATTAGAGAAAGTTAAGACACTTCCTTACAAACATAATTATGGTTATCTTTTTACAAGTGGACCAAATACCTGGCATGGTATGGAAAAGAAAAAAATTGTTAAAGAAAGAAGATGTATTCAAGTAAATTACGTTACCTTTGAAACTGATTGGAAAGTAAATTCTTAAACTTCCTGAAGAGAAGTCACTTCTAGTTTTTTTGTTTTTAGCGATCTAATTGCTTCTAAACAGGCTTGAGCAGTAGACATGTTAGTACAATAAGGAACTTTATTCTTAAGCGTTGCTCTTCTTAATGCTATAGCATCACTTAATCGGTGTTCACTATTTCCACCTCCAGTATTTATTACTAATGCAATTTTTTTAGAATCTAAAATATCTACTATATGAGGTGAACCTGTGCTTACTTTGTTTATAATTTTACATTTCATTTTATGTTTTCGAATATATTCCGCAGTTCCTTTTGTTGCACATAATGTAAACTTTAGTTTAATAAGTTCTTTTGCTAAATCTATTCCTTCATCTTTGTGACTATCTTTGAGAGATATAAAAGCTAATCCTTGTTTTGGTAATGAGTTAGCTGCTGCAATCTGACTTTTTGCAAAAGCCATTCCAAAATTTTTATCAAATCCCATAACTTCTCCTGTCGACTTCATCTCAGGCCCTAATAATAAGTCACTGTTGGGAAATTTATTAAATGGAAATACAGCTTCTTTAACTGCGTACATACCTTTAGATTTATCTTTTAAATTAAACTTAGATAACTTTTCACCAGCCATTACTCTTGATGCAATTTTAGCTAGGGGCAATCCTTTTGCTTTTGACACAAAAGGTACTGTTCGACTTGCTCTAGGATTTACTTCAATCACATAAATTTCATCCTTTTTAATTGCAAACTGTATATTCATGAAACCTTTTACATTTAAGGCTATAGCAAGTTTTTTAGTTTGATTTTCTATTTCTTTAAGAAGATAAGGTTTAATTGATACAGGTGGTAAACTACAGGCTGAGTCTCCTGAATGGATTCCAGCTTCTTCGATATGTTGCATAATTCCAGCAACGTGAACCTGTTTTCCGTCTGATATGGCATCCACATCTACTTCCATTGCATGATCAATAAATTTGTCAATCAAAATTGGATTTTCTTCTGCGGCTTTAAATGCCTCTTCAACAAATTTTTTAAGCTGATTTTTTTCATGAACAATTTCCATTGCTCTTCCACCTAGAACATATGAAGGTCTTACCATTAATGGTAATCCTATTTTGTCTGCAATTTTTATTGCCTGATTAAATGTCTTTGCAATCCCACTCTCTGCTTGTTTTAGTTTTAATTTATTTAATAAATTTCTAAATCTATCTCTATCCTCTGCTAAATCGATAGAAGTATATTGAGTTCCTAAAATTGGAAGCTTATTATCGTGCAAAAATTTAGCAAGTTTAATTGGAGTTTGGCCTCCAAACTGAGCTATTACACCTATAAGGTTTCCTTTTTCTTGCTCTTTTTTAATTATATTAAAAACGTATTCTTCTTTTAAAGGTTCAAAGTATAATCTATCACTTGTATCATAGTCTGTTGATACTGTTTCAGGGTTACAATTAACCATGATAGTCTCAAAACCTGCGTCTTTTAATGAAAAACTTGCCTGACAACAGCAATAATCAAACTCAATTCCTTGACCAATTCTATTTGGTCCACCTCCAAGAATAATTATTTTTTTCTTATTGGATGGATCAGCTTCACATTCAGAGTTAATTGAAAAATTTCTTTGATAGGTTGAGTACATATAAGGAGTAAAAGATTTGAATTCAGCCGCGCAAGTGTCTACTTTTTTATAAACTGGAAATATTTTAAGCGCTGATCTTTTTCTTCTAACAATGTCTTCAGAAGTTTTAGTTAATTCCGAAAGTTTTTTATCTGAAAATCCTATTGATTTTATTTTATTAAATTCTACAAAATCTTTAGGAAGTCCCTTGTTTTTGATCTGTGCTTCACAATCAACAATCTCTTTAATTTGTTCTAAAAACCAAGGGTCAATTTTAGATAAACTATATATTTTCTTTAAGTTAATTTTTTTTCTAATTGCTTCGGCAACAAGTAATATCTTATTTGGAATAGTCTCTTTAAGCTTCTTTTCAATTTGCTTTTTATTTAAATCAAAAATTCTGTCTAAACCTGAAAAACCAGTTTCAAGAGATACCAGCGCCTTTTGCAAAGATTCTTTAAAGTTTCTTCCAATGGCCATTGCTTCACCTACCGATTTCATTGATGTCCCTAAAGTTGCAGGAGAAGTAGAAAATTTTTCAAATGTAAATCTTGGAATTTTAGTCACAACATAATCTATACTTGGTTCAAATGATGCAGGAGTAACTTTAGTTATTTCATTTTTTAATTCATCCAGAGTATAACCAACCGCTAATTTTGCAGCTACTTTCGCAATTGGAAATCCAGTTGCTTTTGATGCAAGTGCTGATGATCTTGATACACGTGGATTCATTTCAATGACAACCATTCGACCATTTTTAGGATTGATAGCAAACTGAACATTTGATCCTCCAGTTTCAACTCCAATTTTTCTCAAACATGCAATAGATGCGTTTCTCATTACTTGGTATTCTTTATCTGTAAGTGTAAGAGCTGGTGCAATTGTTACTGAGTCACCCGTATGAATTCCCATTGGATCTATATTTTCAATCGAGCAAATGATGATACAGTTATCTTTCTTATCTCTTACAACCTCCATCTCAAATTCTTTCCAACCCTCTAAGCACTCTTCTACAAGAACTTGGTTTACTGGAGATTCATGCAATCCATTTTTAACAATCTTTAAATAATCTTTTCTAGTTTTGGCTATTCCCCCACCAAGCCCACCTAGTGTGAAAGCAGGTCTTATAATTGCAGGTAAACCAATTTTTTTTAATACTTTTGATGCTTGATTATTATTATTTACGATTTCTGATTTTGGTAAATCTAAACCAATATCTATCATATTTTTTCTAAATTTCTTTCTATCCTCGGCATTAGAAATTGCTTTAGAATTTGCTCCTATCAATTCAATTTTATATTTTTTGAGTATTCCTTTTTTTTCTGCTTCCATCGCTAGGTTAAGCGCGGTTTGGCCACCCATTGTCGGTAGAATTGCATCTGGTTTTTCTTTTTTGAGAATTTTTTCTAATACATTAAGTGTAATGGGCTCAATATAAGTTTTATCCGCAACATCTGGATCTGTCATAATTGTTGCAGGATTTGAGTTTATTAAGACTACTTTATAACCCTCATCTTTAAGAGCTTTACATGCTTGTGTCCCTGAATAATCAAATTCACATGCTTGTCCTATAATTATTGGACCAGCTCCTACAACTAATATTTTTTTAATATCTTTTCTTTTTGGCATTTTTTTTCATGTTGTTAATAAATTCTTGAAACAAATAAACACTATCTTGAGGTCCTGGATTAGACTCTGGATGATATTGAACTGAAAAGACTGGTTTATTTTTTAGTTTGATACCTTCAATACTGTTATCAAATAAAGATTTATGTGTGACTTCAATATTTTTTGGTAATGTTTCTTTAACTACTTCAAATCCATGGTTTTGACTTGTTATTTCTACATTATCATGAATTAAATTTTTAACAGGGTGATTTGCTCCTCTATGACCAAGCTTCATTTTCTTTGTTTTACCACCTAATGCCAATGCTAAAATTTGATGACCCAAACAAATACCAAATATTGGTAAATTTTTTTTAATTAAATCTTTAATAATTTCTATAGCATATTTTCCTGTTGCAGCTGGATCACCAGGACCATTTGATAAAAATATTCCATTTGGTTTTAAAGCTAAAATTTTTTGCGCACTAGTTTTACAAGAAACAACTGTAACTTTACAATTAAAGTCAGAAAAATATCTTAGGATATTTTTTTTTATTCCATAATCAATTGCAACAACATGAAATGAATTTTTATTATTTTTCTTATATCCAAATTCTTTTTTCCAGGTTTTAAGACCTTTCCAAATATAATTTTTTTGAGTGGAAACTACTTCTGCAAGATCAAGATTTTTTAATCCACTCCATTTGATGGTAAAATTAGTTAATTTATTAATATTAAACTTTCCTTTTTTTGAATAACTAATTGTGCCTTTGGGAGCGCCTTTGTCTCTAATAAAGTTTGTGAGGCTTCTGGTGTCTAATCCAGTAATTCCAACAATTTTATTTTTCTTAAGCCAAGAATCTAAATGCAGGAACGATCTGTAATTTGAGGGTGAAGTTATTTCAGAGTTAATTATTACTCCTCTTGCCCATATTTTATCAGATTCATGGTCTTCTTTGTTAGTTCCAACATTTCCTATATGCGGAAAGGTAAAGTTAATAATTTGACCTGCATATGATGGGTCAGAGATAATTTCTTGATAGCCTGTTAATGATGTATTAAAGCAAACTTCGCCAGTGGCATCTCCCTGGTAACCAATTCCAATTCCTTTGAATACTTTTTTATTTTCGAGAACTAAAACGCCTGTATTGATTTGAGATTTTATTTTTGAGTTATTTTTTTTTGCTTTTTTGATCAATTACAACTCATGAGTTAAAGGTTAATACAATAATTGCTTTATTATCGCAACAGAGATGTAATATAAAATTGTAAAAAAACAATTTTTCTTTTGAAGAATTTTTTCTTTAAAGTAGATTAAAAAATTATGTCTTTAAAACAAACCATTGAAAACGAATATAAAAATGCTCTTAAATCTAAAGATAAAAATAAAATATCAACCTATAGGTTAATATTATCTTCTGTTAAGGATTTAGACATTGTTAACAGATCGGGCCCTAATAAAAAGGAGACTGATGATGAGGATATTAAGAAACTTTTAAAAAAAATGGTTAAGCAGCGTGCCGAATCGATCGATATTTATAAAAAAAATAATAGAACAGATCTTTTAGAGGTTGAACAAAATGAATATGATATTTTAACGAGTTTCTTACCAAAGCAGCTTAGTGAAGAGGAAACTAAGAAAATTTGTGCAGATGTTATTTCGAAAATTGGAGCAAACTCATTAAAAGATATGGGAAAAGTTATGGGCGAACTTAAAAAAACTCATGCAGACGAAATTGATTTTTCCAAAGCAGGATCAATGATTAAAGAATTATTAAATAAATAATGAAATACCCAAAAGAGTATCTTGATGAAATTAAAAGTAGATTGAAAGTTTCAACGGTAGTATCAAAAACTGTTTCTTTAAAAAAAAGAGGTAAAGAATTTGTAGGTTTATCACCTTTCAAAAATGAAAAAACACCATCATTTACTGTGAATGATGAAAAAGAATTTTATCATTGTTTCGCAACTTCAGAACATGGCAACATTTTTGATTTTGTTATGAAAACTCAAAATTTAAAATTTGGCGAAGCTGTTAAATATTTAGCTCAATTAGCGGGTATGCAACCGCATATGTTTTCAAAACAAGATGAAGAAAGAGAGAAAAAATGGAATGAGTACAAATCTATTTTTACTCATTATGTAGATTTTTATCACAATGAACTTTTAAAAAATGAATCATATTCAATTGCTAGAGATTATTTAAAAAATAGATCACTAGGTAAAGATGAAGTAAAAAAATTTAAAATAGGATACATAGAAAAAAATCCAAATTTTTTCGAAAAATTGAAAGAAGATTATAGTGAACAAACTTTAGCAGAAACTGGTTTATTCTATTTAGACGAGAAAAAAAAAATTTATGTCGAAAGATTTAGAGGTCGATTAATATTTCCGATAAATAATATTTCAGGTCAACCAATTGCTCTTGGTGGAAGAATAATTGAAAATTTAGATTATCTAGCAAAATATATAAATTCACCTGAAACAAATTTTTTTAAAAAAGGATCAAATTTATATAATTTGGATCTAGCTAGAAAGCTTTCCAATAAAATCGATCATATTTATCTGGTTGAGGGATACATGGATGTAGTAGGTCTAAGTAAAAATGGAATAGATAATGCAGTAGCAAATCTTGGTACATCTTTAACTGATAAACAAATTTTAACTTTAAATCAATTTTTTGATGACATCATAATATGCTTTGATGGTGATGAAAGTGGATATAAAGCTGCTGTTAGAGCTGCTGAAAATTCAATAAAGGAACTGAAACCTGAAAAACAAATTTCATTTTTATTTCTTCCAGATAAAGAGGACCCAGATAGCTATGTAAATAAAAATGGTAAGGCTAATTTTATAGATTTTACAAAACAGAGTAAATTATCTATTCATCAATTTATTTTTAGTCATTATAAAAAACAAACAAAAAATAATCCTTCATCAATGGCTATTTTTGAGAAAAAACTAAGAGGAATTGCAAATACAATAAAAGATGATTTTATAAAAAAATATGTTTTGGAATATTTTTTAGAAAAAATAGCTGAGTTAACACCACATTCCAATCAAAATAATAAAAGATTTTATTCAAAGAAAGCAAAATCTTTGGAAAGTACAAAAAAATATTTTAAAGAAAGTCAGTCTTTGACTGGTGTTGAATTAAAAGAGTTTTCTGTATTATATTTGGTCATAAATAAGCTAGATTTGTTTCAAGCAAATATTCATTTGATTGAAAACATTAAATTTTTTACGGAGTTTAATAAAAAAATATTTGAAATGATTACTGAAAAATTAAAATCTAGTTCACAAATTACAATCCAAGATCTTAACTTGGATAATCAATTAGCAGAAAAAATAAATAAATTTGCTCCAATCAAACATATTCTAAAAAACCAATCTAATGATGATCAAAAAATAATAGAATTATTAGAGGACATCTCTAGAGATTTAATGAATTATGATCTTGAGTTCAGAATCCAGGAATTAGAATCGAAGTTCTCTGTGGATATGAGCGAGTCTACATTTAATGAGCTAAAAGAGCTTAAAAAAAAGCAGAATCTCAATTAAACTGACTAAATTAGTAATAGATTTTTATATAATTGACACTATATAAGATCTCTAAACTCAAATTATCGTGGAAAGAATTATTACTAAATCATTTGCTAGATTAATGGGGCGAGGGACCCATAGAGGCTTTATTACTTATGAAGAGCTATCTAAATCTCTAGGTAAAAGAAATTTGTCTGATGAAAATTTATCTCAAGCATTTATTCATATTTTGGATGAGAAGATTAATTTAGTAGAAAAAAAATCAGATTATAAAGTTTTAAGAAAAAAAGAAAACTCTAGTAAGGAAGAGGGAAAAACAATTGAAAAAAGTGATGATCCTATCAGAATGTATTTACGTGAGATGGGTGGAGTTGAGTTGCTTTCTAGAGAGGGCGAGATTGCAATTGCAAAAAGAATTGAGGCCGGTAAAGATGTGATGCTAATTGCTCTTTCTCAAAGTCCAATAACTGCTCAACAATTTTTTGAATGGAATGATCAGCTCAATAGAGATGAAATTTTAGTGAGAGAAATAATTGATATTGATACAAATTATATGGAAGACGAGTCTACCGGACCTAGTGCTAAACAAAAAAATTCAGGAGAAACTGATAAAGATGAAAGTTCTGGAGATGAGGATGATGATTTTAATCCCACGCTTGCTGCCATGGAAACTGAAATTAAACCAAAAGTTTTAAAAACTATTAATATTCTTACTAAAGAATATAATAAATTAATAAAATATCAGAAAGAAAAACTAGAATGTATATTGAATTCTAGAAACTTTTCACCTGCTAAAGAAAAAGGTTATGAGAAAATTGTAAATGATATTTTAGAAAATATCAAATCACTTCAGCTCTCTCCATCGGTTTTAGAGGAACTTGTTCAAAAACATTATGTTGAAAATAAAAAAATAATATCTCTTGAAGGTAATTTACTACGATTTGCTTTAGATCATAAAATTCAAAGAAGTGAATTCATTAAATTTTATGTAGGAAATGAAATAAATCCTAATTTAAAAAAATTTTTAGATACAAATAATATATGGAAGCAATTTTTTAATAAATATAAAGATGAATTTAAAAATATTAGAGAAAGATTAATTGAAATAAGCAATAAGCTTGGAATATCTGTTACTGATTTTAAAAAATTAGTGAGCAGAATTCAAAAAGGAGAAAAAGAATCTAGAATTGCTAAAAAAGAAATGGTTGAAGCAAACTTAAGACTTGTCATTTCAATTGCTAAAAAATACACTAATAGAGGTCTTCAATTTTTAGATTTAATTCAAGAAGGAAATATCGGCCTTATGAAGGCAGTTGACAAATTTGAATATAGAAGAGGATATAAATTTTCAACATATGCAACCTGGTGGATAAGACAAGCAATTACAAGATCAATTGCAGATCAAGCTAGAACAATAAGAATTCCAGTTCATATGATAGAAACAATAAATAAAATTGTTAGAACTCAAAGATTAATTTTAAGCGAATTTGGTAGAGAGGCTACCCCAGAAGAGTTAGCTCAAAAATTAAGGATGCCACTTGATAAAGTAAGGAAGGTTTTAAAAATTTCTAAAGAACCAGTATCATTAGAAAAACCTGTTGGAGACGAGGAGGACAGCAGTTTAGGAGATTTTATAGAAGATACGAAAGCCCTTGCGCCTCTTGAGCAAGCTATAAAATCAAATCTTGGCGAAGCAACAACAAAAATTTTGTCTACATTAACTCCAAGAGAAGAGAGAGTGCTGAGAATGAGATTTGGTGTCGGAATGAATACTGATCATACACTCGAGGAAGTTGGTCTTCAGTTTTCTGTAACAAGAGAAAGAATAAGACAAATTGAAGCTAAAGCTTTAAGAAAACTTAAGCATCCAAGTAGATCAAAACAATTAAAAAGTTTTTTAGAAAGTTAAAATTTGGGCCGTTAGCTCAATAGTAGAGTACTGCATTGACATTGCAGGGGTAGTTGGAGCGTAACCAACACGGCCCACCATTTATGATTATCTTTAATTGATAAGTATAAAAAAATGATATAGTAAATTCTTAATTTTTGGGCCTGTAGCTCAGTTGGTTAGAGCAGTACACTCATAATGTATTGGTCCCAGGTTCGAGTCCTGGCGGGCCCACCAAATCCAATAAAAAATTAATTATTAGAAAATTTTTCTAAAATTTTGAAAAGAGCATTTATATCGCCATCATTGGAATTTAAAATAGATGCAAATTCCTCTTTTTGAGTTCTTGCCAAACTAAGTCCTTCTATAATTAAATCTCTAATTAAAGGATTGTCTGGATTTTTTGTATAAACCCTCCAATCAATTTTCACCTCGGGCCTATCATCAGTGGCAATTAAAATACTATTAACTATAGTGTAATTATTATTTAAGATTTGTTTGTTTTTTACGTCAATTTCTGGATTAGTATATTCAGCTAATCTACTTGAGAAACTTTTTAAGAAGTAATTCTCAAACAAATCTAAATAAGTATTTTTTTGATCATTGCTAATTTCTTTTCTTGCAGAACCTAGGGAGTAAAAGCCAACACCCCTTATATCTACAGTTTCTTTTGCAATTATTTTTAGTTGTTTTATTTTTTCTTCTTTAGATAAATCTCTAGATAATATTTGAGAAGCTCTATTGACTGTTGATTGAATAAATACATCGGGCGAAATAGAATATGCCTGATTAAAATTTGTGAAAAAAATTATTACAAAAAGAGTAAAAATAAATAATCTTTTCATTTTATTGTGTGTTTACTTTGTATCTATCTCTTCCCAATCACCATCTTCATTATAAATTACTTCTATGCTTCCTCGTTGAATATTTTTAATTTTATTCTCTCTATCTTGAGTATATAAACTTTTAACCGAAGCATAAAAATCTACAGAATTTGTCTCTAAATTATCTAATGACTCAATATTATTTGCTCTAAACTCTACACCTGATAACATTTTTGTAGCAGCAAAAAATTTACCATCTAAATATTCATTATTACCATTTACTGAAATATTATAATAAGGATCACCACCCATAACATTAACAAACATGCCTGCAGTGTCCCTAATTGAAGACGGTCCTAAAACTGGCAAAACTAAATAACAACCTGGACCAACTCCCCAAGCTCCTAATGTTTGTCCGTAATCTTCTTTAACATATTTAGGAAAACCCATTTCAGATGCGGGATCAAATATACCTAATATTCCAATTGTTGTATTTACAACTAATCTTCCAGTATTAATTGCTGCAAGTTTTATATCACCCTGTAACACATTATTTGGAATAGTTATCAAAGTTGATAGATTATTTAAAACATTACCAGTTCCTCTTTTTATTGGAGCTGGTAAAGATCTGTATCCTTTAGCTACAGGTTTTAAAACAGCTTTATCCAAACCTTGATTCAAGGCAAAAGTTGCCCGGTTAAGTGGTTCAAAACAATCTTTAGTAGATTTGCTTTTATTTGACAACTTTAAGTCTCCATCAGATCCTGCTAAAGCATTTGATGTAATAAAAATGAGTAAAAAAATAATTTTTAAAAATCTAATCATATGTATTGAATTATATAATGTAAATGCATCTAAAGTAAATCAAGATTTAGTATTAAAAATGACTTAATTATGGCTTAAAATAATCTAACAATACAACTAAAATGAGATTAAAAATTTTTTCTAATTACTCGCCAAATTTCAACCCTATAAAAAGACATAAAACTCAAATAAATTTTTTAATTTTTCATTATACAGGAATGAAGAGAGAGCTTGATGCAATTAACAAGTTAACTAATTTTAAATCCGATGTTAGCTGCCATTACTTTATAAAAAATAACGGCAAAACTTCTGTTATGGTGCCTGATTTATATGTTGCATGGCACGCTGGTAAATCTAGGTGGAAATATTACAAATCACTTAATAGATATTCTATTGGTATAGAAATCAGCAATCCAGGACATGAATACAATTATAAAAAATTTTCTAAAAAACAAATTCAATCTTTAATAAAGTTAAGCAAAATATTAATAAAAAAATATAAAATTAATTCTAAAAATATTTTGGGACATTCGGACGTAGCCCCAGAACGAAAAAAAGATCCAGGAGAAAAATTTCCATGGAAAGAGCTGTCAAAGAAAGGCATAGGTTTATGGCATTCATTGTCTATTCGATCACTTAAAAAAAATAGAAAAATTGAATTAGATAAAGTCAGTAAAAAAATGTTTTATAACAATCTATCAAAAATTGGGTATGTAATTAAAAAAACTGAAAACTCGAAAAATAGAAAATTTAATAATTATATTATCAAAGCTTTTCAAAGAAGATTTAGACAAGAATTGGTAAATGGTAAGATTGATAAAGAATGTTTGATTATTAGTAATAATTTAGCAAAAAAATTTTCATAAAATTTCTTGAAGTTTTCAAAATTAGTAATAAATTGAAATAGCCAGATAAATGACTTATCGCTTTAATTTATTTTAAAGAGGAAAGTCCGGGCTCTACAAGGACACAGTGCCAGGTAATACCTGGCGGGGGAAACCCTAGGGATAGTGCCACAGAAAATAAACCGCCATAACATGGCAAGGGTGAAAAGGTGTGGTAAGAGCACACCGGTTCTATTGGTAACAATGAACGCTGGAAAACCCCACTGGGAGCAAGACTAAGTAGAGATGACATTGTTGAAAAACTAAAAGCCGTCCTTGGCTAGTCATCAGGGTTAGTTGCTTGAGCTTAAGAGTGATCTTAAGCCTAGACAAATGATAAGTTTAAATGACAGAACCCGGCTTATAGTTTATCTGGCATATCAAATCAAAAAATCACTTTAAGTTTCTTTGTTTGTTCTCGTTTTATAAGCACAAGTGTCTATTTTATTTAATACTAAAACAATAAAAGTACTAAAATATTAGGTGTTGACGTCTAGTTGTAAAACCCATAATATCCCATAAATTCCCATTTATGTGGGAATAAAGGAAATTATGTTTTATGTTTTTATCAACATACGAAAACAAATTAGACAAAAAAGGGAGAGTATCTGTGCCTGCTAGTTTTAGGTCACATTTATCCAACTTAGGTTACAATGGTGTTATATGTTATCCATCATTTAATAACTCATCTATAGAAGCATGCTCCCAAGATAGAATTGAAAAAATTTCTTCAGCAATTGACTCCTTAAATCCCTTTGAGGAAAAAAGAGATTACTTTGCAACATCAATATTAGCAGAAAGTATAAATTTACAATTTGATAGTGAGGGAAGAATTTCACTTTCATCAAAATTATTAAAACATGCAAAAATAAAAAACAGCATGTTGTTTGTTGGTCAAGGCCAAACATTTCAAATATGGGAACCAACAGCATTTGAAAAATTTAAGATAACAGCGAGGAAAAAAGCAAATATTAATCGTGGTAATCTTAAATGGGAGCTTCAACATAACAAACAATAGGGGATAAAAGATGACAATTAATTTTAAAGCACCAGAGATAAAAGAGCTACAGCCACGACTATTAGTTTTAGGAGTTGGTGGAGCTGGCGGAAATGCAATCAATGAAATGATTGAAAATAATATGCAAGGAGTAGAGTTTATTGCAGTAAATACTGATGCGCAAGATTTAAAGCTTAGCAAAGCAAAAACAAGAATTCAAATTGGTTTAAATTTAACTAAAGGATTAGGAGCTGGTGCAAAACTTGATATTGGTCAAGCAGCAGCAGATGAATCTTTAAATGAAATTGTAAATACACTTCAAGGTGCAAATATGGTTTTTATTGCAGCTGGTATGGGTGGTGGAACAGGCACTGGTGCTGCTCACGTCATCGCTAGAGCTGCTAAAGAATTAAATATCTTAACTGTAGGTGTTGTGACTCTTCCATTTTTATATGAAGGCCCCTCTAGAATGAGAAGAGCACAACAAGGTTTGGAAGAATTAAGAAAACACGTTGATACAATCATTGTTATTCCAAACCAAAACCTATTCAAAATAGCAAATGAACAAACAACATTTGAAGAGTCTTTCAACCTTTCAAATAATGTTTTGATGCATGGTGTTCAAAGTATAACTGATTTGATGGTTAGACCTGGTTTAATTAACCTAGATTTTGCTGATGTTGAAACTGTTATGGCAGCTATGGGTAAAGCTATGATGGGAACTGGTGAAGCTGAGGGAGAGGGTAGAGCTTTAAAAGCTGCAGAAATGGCAATTAGTAATCCTCTAATAGATGACTATACTTTAAAAGGTGCAAAAGGATTACTAGTAAATATTACTGGTGGTAAAGACCTTAAACTTTTTGAGGTTGATGAGGCCGTAAATAAAGTAAGAGCAGAAGTTGATCCTGAAGCAGAGTTAATTATAGGTGCGATCACTGATACAGAGCTAGATGGAAAAATGAGAGTTTCAATTGTTGCTACTTCTTTAGATGGTCAACAGCCCGAGTCAAAATCTGTTGTAAACATGGTTCATCGAATTCAAAATCGTAACCCTGGTTACTCAGATTTTTCAAGTATGGGATCATCTCAATCTTTCAATTTTTCAAATACAACAGCATCAAATCCAATTACACATGGAGCAAATGCTTTAAAGTTAGAAAATGAGATTGTCCAAGAACAAGAAAACGAGAGTTCCAATAATCAAATGATAAGTGAAGAAGTTGTCCAAAATACTAGCATGGAAAGTGAGAGTATAGTTGAGGATAGTTCAGTCAATGAAATAGAAAAATCTTTTACTCAAGAAGCTATGGAAACTACTCATGAAGAATATCTTGAGAACACTGTTGATGAGCAAGTTTCTAATGATCTTAAAGAATTTGGAGTTGACTCTGATGCACCAGATTTATTCAGTTCAGACAATGAAAACTCAAGTCCAGATGAACTTTTATCTTCTGATCAAGAAGAAGAAGATGATCTTGAGATACCAGCATTCTTAAGAAGACAAAAAAATTAATGGTCTTCCAAGAAATAAATGGACGCCACCATAGTACCAAAAATGCAAAAGCATTATCCGGTACTGCTAAAAGAAATTATTAGCGTTATTTCCCCTCAACATGGTGGCTCATTTATTGATTGTACGTTTGGTCAAGGTGGTTATACCAAAAGAATTTTAGATTTTAATAATACAAAAGTAATAGCTCTTGATAGAGACATAGAGAGTGAAAAAATTGCTAATCAATTAAAAGAAAACTTTGAAGATAGATTTATTTTTAAAAATATAAAATTTAGTCAATTAACAAATTTAAAGCTCAAAAATGAAAATATAAGAGGTGTAATTTTTGATCTTGGTTATTCTTATACTCAAATAAAAGACCCACAAAAAGGATTATCATTCGATGCCGGTGGTAAATTAAATATGCAGCTGGGATTAAATACTTTTTCAGCAGAAGAAGCTATTAATAAACTAGATGAAAAAGAATTAGAAAAAATTTTTAAATTTTTTGGAGATGAAAAAGAAGCAAAATACATTGCACGAAATATCATAAAAGAGAGATTAAAAAAAAAAATTGATACAAAAAGTTTAGTTGAAATTATTGATAAATCGAAAAAAAGAAAAAATTTTAAAGTGCATAATGCGACTAAGGTTTTTCAAGCACTTAGAATATTTGTGAATAAAGAAATAAGTGAATTAATATTTGGACTTATCAATGCTACGAAGGTTTTAAAAAAAGGTGGAATTTTAGGGGTAGTTACTTTTCATTCCTTAGAAGATAAAATTGTAAAATATTTTTTTAAAAGTCTCTCTGAAAATAAAAGTATTTCAAGATATAGCCCTGTTGTAAAACAAGCAGACACATTATTTAATTTAATTCACAAAAAACCAATAACTCCCTCAGAAGAAGAGGTAAGCGAAAATCCACCATCTAGATCTGCTAAATTTAGATATGCAATAAAAAAAACTGATTTTTATAATTTTGATACCGATATAGAGGAGCAATTCAGAAATTATATTGAAATTGAAAATTATGGAGACAAACTGTGAAAAAGTTTGCTTTAGCAGCAATTATATTTTTTTTAGTTCTATCAACTGCAATAATAAAAAATACAACCAAAAAGATTGAAGATGAAATATTTACGGCAAAAGAGAATATAAGAGTTTTAAAATCTGAATTTGAAAATGTATCTTTGGAGCATGATTATTTAAGTTCGGCAGAAAAACTACTTGAATATCAATCTCTATATTTTGAGAGTGAGTTAATTCAAAAAAATATAATCGACATAAAAATCTATAATATTTCAGATGATATAAATAAAATCCAAAAGTATAAAATTATTAAAGAGTAATGGCTGATAATAAATCAAAATTAACCATAGAAGACTACAAAAGTGATTTTATATTTAAGAAAAAAGAGAATGGATTAAATATTCAATTTAATCGTGTAGCTTTTATTTTCTTTGTCTTTTTTATTATATATTTAATTTACACAATACACTTAGTTCACTTAGGTTCACGAAAGAGTAAATTAGAAAAAATAAATAATATTCCTGCATCTAAAAATCAGCTTTATCGAGCAGACATCATAGATATTAATGGAAATTATCTAGCTAAGACAGTTAAATCGATTGATATTGGTTTAAAAACCTCAGACATAATCAATGAAGAAAAATTACTTCTAAGTTTAAATATTATTTTTCCTGATAAAAATTTTGATGAAATTAAAAAAAAAATAAAAACCAAGAAATTTTTTTATTTAGAGAAGAAAATTTCAGAGGAAAATTACGAAAAAATAATGAAATTAGGTGACAAATCTTTAGTTCCAGAAGAAAGAGTTTTAAGAATGTATCCACAAAAAAATCTTTTTAGTCATGTTTTAGGTCAGATAGATGATGATAATAATGGTATTTCTGGATTAGAAAAATCGTTAAATGATGAACTTAGAAAATCTAAAGAGTCAATTAAACTTACATTAGATAAAGATATTCAATTTTTAATTAGAAAAGAATTAATTAAATATCAGGAAATTTTTAAAAGCAAAGGTAGTGCAGCCATTTTAATGAATGTTAATAATGGCAATATTTTATCATTAGTTTCTTTGCCAGATTTTAATCCAAATGAAAGACAAAATATTACAGATGTAAATTATATTAACAGGGTAACTAAAGGGACATATGAACTCGGGTCTGTATTTAAAGCATTTACTTTTGCAAGCGCCTTAAATGAAAAGGTAATTAAACCAGAGACCGAATTTTTAGATTTACCCAAATCAATTAAATGTGACAAATACAGAATAGGTGAGTACGACAATGAAATACCTTCAGATTTAACTGCAGAGCAAATTTTAGTTAGATCTGGAAACATAGGATCAGTAAAAATTGCCCAAAAAGTTGGCTCAGAAAAATTTAAATTATTTTTAGAAAAAGTTGGCGTGTTAAGTGATATTGAATTTGATATTGAAGAAGTCGCTCCTCAAAAAAATTATGATTTTGGAAAATGTAGATTAGCTACAGCTTCTTTTGGACATGGAATAGCAACTACAATTCTTCAATTAGCAAAAGGTTATTCTGTTTTATCAAATGGTGGTTATGAAATTAAGCCAACATTAATCTATAAAGAAAATAATTTTAATAATAAAAATGAAAGAATACTAAACAGAGGTATTTCAGAACAAGTTGTTAGCGCTTTAAGAAAAATTGTAAATACTGAAGAAGGGACAGCTAAATTTGCAGATGTTCAAAATTATGAAATTGGTGGAAAAACAGGGACGGCTGATCAACCCGAGGGTGGAGCATATTCTGAGGCAAAAATAAATACTTTTGCCTCCATTTTTCCCACATCAAATCCACAATTTGTTTTTGTTGTAATGCTAGACACTCCAAAAAAATCTAAAGATTATTACTATAAGTATAGACATCGAAAAGGAGGTTGGAAGGGCACACTTTATAATACTGCTGGCTGGACCTCAGTAGAGGTAGCTGGAAAAGTCATAGATAAAATCGGGCCTATTTTAGCCACAAAATATATAGAGGTTAATTAATTATGCTTCTAGGAAACTACTTTCATAACATAAATAAAAATTATAAAAATTTTTCTTTTTCAGGAATTTCATTTGACACGAATAGTATTAAAAAAAATAATATTTTTTTTGCAATCAAAGGAAATACAATTGATGGTAATAAATTTATTACTAAAGCAATTAAAAAAGGATCTAAAATTATTGTAACTGAAAAAAAAGTAAATCAATTACAAAATGGTATTTTATATATTCACACAAAGAATATAAGAAAATTATTAGCCGAAACTGCTTTTAAAATTTATAATAAAAAACCAAAAAATTTAATCGCAGTTACAGGTACAAATGGAAAATCTTCAGTTGCTAATTTTTATTATCAAATATTAAAATTAAATAATAAAAAGGCTGCTTCAATTGGCACATTAGGTGTCAAATCAAAAAGAATTAATTTGAATTTATCTAATACCACAATAGATCCAATCAAATTGGGTAAAATTTTGAGCAAGTTAAAAACTCAAAAAATAGAAAATGTAATTATGGAAGCCTCAAGTCATGGTTTAAAACAAAATAGATTGGATGGATTGAAGTTTAATTCGGGAATATTTACTAATTTATCCCAGGATCATCTTGATTATCATAAAAATTTAAAAAATTATTTAAAAGCAAAACTTTATTTATTTGAAAACTTAATCCAAAAAAGAGGTAATGTTATTACAGATCAATTAATACCAGAGTTTAAAAATATAAAAAAAATTACAACTAATAAGAAATTAAAATTACGCACACTAAATGATAAGAAAAATAATCTAGAGCTTTTATCTCATAAGTTTAAAGGAGAGTGGCAAGTTCTCAGAATTAAATTAAATAGTTCAATACATGAACTAAATTTAAATTTAATAGGAAAAGTACAATTAAAAAATGTTTTAATGGCAATAATTGCAGCAAAATATAGTGATGTTAGTTTAAATAAGATTTTAAATACAATTTCAAAATTGAAACCAGTTGAAGGAAGATTTGAAAAAATAGGCAAAATTAAAAATCAATCAAAAGTAATTCTCGATTATGCCCATACGCCTGATGCTTTAAAAACGTGTCTTTTAAATCTTAGAGAACAATTTCCTAATAAAGCAATAACAGTGCTATTCGGTTGCGGCGGAAATAGGGATCAAAATAAAAGATCAAAAATGGGTAAAATAGCTAGTGATTTTGCAGACAGGATCATTCTTACAAATGACAATCCTAGACTTGAAAATCCTCAAAAAATAAGACGAGATATAAAAAAAGGAATTAAAAAAAAGAGAATTACCGAAATATCCAATAGAGCAACAGCAATAAAACAAGCTATTCATAATTTGAATTCAGGAGATATTTTGTTAGTTGCTGGAAAAGGCCATGAGAAAACCCAAGATATTGGAAATAAGAAAATTTTTTTTTCAGATAGAAAAGTAATTCTAAATACTATTAAGAATAAAAATAAAACTTTATCAGATAATTTAAAATTAAATGTGATTAAAGAGGCAGTTAAAATTAAAAAATTATCTCCTTTAATATCTTTAAAAACGGCAAGAATTAATTCTAAAGAAGTTACTAAAAACGATATTTTTTTTGCTATTAAAGGAAAAAAAAATGATGGAAACAAATATGTTGCACAATCATTCAAGAAAAAAGCATCGTTAGCTATAGTAAATAAAATCCGAAATAACTTAAATAAAAGTCGCCAGATTAAAGTAAAAAATACTTTAAAATTCCTAACAGAAATTTCGAAAACTTTTAGAAAAAGTATTGATACAAATATTATAGCTATTACAGGTAGTTGTGGCAAAACTACACTTAAAGAATTGTTGGGCAAGGTATTAAGTAAAATTTCAAAAGTAAGTATTTCTCCAAAATCTTACAATAATAAATTTGGAGTTCCTTTGAGTCTTTTTAATTTAAAACAAAATGATGAATTTGGAATTTTAGAAGTTGGAATGGATAAAAAAGGTGAAATTGATTATTTATCAAAAATAATAGAACCAGATGTTGCAGTAATAACAAATATAAATTATGCACATGCTAAAAATTTTAAAAATATCAATCAAATTGCTTTGGCAAAATCTGAAATTATAAACAACATAAAATCTAATGGTTATGTTGTATTGAATGCAGATGATAGTTTTTTTCAATTACATAGAAAAATTGCCAAAGAAAAGAAAATTAAAATTGTTTCTTTTGGTATTAAAAGTCAGAAAACGGACATTAAATTAATTAATGTAAAGGCTTTTGGAAAAAAATTTAAAATTAATATTAAGTTAAAAAATAAAAAAAAGCATTTCATATTATCAAACGATTTTCAAAACAATATATACAATACACTTGCTGCTTTAGCTGTTATTAGTATTTATAAAAATATATTTGAACTTAATGAAAATATTTTTCTAAATTTCAAAATTCCTGGGGGAAGAGGAGATCATTCCGTAGTAAAAATTAATAATAAAAAAATTAATTTAATTGATCAAAGTTATAATTCAAATCCTCTTTCATTAAAATCAGCAATAAAAAATTTTGATAAAATAAACTCAAAAAAATCAAATAAATATTTATTAATTGGTGATATGTTAGAGCTTGGTAGTCATTCTAAAAAACTCCATCAATCTATTGCTCCAATAATTAATCAAACCAAGATAGACAGGGTATTTGTTAAAGGAAAATTAGCTTCAATAATATTTAAAAATATCTCAAAAGGAAAAAAGGGAAAGATTTTATCGAATAAATCACAAATTATTGAATTGATTAGAAAAGATTTAAATAATAATGATTATATAATGATTAAAGCCTCACTTGCGACAGGATTCAATGACATAGTAAAAAGCCTGAAAGGGTTACGTTAGATGCTTTATCAATTTTTATTAAATTTTGTTGATACTTTTAGTTTTTTAAATGTTTTTAAATATTTAACTTTTAGAACAGGTTTATCTTTTTTTACCTCGTTGGTTATCGTGCTAATTATTGGGGGTCCTTTTATTAAATTTTTTTCAAAACAAAAAATTTTAAATCCTATTCGGGATGATGGACCAGAAGATCATATAATTAAAAAAATTGGTACACCAACTATGGGAGGTGTAATAATTTTATTTGGTTTATTGGTATCAGTAGTATTTTGGGCAGATTTATCAAATATTAATATTTTATTTTGTATCTACATAGCAATTACTTTTGGTTTATTGGGAGCATATGATGACTTTAAGAAAATTAAAAATAGTAACTCATCAGGTATTTCTTCAAAGTTTAAAATAATTTCACAAATAATGTTAGCAATTATTGGTGTAAGTTTTTTTGTTTTTTTAAATGATTATCAAGATTTAAATAACTTATATTTTCCATTTTTTAAAAATTTGATCGTAAATCTCGGATGGTTTTTTATACCATTTGCAATATTTGTAATCATAGGTTCATCTAATGCAGTTAATCTTACTGATGGATTAGATGGTTTAGCAACAGTGCCTGTAATATTAGTTGCAGCATGCTTTGCTTTTATAAGTTATGTTACTGGAAACATTGTATTTTCAAATTATTTACAAATTCCATACATAGAAGGAACTGGTGAAGTATCAATTTTTTGTGGTGCAATTATTGGCTCTTGTTTAGGTTTCTTGTGGTTTAATGCTCCACCTGCTAAAATTTTTATGGGTGACACAGGCTCATTATCTCTTGGAGGATCTTTAGGTGCAGTAGGAATTATCACAAAACATGAAATTGTTTTAGCTATAACTGGTGGACTTTTTGTACTAGAGGCAGTTTCAGTAATGGTTCAGGTGATTTCGTTTAAACTTACTGGAAAAAGAATTTTTAGAATGGCGCCTATTCATCATCATTTCGAGAAAAAGGGATGGCCAGAGTCTACAGTTGTAATTAGGTTTTGGATTATCTCTATCATCCTTGCAATGATTGGTTTAGCTACATTAAAATTAAGATAATGAAAATATTTAATAATATTTTTTTTAGAAAAAAAATATTAATTTATGGTTTAGGAAAGAGCGGCATTTCATCTTATAAGTTTTTAAAAAATAAGTCTGATGTATATTTGTTTGATGACAATCAAAAAATTAAATTAAAACTTAAAAAAAAAATAATTAAGTTAGAGCAAATTAAAAAAATAAATTTTGATAGAATTATTATTAGTCCAGGAATTGATATTTCAAATTGTAAATTATCGAATTTTTTAAAGAAAAATTTTAAGAAAATTCATACTGACCTTGATGTTTTATTTTCATTTTATAACAATAAAAGTATTACGATTACTGGAACTAACGGTAAATCTACAACTGCTAAAATTTTACATGATGCTTTAATCCATCAAAAAAGAGACTCAAGACTTATTGGGAATATTGGCAATCCAGCATTATCGGAAAAAAATATTACAAAAAAAACAATCTTTGTAATAGAGGCTTCTTCATATCAGCTAGATTACAGTAGCGTATTTAGATCAAAATATGCGGTAGTATTAAACATAACTGCAGACCACATTGAGAGACATAAAAGTTTAAAAAATTACGTAAATGCAAAATTTAAATTATTAAAATCTCAAATAAGTGGATCTTTTGCTTATGTAAAAAAAGAGGACGAACTGATAAGTAAAAAATTAAATAAAAATAAATATAGTTCAAAAATCTACAGAGTACAGACTTCAAGTATAGATAAAAAGTTTAATAAAATTACTAATAAATATTTTTTATCTGATGGTAATAAAGAAAATTTATCATTTATATTCAAAATTGCTTCAAAATTAAAACTTAATAAAAAAAAATTAATTAAAACTATTAATAAATTTAAAGGCCTAAATTATAGACAACAAATTATATTTGATAAAAAAAACCTTACAATAATCAATGACTCTAAATCTACAAGTTTTGCTTCCTCAGAAAATGTATTACAAAATTTAAATAATGTTTATTGGATATTGGGAGGAATTCCAAAAAAGAAAGATAAATTTAAATTATCAAAAATAAAAAATAAAAATTTTAAAGCTTATATTTTTGGAACACATCGAAATAAATTTTTGAGAATCTTAAAAAATAAATTAAATGTAAAAACTTTCAGAAATTTGCAGGAGGCTCTTAAAGTCATCTTTTCAGAAATTAGTAATGAGAAATCTAAAAAAAATATTATTTTTTTCAGTCCAGCTGGAGCTTCATTTGATAGTTTCAAAAATTTTGAAGATAGAGGATATTATTTTAATAAAATTATTAAAAAGTACACAAATGCAATCCGATAGTTTAGTCTATAAATTTTATTATCAATGGTGGAAAAATATAGATAAGTCTATTCTTACATTAATAAGTTTATTATTTATTATTGGATTGTTTTTTTCTTTAGTTTCAACTTCTTTAATAGCTTCTGATAAGTTAGATACCAACAGCTACTTCTTTTTTTTTAAACATTTGGTTTATGTTTTAATTGGAGTATCACTTATTTTTATATTTTCCTCTTTAAATTCAGAACAATTATATAAATACTCTATTTTTCTTTTTTTTATTTCTCTAATTTCTTTATTTTTAGTGCCATTCATCGGCGTTGAAGTTAAAGGTTCTAAAAGATGGATAGACCTATTTTTCTTACCAAGATTTCAACCAATAGAAGTTTTAAAGCCATTTTTGATAATTATTTTATCAACTATTTTATGCAGCAGTAGATCAAATATTTTATTAAAGTATTTGATATCAACTATTTTGATAGTTGTTGTTTCTTTCCTTTTAATAATGCAACCAGATATTGGTCAAACATTATTAGTAGTTTTTTCTTGGGCTGTTTTAATTTTTACGTCAGGTATTAATATATATATTCTCTTAGCAATATTTGTTTTGGGAACTTCTTTGTTAACTTACTTAATTATTTATGTTCCTAAGTTTGATTATATACAGGCACGTATTTTTTCTTTTTTTAACAGAGAATTAGGAACTCATAATTTTCAATCTGATAAAGCCATAGACTCGATAACGAGTGGAGGTTTTTTTGGCAAAGGTATAGGTGAGGGGGTTCTTAAAAATAGGGTTCCAGAAGCCCATACTGATTATATTATTTCAGTAATTTCTGAAGAGTTTGGTGTTGTTGCCATAATCTTAATATTATTATTGTTTTTGATCTTTATTTATATGGTTTTTAAAAAAGTAAGTTTTGAAACAAATGAAAAAGCTAAACTTATTTTAATTGGATCTATTAGTTTAATATTAATGCAAGCCACCATTCATATTGGAGTTAATATAAGATTATTTCCAACTACTGGTATGACATTGCCCTTTTTAAGTTATGGCGGTTCATCAATAATTAGTACATCAATATTGGCTGGGATTATTTTAAATTTAACAAAAAGAAAAATAAGTTAAAAAATGACAAAAAAAGTTTTGATATCCACAGGTGGTTCAGGAGGACATGTAATACCAGCGATAACAATTTATAATCATTTAAAGAATACCCACGAAACACTGATTTCTACTGACTTAAGAGGTCTTGCATATTTAGATAAAAATTATAACACGGTTGTAATCAACACCCCAAAATTAAATAATTATTTTTTACTTCCTTTTTCATTTTTAAAAATATTATTTCTAACTGTTAAATCTTTTTTTCTTTTAAAAAAAAATAATTTTTCAATTTTAATTTCTACAGGTGGCTATATGTCTTTGCCGCTATGTTTAGCTGCAAAAATATTGGGAATTAAAATTTTTTTAATTGAACCAAATATGGTTCTTGGAAGAGCTAATAAATTTTTTTTAAATTTTTCAAGAAAATTAATATGTTATTCAAAGAATTTAATTAATTTACCTTCTGGAATTAATCATAAATTAACTACTATCAATCCTTTGATAAGAAAAGAATATTATGATTCTGGCACGTATCAAAAACAAGATAATTTATTCACAATTATAATTATCGGAGGTAGTCAGGGTGCAAAAATCTTTGATGAACTATTAAATAAATCCTTAATAAGTATAGCAAAACAAGTTTCTATTAAAATTATTCATCAAACAAGTGAAAAAAATATTAATGTTTTAAAAAATTTTTATTCTCAAAAAAATGTTGAAAATAAAGTTTTCAGTTTTGATCACAATTTAAATGAAGTTTTAAAACAAGGTGATTTATGCATAACAAGAGCAGGTGCATCAAGTTTAGCTGAACTATCATTCTTAAATATTCCATTTGTAGCAATACCACTTCCATCATCAAAAGATAATCATCAGTATGAAAATGCAAAATATTACAAAGAACAGGGTTGCTGTTGGATAATTGATCAAAAAAATTTTGACGATCAAAAATTTGAGAAATTTTTATTAGAATTGGTAAATAAAAGTCAGGATTACATGACAAAAAAAAATAATTTGCAGAAATTAAATTATCAAAATACATGGAATAATGTTAATCAAAAAATATTAGATATAATTAATGAAAATTAAATTAGCAAAATCTGAACTGATTCATTTTGTTGGAATAGGTGGAATAGGCATGAGTGGCCTAGCATTAATAATGAAAGGAAAAGGTTTTAAAGTTCAAGGAAGTGATATTTCAAACAATAAAAATATTGAAAGATTAAGAAAAGAAAAAATAAAAATTTTTATTGGACATAAGAAACAAAATATAGATAAGGGAACTATACTAGTTATATCTTCAGCTATTAAAAAAAATAATTCAGAGCTTGTTGCGGCTAAAAAAAAACAATTACCGATTTACAAAAGAGGAGAGATGCTCGCCAATATTGTTTCTTTAACAAAAAATATCGTGGTAGTAGGATCGCACGGCAAAACCACAACAACATCATTAATTGCATCTATATTTCAAGAAACAAAAATCGATCCCACTATTATTAATGGAGGTGTAATAAATTCAATAAACAATTCTGCAAAGCTTGGGAAAAGTGATTGGTCTATATTAGAGGCAGATGAGTCTGATGGAAGTTTTGTTTTCATACCACCAACATATTCAATAATCACAAACATAGATCGAGAGCATATGGATTATTATGGCACTATGGATAAATTAAATAAATATTTTGAAAATTTTGTTAATAAGGTTCCTTCATTTGGAAAATCATTTATTTGTTTAGACGATAAAAATAATAAAAACTTAATTAAAAATATTAAAAATAAAAACTTCTATACATATGGTTTGGATACAAAATCAAATTTTTGTATTAAAAATATCAAACAACTAAAAGAATTCTCAGAGTTTGATTTAAGTATAAAATTACCTAATAAAAAAAATCAATTAATTAGAAAATTCAAAATTCCTTTATTAGGAACTCATAATATTAAAAATTCTGTAGCTGCAGCTGCATTAGCGTTAACTGTAGGTCTGCCAATAAAAAATATTAAAAAAGGACTTGCAAATTTTAAAGGGGTTCAAAGAAGATTTAATAAAATTTTCAGTTTTAATAATGTAGATTTTTATGATGATTACGCCCACCATCCTACAGAAATCAAAGAGGTGCTAGACGGCTTAAAAAATGTTTATAAAGATTATGAAAAAATATGTATTTTCCAACCACATAGAATATCAAGATTAAAAGATTTAAAAAAAGAATTTACTTTTGCCTTTAAAAATGCAGATAAAGTTATCTTGTTTCCAATTTATACTGCTGGAGAAAAATTAAAGCTTGGATTTAGTTATATAAATTTTGCAAAGGAAATAATTAAAAATTCAAAAGTTAAATTATTTTTAGTAGATGATAAATTTCAATTAGCTAAATTTATTAAAGCAAATATCTATGGAAAAAAAATTGTTATAGGAATGGGCGCAGGCACTATCTCAAGTTGGATGCGAGAATTACCTCAATTGTTATCATGAAAATTGATTTGAAAGATTTAGTTCAAGAATTTGGTAATAATTTAAAATTAGATCATGATTTAAAAAAAAAAAATTGGTTTAATATAGGAGGTAAAACAAAAGCTTTCTATAAGGCAGATAGTTTAAAAGAATTAATTAAATTTCTTAAAAAAATTCAAAATCAAGAAAAGATATTCGTTTTAGGTGCTGGTTCAAATACATTAATTTCAGATAAACAGTTTAATGGAGTTGTTATTAAGCTTACAAGTAATTTTAACAATATATCTCTTCTTAAAGGCGAAATTATTATAGCCGGGAGTGCTGTTACTGATAAATCATTATCAGAGTTTGCTATGGAAAACAGTCTAGGCGGCTTTGAGTTTCTTTCATGCATACCTGGCACAATTGGTGGAGGTATAAAAATGAATGCTGGGTGTTTTAAAAGAGAGTTTAAAGATATTTTAATTTCTATTCAAGCACTAAATAAATCAGGACATGTAATTACTATACCTTCTAAAGACATAAATTTTAAATATAGAGATAGTGGATTATCGGATGATCTAATTTTCTTAAGTGCCTCATTTAAAGGATTCAAAAAAGACAAAGATATTATCAAAAATGAAATACAATTACTTAAAGAGAATAAAGAAAAAGCACAACCAACAAGAATTAAGACTAGTGGTAGCACTTTTAAAAATCCTATTGATCAATCAGATAAAAAAGTTTGGCAATTAATTAGAGAGTCTGTTCCACTTGAAAAATCATTTGGAGATGCTTGTATCTCTGAAAAACACTGTAATTTTTTTGTAAATAAAGGTAATGCTAAGTTTGAAGATATGAAAAAATTAATTAATTTTGTTTCAGATAGTGTTTTTAAAAAGACTGGGGTTAAGTTGGAAACAGAATTAAAAATATTAGAATAAATTGAAAAAAAAAATACTTATACTGTCAGGTGGAATTTCTAAAGAGAGGTTGATTAGCCTTGATACAGGTCATCAAGTTGCTAAAGAGTTAAAAAAAAATAGTTATAAAGTTAAAATTTCTGAGCCTGACCATAATTTAGAAAAAAATATAAAAACTTTTAAACCTGATGTAATTTTCAATGCATTGCACGGGCAGTTTGGCGAAGATGGATATATTCAAACTATATTGGAGAGACACAAAATTCCATATACCCATTCAGGGGTAATTTCCTCATCAATAGCAATGGATAAGGAAATTTCAAAAAAATTATTTATAAAAAATAAAATAAAAACTCCAAAATTTTTTACATATTCTTATGACGAAACAAAACTTAATTTAATTAAAAAAATAAATAAAAAACTAAATTTTCCAGTCGTAGTTAAACCTTTAAATGAAGGCTCAAGCGTAAATGTTTATATATGTGGGAAGAAAAATTTAAGTAAAATTATTGATAAACTAAAAAATTATAAAAAAGTTTTAATTGAAGAATTTATTGCAGGAAGAGAGATTCAAGTTGCAATCATGGGTGATAAAAAATTAGGAGCTATTGAACTTAGACCAAAAAGAAAATTTTATGATTATCAAGCAAAATATAATTCAAAAGCAAAGACAAAACATATAATCCCTGTTGATTTGCCAAAATTTAAATTAAAAAAATTAATGAATATCGCTTATGAGGCTCATAAAATTATTGGCTGTAGAGGAGTTACAAGATCAGATTTTAAATACTTTCAAGGAAAATTTTATTTATTAGAAATTAATACCCAGCCAGGTATGACCAAATTATCTCTTGTTCCTGAGATAGCGGCATACAAGGGAATTACTTTTTTAAAATTAATTGAATGGATGTTGAAAGATGCATCAAAAAAAAAATAAAAAAATATTAGTTTATTTTTTTTTACTAATACTTGTTTCCTCTACAAGTAATAATGCTATTAACAATTTAAAATTTGATAGGATCAAAAATATTTCCATATCTGGTCTAGATCAAAAAAATAATCAAATTCTATTGAATAAAATTGAAAAATTAAATTTAGAAAATATTTTTTTTATAAATAAAAATAATTTAAATGAGTTGATTGATTCAAATTCTTTAATTGAAAAATACGAGATATTTAAAAGATACCCAAATACTATTGACATAAAAATTGAAAAAACAAATTTCTTTGCACAAATAAATAAAAATGGAAAAACTTTTTTAATTGGATCAAATGGTAAATTAACACCTGCTAAATTTAATAATCATGATTTACCATTTATATTTGGAAAACCAAATATAAATGAATTTCTTAATTTCAAAAAAAAAATAGATAAATCAAATCTTTTATATGAACAAATTGAGGAATTATATTTTTTTCCCTCAAAAAGATGGGATTTAAAACTTAACAGCAATATTTTATTAAAACTTCCAAATAATTTTAAACAAGAAACCTTAAACAATTTAAATAAATTTTTAAAAAATTATGATGGAGAGAAATTTACTTTAGATGCTAGAATAGAAAACCAAATTATTTTAAATGAATGAAGAGTCAAATACACAAACCTACTTAAGTATTTCAAGTAATAAATTAGAAATTTATTTGTTTGATGTTATAAAGTTTGAGAATTTATACAGCAATGAAATTATAATTGAAAATAATTTTTTGGATTACACAATTCTTGATAATTTTCTTGATAAAAATATTTTAAAAATAGAGAAGTTAATTGGTAAATTTGTAAAAAATATATTCATAATAATCGAAAATGAGCAATTATTTAGGACACATATTGGAATTAAAAAAAAAAATTATAATAAAGCATTAAATTATGGTTCTGTTAAAAGTTTGGTTGTAGAGTCAAAAGAATTGTTTCAAAAAAGTTATAGAGATCAAAAAATAATGCACATTATTGTTAATAGTTACATGATAAATGGCAAAAATTTTGAATATCTTAAAAAAGATATTCAAGCAGATGATTTGAGTTTGATTATAAACTTTATTTCAATTCCAGAAAGCTTGTCATATCCCCTGGAAAATTTGTTACAAAAATATCAAATTAAGATTAACAAGTATCTAGATAAAGAATACGTTAGTAGTTTCTTTGAAGATGAAACAATTAAATTTCCTGTAATGGTTTGTAAAATTTTAAATGGATCAAACTTAAATGAAGTACAATTAATCCCAAAAATTAGCAAAAATAGGGGTATTTTTGAAAAATTTTTTCAATTATTTAGTTAGTATTGTTTTTTCTCGTAACATTAGTTGTTTTTATTAAATAATCACACCCAATTATAAATTTACTGTGTCTTATTTAAATCAAAAAACTATTAAAAACTCTATATCATTTACTGGCATTGGTTTACATACTGGAGTTGATGTAAATGTTACTATTAAACCCGCAATTCCAGATACTGGAATTATATTCAAAAGGGTTGACATAGATAATAATAATATAGTTTATCCCAATTTTCTCAATGTAAGTAACACTTCATTAAATACAACTATTTCAAATGAGTTTGGAGTTAAAGTCTCAACTATAGAACATTTGATGGGAGCTTTATTTGGTCTTGGTATTGATAATGCTTTGATAGAAATAGACAATGAGGAAGTTCCAATTTTAGATGGCTCAGCTAAAGATTTTATAGAAAAAATTGTACCAGCTGGTTTTGAAATAAGTGAAGCCCCCATAAAAATAATAAAAATCAATAAAAAAATAGAATTTAAAGATGGAAATAGATATATGTCTATTGAACCTTCAAAGCTAAGTCTGGATATTAATTTTGAACTATGTTTTGAAAATCCAGTAATTGGAAATCAAAAGAATAAAATCAATGTTTACGAAGATAATTTAGAGGATATTTTGAACTCAAGAACTTTTTGTTTATATGAGGATATTGAAGCAATAAAAAAAATTGGATTGGCCAAAGGTGGAAGCCTAAATAATGCAATAGTTGTTAAAGATAAAGAGATTTTGAACAAAGGTGGACTAAGAAATCCCATGGAATTTGTTAATCATAAGATCCTAGATTGTATTGGTGATTTATTTACATCAGGATATAGATTAATTGGTAGCATTAATTGTTTTAGGGGTGGCCATTATTTGACAAATGAATTGTTGAGGAAAGTATTTAAAAATAGCGAAAATTTTTCAATTATTGAAATTAAGGAAAGAAATTTACCACACACTTTAGTTAATAGAAGTATTTTGAAATCTATAGCATAGGTTATATAGAACTTTCAAATTATCGCTGAAAATTATATAAATATTTTATGAGTTATTCTAAAGTACTATTATTTTTATTATTTTTATTATTTACAGTATCATGCTCAAAAGAGCAGCCAACTACTCAAAATATAAAAAAAAAAACCCAAGAACTAGAAATGGTCGAAGCTTATAAAGATGGATTAGAGAAACTTAATAACAATGACACTTACAATGCAGCACAAAAATTTTTAGAAGCTGAACTTCTATTTCCCCAATCATCTTGGGCACCTAAATCTGCGTTAATGGCATCATATGCTTATTATCTTCAAAATTATTATTCTGAGGCTTTATCAAATCTTGAAAGATATTTAACAATTTATCCAAAAGACAAAGGAGTTTCTTATGCTCATTATTTAATTGGAATTTGTTACTATGAGATGATCGAAGATGAAAAAAGAGATATAGAACCTTTATTGAAGGCCAAAAATAAATTTGAATTTTTGATGGAAAATTATCCTAATACAGATTTTGCAATGGACTCAAAATTTAAACTAGATTTAATCGAAGATGTATTAGCTTCAAAAGAGATGTATTTGGCAAGGCATTATCAAAAAAAAAATAAATGGATCGCAGCAATAAATCGGTACAAAATTGTTATAGAAAAATATGATAAGACTATTTATGTTGAAGAAGCTTTGCATCGATTAGTTGAAACAAATTATAAAATTGGACTAATTGATGAATCAAAAAAATATGCAAGTCTTTTAGGTTATAATTATCAATCTAGTGAATGGTATAAAAAATCCTATAAAGTATTTAATAAAGATTATAAGGAAATAGTTCCAAAAAAAATTAATAAAGATAAAAAGGGTGTAATAGAAAAATTTAAAAAACTTTTTGATTAATATGAAAATTGACTTGATCAAAAAAGAATATTTAAAGAAACTAAAATTATTAAACCACTACAATAAAAAATATTATGATGAAAGTAAGCCTGAATTGTCTGATGCTGATTATGATTTATTCAAAAAGGAAATACAGAAGATAGAGGAAAAATATAGTTTTTTAAAAACATTAGACTCTCCTACAATACAAGTTGGTTTCAAACCATCAAAAAACTTTAAAAAAGTTTCACACAAAATTCCAATGCTGTCTTTAGCTAATGCATTTAGTGAACAGGATTTAATTAATTTTGAAAAAAAAATAAAAAATTATTTATCTGAAAATGATAACTTTACTATATCTTATAGCACAGAACCCAAAATTGATGGTATTTCTGCCTCATTAATTTATAAAAATGGTAAATTAGAGAAAGGCTTATCCAGAGGGGATGGCACGGAAGGCGAGGATATAACTGAAAATCTTAAAACATTAAAAGATATTCCAAGAAAAGTTTTGCATAAAGATTTTCCTCAAGAGATTGATATTAGAGGAGAAGTATTTATTCAAAATAGTGACTTTAAAAATCTAAAAGATAAATTTGCTAACCCAAGAAATGCTGCCTCAGGTAGTTTGAGGCAAAAAAATCCAGATGATACAAGAAAAATACCTTTAAAATTTATCGCCTATACCTTTGGGCATGAAAAAGGTTTGTTAATTTATAATCAAATTGATTTTCTCAAAAAATTAAGTGATTGGGGATTTAAAACAAATCCATTTAATAAAAAAATAACTGGAATTAAAAATTTAATTAAAAATTACAATGAATTAGAAAAAAAAAGAGCTGATATAGATTTTGATATAGACGGAATAGTTTATAAAGTTAACGATTTTGCAATGCAAAAAAGATTAGGAAATGTAGCTAGCGCACCTAGATGGGCCATTGCTCACAAATTTTCATCAAATAAAGCTATTTCTAAAATTTTAGACATAGAGGTCCAAGTTGGAAGAACTGGTGCCTTAACGCCGGTTGCAAAGATAAAGCCAATTAATATTGGTGGAGTTTTAGTTTCAAATGCAACATTGCATAACGAAGATGAAATCAACCGAAAAGATATTAGAGTAGGTGATACGGCTGTTATAGAGAGAGCAGGAGATGTCATACCGCACATACTTTCTATAGATATAAAAAAAAGATTAAAAAATTCTAAAAAATTTATTTTTCCAGAATATTGTCCTTCGTGTGGATCAAAAACAATTAAAGAATTTAATAAGATAACAAAAAAAGTTGATGCAGTTAGGAGATGTTCTAGCGAAGGCTATTATTGTGATAAAATATCGATTGAAAAATTGAAACATTTTGTTTCAAAAGAGGCTTTTAATATAGAAGGTTTTGGAAAAAAAATAGTCGAAAATTTTTGGAAATTAAAATTTATAAAATATCCTCAAGATATATTTAAATTAGATTATTCAAAAATTGAGAAACTAGATGGTTGGGGTCAATTATCTGTTAAAAATTTAATATATTCAATTGATCAAAAAAAAAATATTTCTCTAGAAAGATTAATTTACTCGTTAGGAATTAGACATATAGGATTAGAGAATGCAAAACTGTTGTCAAAACATTTTACATCATTTTCAAAATTTAAAAATTTATCTGTCCAAAGTGATTATGAAGATTTATTAAATATTGATGGCATTGGTGAAACACAAGTAAATTCTATTAAAAGTTTTTTTTTAAATAAAACTAACCTAAGAGTTTTGAATGAATTAGAAAAAGTTTTAGTAGTTAAAAAAGCTATTCAAAATTCTGACAATGGTTTGTTGAAAAATAAAACTTTTTTAGTTACCGGAAAATTAAATGGGATCAGTAGAGCAGAATTAAAATCTTTAATTGAGAAAAATTCAGGCAAAACAGTTAGCAGCGTCTCTAAGAAATTAAATTATTTAATAATTGGAGACAAGCCAACCAAAAAGAAAATAGAGAATGCAAAACAGCTAAGAATAAATGTAATAAATCAAGCTGAATTTATGAGAATGCTAAATAAAACTAGCTAACCACTTTTTCTCATTTCGACTTAAATATTTTGATATGTTTGAATAAACCTCTAGATGATACTTAAATAGATAGTTTTTTTCATTAACTGTTAATAAATCAAAATTAATTAAATCTTTTTCTATAGGTGCCATGGTAAGATTTTGGAATATTAATTTTTTATTTACTTTTTTTACATAAACTAAATTTTCAATCCGAATTCCATATTCATTAGTTTTATAATAGCCAGGCTCATTACTTAATATCATGCCTTCTCTTATTTTTACTGTGTTTATTTTTGTAATTGATTGAGGTCCTTCATGAACATTAAGAAAAAAACCAACACCATGTCCAGTACCATGTGCATAATCTAAGTTACTTTCATTTAAAAATTTTCTCGCTCTTTTATCAATTTTTTTACCAATATCATTTTTACTTATATTAGTTGTAGCTACAGCAATATGACCTTTTAAAACTTTAGTGAAAATATTTTTGATTTTTTGTTTTTGTTTTGAAAAACAAATTGTTCTTGTAACGTCGGTCGTACCATATTTATATTGCCCACCAGAGTCACAAAGCAAAATATCTTTTTTATTAATAGTTCTGCAATTTTCTTTTTTAGCACGGTAATGTACAATAGCACCATTTTTACCTGAACCTGCAATTGTATCAAAACTAGGATACAGAAAGTTTTTATTTAATTTTCTAAAATTTTCTAATTTCTTAGCAGCCTCAACTTCAGTAATTTTTTTTTTATTAATTTTTTTTATCCAGAATAAAAATTTTGTTAATGCCGCCCCATCAGAGATATGAGCATTAGTAATATTCTTAATTTCAGTTTTATTTTTAATTGCCTTTAAAAGATAAGTAGGATCTTCTCTATTTATAATTTTGAATTTTGATTTAATTAAATTTTCATAAAATATTGAACAAGATTTATCATCTACAATAAAGTTTTTTCCCTTAAGATGCAGTATTTTACTTGGTAAATCATTTGTATCTAAAAATTCTTCTTTCTTAATAGTTTTATTTTTTAATAATTGCTTACACTTTTTAAGATTACTTATAAGTAGTATTTTTTTTGATTTACTTACTATCAATCTTGAATTGGGAATTGGACTGTTGGGGCCATCTCCACCTCTTATATTTAAAGTCCACGCAACATTTTCTGGTGCACTAATAAAAATATAATCACATTTATTTTTTTTTAAGTATTTAGTTATTTTATTTAATTTAGAATTGATACTCTCACCAACAATATTCTTATCTAACGAAAAAAATGGGATTGAAGTATGTTCTTTTTGTTTTTTGATTTCATCAATGAGATTTTTTTCAACATATTTGATTTTATTGTGTTTTAAAAAATAATTTTTAATTTGAGTATTTGTAAATAACTTTGGATCTATTCCAAGTTTAAGATTTTTAAACAAACTACAATTTATTAGTTTTTCAAATCCATAAATTTTAAAATTTTTTCCGCTCTCGATTTTACTTTGAATTGTATATCTTCCATCAGTAAACAAATAATTTTTATTTTTAAGAATTATGGCTAAACCAGCAGATCCACTAAACTTTGAGATTACCTCTAATCGATTTAATTTTGAATATTCTGTAAAATAATCGTCATTTTTTGGAATTACATATCCATCAATTTCAAATTTCTTAAATTTACTTCTTAATTCTTTTATGTAATTTTTCATTTAATTCTCTTTTGATATCTTATCCAGCCTGGACTTCTTGTACCTTCCTCAATTTCAAAATCTTGATTAAAATCAAAATCATCATCATTATTAATTTCCTCATCAAAAAAGGAGTTTTTTTCTAAATGTTTTTCCGGAAGCTCATCAACAAATCTTGAAGCCATACTATCAATCCAATCTCCTTGATAAAATCTATTCATTGAAAAGGAAATTATAGCTTTTTTCTTTGCTCTTGTGATTCCTACGTATGCTAACCGTCTCTCTTCCTCTAGGCCATTTTGACCTTTTTCTTCGATAGATTTTTGGTGTGGAAACAACCCTTCTTCCCATCCAGGTAAAAATACAACATCAAACTCTAAACCTTTTGCTGCGTGCATAGTCATCATGTTAATTTTTTCGCCATCCCATTCCTGATCTATAGACGTTGCTAAAGAAACGTGTTCTAAAAAACTTTCTAAATTGTCAAATTCTTTCATTGCACTTAATAACTCTTTAATATTTTCTAATCTATTTTCATTATCCAAGTCTTTTTTATTTTTAAGCATTGCTGAATATCCTGATTCATCCAGAACAATTTGTAATAATTTTATATGACTTGATTTTTTTACAATTAAATCGTTTCTCCACTTCATCAAAGAATTTATAAACAAACTAAGACCAATTTTAGCTTTCGGTTTAATTAAATTTTGTTCAAGCATTTTTATTGATGCTCTTTCTAAATTTAAATTATTTTCTTTAGCAAAATTATGAATATTTTTTAAAGTACTATCACCTATCGATCTTTTAGGGTTATTCACTATTCTTTCAAAAGCTAAGTCATCTTTCTCTTGATGAATTAATCTCAAGTATGCAACACAATCTTTAATTTCAGCTCTTTCGTAAAATTTTGTACCACCTAATATTCTATAAGGCATACCAATTTTAAGAAATCTTTCCTCAAATTCACGTGTTTGAAAAATAGCTCTAACTAAAATTGCAATATTGTTATATGAGAACTTTTTTTTAATTTTTTTTTCAATTTCATCAGAAATCCCTATTGCTTCATCTTTACCATTTTTAAAACAGTTTAATTGCACAAGATCACCTTCTTCCATTGTAGTAATCAATGTTTTTCCGACTCTATTTTGATTGTTAGAAATAAGGTTTGAAGCTACAGATAAAATATTCTGAGAAGATCTATAATTTTGCTCTAATCTTATTACTTTTGTATTTTTATAAACTTGATCAAATTCTAAAAAATTTTTTATTTCTGCACCCCTCCAACTATAAATCGATTGATCATCATCTCCTACACAGCAAATATTATTATTTTTTTCTGAAAGGAGATTAAGCCATTTACTTTGAATAAAATTTGTATCTTGATATTCATCGACAAGAATATATTTAAAATTTTTTGAATATATTTCTCTAATGTCTGAATTGAATTCCAAAATTTTTACAGCATGCAATATAAGATCACCAAAGTCACAAGAGTTAAGGTCGGTTAATTTTTGTTGATAAATTTTATAGAGTGGAAGAATTGTTTTTTCATAAAGATCTTTTTTATTTATTATTACTTCATTTGGATAAAATCCTTTATTTTTCCAGCGATCGATTATTGCTAGTATAAATCGTGGAGACAATTGCTTGATATCGATATTTTCTGATTTACAAATATTTTTTATAAGCCTGATCTGATCATCAGAGTCCACAATGGTAAAATTAGAGTTAAGATTTGCTGCTGAGGCATGTTTTCTTAATAATTTTGCACAAATGGAATGAAACGTACCAAGCCATGAAAGGCCTACAGCAGTGGAGCCAAGTATTTTACTGACTCTATGTTCCATTTCTTTAGCTGCCTTATTAGTAAATGTGACTGCTAAAATTTGGTTAGGAAAAGCCTTTTTTTCTTTAATTATATTAGCTATTCTTGAGGTTAATACTTTTGTTTTTCCAGATCCGGCCCCTGCAACAATTAATAAAGGTCCATCAAGATGCATTACAGCCTGTTTTTGTGCCTCGTTTAAATTTTTCAAATATTCGTTGTTTATCATTTAAAATAATACTTTATAAGTTTTTTTGGCTGTTATGAGTAAAACAAATTTTTTTGTAAAATATATAAAAAACATCAGTAGATTTATTAATAGTCTTTTAGAAAAAAATTTAAACAAGTTAAATTTTAAAAATTTAAGCAATTTATTTAGAAATAATAAAATAATTTTAATATTTGTCGCAGTTTTTGTATTATTAACATCTTATCTTTTATTACCTACTTTCTATAATCAATCTGATATCTCAAAACATTTGAAAACTGAACTTCAAAATAAATTAGATTTAAATTTTGAGTTTTCTCAAAACCTAAAATATAATTTTTTCCCCAAACCACACTTTACAACTACAGAATCAGTTTTATTAGTCAATAAAACTGAAATTTCAAAGATCAGTAAGTTAAAAATTTTTGTATCATATAATAATTTTTTTTCGTTAAAAAATATTGAAATCGCTGATTTAATTTTAGAAAATGCAAATTTTAATCTTAACAAAAAAAATTATAACTTTTTCCAAAATATGTTGAAAAAAAATTTTCAAAGTACAGATTTTATAATTAAAAATAGTAATATTTTTTTCAAAAATTCTGAGGATGAAGTACTTTTTATAAATAAAATTATTAAAATTAAATACTATTTTGAAAAAAAAGAGCAAAAAAACATTTTTTATTCAGAAAATGAAATTTTTAATATTCCATTTTCTATGAAAACTTTTTTCAATGAGGATAAAAGTAATATTTTTTCAAAAATCAATTTTAATCAATTAAACCTGAAAATTAAAAATGAATTAAGCCTAAAGAATGAAAAAAAAATAGGAAAATCTGAACTTATTTTTAACAAACTAAAAAGAAATTTAAATTATCAAATTGAAAAAAATATTTTTAAATTTCATGTATTTGATAAAATAGATCAACAAACTTTATCCTATAAGGGAGAGTTTAATTTTAAACCTTTTTTTGCAAGTTTAGAAGGTGATTTAGAGGAACTAAATCTAGATTTTATATTTGGGTCAAATGCAATTATTGTACAATTTTTAAAAACAGAAATATTGAATAATAAAAACATAGATTTTAAATTAAAAATAAATGCAGATAAAATTTATAAAAATTATAATTTTAAAGACATTAATTTAAAGTCAAAAATTCAAGATGGTTTGATTGATGTAGATAATACAAAATTTGGATGGAGAAATTTTGTAGAATTTGAATTATTAGAGAGTTTAATTTTTATCAATGATGGTGAATTGGTTTTAGATGGAAAATTAAAGATAAATATTATTGACTATAATGAAATATATAAATTTTTCGTTACACCAAAAAATTATAGAAGAAAGATAAATCAAATTGATTTAAATTTTTCTTATAATTTTGATCAAAGGATAGCGGAATTAAAAGATATTAAAATCGATAATATTATTAATCAAGATATTAATAAGATTTTAAATAATTTAATTTTAAAAAAACATAAACTTAAAAATAAAATTTATTTTAAAAACTTATTAAATGAAGCATTAAAAAATTATTCTGGATAGATCATTTTTTTTGGATCTACTATTCTGTTGTAATCTTTTTCGTTGATTAATCCAGTCTTCAGCGTTTCATATTTTAAAGTTGTATTGTTTTTAAGTGCTGTTTTTGCGATTTTTGCAGCTTTGTCATATCCAATATGCGGAGCGAGAGCAGTTACAAGCATTAATGAATTATCTAAATGTTCTTGTATTTTTTTTTTATTAGCTTTTATTCCTTTAACACAATAAAGAGCAAAATTTTTTGTGCTATCAGCGATTAAGTCGATCGATTGCAAGATATTATGAGCTATTAATGGCTTGAATACGTTTAGTTCGAAATGTCCATGAGATCCTGCCATAGTTATTCCATTGTGATTTCCAATAACTTTAACACAAACCATTGTAACAGCTTCACACTGTGTTGGGTTAACTTTTCCAGGCATAATTGAGGATCCAGGTTCGTTTTCAGGCAAAATCAATTCTCCATAACCTGCTCTAGGACCAGAACCTAAAAAACGAATATCATTTGAAATTTTCATTAACGCAACAGCACAAGTATTCAATGCACCAGAAAAATTAACGATTGAATCATGAGCTGCAAGCTCAGCAAATTTATTTGGAGCTGGTTTAAATTTTATTTTTGTAAATTTAGCGATCTCTTTTACAATTTTTTTATCAAAATTTTTCTTCGAATTTATTCCTGTACCAACAGCAGTACCACCTTGTGCAAGAAATAATATTTCTTTTAAAGCATATTCTATTCTTTCGATACTTTTTTTAACTTGAAAATGATATCCAGAAAATTCTTGTCCTAGTGAAAGTGGAGTTGCATCTTGAAGGTGTGTTCTTCCAATTTTAACTATATTTTTAAACTCATTAGATTTTCTTTTTAACTCTTTTTCTAATATCTTTAAACTAGGTATCATTTTACTTAATGTCTCTTTAGCTATTGATATGTGCATTGCAGTTGGAAAAACATCATTTGTAGATTGAGATTTATTTACGTGATCATTCGGATGAACAGGCTTTTTGGTTCCTTTTTTTCCACCTAAAATTTCTATTGCTCTGTTAGCTATAACCTCATTTACATTCATATTTGTCTGTGTACCAGAACCTGTCTGCCAAACTTTTAATGGAAAGTTTTCATCTAGTTTACCTTTAATTACCTCATCTGATGCTTTGATTATTCCTTTAGCAATTCTACCATCAATCAATTTATCTTTTGCATGCACTAATGCTGCTGCTCTCTTAATAATTGCAATTGATTTTATTATTGAAATATTAACTAAAATTTTACCTATATTAAAATATTTGTTGGATCTTTGAGTAGATGCACCCCAATACTTATCATTTGGGACGTTTATACTTCCAATACTGTCAAATTCTTTTCTTAATTTCATTGATTAATTTTTAAGTAACAAATAATTATTAACATACAATAAATTTTTAAAAACATACAGGAGCATTATGTCGAATTTTAGCAAAGTTGGCACTTTCATGAAAACTTTTGGTCAGGAGGTTAAAACAAAACCTTCATTTAGTACTGATAAAATAAATAAATTAAGGTTAGACCTAATTAAAGAGGAACTAGAAGAACTTACAGAAGCTATGAATAATAAGGATTTATTGGAAGTAGCTGATGCGCTTACAGATATATTATATGTAACTTATGGGGCAGGGCATGCATTTGGGATTGATCTTGATAAATGTTTTGAAGAGGTCCAAAACTCTAATATGAGCAAGTTAGATGGGAATGGCAAACCAATCTACAATGAGTCAGGAAAAGTAATGAAAGGTCCAAATTATTTTAAACCGGATCTCTCTAAATTCGTAAACTAGAACTCTATTTTAAAGTCAACTGCAGGAGCGCTATGAGTAATACTACCTACAGAAATTCTATTTACTCCAGTGGATGCAATAGCTTTGACAGTTTTTAAACTAACATTGCCAGATGCTTCAGTTTCATAATATTTTTTGGAAATTTTAACACCAACTCTTAAATTTTTTAGATTCATATTATCCAAAAGAACAGTATTAAACTTTAGACCTATAATTGATTTGAGTTGTTTAATATTATCAACTTCAACAGTAATTTTTTTTCCTTTTTTATTCTTAATTGCTTTTAAAACTAAGTTTTTTAAATCTGAACTAGCAATATGGTTATCTTTAATTAAATATTCATCGCTTAAATTAAATCTATGATTTGTGCCACCTCCTAATTTAACAGCATATTTTTGGATAACTCTTAAATTAGGAATTGTTTTTCTTGTGCAACAAATTTTAGTTTTTTTTCCAGCTAATTTAATAAATTCATTAGTTTTAGTCGCTATTCCAGAAATATGAGACAAAAAATTTAAAGCTACTCTTTCAGCGATTAGAATATTTTTTGCATTGCCTTTAATTAAAGCTACTAAATTCCCTTTTTTAACTCTAGAACCATCTTTTTTTTTAATAATAAATTTTATTT
Source organism: uncultured Pelagibacteraceae bacterium (assembly GCA_902572515.1). Classification (GTDB taxonomy): domain Bacteria; phylum Pseudomonadota; class Alphaproteobacteria; order Pelagibacterales; family Pelagibacteraceae; genus Pelagibacter. The sequence goes on along the minus strand of CACGGJ010000002.1, from coordinate 60,023 downwards.
TATCATCAATTAATACAAAAGCTTGTTTGGCAAATAATAACCCTCCAACAATAGCGCTTTGATTTGAAATTAATTTAACATTCACAACTTTATTATTATTAATTAGACTCGAAGTAATGTCTCCTGAGGGATAAAGATCTTCGTTTAAAGCTAGCTTAACAGTGCTTTTAATAAATTCTTTGCTTAGTTTTATTTTTGACACTTAATTATCTGCCAATGGCTGCCATTCTTTCTACAGATATTCTGGCTTTATCAATCGTTTCTTTGTCCATAATAATTTCACCAGTCTCATTTTCTAAACAATCTAATATCTTTGGAAGTGTAATTTTTTTCATGTGAGGGCACATATTACATGGTTTAACAAAGTCTACATTTGGATTTTCTATTTGGATATTGTCACTCATTGAACACTCTGTAACCATCATTACTTTTTTTGGTTGATTATCTTTTACATATTTTATCATTCCAGATGTTGATCCAGCGAAATCACTTGCTTCAATTACATCAGGTGGGCACTCTGGGTGTGCTATAATTTTAATTCCTGGATTATTTTTTCTTATATCTTCAATTTCTTTTTTATTAAATTGATCATGAACAATGCAAATTCCTTTCCAAGAAATAATTTCAACATCAGTTTGAGAAGCAACATATTTAGCTAAATAATCATCAGGTAAAAATATTACTTTTTTTACCCCTAGTGATTTAACTATTTTAACTGCATTAGCAGAAGTACAACAAACGTCTGTTTCAGCTTTAACCTCTGCTGATGTGTTGACATAAGATACAACAGGAACACCTGGGTATTTTTCTTTTAATAGTCTTACATCTCTACCTGTAATAGATGAGGATAAAGAACAACCAGCATCCATATCTGGTAGAATAACTTTTTTATTAGGGCTCATTAATTTTGCAGTCTCTGCCATAAAATGAACTCCAGCCATTAAAATAATATCAGCTGAAGTTTTTGAGGCTTCAATTGCTAATGCAAGGGAGTCAGCAGAAAAATCTGCAACACCATGATAAATTTCTGGAGTTTGATAATTGTGGGCTAGAATAACAGCATTTTTTTCTTTTTTTAATTTATTAATTTTATGAATGTACGGAGCATGTACTGACCATTCAATTTCAGGCATAACCTTAGAAATTTTTTGATAAATAGGATCTGTTGCTTTACGTACTTCTTGTGTAAATTCCATGAGGATTTTTACCAATTTGAATCATGATTGTCATTCATTTATTATGGGACATATCGCGGTCGTGCTGAAATTGGTAGACAGGCACGGTTGAGGGCCGTGTGGACCTAGTCCATGAGAGTTCGAGTCTCTCCGACCGCACCAAAGTGAATTTTATAGAGGAGTTTTTGATGGATAAATTGCTTTCAGTAATATTTATGATTGGTGTTTTACTTTTAGTTCTACCAAGTTTTTTACAATCAAATTCTCAATTAAACCAATTTCTTAAAAACCTCAGCATTTGGATTGTTATAGTTTTTATTATTTTAATGATTGTTTATTTATTTAAATAAGAAAATTAGTTTTTTATCCAATCAGGTTTATTGATATTTATTGAAGCTTCTTTAGTTTTAAAATTTCCTTTTTCATCAAAGTTTTTGTTTAAGTATTTAATTAAAGCAAAAGGGTAGTCGCTATCAATTAAAACCTTACCTATTTCAATTTCATTATTATAAATACTTTCGCCTTCGTGTAGTTTTCCATTAATTAAATTAATAGGAAACAATCTTTTTGAAAGCTTGTTCTTTAATTTAATTCGTGCTGTATTTTCTTGACCAACATAACAACCTTTTTTGAAATCTATTCCATTTAATTCTTCAAAATTGCATTCAATACCAAACAATTTTTCTTTCAATTTATTTAAATCTTTTGGAACAATTCCAAGGCTATGACTTAATGCATAATATTCTCTCAGATTTGCATCGTGAAGATCTAGTTTTTTTAAAGATAAATAAAGTTTTTCTAGATTAATAATTAATCTAGCACCCAATTCTTTATTTCTTGGATCTAAAAAAATTGGATCTTCTCTATATTTAATTGTGTAACCAGGTTGATCCTTTGCTTCATCAAAAGTTAAAAATTTTTCTTGAGAAAATGCTGCTACAACAAATTCATTACTTAAATTTAGAATTTCAACTTTTGATCTTAACTTATATAGTGACAATTGTTTGAATAATTCCTCTGCCTGAGGTTTTTCACAATCTAAAATATATCCAGACTTATGTTTTACTATTATAAATTCATATAAAAATTTACCTTGGGGTGTAAGTAAAGAACTAAAACAACTATTTACATCGCTTACTTTGTTTATGTCGTTACTGATTAGATTTTGAAGAAACTCTTTTGCATCTTCTCCATTAATATAAAGAATTGCTCTGTCATCTAAAATGTAAACGTTTTTAATATTCATATTTGATTAATAGCTTATTTTAATATAATAACTTTTTCTCTAAATGTTAGATCTTATAATTAAAAACGGACAATGTTACATCGATGGCGAATTAAAACATGTTGATGTTGCTATAAAAGATGGAAAAATTCAGCAGATTGGACAAATTTCAGAAGAAGCAAAAGAGACAATAAATGCAGAAGGTCATACTGTGTTACCTGGTTGCATAGATACTCAAACACATTTTAGAGAACCGGGTTCAACGGATACCGAAGATCTTCATTCAGGAAGTAGAGCAGCAATTGCAGGAGGTATTACAAGTGTATTCGAAATGCCTAATACAAATCCACCAACTTCTAATATGAAGGAATTTCAAAGAAAACTAGATCTCGCTAAAAATAGAATGTATTCCAATTATGCTTTTTATTTTGGAGCAACAGCTAACAATGCAGATGATTTAGCAAGTTTAGAAGGTTTGGAAGGTTGTTGTGGAATTAAGCTTTTTGCAGGATCTTCAACAGGCAATTTATTAGTTGCTGAAGAAGACGATATAGATAAGGTTTTTCAAAATGCCTCAAAAGTAGTAGCGGTTCATTCCGAAGATGAGGCCATTTTAAAAGCAAACAAGAAATTAATTAAAGAGGGTGATGTTCATACCCATCCAGTTTGGAGAAGTGCAGAATGTGCAATAGCATCTACAAGAAGAATTGTTCGAATTGCAGAAAAGCACAACAAAAAAGCTCATGTGCTTCATATTACCACAAAGGAAGAAATTGATTTTCTATCTCAACATAAAGGAAATATTACATTTGAAATTACTCCACAGCATTTAACTCTTTATGCTCCAGATTGTTATGACAAACTTGGAACATACGCGCAAATGAACCCGCCATTAAGAGATAAATCTCATTACGACAGATTATGGTATGGAGTAAGAAATAATTTCAATGATACAATCGGTTCAGATCACGCACCTCATTTAAAAGAGAATAAAGACAAGGTGTATCCTAACACACCTTCAGGAATGCCAGGAGTTCAAACTTTAATGCCTGTAATGTTAAATCATATAAATGATGGAAAATTATCTCTTAACCAATTAATGAACTTTGTTTGTGAAAATCCAGTTAAGATTTTTGGAATTAAAAATAAAGGATTTATTAAAGAAGGTTATGATGCTGACTTTACTATTGTAGATATGAATAAAACAATTGAGATTAAAAATGAAAATATAGAGAGTAAATGTAAATGGTCACCATTTAATGGATTTAAATTTAAAGGAACACCCACTCATACAATTATTGCAGGAAAAATTAAAATGCAGGATGGAAAAATCTTAGGTGATCCTGACGGTACACCTTTGCAGTTTAGCTAAGCTTTCCAGTAAAACTATTTACCAAAATTACACCTATTACGATTAAGAATAGTCCCAATATTGCTTGCCAAGCCAAAGTTTGTTTAAAGAATATGTAGCCGAGAATTGCAATTGTAAAAATTCCAAGACCACTCCATGTTGCATACATAATAGCGATGGGAATCTTGTCTGCTACAAAAGTTAAAAGATAGAAAGCACAAAGATAAAAGAATGCAAGAGCAGCTGTTGGGATTAGTTTTGTAAAATTTTGAGTTACAGGTAATAACATAGTACCAGCAACTTCAAAAAATACTGCACCTGCAAGAAATAAATATGTTTTAACCATTATTTAAAATTTTGTGTTGTATTAAATCTTCTTTTATTTCTTTTAATATTGCTGGATCATCAATTGTAGGAGGCACTTTATATTCCTCATTATCTGCAATTTTTCTAATTGTTCCTCTTAATATTTTACCCGATCTTGTTTTTGGCAACCTTTTAATAACAATCACTACTTTAAATGCAGCAACTGGACCTATTTTATCTCTAACCATCTGAACACATTCTTTTGATATAGTATCATTATCTTTATCAACACCAGATTTTAAAACTACTAATCCAATGGGCAATTGACCTTTTAATTTATCTGCTATTCCAAGTACCGCACATTCAGCAACAGATTGATGTTCTGACAATACTTCTTCGATTGCACCTGTAGATAATCTATGGCCAGCAACATTTATAATGTCATCTGTTCTAGACATGATCCAAATATAACCATCATCATCGATGTGACCTGCATCATATGTTTGATAATATCCCTCATAATTAGACATGTAGTTTTCTTTATATCTTTGATCTGCATTCCATAATGTTGGGAATGTACCCGGAGGCAAAGGAAGCTTCACCACAATGTCTCCCATTTCGTTTGGTTTAGCCAATGATTGGTCAGGCTTAATGATTTTTACATCATATCCAGGGACAGCTTTACAGGCTGAACCATATTTTGTTTTCATCATTTCAATTCCAGTACAATTTGAGCTAATTGCCCAGCTAGTCTCTGTTTGCCACCAATGGTCTATCACAGGAACTTTAAGTAAATTTTCAGCCCATTTAATTGTATCTGGATCAGCTCTCTCTCCAGCAAGGAATAAGCTTTCAAAACTGCTTAGATCATATTTTGAGAAAAATTTACCCTCAGGATCTTCTTTCTTAATTGCCCTAAAAGCTGTTGGAGCTGTAAAAAGAGACTTTACCTTATAGTCAGATATTATTTTCCAGAAAGCACCAGCATCAGGTGTTCCTACCGGCTTACCCTCAAACAAAACTGTAGTGCATCCTTTGAACAATGGAGCGTAAACAATATAAGAGTGCCCCACAATCCAACCAATGTCACTTGCTGACCACCAAATATCATCTGCATCAATATTATAGATATTTTTCATAGTCCATTTGAGAGCAACAATGTGACCTCCAATGTCTCTTACAATACCTTTGGGGGTTCCGGTTGTACCTGATGTATACAAAATATAAGCAAACTCATTGGAGTTCATCTCAACACAGTAAGTATCCTTAGCAGTAGAAACTACTTCTTCCCAACTAACCTCACTTGGGGCATTTAATTTGACTTCATGACCAGGTCTTTGGAATAAAATCATCTTTTCGATTTTGTGATTGGCAATTTTTATAGCTTCATCGACAAGGGGCTTGTACTCCACTGTCCGTCCTGGCTCAAAACCGCATGAAGCCGTCACTAATAATTTTGCTTTACTATCATCAATTCTGCTTGCAAGCTCATTTGATGCAAATCCCCCAAAAACTACTGAGTGAATTGCTCCAATTCTAGCACATGCTAGCATTGCAACTACCGCTTCAGGAATCATTGGCATGTAAATGATCACTCTGTCACCCTTATTAGCTCCTTGAGATTTCAATGCCCCTGCAAACTTAGAGACCTTTGACCTTAATTCCTCATAAGTGAACTGACTTTTGTTACCTGTAATTGGACTATCATAAATTAAAGCTGTCTTTTGACCTCTTCCTTGATCAATATGGATGTCTAAAGCGTTATAACAGGTGTTTGTAACCCCATCTTCGAACCATTTGTAGAAGGGAGGGTTAGATTTATTTAAAATTTTTGTTGGTTTTTTAAACCAAAAGATATCTTCTGAGGCTTCTTGCCAAAATTTTTCAGGATTTTTAATTGAACTTTCATAAATTTTATTAAACGTAGAAGACATAGATATTTGATTCGAATTCCTTATTTTTTTTGATTTTTAACTTATAAATTGTATTTAATTTTAAAAATTAAGTAAAATCAATGCTTATTAGTGACAATTAAGTCTTCATAAAACTAATTTAATTTGCTATTTACCAGCAAATTGGCTTAGGGAAACTTAAGTCTAGTTTATATAAACTAAATAAATAAAAACTAACGAAGAGGGAGTTTTTTATGAAAAAACTTAAACTGTTTGCTTTAGCAGCTATGGCTCTGATTGGATTTTCAGGCATAGCTATTGCGGCAGACGCAACGATGTTGATGCAAGATGACTTCGTAGGAATTTCATTCTGGGTTATCTCTATGGGAATGTTAGCAGCTACTGCTTTCTTTTTCATGGAAGCAGGCAATGTCGCATCAGGCTGGAGAACATCAGTTATTGTTGCTGGTCTAGTAACTGGTATTGCATTCATACACTACATGTACATGAGAGAAGTATGGGTTGCTACTGGAGACTCGCCAACTGTTTACAGATACATTGACTGGTTAATCACTGTGCCATTACAGATGGTAGAATTCTATTTAATTCTAGCAGCTATTGGTAAAGCAAACTCTGGAATGTTCTGGAGATTGTTAATTGGTTCATTAGTAATGCTAATCGGTGGATACTTAGGTGAAGCAGGATATATTAATGCTACACTAGGTTTCATCATCGGAATGGCAGGTTGGGTATACATTCTTTATGAAGTATTCTCAGGTGAAGCTGGTAAAGCTGCACAGAAGAGTGGTAACAAAGCTCTTGTAACTGCATTCGGAGCAATGAGAATGATCGTTACAGTAGGTTGGGCAATTTACCCATTAGGTTATGTATTTGGTTACTTAACTGGTGGTGTAGACGCTGACTCACTTAACGTCGTTTACAACTTAGCTGACTTCATTAACAAAATTGCATTTGGTCTAGTAATCTGGGCTGCTGCAACTAGTTCAAGCGGAAGAAGAGCTAAGTAATTTAGCTAAAATTTAAATTAAGGGCAGGTACAATTTTGTACTTGCCCTTTTTTTTTACCTTCATTAAAATTATGTATAATAACTATACATAATTTTTATCTATGGATGTTAAATTAGAAAAATGGCACAAATGCCAAGTTGATAAAGATGTTCTTAAAGAGCTTTCAAAGAAATCAGATATAAAAGGACTTCAGCATGTTTCAGTTTTTTTTGGGCTACTGTTAGTAACCGGAATTCTTGCCTATCAAACTTGGGGGACATGGTGGTCAGTATTTTGGTTTTTAGTTTATGGAAACATTTATTCCTTCTCTAATCCATTATGGCATGAGACAGGTCATAAAACTGCTTTTCAAACTAAATATTTAAACGAATTTTTTTATTACATCTCTTCTTACATGGCGAACTTTGAACCAACTAGATGGAGATATACACACTTTGTTCATCATGGAAATACTTATTCAACAGACAATCCTTTTGATCATGAAATTGAATATGGAAATGATTTAAAAGAAACACCAAAAAGATTACTTATAAATATAATTCCTTTTTTAGATTTAGTATTTTTTAAAAAGCATATTTCCTTTGAAATTATTCAACATGCTCTGGGAATTAAAACAAAAGTTATGCAAGACAGTATTCCAGATAATGCGCAAGCAAAAGCAATTTTAATTTCAAGAATTTATGTTGCTATTTGGCTTTCAATTATTTTATGGTCAATACTAGTTTCTTCTTGGATGCCTTTACTGTATTTTGTGTTACCACAATTTTACGGAAAAACTCTACACAAACTTGTTGCATTTACTCAACACGCAGGTTTGGCAAGAGACATCAAAGATCATAGGGTTACATCACGTGAAATGTATTTAAATCCAATACTAAGTTTTTTATATTGGAAAATGGAATATCATTTAACTCATCATATGTTTCCAACTGTGCCGTCATATAATCTTGATAAGCTTCACCAACACATAAAAGACCAATTACCAAAGCCAAATGATGGATTAATAGATGCATATAAAGAGATTATTCCTGCGTTAATGAAACAAAAAGAAGATACAAGCTATTTTATAAAAAAAGAGTTACCTGAACCTCAAAATATTTAAAAATATACTAAGTATGATTTTACTTACTTGTTCTATTTAGATAAGAAACTATATATATCGCATGGCAAAAATTACTTACCACACTCACGATAACAAAACTCATACAGTTGATGTTCAAAAGGGATTAACTGTAATGGAAGGTGCAGTTCAAAACGATATTCCAGGAATTGATGCAGATTGTGGAGGGGGAATGGCGTGTGCTACATGCCACGTTTATGTCAAAGAAGAATGGTTAGATAAGCTTCCATCAAAAGAAGATGGTGAAGAAGATATGCTTGATATGGCGTTTGAACCAAAAAACAATAGTCGATTAAGTTGTCAGATTATAGTTTCAGATGAGCTGGACGGATTAGAAGTAAACATTCCATCAAAGCAAGGTTAAATGAATAAAACAGATGTATTAATTATTGGAGCAGGGCCAACAGGTTTATTTTGCGCTCATCAACTTGGAATTATAGGATTGAGCTGTGAGATAGTAGACAATCTTGATAAAGCAGGAGGTCAATGTATCGAGCTTTACCCGGATAAACCAATTTATGATATCCCAGCTGTCCCTGAGTGTACTGGAGAGGAGCTAACCAATAATCTTCTTAAACAAATTGAACCTTTCAATGTCAAATTTCATTTAAATGAAAGAGTAGAGGAATTAAAAAAAAATCAAAAGAGATGGCATGTTAAAACTTCTGGTGGAGTAAAGTTTGATGTTGCAGCAATTGTAATAGCTGGTGGTGTTGGTTCTTTTGAGCCTAGAAAATTTTCAGTCAAAGAATGTGAAAAATTTGAGGGTAATTCTTTATTTTATTCAATTAAAGATAAATCAATATTTAAAGACAAAACTATTTCAATATTTGGTGGAGGAGACTCAGCTTTAGATTGGGCTATTGAATTATCAAACTCCTCTAAAGTAAATTTAATTCATAGAAGAGATGGTTTTAGTGGAGCAGAAGCAAGTGTTCAAAAAGTAAAAGAACTTAATGGTCAAGGAAAATTAAACTTATATACAAAATTTCAAATGGACTCAGTTATGGGAGATAAAAAAATTGAGTCTGTTAAAATAAAAGATGAAGAAGGAGAAATTAAAGAAATTAAATCTAATTATGTGCTAGGTTTTTTTGGCTTAATCATGCAACTAGGACCTATTTTAAATTGGGGCTTAAACATAAATAAAAAAACTGTTGAAGTTAATACTGAAAACTTTGAAACAAATGTTAATGGAATATTTGCAATTGGTGATATTTGTTCTTATCCAGGAAAATTAAAATTAATTCTTTCAGGATTTCATGAAGGCGCGTTAGCTGCGAGGGGTTGTTTTAAATATGCTAAACCTGATGAAAAATTAAGATTTGAATTCACAACAACATCTAAAGCTGCACAAGAAAGACTTGGAATTAAAAAATGATAGAACTTTTTTCTGCCAATACTCCAAATGGATGGAAAATAAGTATTATGCTTGAAGAAATTGGTTATGAGTACAAAGTAACTAAAGTTGATTTAGGTAAAGACGAACAATTTAAACCAGAGTATTTAAAAATTAGTCCATTTGGAAAAATTCCTGTCATCATTGATCATGAGAACAATAAAAGCATTTTTGAGTCTGGTGCAATCTTGATGTATCTAGGTGATAAAAGTGGAAAACTTTACAATGAAAAAGATAGACTGGTTATAAATCAATGGTTAATGGCTCAAATGGGAACAGTTGGCCCTATGATTGGTCAACATCATCAGTTCCATCATTATAATCCAGGAAAAAGTGAATTTGGTGAGGAAAGATATTTTAAAATTACAAAAAGAATCTACGGAGAATTGGACACAAGATTAAAAGAAACTAAATTTCTTGCTGGCACTGATTATACAATTGCTGATATTGCAACTTGGCCATGGATGGCAAGACATGAATGGCATGATATTGGCTTAAAAAATTATAAAAACTTATCAAGATGGTATTTAGAAATAGCTGAGAGAGAAGCAGTTGTAAAAGGTTATGCCTTTATGGATAAGGAAGCTAAAATTCCTAAACCTTAAAGATTTATCCAAATAATCTGTACAAAGTACTAAGAATTCCATAACCGGAGAATTCAATAGCCACAATTATTATAATTATTAAAACTAATTTTTTGTTCATTTTAAAAACAAATATAGCAACAGCACAATCCAAAAGAAAGGATAGTAAAAATAAATATATTTCTTAGCGAATAGGAATGAGATTGAATTTTGCTTAGATGATTTTTTTTTCATTTTTAGTCATCTGCATGAACTTTTTCATCTTTTTCATGCTTTTCTTGTGCGGCTATGGTGTATTTAGCAACAGGTCTTGCCATTAACCTTTTTAATCCTATTGGTTCTGCTGTATCCAAACAATAACCATAAGTATCTTCTCTAATTCTTCTCAATGCTTTATCAATTTCTGATATTAATTTAATCTGACGATTGATTGCTTTCATTTCTACATTGCTGTCAATATAGGAGTTTGCTTGATCCACAATATCTGCAGAAATGTTATTGTCATCCATGCTACCATTGTAGAGAGCTTCGTTATTTGCTTTAATTAATTCCTTTTTCCATTCAGTTAATCTCATTCTGAAATATACTTTATGTTTTTCACACATATACTTCTCAGTATCTTTAGGAACATAAGTTTTTGAAATTTTTACAGGTCCTTTAGATGTAACCTTGGCTAAAGTTGGTTTTGGCTTACTCGCAACTTTTGTTTTTGGTTTTGATACTTTTTTCTTTGCTTTAGCGGTCTTTGGCATAGCTTAAATTTAATCGCTCGCAGTATATTCAGCAAATTAGGGGTGTCAAGCAAGCTTAATTGATATAAATATTTATAAATGACCATTAATAACAAAAATATTAATAATATTTTTTATATTTTTGTTACAGCTCATCTAATTTTTTGGACTTTGATTCCATCACTTACAAATCATAATTTACCATTAGATACTATTGAGGCTTTAGCTTGGGGGAGTAATTTAGATTGGGGTTTTAATAAGCATCCACCCATGAGTGCTTTTTTTACTGAAGTTTTTTATAAAATTTTTGGATCTCAAGATTGGGTTTATTATTTGTTAAGTCAAATTTTTGTAATTATTTCTTTTTATTATGTTTTTAAATTTTCAAATGAAATATTTAATAATAAATTATTAGGTTTAGTTTCTGTATTATTAATTGAAGCTATTTATTTTTATAATTTCACCACACCAGAATTTAATGTAAATGTTTGTCAGTTACCTTTCTGGTCTTTAACAATATATTATTCATGGAAAATTTATAGCGGTAAAGAAATAAAGTTTTTAGATTGTTTTTTAGTAGGTCTGTTTGCTGCTTTTGGCTTCTTATCAAAATATTTATTTATTTATTTGTTAGCATCAATTGATCTTTTATTTATTTATTTAATTTTTTTTAAAAAAGAGAGAAAGTTTGATTTTAAATATCTAATCACTATCGAAGTTTTCTTAGTAGTTTTAGTTCCACATTTTATATGGTTATATAACAATGATTTTATTACTATTACGTATGGATTGGCCAGAACTGGCTTAGAACAATCTAGCTTTTTAGATCATATTAAATTTCCAATAATCTTTTTGTTAAAACAAGTAGGGATATTAATTCCTTTTTTAATACTATCCTGGTTATTAGTTAAAAAAATTAAATTAAATTTAAAGTTTAAAGATAAAAAATTACTATTTTTATTAGCAATTAATATTTTGCCAATTGTTTTAATGTTTTTAACATCATTAATTACTGGATCAAAAATAAGAACTATGTGGATGACACCATTCTATTTGTTTTTTGGCACATTAACTGCTTATTTGTTTCAAGCTCAAATAAATCTTAAAAAATTAAAACCATTCATGGTTGGGTTTATTTTCTTCTTTTTTTTATCGCCTGTGCTTTACGCTTATGTTTCGATTTCAAAAGATGATAAGAGAACTGATTATCCAGGAAAAGAAATCGCAGTTAAAACACAATATGCCTGGGATCAACAATTTAACTCAAAAATTAATGTAGTTTTAGGTGATGAGTGGAGTGCTGGAAACTTATCTTATCATTTAAAATCCAGACCAGTTTGGGATGGTTTTGTTGAAAGAGAAAAACTCGATCAATTGAAAGATTACATGTGCCTTGATAATGTTTGTGTAGGATCAAGATAGATGAAATATGTAATATTAATTCCAATTTATAATGATAGAGAGTCATTAAAATTTCTTATTGAGAATATTAACAATGAAATAAGTAATTTAAATCATGATATTTCATTAGTGGTTATTAATGATGCGTCATCCCAACAGATAATTGATACTTATCTAAATACAGAAAACATTAGCTCTATAGAAATAATAAATATGAAAGAAAATAAAGGCCATGCAAGATGTATTGCTTCTGGCTTGAAATATATATTTGAAAAGAAAGATTTTGATTTTGTAATTCCAATGGATGGTGACGGCGAAGATAGACCTGAAGAAATTAAAAGTTTCATTCAACTTTCAGAACAATCAAGTGAAAAGTCTATTATAGGCGAAAGAGTCAAGAGATCTGAAGGTATAATTTTTCAATTATGTTATCAGTTTCACAAATTCTTAACTTATGCATTTACAGGAAAATCAATTAAATTTGGCAACTTTACTTGTTTGTCAAAATCAACTGTAAAAAAACTTTTAGATGAAAAGGCTACCTGGAATAGTTTTTCTGGCTCATTAAAAAAAATAGAAAAAGATTTAATTTCTATTCCATCCATAAGAGGCAAAAGATATTTTGGACCATCTCAAATGAGCTTCTTTAATTTGTTAAAACATTCACTTTCAATAATTAGTGTATTCAGAAAAACTGTTCTTATTCGGTCAGCTTTATTTATAATTTTTTATATTTTACTTATTAAAAGTTATGCATCGGTAATTACATCATTACCTTTAGTTTTGTTATTAATTATGATTTATTCAATTTCTAGCTTGTCTTTAAGAGAAAATATTGATGAATTGAACGACTCCTTAAGAAATATAAATGATATTGAAAAAATTAAATAAAATTAACTTAATTATTTTTTTTTTATTTTTAAGTATTAGTTTTGCTAATGCTAACTTTAAGGAAATAAAAAAGAAAGCTATTGTTAATAATCCAGAAATTGTTTTTCCAACTCCTAAAAATTTAGATAAATGCATCACTAATATGTATGTAAATAAAGGAAATAACCCTGTTGCACCTGTAATAAAAGTGGATGCTCCATCAGGCTATGGTCTGGATAATAGATTTAATTTTGCTTTAAATAAATTTGAAAATTTTAAACGTCCCTGTGGTGGTGGAAATGTTGAAGCTTGTGAAAATGTTAAAAGAGTAATTTTAGATTGGGCAAAAGCAGACGCGGCTCAGAGGACGGGACCTTCAGATCATGAAGCAAAACACTGGAATGACACTTTAACTGTCAATCTTTACATCGCTTCGCCAATGATGGCCGGATATTCATTTGCAAAACAGAGAATAACTGTTCCTGATGACGAAGATAAAATCATAAAAGATTGGTTTAAAAAAATTGTGAATAAAAACAAGCATTTAATGTATAAGTTAAAAAAATATACAAAAGGCACCCAAGCAATTGGTGTTCCTAGAAGTGCACATAATCACGCTTTATCTTCAGCTATTAGTCATATGCAATTAGGTATTTTGCTCAATGATAATAAATTATTTAGAAAAGCTTTTAAAAATTATGAATACGCAATTAAATATCAAAGAAAAGATGGAAGCATGCCTATTGAAACTAGAAGAGGTGGTAGGGCAATTTTTTATCAAGGAAGAGCTATGACTGCATTAACTACCATAGCAATTATTGCTGAAAATCAGGGATATAATATTTGGGATTACGAACATAAAGGAAAAAATTTTCATAATATTGTTAAATTCTTTATAGATTTTACTGAGAACAACGAAATTGTTTTTAAGTATGCTAAAGAAATGAAAGCCCCGGGGCCTGCAAAAGACTATAAAAAACAAGATGTTGACGGTAGCTCAAGTAGTCAATGGGGTTGGCTTTATGCATATGCTAGCCGATACCCAAATCATGAGAACATTCAAAGACTTAAGCAATGGTCAATTAACTATAAAGATCTAAATAATTATCAAAGAAAAATAATTTCTAATTTTGATAATATTTTAAAAAAAAATGCTGGTACATCTTCATGGACGGTCGTAGAGCCAAGGTGTCACTTTACAAAATAAAAAAGGAAGTCCCGTACCTTTTTAATTAATTTGATTAACAGCAACCGCAGCTTTTTTTAGCAGCTTTTGGTTGATTTTCAGCTTTTGCAGCTTCTAATTCTTTTTGTTCGTCTTCAATAGCTTTTTGTTTCTTTGAGATTTTGTCTTTAAAGTAATCATAAAGAGAGGCAAAACCTAATTTAGAGGCTCTTTTTTCCTCATAATTTCTTCGCCCTTTAAGGTTTTCAATTATTTTGGCTATTTCTTGGTTCTGCATGCTTTCTTTTTATTTAAAAAGATAAATAATTCAAGCTATAAAATTGGCAAACTATAAAGTGGTTTTTTTGTGCTAGGATGATGTGATGAATATAAGTCAAAAAAAATTAGAAAAATCTAAAGGCAGATTAGAAATAAAAATAAAAGACCAAAACTTACAAAAACTTTATCAACAAGGATCTTTAAAAGCTTTAATGCCAAATTTTCATGAAAATTTAAAACAATTAATGCTCATCAATACTGCTGGTGGAATTACTAGTGGAGATGACTACAATTACGATATAGAGATCGATAAATCGGATCTCTGTATTTCAACTCAAGCTGCAGAAAAGATTTACAGCGGGTTTGGAGATCCAGCCAACTTAGTAATTAATTTAAATTTATCAAACAATTCAAATTTATTTTGGTTACCTAAAGAATTAATTTTATTTAATAATTGTAACTTAAAAAGAAAAATTAATTTTAATTTATCAAAAGACTCAAATTTACTTCTTTGTGAAAATATTATTTTTGGACGAACTTCTATGAAGGAGGAGTTTGAAAAGGGATATTTTTCAGATTTTTGGAATATTAATATTGATAAAAAATTAATTCATACAGAAGCGATAAATACAGGTTTATTCGAAAAAAAATATTTGAATAGTTTTTCGACATTAAATAATAATTCTGCAGTTGCGACAATTATTATTGTAGGAAATAAGTTTTTGAATAACGATAATAATCTGTCTGAAACTTTAACTAACAATGAAAATACAACTTCAAATTATTCACATTGGGATAATAAATTGATCGTAAGACTTTTATCTAAAGATAGTTATAATCTTAAATTTGCAATTGATAAAATTTTGTCTTATTTTTTTGAAGGTTCAAAGATACCAAAAGTATGGAATATATAAATGAAACTTACTCCTAGAGAAAAAGATAAACTTTTAATAAGCCTTGCAGCGATTGTTGCTAAAAATAGATTATCAAAAGGTATAAAATTGAATTATCCAGAGGCTATCGCTTTAATAACAGATTTTGTTGTCGAGGGTGCTAGAGAGGGCAAAAGTGTTGCAGAACTGATGGAGGCAGGAGCTCATGTTATTAAAAAAAAGGATTGTATGGAAGGTATTCCAGACATGGTGAAGGAAGTTCAAGTAGAAGCTACTTTTCCTGATGGAACTAAATTAGTAACAGTGCACAAACCTATTAGATGATAATATTATGAAGCCAGGTGAAGTAATTACAAAAGACGAGCATATAGAATTAAATAAAGACACCAAAGTTACTAAGATAAAAATTTCTAATTCTGGAGATAGACCTGTACAAGTTGGAAGCCATTATCATTTTTTTGAAACAAACGAGTATTTAGTTTTTGACAGGGAATTATCATATGGAAAAAGATTAAATATACCTTCAGGAACTGCTGTAAGATTTGAACCAGGTCAATCTAAAGATGTTGAGCTTATAGAAATTAATGGATCAAAAAAAATATACGGGTTCAATAAGAAAGTTATGGGTAATTTATAATGGCTAAAATTTCTAGAGCAGCTTATGCGGATATGTATGGGCCTACAACAGGAGACAAAGTAAGGCTCGCAGATACTGAATTAATTATTGAGGTTGAAAACGATCTAACAACTTATGGTGAAGAGGTAAAGTTTGGTGGTGGAAAAGTAATTAGAGATGGGATGGGTCAATCTCAAATTAGTAGAAAAAAAGGAGCTGCAGATACAGTTATAACTAATGCTTTAATAGTTGATGTAAATGGAATTTATAAAGCTGATGTTGGTTTAAAGGACGGAAAAATATTTGAAATTGGTAAAGCTGGTAATCCAGACACTCAATCTAAAGTAAATATTATTATTGGTCCAGGAACAGAGATAATTGCAGGTGAAGGAAAAATTTTAACAGCAGGGGGTTTTGATAGTCATATTCATTATATATGTCCCCAACAAATTGATGACGCATTGCACTCAGGTATTACAACCATGCTTGGAGGAGGTACTGGACCAGCTCATGGTACACTTGCAACAACGTGTACACCCGGACCATGGCACATACAAAGAATGATTCAATCTGCCGATGGTTTTTCTATGAATTTAGCTTTTGCTGGGAAAGGAAATTCTTCATTACCAGAAGGTCTTGAAGAACAAATTCTAGCAGGAGCTTCAGCTTTAAAATTACATGAGGATTGGGGAACCACTCCTGGAGCAATTGATAATTGTTTAAATATTGCTGACAAAAACGATGTGCAAGTAATGATTCACACAGACACTTTAAATGAAAGTGGGTTTGTGGAAAATACTATCAAAGCAATTAACAAAAGAACTATTCATGCTTTTCATACAGAAGGTGCTGGTGGTGGACATGCACCAGATATAATTAAAGTTTGTGGAGAAGAGTATGTTATTCCTTCCTCAACAAATCCAACCAGACCATATACGGTTAATACAATAGAAGAACATTTAGATATGCTAATGGTTTGTCACCATCTTGATAAATCTATTCCAGAGGATGTAGCATTTGCAGAAAGTAGAATAAGAAGAGAAACAATCGCAGCAGAAGATATTCTTCATGATATGGGTGCTTTTTCAATTATTGCTTCAGATAGTCAGGCTATGGGTAGAGTTGGAGAAGTTATAATTAGAACTTGGCAAACTGCACATAAAATGAAAGTTCAAAGAGGAAGTCTACAAGAAGAAAAAGGGGATAATGATAACTTTAGAGTAAAAAGATATTTAGCAAAATATACAATTAATCCTGCAATTGCTCATGGGATTTCAAAACATATTGGCAGTATTGAAAAAAATAAACGTGCAGATTTAGTTTTATGGGACCCAGCATTTTTTGGCGCTAAACCAGAGATGATATTAATAGGTGGAAGTATAGCTTGTGCGCAAATGGGAGACCCAAATGCATCAATTCCAACTCCACAGCCAGTATATACTAGACCAATGTTTTCATCTTTTGGAACTTCTTTAGAAAAATCTTCAGTAATTTTTACAAGCAAACTAGCTCTCGAAAAGAATTCATTAAAAGATGCAAGTATTAGAAAAGACCTATTACCTGTAGAAAATACAAGAGCTATTTCAAAAAAAGATATGATTTTAAATAATAAGTGTCCAAAGATTGAGGTTAATCCTGAAACTTATGAAGTGAAGGCTGATGGTGAAATAATTACTTGTGAACCAGCTAAAGAACTCCCTTTGGCACAAAGATATTTTATGTTTTAGCTTATGGATAATTGTTTTTTGATAGTTAATAAAATTGCCAAAAATAAAGTAAAAGATCACATATCTTTATCTTATGATGAGAGATTTTTAAGAAGAAAAAAACTTGCTTCAGATAATGGTTTTGAATTTTTAGTCAATTTACCAGAGACAAAATCACTTTCAGAAAATCAAGCGTTTAGGCTTCAAAGTGGAAATTTGATTTTAATAAAAAACAAAAAGGAAAGTTTATTAGAAATAAAAGGAAAAAATTTAATGCAATTAATCTGGCATATCGGAAATAGACATATGCCATGCCAAATTGAAAAAGATAGAATTTTTATACAGTATGATGAAGTAATAAAAAAAATGATATTAAAATTGGGTGGAAAGGTTAAGAAAGTTTTAAGACCTTTTAAACCAGAGGGAGGAGCATATGGAATTGGTAGAACCCATAGCCATAAACACTAAAATAAAAAGTAAAAAAGATTTAAAAGAATCATTACAAATTCTTCAAACTTGGTTTTCACCCTCATTTCCTGTTGGAAGTTTTTCATATTCTCATGGTTTAGAGGCGATGATTAATGATCATTTAATTAAGTCAAAAGAAGAAATTTTGGATTATTTAAAATGTATCTTAAAATATGGAACTAGCAAAAATGACATAATTTTAATGAAATATACTTATCAGGGAGAAGAGTTAAATGAACTCGCTCTATCACTTTGCCCTAGTAAGGAAAGAAAAATTGAGTCTATTGAAATGGGTAATGCTTTTAGAAAAGTTTTAGCTGATAGTTGGGATTTAAATATTCAAGAAAACACTGCTTATCCAATTGCAGTCGCTAAAGCAGCTAAACACTTTGGTATACCTTTGAACTTAACGATAGTATCTTATCTACAATCTTTTGTATCTAATCTCATAAATGTTTGTATTAAACATATACCAATTGGACAAAAAATTGGACAGGATTGCATAATTCAAACCTACGAATTAATAAGAGAAATAGAAAAAGAAAGTGAAAATTTAAATTTAGAGGACTTGGGTGGAATTTGTTTTAATAGTGATATCTATAGTATTAAGCATGAAAATTTGAAAACACGAATTTATAAAACATGAAAAATATTAATGGACCATTAAAAGTTGGAATAGGTGGACCCGTTGGTGCAGGCAAGACAAGTTTGACTGCTGAACTTTGTAAGTTTTTGTCAAAGAAAATTTCTATGGCTGTAATATCAAACGATATTTATACAAAAGAGGATGCGGAATTTTTAATGAAAGTTCAAGCTTTACCTCTTGAGAGAATTAAAGGAGTTGAAACTGGAGGATGTCCACATACAGCTATACGTGAAGATGCTTCAATCAACATGCTTGCTGTTGAAAATATGAAAAAAAAATTTCCTGATCTTGATTTGATTTTAATCGAATCTGGTGGAGATAATTTAGCAGCAACTTTTAGTCCAGAATTAGTTGATCTTTCAATTTATGTTATTGATGTTGGGATGGGTGGAGATATTCCAAGAAAAGGTGGTCCTGCTATTCAAAAGTCAGACTTATTAATTATTAACAAGACAGATTTAGCTCCTCATGTAGAAGTTAATCTTGAAACTATGAAAGAAGACGTAAAAAAGGCCCGAAACGGCTTACCTTATGTTTTTTGCCAAATGAAAAAGCAAATTGGTGTTGAAGATGTTGCCAAATTTTTATTCTCATCAGGTGGACTATAGAGTTTTTGATCTAAGTTCTAATCGTTGGTAAACAATAGAAATCAGCCGTATCAATTTTAGAAGAATACTGTCTTCGCATATTCCACTTTTTATGAACTCCAGCGCTTGCAACACTCAAGGTAGATCTTCCGTATCGATGATTAGTGTTATCAATTGATCGCATTAAGCTATTAATTTTTTCATCTTTTTCAGATGTAAATAAATTTGTTTTATCACTTGCATTAGATAACCCTGTTAGCATGACACCTGCTTTTTGATAACGGTAACCATTTTTAAAAATACTTTCTAATATTGAAACTGCTGTCTTAACTGTTTCAATACTATTGTTTGTTGCAATTGGAAAATCAACTGTCTTTGCATTTGAATAGTAACCAAAGTTTCTTTGAAAAGGACTGGTTCTAACAAATACAGTAATTGCTTTTGCAACTAAAGATTCTGATCTAATCTTTTCAGATGCATTTAAACAATAATTTGCAACCGCTTCTTTTAATTCTTGAAAAGTTTCAATTCTTTTTCCAAATGATCTTGAAACCACACAGCTCTTTCTTTTTGTTATAGTTGTCTCTAATCCAATACAAGAAACTCCTCTAAGTTCCATTGCAGTTCTTGAACTTAGAACATTTGAACTTTTCTTGATCCATGTATTAGATTTATTTTTTAATTGTTTAGCATTATAAATTCCATGTTTTTGATAAAACTTAGTTAGTTGTCTACCAACACCCCAAACATCATTAATTTCAACTTTTTCTAAAATAGGATCTAAATTTTCTATTCCAATTAAGCTTGTCACCCCTGATTGTTTTTTCTTTGCAATATGATTTGCAACTTTACTTAAAGTTTTTGTATTGGCTATTCCAATACTGGTTGGGATACCAGTCCATTGCAAAACTGTTTCTCTAATTTCTTTTCCAACTTTTTCTACTTCACTATCAGGAAAGTTTGATAAATCTAAAAAAGCTTCATCAATAGAGTAAACTTCTATTTCTGAATTAAATCTTTTAAGAGTTCGCATCACTCTTCTAGATAAATCTCCATATAAAGAATAGTTTGATGAGAAAACTTCAACTTTGTTTTTAAGAATAATATCTTTTGCTTTAAAGTAGGGTTCTCCCATTTTAATCCCTAAAGCTTTTGCTTCATTTGATCTTGAAATAATACAGCCATCATTATTAGATAAAACTACAACAGGCTTTCTTCTTATCTTTGGATTAAATAATCGTTCACATGAAACATAAAAAGAATTACAGTCAATTAATGCTATTTTTTTAGTATGTTGAATGGATGACATAAGTAACAACCCCCCAAATAAAAATATCTTGTTCTTCGTTAATTAAAATTCTGTCAGAAAATTCTTTAGATCCAGAAGTTAAAAATTTTTTATCTCGTTCTTGAACTAAAGTTTTAACCACAAGCTCATCATGAACATTTGCAATCACTGTTGAAAAGTTTTTTGGTTTTAAACTTTTATCAACCACTAATAAGTCACCATCATTAATCCCAACATCAACCATCGATTTACCTTGAACTCTGATGATGAAAGTTGCTGGAACATTTCTTATTAAATGCATGTTCAGATCAATATCTTCTTCGATATAATCAGTAGCGGGGGAAGGAAAACCAGCGCCTGCTTTATGTAGATAATAAGGGATTGTTAGTTTCATGTTCTTGTTTTGTTCTACTTTATAGACCATTTATTCAATACACTCAAGAGGTTGTATTTTGAGTCCGTAATTGAATCAAAAGTGAATCAAAACGTGAACATCCAAACTATATTTTGTATGCTTGTGGATAACTCTAACCAAGGATAGTTTTAAATTCTAATTTAATTATAAAAGGAGAAAAATAATGAGTTCAATTGAAGTCAAAACTTTTGACAATCCAGACGAAAGTAACACGAATTTTAAAAATGCCAAAATAGATATTGTGAAAGTAGGAGATCAAAGAGTTATGAGATTAGTTTTACAGCCAGGTTGGAAATGGTCACAAGACATTAAGCCAACAGTTGGCACAGATAGCTGCAAAGCAAAACATCTTGGCGTAATTGTTTCAGGGGCAGTTTGCGCAAAACATGATGATGGAACTGAATTAACTTATAAAGCTGGTGATGCATATTCAATTGAACCAGGTCATGATGGTTGGGTAGTAGGCGATAAACCTGCGTTAGTTTATGAGTTTCATGGAAAATGGGGAGAATAGCGAAAAAACTATCATGTCACTGTAGTGCTATAGAGGCTGAAATAAGTTTATAGAAGAAACCAAGGGAATGAGTAAAAGTGAAAGAGAAAAAGTTTACGAAGTATATAATAGTAAATAAATATAAATTATGAATATTTTAGATTTTGTAATGGTTGGTTCTAATGATTATAAAAAATCGAGTGAGTTCTATGATGCTATTTTAAAGCCTTTAAAATTAAAAAAAATTGTAACAACAGAAAAATATATTGGTTATGCTCATTCAAGTGATCCTGATAAGGCTCAATTCTACGTAACTGATCCTGTAAACGGTGAGCCAGCAACATTCGGCAATGGAACACAAATAACACTATTAGCAGAATCAAAAGAAGCAGTTGAAAAATTTTATGAAATTGCAATGTCCAAGGGAGCTGTTGATGAAGGTGCACCAGGAGTTAGAAGTGATGGTAATTATTATGCTTATATACGAGATATGGATGGAAATAAGATTGCAGCAAAAAAAAATTTAAAATAAATTAGAGGTAATTATGAAATTAAATTGTCATTGTGGAGCTGTGGAAGCAGAAATTAATGCTAGTGTTAACGAATTTGCAAAAATTGTAAGATGCAACTGTTCGATTTGTAAAAGAAAAAATGCAACAATGGGAATGGTTAAAAATGAAGATTTTAAAGTTACTAAAGGAGCAGATAAATTAAAACTTTATCAATACCATACTAAAGTTGCTAACCACTACTTTTGTACTGAGTGTGGAATTTACACTCATCACAATCCAAGAAGTGCTCCATCTATGACTGGATTTAATCTAGGTTGTGTGGATGAAGTGAAAGTAGAAGATTTAAAAGAAGTAGCTTTCTTCGATGGTCTTAATCATCCAATGGATCAAGAAAAATAAACCCCAATGAAATTATCTGAAGAGTGTTTTAATAAAGTTAAAAAAGATTGTTTTAAGTTTATTAAATCACAAGAAACCTCAACTGAAAAGTTCGGTAATAAAGAAAGGATGGTTAAGAATTTTTTAATCCCTATATGTTTTTGGATTGCAAAAAAATCAGATTACAAAAAACCCTACTTTGTTGGATTAGCTGGCGGTCAAGGAACAGGAAAAACAACAATAAGCTCAATAATAAAAATAATATTAGAAAAATATTTTAAGTTAAAAGTATTCAAAATTTCGATTGATGACTTTTATAAAACTAGAAAAGAAAGAAAAGCTTTATCAAAAAAAGTACACCCAATGTTATTGACTAGAGGTGTTCCTGGAACTCATGATATCAATATGATGTTGGATTTTTTTAAAAAATCAAAAGCAAAAAAATTTAAAAATATGAAACTGCCAAAATTTAATAAGGCAATTGATGATAGATTTCCTAAAAATAAATGGAATAAAATTAATAAAAGACCAGATATAATTATTTTCGAAGGATGGTGTGTTGGAGCAAGAGCAGAAACTAACAAGACATTAAAAAAATCAATTAATTCTATGGAAAAAGCAAATGATCATAAACTTGTTTGGAGAAAATATGTTAATCTGCAATTAAAGACCAAATATAAAAAGCTATATTCGCAGCTAAATTGTATGATTTACTTAAAGGCAAAAAACTTTAGTTTATTGCAAAAGTGGAGATTAAAGCAGGAACATAAACTATGGTTAAAAACAAAGAAAAAGGGTAGTCATAAAATAATGAGTAAAGGCGATGTAATTAATTTTATGCAAACTTACCAAAGAATTACTCAAAATATGTTCAAAAATATGAATAAATATGCATCCATAATTTTAAATTTAAACAGTAACCATCAAATAAAAACTGCTGTATATAAATCGAAATGAAAAAAATATTTTTAATAGTAATCGTATCAATATTTTATTTTAGTAATGCTTTAGCAGTTACCCTTCTTGATGCCTTAAATCAAACTTACAAAAATAATATTCAATTAAATGCTGAAAGAGAAAACATTAAAGCATCAGAGGAAGATGTGAATATTGCAAAGGCAGACTACAAACCATCATTAACATTAAGTGGATCAAAAAGTATTGAGGATACCAACAAACTTACCAACCAAAGTGGAGGTGATGCAAGTGTAACTGATGTGGATCCATTCACCACTTCAATTAAATTAGAACAAACTTTGTTAGATTTTGGAAGAGATTTAACCCTTCAGAAAAACATTACCGCATTAGACTTAGCTAAAGCACAGTTAATTAAAAAAGAACAAGATATTTTACATAATGCAATTAATGCGTTTACAAGTTTAATTTTATCTAGAGAAACTTTAGATATTAATAGAAAAAATTTAAATCTATTAATTAGACAAGTTGAAAATGATAAAATTAGAAGAGATAGAGGTCAAATTACAAATACTGACTTAGCACAATCCGAGTCTTCTCTTGCAGGTGCACAAGCTCAGTTTGCGAAAGCTAAAAGTGATTTATTAATTAGTAAACTTAATTATGAAAATATTATTGGTAAAATAAGTGATCCAAACCAACTTCAGAAAAATTCAAATGCAATAGTTAGTATTCCAAAATCTTTAAATGAAGCAATTAGTATTTCAAAACAAAATAATCCTGATATTCAAATAGCAAAATTTGACTTAGCTAAAGCTGAAAAAGAATTAGCAATTTCAGAGTCAGATTTGAAACCAACAGCCTCTTTATCTTTAGAAAGATCTTATACTGACGATCTAAGTTCTACCTATGATGAAAGAGAAAAAGACGTATTGAAGGCAACTGTTAATTGGCCTTTTTATTCAGGTGGAAAAAAAAGATCAACTATCTCAAAAAATTCAAATTTGACTACAAGAAAAAGATTATTGTTAGATAATGCTGTAAGAACAAATGAAACAAATGTAGCAAGTGCTTGGTCTAGCCTAGAATCTTCTGAAAGTTTTTTAAACTCTGTTAAAGTTCAAGTAAGAGCTTCCCAAATTGCTAATGAAGGAATAGCAGCAGAGTACGAAAGAGGTTCCAGAACTACTTTAGATGTTATCCAATCAAATGCATTATTACTTTCAGCTCAAATTTCTTTAGCAAGTTCTGAGAAAAACTATTTAATGGCTCAATATAATCTGCTTAAGGCAGTAGGCTTGCTAAACAGCCAATATCTAAAACTTAAGTAATTATTTGATTTTTAAGCCTAAAAATAAATATATTGCTAATGAGAACAAAATGTGTACATTTATTTCATGATTCGAGTGTTAAAAAATTTAAAAAAAGAGGCAAAAAATGACTAAAAATAACCTAAAAGTAGTTAAATCTACTAAAGATCAAGAAATGGATGTTAAAGAAAAGAACAAAGCGTTAGACGCTGCGATAGCTCAAATTACAGATAATTTTGGAAAAGGCTCTGTAATGAAGCTTGGTGAAAAAAGAGCGATGGATATTGAGTCTGTTTCAACAGGTTCTTTAAGTCTTGATTTAGCTTTAGGTATAGGTGGATTACCAAAAGGAAGAATTATTGAAGTTTACGGACCAGAGTCATCTGGAAAAACAACTTTAGCATTACAAGTTGTTGCTGAAGCTCAAAAATCTGGAGGTATTTGTGCATTCGTTGATGCAGAGCATGCATTAGATCCAGTTTATGCAAAAAAATTAGGTGTAAATACTGAAGAACTTTTAATTTCACAACCTGACACTGGTGAACAAGCGTTAGAAATAGCTGATACACTAGTAAAATCAGGCTCTATTTCAGTAATCGTTATTGACTCAGTTGCAGCTTTAACTCCAAAAGCTGAAATTGAAGGAGAGATGGGAGATCATCATGTTGGTCTTCAATCTAGATTAATGAGTCAGGCTTTAAGAAAATTAACAGGTTCAATTTCAAATACAAATACAATGATGATTTTCATTAACCAAATCAGAATGAAAATTGGAGTTATGTTTGGAAGTCCAGAGACAACATCAGGTGGTAATGCACTTAAGTTTTACTCATCTGTAAGAATGGATATTAGAAGAATTGGTGCCATCAAAGATAAAGACGAAATTATTGGTAACTCTACAAGGGTGAAGGTAGTTAAGAATAAAGTAGCACCACCATTCAAAGTTGTTGAATTTGACTTGATGTATGGAAGAGGAATTAGCAAGATGGGTGAACTAGTCGATCTTGGTTCTAAAGCAGATATAATTGAAAAATCAGGTGCCTGGTATGCTTATAAAGGCGAGAAGATTGGTCAAGGTAGAGAAAATGCTAAGACTTATCTAGCTCAAAATCCTAAAGTTGCTGCAGAAATTGAAATGGCAATTAGAGAAAAAGCAGGCGTGATTTCTAAGAAAATAGAAGGAAATCCAATCGATCCTGAAAAATTAGAGAAAGAAAAGAAAGTAGCTGAAAAAGAAGAAGCTGAAAAAGCAGAAGCTACTCCTCCATCTAAAAAGAATTAATAGGTCATCTTTATTAATAAAAGGCGCTTAATTTAAGCGCCTTTTTCCCCTTCGATATCTAGACATAGAATAAAAAAGCTGTATTTTAAAAATATGGCAGACAAAACACTCAATGAAATAAGAAATACTTTCTTAAAGTATTTTGAAAAGAATGATCATAAGATTGTGGAATCTAGTAATTTAGTTCCAAATAATGATCCTACATTGATGTTTGCCAATTCAGGTATGGTTCAGTTTAAAAATGTATTTACTGGATTAGAAAAAAGAGATTATGTGAGGGCTACAACATCACAAAAATGTGTAAGAGCAGGTGGTAAACATAACGATTTAGAGAATGTTGGTTACACACCAAGACACCATACATTTTTTGAAATGTTAGGAAACTTTTCTTTTGGTGATTACTTCAAAGAACAAGCAATTCATTATGCTTGGAATTTAATTACAAAAGATTTTGGAATAGATAAAAACAGACTTTATGTAACTGTATTTCATGAAGACGATGAAGCCTTTAATTTTTGGAAGAAAATAGCGGGTTTTAGTGATGATAGAATAATTAGAATTGCTACATCAGATAATTTTTGGTCAATGGGTGAGACAGGTCCTTGTGGACCGTGCTCTGAAATATTCTTTGATCATGGTGATCATTTACCTGGAGGATTACCAGGCTCTAAAGATGAAGATGGAGATAGGTTTATAGAAATTTGGAACCTAGTCTTTATGCAATTTGAGCAAGTCACAAAAGATAAAAGAATAAATCTTCCAAAACCATCTGTTGATACTGGAATGGGACTTGAGAGAATTGCTGCTTTACTACAAGGCACTCATGATAATTATGAAACAGATCATTTTAAAAAAATAATTAATTCAGCCTCTGAAATTGTAAAAGTTAAATCAGATAAATCTAATCTTTCAAGTTTTAGAGTTATAGCTGATCACTTAAGAGCAAGTTCATTTTTAATTGCTGAAGGAGTTTTACCTTCAAACGAAGGAAGAGGATATGTTCTTCGAAGAATTATGAGAAGAGGGATGAGACATTCTCATTTACTCGGATCCAAGGAACCAGTTTTTTATAATTTGTTTGATACTCTTAAAAATGAAATGTCAGGAAACTATTCAGAACTTGTAAGAGCTGAATCTTTAATTAAAGAAACTTTAAAAATGGAGGAAGAAAAATTCTTAGTTTTATTAGACAGAGGAATAAAAATTTTAAATGATGAAATATCTAAAATAGATAAAGTCTTGCCAGGTGAAGTAGCTTTTAAATTATATGATACTTATGGTTTTCCATTAGATCTTACCGAAGATATTTTAAGAAATAAATCTATGTCAATTGATACTGAAAAGTTTCAATCTTTGATGAAAGAAAGCAGAGAACTTGCTAAGAAAAATTGGAAAGGTTCTGGTGATGCAGCGGTTGAAGATATCTGGTTTGGAATAAAAGATAAATTAGAAGCAACTGAATTTTTAGGATATGAAACTAATCAAGCTGAAGGTGTCGTGATGTCTCTTTTAAAAGACAACAATGAAGTAGATCAGTTAAAACAAAATGATGAAGGAATTATTATAGTAAATCAAACTCCTTTCTATGGTGAGTCTGGAGGTCAGGTCGGTGATACTGGTGAAATAGTATCAAATGATTTTAAATTTGAAGTAACCGATGTCCAAAAAAAACTGGGAGATTTATTTGTCCATTACGGAAAGGTAAAGAGTGGATCAATAAAACTTCAGGATAATGTAGAGTTAAAAATTGATGTGGAAAGAAGAGATAATACTCGCGCTTATCACTCAGCAACCCATCTATTGCACGAGTCATTGAGAAGAGTTCTTGGTACGCATGTCACTCAGAAAGGATCATTGGTAGAGCCAAGTAGATTAAGATTTGATTTTAGTCACATGAAACCTATTTTGAATGAGGAAATTGATAAAATAGAAGAATTTGTAAACAAAATGGTGTCTAAAAAATCTGAGGTTAAAACTAGATTAATGACACCTGATGAGGCAGTTGAAAATGGTGCTTTAGCATTATTTGGTGAAAAATACGGAGATGAGGTAAGGGTTCTCTCAATGGGAGACGAGGATGGCAAGTATTTTTCTACTGAACTATGCGGTGGAACACACGTTAAAAACACTGGTGATATTGGTAAATTTAAGATTGTGAGTCAGTCCTCAATTGCTGCAGGGGTTAGAAGAATTGAGGCTTTGAGAGATAAACAATTAGAGGAATATTTAAAAAATAAAGAAAAATTATCAAACCTATCTGCAGAAAAAGACGAGGAAACAATTAAAGAATTAAGTCAGCAAATTATAAAACTTGGTGGAAAGCCAAGTTTAGAAGAAGCTGATCAAAAAACTTTAATTAAAAATTTAAATAAACAATTAGAGACTATCTCAGTAAATAAAATTTTAGAGGATAAATCTAAAAATATTATTAAAGATGAAGAAATTAATGGAATTAAGTTAAGACTTCAAAAAATAGATGGATTACCTCCAAAAGAATTAAGAAAACTTGTAGATAAAGGCAAAAAAGATTTAGGTGAAGGTATTGTGGTTGTATTTGCAAATAAAGATGACAAGGTTGGATTAGCTGTTGGAGTAACAGATAAATTAACAAATAAATTTGATGCAGTTAAATTTGTAAAAGTTGGATCTGAAATAATTGGTGGTAAAGGTGGTGGTGGAAGAAAAGACTTTGCCCAAGCTGGTGGACAAGACCAGTCAAAAATTGAAGAAGCTTTTGAAAAGCTTAAGGGTTTAGTTTAATTTCTTTTTTAAATTACCATCAATTTCATCTAAAAATTGATTTGTAGTTAAGAATTTACTATTTGGACCTACAAGTATTGCTAAATCTTTTGTCATTGATCCACTTTCCACACATTCAATACAAACTTTTTCTAAAGTTTGTGCAAATTTGATCAGTTCTTCATTACCATCTAATTTACCTCTGTGAGCTAATCCTCTTGTCCAAGCAAAAATTGATGCGATTGGGTTTGTTGAAGTTTCTTTTCCTTGTTGATGCATTCTATAATGTCTTGTTACTGTTCCGTGTGCAGCTTCTGCTTCCATTACTTTTCCATCTGGAGTTAATAAGGTACTCGTCATCAATCCTAAAGACCCATAACCTTGTGCCATAGTATCTGATTGCACATCTCCATCATAATTTTTACAAGCCCAAATATATTTTCCACTCCATTTCATTGCACATGCAACCATGTCATCAATTAATCTGTGTTCGTAAGTCAAATTATT
The DNA here is from genome assembly GCA_902572515.1 of uncultured Pelagibacteraceae bacterium. Classification (GTDB taxonomy): domain Bacteria; phylum Pseudomonadota; class Alphaproteobacteria; order Pelagibacterales; family Pelagibacteraceae; genus Pelagibacter. The sequence goes on along the minus strand of CACGGJ010000002.1, from coordinate 30,741 downwards.
TTTTTCAAATTCACTTTTATATTCTTTGTCAAAAATTTCTTGGAAAATATCTTTAAATCTTCCATCATATTGCTTTAAAATTGTATTTTTTGTAGACATGTAAACAGGCCATTTTTTAATTAAGCCATAACTAAAACAAGATCTTGCAAAGTCTTCTATAGATTTATCTAAATTGTACATTGATAAAGCCACACCAGGACCTGTAAAATTAAATACTTCATATTTAATTTCATCTTTTCCATCTTCTGATGTCCACTTCACTTCCATTTTTCCTTTTCCAGGAACTTTAAAATCTGTTGCTCTATATTGATCACCAAATGCATGTCTTCCAATAATCACTGGATCAGTCCAAGAGGGAACAAGTTTTGGAATATTTTTACAAATAATTGGCTCTCTAAATACTGTTCCTCCAATTATATTTCTTATAGTTCCGTTTGGAGATCTCCACATTTTTTTTAAATCAAATTCTTCTACTCTCGCTTCATCAGGGGTAATCGTTGCACATTTTATTCCAACACCAATTTTTTTAATAGCATTCGCAGAGTCGATCGTAATCTGATCATCTGTATTATCTCTACTTTTCATGCCTAAATCGTAATATTCAATACCAAGATCTAGATAAGGTAGGATTAATTTATTTTTGATGAACTCCCATATAATACGAGTCATTTCATCGCCATCCAGCTCGACAACTGGGTTTTTTACCTTGATTTTGCTCATTAAATAAAAATTATCTTATTAATTGAATTTGATCATTTTATATACATATTAATCGAAAATTAGCAAATAGAAGAATATGTTTAGTAAGATATTTCCAAAGATTCACACAGAAGGTTACAAGTTTATAGTTATAGCTGTATTCATAACTATCATTTTTCTAATTATTAATAATTTTTTAGGATTAATAGGAATATTACTGACTGTTTGGGTTTATTATTTTTTTAGAGATCCAGAAAGAACAATTATAGGAGATGATAGTTACCTAGTAAGCCCTGCAGATGGAGAAGTGATTAAAGTTGAAGAGGTAGATGGTCCAAAAGAACTTGGACTAGAAAATAAAAAATTTAAAAAAATAAGTATTTTTATGAACGTCTTTGACTGTCATGTGAATAGAACGCCATGTTCAGGTATTGTTGAAGATATTTTGTACAAACCAGGAAAATTTTTAAATGCATCTTTAGATAAAGCAAGCGAAGACAATGAGAGAAATTATTATAAAATTAAAGATAAACATAGGAATGATATTGTAGTCGTTCAAATAGCTGGACTAGTTGCAAGAAGAATAGTTTGCGAGACAAATAAAAATCAGGAATTAAGTCAAGGCGATAGAATTGGTATGATTAGATTTGGTAGTAGAGCAGACGTTTATTATGAAAATTATGAACCACTAGTTAAAGTTGGTCAAACAGCAATTTCAGGAGAAACACTGCTGGCTAAAAATTAATTTATGGAACAGCCAAAAAATAATTTTAAATTAGTTACAGACAAAAAGAATGCAAGAATGCTTCTTCCAAACATGCTTACATTAATAGGAGTTTGCATAGGTTTAACTTCAATTAGATTTGCATTAAGTGGAGAGTTTCATTTAGCAATCATTGCAATAATATTTGCTGCATTAATAGATGGCTTAGATGGAAGAATTGCAAGATTGATAAAAGGAACCTCAAAGGTTGGTAAGGAATTAGATTCACTTACTGACATGATAAGTTTTGGTGTTGCTCCAGCATTTATAATGTATTTTTGGAAATTAAATACTTTTGGTAGATTTGGCTGGCTATTATGTTTGGTATATGTGATTTGTGTAGCTTTAAGACTTGCAAGATTTAATATTAGTTCTAATCAAGAACCTTCTTGGAAAGATAATTTCTTTGAAGGGGTTCCATCACCTGCTGGTGGTATATTAGTTTTAACACCTTTAATTATAAGTTTAAGTGGATTTGATTATATAAAAATTAATTACGACATAATCGTTCCAGTTTTTTTTATAGGAACATCATTTTTATTAATAAGTAAATTTCCAACTTATTCTTTTAAAAAAATAGTGATCCAAAGAAAAGCAACAATTTTTTTATTATTTACAATTGTTCTATTTTTTGGACTTTTATTAATTTATACATTTAATGTTATTGCTATAAGCAGCATAATTTACCTAAGTTTGATACCAATTAGTTTTTTTCACTATCAAAAAATGAAAAAAATTCATGAAAATGACAAAATTCAAGATGAAGATGATCTTGAAGACGTACTTTAATGAAAAAAAATGTCATTGTATCTTTAGCTGACGCAAATTATTTTCCTTTATTAAACGAACTAGTAGATTCAATAAAAAGTTTTAATGAAAGCAAGAATGTTGCAATTTGTATTTTAGATGCAGGATTAACCGATGACCAAAAAGAAATTTTACTTAAAAAGGTTGATGAAATTAAATCTGCTGAGTGGGATATAGAAGTTCCTGGATATAAAGTTAAAGGTAAAGAGTGGTTAAAAAGCCAGGTATCTAGAGCATTTCTACCTAAATATTTTCCTGATTATGAAAAGTATTTATGGATTGATTGTGATGCATGGGTAAATGATTGGGAGTGTATAGAGCTTTATTTTAAAGCTTGTGATAATGGGAAATTAGGTATTACCCAAACTATAGGACCTGGATATAAAATTACTTCAAGAGTAAATTGGTTATTTGGTAAACTTGCTATAATCAAATCACAAAATTTCAAACATGCAGTGAAATCAAATATTGGTTATGAGAAAGCTAGGAAGTTAGCTTTTGCTCCTCATATTAACATAGGTGTATTTTCATTAGAAAATAATTCTCCAGGGTGGGCTTCATGGCAGAAGAATTTATCTCAAGCGTTAAAAGCTGGAAATATTTTTGGGAGTGAAGGACTTGCAATTAATATGTCTGTTTATATTGATGATTTAGAAACAGAGTTTTTACCATTAAATTGCAATTGGATTACAAGCAACCTTTTACCAAAATATGACGAGAACAATGATACTTTTGTTGAACCATTTCTTCCAAATTATAAAATTGGAATTATGCACTTAGCTGCAGGGATTTGGAAAGATGGTAAAGACATGAGAATTGACAAAAGTATAAAAATTGAAATTAAAACTTTACAAGATAAAAAAATACTCAAAAGTTTAAGATATAGTAATTAATTGAAAAAAAATAAAATCTCTAAAAACTGGGTAAATAAGCAGCGTAGAGATATCTATGTTAGACAATCTAAAGTTGATGGTTATAGAGCAAGATCAGCTTATAAATTAATGGAAATTGATGAAAAGTTTAAAATATTTAAAGGAGGTTTGTCAGTTATTGATATTGGTGCTGCTCCTGGTTCCTGGTCACAATATGCTATGAAAACATCCAAAAGTGGCAAGTTAATATCTATAGATCTTAAAAAAATGGAACCCATAGGTAATAGTATTCAAATTCAAGGAGATTTTACTGAAGAAAAAACTCAAGAAGAAATCAAGAAAAACATCAATGACAAAGTAGATGTTGTAATGTCTGATATGGCTGTAGATACAACTGGAATTAAAAATATTGACTCAATTCAAACTGGAGAGCTATGTAAAGAAGCGATGTACTTTGCTAAAGATCTAATGAAAGAAAATGCATATTTTATCTCAAAAATTTTTATGGGCGGCACATTTAACGAAATCGTCGCAGAGGGAAAAAAATATTTTAAAGAAGTTAAGGTTTTTAAACCAAAATCTAGCAGAAAAGATTCTAAAGAAAGTTTTATAATTTGTAGAAAGATTCGATAGAGACTTTTAATTTAAAAGGAATCATATATAAAAGATTATGGTTCCCATAAAAGAAGCACTTACCTTTGACGATGTTACACTAGCTCCAAAGTATTCAGAAATATTACCCTCTGATGCAGACACAAGCGTGTCTTTAACAAAGCATTTAAAACTTAAAATTCCTCTCTTATCATCTGCAATGGATACTGTAACAGAAAGCAGAATGGCAATAGCCATGGCAAAAGCTGGCGGTATTGGAGTAATCCACAGAAACCTTGATATAAAAAAACAAATATCAGAAATAAAAAAAGTAAAAAAAGAAAAACTAATTGTTGGAGCGGCTGTAGGTGCATCAGCCAGTGAATTTATTAGAGCTAAAGAAATAATTAAAGAAGGTGTAAATTTAATCGTAGTAGACACAGCGCATGGTCATACAAAAAAAGTTTCTGAAATAATAAAATATATTAAAAAAAATAAATCTAAAAAAATTGCGTTGTGTGCAGGAAATATTGCAACACCAGAAGCTGCAAAATTCCTAATAAAGTTAGGAGTAGATATAATTAAAATTGGTATAGGGCCAGGTTCTATTTGTACAACAAGATTAGTTGCTGGAATAGGAGTTCCTCAATTAAGCGCGATTTTAGCTGTAAGAACTGGTTTAAAGAATAAAAATGTTAAAATAATTTCAGATGGTGGAATAAAATATTCTGGTGATTTAGCAAAAGCATTTGCGGCAGGTGCAGATGCTGTAATGATCGGTTCATTATTTGCAGGTACTAATGAAACTCCAGGAAAATTAATTAAAAAAAATGGACAACTTTTCAAAAGCTTTAGAGGAATGGGTTCTGTAGGTGCTATGAATAAAGGATCAGCTGATAGATACTTTCAAAAAAAACAAAAAGATTCCTCAAAATATGTACCTGAGGGCGTTGAAGGTTTTGTAAAATATAAAGGAGATGTTGGAAGTATTATTTATAAATTAATTGGTGGATTGAAATCTTCCATGGGTTATCTTGGGTCAAAAACAATCATTAAATTAAGAAATAAACCACAATTTGTGAAAATTACAAAAGCTGGATTTTATGAAAGTATGGTTCATAATGTAGATGTGGTAAAAAACGATAGCAAATATTAATGAGCAAATTTTTTAAATTAATAGGATTAATACTTTTAACTGTTTCTTTTAACAATACGTCTTTTAGTAAAGAAAATTTTTTTAATGAAGCTTTAAAGTTGTTTAAAAAAGAAAAATATGAAGATGCGCGTTTTTTATTTGAAAGAAATATAGTTTTTAATCCAAAAGACGCAAAGTCATATTTATATTTAGCAAAAATTTATAACCAAGAAGAAAATCAAAGAAAAGAAGAATACAATTTAGAAACAACACTTTTAATTGAGCCAGATAATGAGGACGCTTTATTAATGTTAATGAAAATTGCATTAGAAAAATCGAATTATGAAAAAGTCAAAGATCTTTCTGATAAATTTGTGAAAGTTTGTAAAAATTTATGTGATGAAAACAAAGATATTCAAGAGTCATTAAAAAATATTGAACCTGAAGATAATGAGTCTTGATCAAAACCTTAATAAAATTTTAATAATAGATTTTGGTTCTCAATTTACTCAATTAATTGCAAGAAGAGTAAGAGAATTAGGCGTGTTTTCAGAAATAGTTAGTCACAAAAAAATAAAACTAAAAGATATAAATCACAGCATTAAAGGAATAATATTATCTGGTGGTCCATTAAATGTTTATCAAATAAATAAGTATTCATTTGATAAAAAAATTCTACAGCTTGATGTACCTGTTCTTGGAATATGTTTTGGGCATCAAATTTTGTCAAAACTTAATGGTGGAAGAGTAAAACAATCAAAACATAGAGAATTTGGTCTAGCTAATGTTTATAAAAAAAATAACAGTCTTTTAACAACTAATTTTTTTGGAAATAAAAAATCCAAACAAGTTTGGATGAGTCATGCTGATCAAGTTTCAAAACTTCCTAAGAATTTTAAAGTTATTGCATCAAGCACGAATTCAAAATTTGCTATTGTTGAAAATAAAATAAAAAAATTTTATGGAGTGCAATTTCATCCAGAAGTGACTCACACAGAAAACGGAAAAAAATTAATAAGTAATTTTATTTTTTTAATTTGTAAAATAAAACGAAATTGGTCCTCTAAAGATCAAAAAAATCAGCTCATTAGAGATGTTCGAAAACTAGTTGGAAATAATAAAGTTATTTGTGCATTGTCAGGAGGCGTGGATAGCAGTGTAGTCGCTCAATTGCTAAATAAAGCTATTGGTAAAAAACTTTATTGTATTTTTGTAAACACTGGTCTTTTAAGAAAAAATGAAGAAGTACAAGTAGTTCAAACATTTAAGAAGCGTTTAAAAATGAACTTAATTTATGTAAATGCTGAAAAAGAATTCTTACAAAAGTTAAAAAATGTTTCTGATCCAGAGAAAAAAAGAAAAATAATTGGTAATTTATTTATTAAAATATTTGAGCGATATGCTAAGAAAATTAAAAATGTTAAATTTTTAGCTCAGGGAACCCTTTATCCTGATTTAATTGAGAGCAAATCTGTTACTGGCAGCCAAACTTCAAAAATAAAATCCCATCATAATGTTGGTGGTTTGCCCAAAAAAATGAATTTAAAATTAGTAGAACCGCTAAAGTTCTTATTTAAAGATGAAGTAAGAAAATTAGGATTGGCATTAAATTTAAGTAAAGAAATTATTTCAAGACATCCATTCCCAGGGCCTGGGTTAGCCATTCGAATGCCTGGGATAATTACAAATGACAAAATTAAAATTTTAAAGGAAGCAGATTATTATTTTATCCAAGCTTTAAAAGACCACGGTCTTTACCATAAAATCTGGCAAGCCTATGCAGCTTTGCTTCCAGTTAAAACTGTTGGAGTCATGGGAGACAATCGTACTTATGAATATTTGTGTTTGTTAAGAGCAATTACCTCTGAAGATGGTATGACAGCAGATTATTATGAATTTAATAAGAGTTTTATGCAAAACATATCTAATAAAATTGTAAATAGTATTAGAGGAATAAATAGGGTTGTATATGATGTTACATCAAAGCCACCAAGTACTATTGAATTAGAATAATTTTTAACTATAAGTATCAATATGAAATATTTACATACAATGATTAGAATTAGTGATGTTGATGCATCTCTTAAATTTTTTTGTGAGGGTCTTGGACTTAAAGAAACAAGAAGGAAAGATAGTGAAAAAGGAAGATACACTTTAATTTTTCTTGCTCCACCAAATGATGAAAAGACAGAAATTGAATTAACATACAACTGGGATGGCGACGAGTTAGGAGAGGGTTCAAGAAATTTTGGCCATTTAGCTTACAGAGTAGATAATATTTATGAAACTTGCCAAAAGTTAAAAGACATGGGTTATACAATTAATAGACCTCCAAGAGATGGGCATATGGCTTTTGTTAGATCGCCAGATAAAATTTCAATTGAATTACTTCAAGATGGATATTTAGATCCCCAAGAACCTTGGGCTTCTATGGAGAATACTGGTACTTGGTAATATCCATTCAAATGGATAAAATAAAGAAATTAATCGCAAAAAAAAACAAAAGTAAAATTGTTAGCTTAACAGCTTACTCTAAAAACATAGCATCAATCTTAGATAACTATTGTGATATTGTTCTCGTTGGAGATTCTCTTGGTTCAGTTTTATATAATTATAAATCTACTCGACAGGTAACTCTGGATATGATGATTGAACATTCAAAGAGTGTAAGAATGGGGGTTAAGAAAGCTTTAATGGTTGTCGATATGCCTCACAACACTTACAGAAATCCAAAAGAAGCACTCAAAAATGCAAAAAAAATAATATCAAAGACTAAATGTGATGCTGTTAAATTAGAAGGTGGAAAAAAAATTTATAACTCTATTCAAACTCTAGTAAAAAATAAAATTCCTGTAATGGGACATTTAGGGGTACTTCCTCAGTCAGATAAAACATTCAAATTCAAAGGTAAGAAAAAATCTGAAAGAGAAAAAATTTTGAAAGATGCAAAAATATTAGAAAGTGCAGGAGTATTTTCAATTGTGTTAGAATGTGTTGAAACATCATTGGCTAAGTATGTAACTAAACAAATTAATATTCCAACTATTGGAATAGGAGCTTCAAATAACTGTGATGGACAAATATTAGTATTCGATGATCTTATTGGACTTAATCCAATTAATGCTAGATTTGTAAAAAAATACGCAAATATTCATAAACAAATTAAAAAGGCTGTATCAAATTATTCAAAAGATGTTAGAGAAGCTCAATTTCCATCAAAAAAATATTCTTATTAATTAAAATAAAAGTTATCTTATAGAAAAAGGATCAAGCGTAGGCTCGTCTGAAGTGTAAAACCAAGTTGTTTTTACTCTGGTGTAATCTTTTATAGAGTCTAGACCTGCTTCTTTGCCATAACCACTGTCTTTAATTCCACCAAATGGCGCAGAAGGTGAAATTAATCTATAAGTATTCACAAAAGTTATTCCTGCTCTGATTGCTTTAGAAACTCTCATTCCTCTTGCAAGATTGCTAGTGTATACACCTGATGATAATCCATATTGATTATCATTCATTTTTTCAATTACCTCTTCTTCAGTATCAAATTTCATCACTGATAACACAGGTCCAAACAATTCGTTTTCTGCTACTGGAAGATTATGATTATCACATTCAATAATTGTTGGAGGAAAGTAATATCCTTTATTTGAAAATGAGTCTCTTTTACCTCCACATTTGATTTTACCACCCTGATCAATAGTATTTTTTATATTCTTTTCAATAACTTCTAATTGTTTGAAACTACTAAGGGGCCCCATCTCTGTTTTGGCATCCATTGGAGCTCCGATTTTAATTTTTGATGCGCGTTTAGAAAGTTTATCTAAAAATTCATCATAAATTCCTTTTTGAATATAAAGTCTTGAACCAGCTATACAACTCTGACCACTTGCACCAAATATTCCTGCTGTAATTCCATTAATAGCATTTTCTTGTTCTGCATCATCAAACACAGCAACTGGGCTTTTGCCACCTAATTCTAAACTTACTTCAGAAAGATTTTCAGCCGAATTTTTTATTATATGTCTTGCAGTTTCAGGCCCTCCAGTAAAAGCAATTTTTTCAACTAAATCATGCGTAGTCAAAGCTTTGCCACATGGATCACCAAAACCAGTAAGCACATTAACAACTCCTTTAGGTATTCCAGTTTTTTCAATTAATTTTGCAAACTCAAATAAAACTGCTGGAGCAAGTTCTGAAGATTTAATAACAACAGTATTTCCCATTGCTAAAGCTGGCGCTAATTTTGTTGCAGTTAAAAACATTTGTGAATTCCAGGGGATAATTGCTGCAACTACTCCAATAGGAATTCTTGTAGTGATGGCTTGAATATTTGGTTTATCAATTGGTAGAACAGTACCCTCGACTTTGTCAGCTAATCCTGCATAGTAGTCATAATATTCTGCAATATAAATTGCTTGTTTTTTTGTTTCTCTAAAAAGTTTTCCAGTATCAATCGTTTCAATTTCTCCAAGCATTTCAGCATTGGCTCTTAATTGATCTCCAATTGCCCTTAAAAATTTTGCCCTGTCTCTTGGAAGTAATTTTGGCCATTCTCCCTCAAAAGCTTTTTGTGCTGCTTTGACTGCCTTATCTACATCTTTAGCGCTAGCTTCAGGTGCTGTTGCCCAAGGTTCATTATTTTCAGGGTTTAGTGTTTCGAAAGTTTTTTTACTTTCGGAATCTATCCATTCTCCATCAATATACATTTTATAATGTTTTAATTTACTCATTTTCTTCAACAAAGTTTTTGATTGATAAATTTACATCATTAGCACATTCAATACCACAAAGATGTTTGCCATCTTTAATTATCTTTAATTGACTGTTAGTAATAATTTTGTTTAATTCATTTGACATTTCAACTGTTGAACCAATATCAAATTCTCCAGTCATAATTAAAGTATTAACATTTATTTTGTCAAAATTTTCATCATTTTTGTGATTGACAAAAAGTTTATAAACTTTAAGAAAATTTTTCATGTTATTCGAAGATAAAATATTACTTATTTTTTCATAAATACTTGGGTTATTTTCAAGATATTTATCTGTAAACCATCTCTTTAGCGCTTGTTTAGAAAGTTTTAATTCTTTTTTTGCTTGCTCAAATCTTTGATTTACTATTTTTTGCTGCTCTTCTGATCTTTTGTAGATCGAACAAAAAAGAGTTAAAGATTTTAAACGGTCACTAAATTTTGTAGCAAAATTTCTTGCAATCAATGAACCAATCGAGAAACCAACAACATGTATTTTTTTTATTTTTAAATGATCAATTAGATCAATTAATTGATCTGAAAAGTCATCAAAAGTAATGTTGTCTTTATTTAATGGAGATTTACCATGTCCTAATATATCGTATGAAAGTGTGCTGTAATTTTTAAAAAATTCTAATTGGGGTTGCCAAATTTCATAGGTTAACCCTACTCCATGAATAAATACTATTGGTATATCTTGCTCTTTTTTATTGTAGAAATAGTATGTTCCTGTTTCAGTAGTCCCAGTTGTCATCAAGAATTATTTAGGCTCAATTCCCATTTCTTTCATATCTTGATATCTATCACCTGTTCTAGCGTGCGCTCTTCCACTAGAAGCACCTCCAATAGCTATAACAACTTCATCATCAAATGGAGCATCGTGAATAGTAAATTCGTGAGTTAAATAGTAGGGCCTTAAACCAGAGTCTGTTTTGTGCATCATAGGTATTGAAATTTTTGACCCAGCTGGTCCTCGTGTATTAGTGAAGCTCAAATAAGAAGTTCCTCCAACAGCATCTCTAAATTTATTTCCAAATCTTAATGTGTGTATAAAAGCAGAAGCATGTTCAATCTCCCCATTTAAACCAACAATGCCTGCCTTGCCATAAGCTAATATTTTTTCTGGTGAACCTATTTCTTTGATTAGTTCTGGTACAAGTAAATCTCCCAATTTTGGAGCAAGATCTAAAATTGCAGGTCTTAAATTCTCAACAAACCCTTGTCCGTGCCATGGGTTTTTAAATACCGCCGCAACAGAAACTAGCAAGACTGGTTCTTTTGCCTCTTTACCACCTTCGATGAAAGTTTTATCAACAAATTTTGCAAATTTTCTTAACTCTAAATTCATTTTTTATTTCTGTGCTTGAAACTATCTCTTCTAAAACTGTATAATGCTTTTGGATCTACATCAACATCAATAACTGATGGCTTATTTGTTTTAATAGCAGCTCTCACTGCTTCATCAATTTGTGAAATTTTTGTTACCTTAAATCCTTTTGCTCCGTAAAGTTCAGCAACTTTATCAAAAGATGGACTTGTTATATCTGCACCCAAGTATCTTTTTCCAAAAAAATCTTTTTGATAAGCTTTTTCAGCTCCCCAACTTTGATTGTTCATCACAATAGTCGTTGTGTTTATTCCATATTCTACAGCAGTACTTAATTCCGATATTGTCATACCGAATCCACCATCACCCATAAGACTTACAACATGTTTTTTTGGTTTTGCAATTTTAACACCAAGACCACAAGCAAAAGAGAAACCAACTAAACCAAAATCTAAAGGTGTAAATAAAGAAGGAGGATCGTAATATTCAAGGGCATCTGTGGCTTGTAAACAAAGCGTTCCAGCATCTAGAGTGATTGCAGAATTTTTAGGTAAAGCTTTTCTTAGTGTTTTAAATAAACCCTTTGGCTGTATAGGAAAATTTTTTCCTAGATTATTGTTATCCCTATCAATTAAATATTTACTTCTTTCTTTTAAATATAAATTTGTCCAATTTTTAACATCAATTTCGATTTTGTTTTTTTTAATTTGCTCATAAATTTGTTTTGTTGCTGTTGCAGCATCTGCATGAATACCAATCTTTATTGGAAAATATTTACCAAGCATTTCTTTCTCTAATTCAATATGTACAATTTTTGCTTTTTTATTTATGTTTTCATATGAGTAGAAAGTTGAGTTAAACCCAAGTCTTGTACCAATTGCCAAAATAACATTTGCCTCTTTAACTAGTCTTGATGCAACTGGATTACCTCTAGGCCCCATTTGTCCAGCATGTAATTTGTGATTAAATGGAATTGCATCTCCATGCCCAGCTGCAGTTACTATTGGTAAATTACAAAATTCTGCTAATTTTATTATCTCTTTATATTTAGAATTATATTTTATTCCAGCACCAACAATAATAACTGTTTTATTCGATGAACTAATTAAATTTGCAGTTTTTTTAATTTTTTCTTTATCACCTTTTAATTTACTCTCTGAAACAAATGAAGGTTTTTTGGTATTTATATTGTAAGAGTTAGAAGCTGCTAAAATATTCCTTGGTAAATTTACACAAACAGGTCCTCTTCTTGGACTCATAGCTAAATTAAAAGCATTACTCATAATATTAGGAATATTTTTTGAATTTTTTACGGTCCACGTTTTTTTTGTAATTGGTGTGAACAAAGATTGTTGATCCAAACCTTGAAATGCATCTTCCATTTTATCTTTTGTTGAATACGAACCTGCAAGCGCAACTACTGGTGAAAAAGCTGCTTTTGCTTGAGCAATACCTGTAACTAAATTAGTAGCACCAGGTCCGTTTTGGCCTGCAATAATTACTCCAGGTTTATTCGAGGCTCTTGCATAACCATCAGCCATATGGGTTCCAGTTCTTTCATCTCTGACACCAATAAATTTTATATTTTTTTCATGATAGAGAGCATCAAACATTTCCATTGTTGCTGAACCAATAAGTCCAAAAACATGTTTTACTCTCTCTTTTTTTAATGATTGAACAGCAGCTTGTCCGCCGCTAATTCTTTTTCGTTTTTTATTCACGAAACTTTTTTTACTTCAGTATCAAAATCATCTTGGAAGTGAGGCATAACTTTCTCTGTGAAAAGTTTTATACTTTTCATACAATCTTTATGCTTTACACCCGGAAAATTAGACCAAACTTGTAAATTTTGTAAATTCAGTTCAGATTTTAATTCATGAATTTTATCAATCACATATTCCGGTGTTCCAAATAACATGTTTCTTTTATGTAAAAATTCATAATTTAATAAATCTAATTTCCCTTTTGTCTCTGGTAATTCTTCACCTGGATCCATATGGTTTCCTAAACCTCTCCAATGGCAAACCCATCTCATATAATTTACCATATGTTCACCAGCCTTCTCTTTTGCTTCTTCCATCGTATCTGCAACGAACATATCTCTTACAAGCGAAACACCTTCGCCAAGTGGTATATTTTTCTTTGTTACCTCTGATCTTTTATTTTTATAAGCCTCAAATTTTGGTTTCAAAGCTTTTACAGTCGGTATCCACATAATAACATTGATGTTATTTTCAGCAGCCCACTCAATCGATCTAATTCCATCAACTACTTGATGAATTGGAGGATGTGGATGTTGATAAGGCTGCGGAACAACACTAATTTTTTTCATAGTACTGTCTTCCATATTCATAAATTCTTCACTAGGAGGACTCATATCATGCTGCCAGACATAATTTGGCGAAGGATAAGTATAAAATTCTCCTTGATGACTGAAAAATTTTTCACTCCATGCTTTTTTTAATACTTCTAAAGTTTCAGCAAATAATCTGAAATTTTTAGCCTGATCTTTTAAATCAGCCTCTTTGTTTAAATTTATTGCTTCTCTACCATAGATTCCTCTTGCTACACCTACCTCAACTCTTCCTTTTGAAAGTTGGTCTAATGTTGCAATATCTTCTGCTAATCTTATTGGATTATGGAAAGTAATAACGTTTGCAGCCTGACCTATTCTAATATTTTTCGTTCTAGCAGCTGCATCTGCACCCATCATCAATGGATTAGTACAAGATTCCATTCCTTCATGATTGAAGTGATGCTCTGTAAACCAAATTGAATTCCATTTATTTTGATCACAGTATTCTGTGATTTCTTTAGTTTCATCTAACAACTGATGGTAAGGTTTGTGTGTCCAGTTTGTGGTATTACAAAAATAACCAAATTTCATAAAGCCTCCTTTAAAAGTTAATTTAAAGACGACCGATCCCACTTTCGTAAATCTATGAATTTATCGACGAGTTATGTATCGCTTTATCTCTAAACTTTATAATTACTAACGCTGATATTCAATAAATTTCTTTAAAGATTTATTAAGAAATTTCTCATAAATTTCACCATTATTTTTGAATTTACTTCCATTTAAAAATGATTGGTTCATTTTAAAATCATAGGAAGGTTCAAAGAAAAAAGGAACAGATAGTCTCTTGCTTTTATTCCATAAAACTCTGTGATTTGTTGCTTTAAATTTACCTTTGCTTAGAAACTCTAATGCTCTTCCCGTATTTACTACTAAAGCATTTTTGTTGAATGGTACATCATACCATTTTTTGTTTTTTCTATTTTGTACCTGCAATCCACCTTTTCTATCTTGATAGAGAACTGTAAATATTCCACTATCAACATGCGTTTCACACCCAAGAGCGACCCCATCTTGTTTTGATATTTCCACTGGTTTTGTTTGGTTAGGGTAATAATTAAATCTTAATGTACTTAATGTTTTTAATCTTGAAAAAGCTTTACCAGAAATATCAGGATTTTTTTTATTAAGTTTTATTACACTTTTAAACAATGTTTCACTCAATCTATAAATGTTATCAAAATATTTATTTAAAATGCTAATTGAGCTTTTATTTAAACATTTTCCCAGATTAAGATGCTCTATGTATTGATTGTTTAGATTTGACGAATATTTTTTAGTTACTTTTAAATCACCTATATCTAAACCCTCTTTACCATTAACTTCATTTGGAAAGTATCCTCTATAAAGATTTTTATTTTTTTTATTCCATTTTTTTGGTGATAATTTCCTCTTTTTGCCATCTGGTAAATTAAAAAATTTATTGCCAACTCCACATGTTTTTTTAATTACTTTTAAATTAATTCCATGACCTGTAATTTGAAAAAAACCAACTTTGATACAAGCTTTTTCAATTTCTTTAATTGTTTTAAATGCTCTCTGAGTTTCAAAATTATTTTTAATTAGTGAAGATATATTGATGGTTGGTATATATGTTTTAGTCATCTTCTTACAGGTGTTTCTGTTGCAATATATTGATCTCTAGCTTTTTCTCTAAAGTAAATATAAATTCCAGCAGCTATTATACAAGCAACTCCAAAAAATGTTCTACCAGATGGAATTTCATTAAATAAAAAATATCCAGGTATCATAGACATTATAATTAATGAATATTCAAACAGAGAAACTACAGAAGGAGAAGCAACAATGTAAGCTGAAAATATGCAAAGAAAAGCAATAGAGGCAACAAAACCAAAAAATAAGATAAATTTCCAAGTATATTCAATATTTGAAAACCATTCTCTAAAAATAAACTGCGTAGTTGGATCAAAGTCTGAGCTATTTAATTGTCCATTTCCCATGAACAAATAAATCAGACCACATAAAATTAGGGCTATTAAATAAAAATAAAATAATTGAGTATTCACGTCATCTTTATCAGACGTATATTTTGTTATGGTCATTGATGCAGCATAAAAAAATGCACATAATACTGGAAGCAAACTTTTGTATTCAAAGTCAGAAAAGTTTGGGTCTAGTACAATAAAAACTCCTATGAAACCAAATACAATTGCTGACCACCTTCTTATTCCAATAAATTCTTTTAAAAAAAATTTAGCAAAAATAGATACAAAAAAAGGACAAGAAAAAAATAAGGCATTTGCAGTTGCAAGTGGCATGTAAGTAAGAGAAATAAAGAAAGCTGAAAATGCTAAAAAGTGAAGAACCACTCTAATAATTGTCCAAACAGGATAGTAAGTTTTTAGTGAAACTTTCTGATTTCTAAATTTTATGTAACTAAAAAGTAAAATAGCTGCAACAAAATATCTTCCAAAAAAAATTTCATAGAGAGAGGCTTTCTCAAAAATATATTTAATTAAAGAATCTTGCATCGCAAATAAGGACATTGCAATGATTATTAAAATTATACCTTTAGAATTATTATCTTTTGTCATTTATCTAAGAGGTTTTTCCGTAGCAATAGATTGATTTTGTACCTTTTCACGAATAAAAATATACACACCACTTGATACTATTATTAAAATTCCAATCACTGTATTTAATGAGGGTATCTCATCAAAATATAACCATCCTACAAGTGGTGACCAAAATAATATTGAATATTCAAAAGGTGAAACAACAGCTGGAGAAGCTATACTGTAAGCAGTAAATAAAAAAAGAAAAGCAACAGTTGCTGTAATTCCAGTTGTAGTCATTAATAGAATGTTAGAGTTAAAATCAACAAACCATTCCCTAAATATAAATTGAGAAGCTGGATGATCTGAATTGTTATATTGACCATCACCAATGACAAAATAAAAAATTATACTTATAATTATTGCTCCAATGTAAAATGTAAATGTTTGAGTATAAACACTATCCTTATCAGACGTTTTTTTTATTATTATCATAGATAATGAGTAACAAAATGCACATAAAATAGGTAATAAACTTAAATAGTTAAAATTACTAAAATCTGGATTTAATGTTATATACACTCCTATAAATCCTACAACTACAGCAGACCATCTTCTTAATCCAATTTCTTCTTTTAAAAAAAAATGAGCGAATATTGTAATTAAAAATGGAGTAACAAAAAATAAAGCTGTTGCAGTACCAAGTGGTAATACAGTCAAAGAAACATAAAAAGAACTAAAACCAAAGAAAAAAAGTATTACTCTGGTAAAAGTTAAAAGAGGATATTGGCTTTTAAATACTATTGGTTTTTTTGTAATTATTAAAAATAATACAATAAGCACAAAACTTACTATAGTTCTTATTAAGTAAATCTCATAAAGAGAAACAAAATTATAAATATGCTTCATAATTCCGTCCTGGACAGAAAAAACCATCATGGCTATCAATATGAAGACTATTCCTTTAGGATTATTGTTTTGAGTGCTCATTTACGCTCTATATCAAAAAAGAATATGTTTTTAAATTTATTAAATTTATGTCATATTTAATTTATGATTTCAGAAGAAGATAAAATAATGATGGAAACCCTTTATTGGTGGGGTATTCCAACTTTATTTAGATGTAAAAATGATCCAGATCCTAAGAATTGTGACATTGCATTAGTCGGTGTTCCTCATAGCACAGGAAATGGTACCACTGAAAGAGATCAACATTTAGGTCCAAGAGCAGTTAGAAATATTTCTGCAATGCTTAGACGTTCTCACTTTGATTACAAAATTGATCCTTGGAAAGAAAATAAAATTCACGACTTGGGAGATGTTCCATTTCCTGAAGCTAATGATAATGAAAAATGTATAGAAAGAATTTCAGCTTTTTATGATCATATAGAGCAAGCAGAAAAACCAGTTGTTTCAATTGGTGGAGATCACTCAGTAACAGGAGGAATTGTTCAAAGTTTAGCAAAAAAAAATTCAAAATTAACTAAAGGAAAAAAAATTACATTTCTTCATTTTGATGCCCACACAGATTGTTTTGAAAAATTAGATCATTTTTTAGGTGCAAAAAAATCAGCAGCACATTGGGCTTCTTATTTAGTCAAACAAGGAAATGTTGATCCACACACAAGTACTCAGATAGGTATAAGAGGAAATCCGAGAACATTGGATTGGTTACAGGCAAGTTATGATATTGGTTATCAAGTTATAACAATGGATGAATATAGAGAATGGGGCCATGAAAAATGTGTAAAAATGATTTTAGATAGATTAGGGGACAATCCAATTTATGTTACATTTGATTTAGACTGTTTAGATCCAACAGTTGCACCAGGGGTAGCAAATATTGAACCTGCATATAAAGGATTTAATATGGATGAGGCAAGAAAACTTATTCAATGTTTAAAAGGAAAAAATGTAATTGGTGGAGATGTAGCTTGTTTAATGCCAACAAAAGATAGTCCAAATCAAATCACAGCAATGGTTGCAGCTTCTATCATGTTTGAAATTATTTGTTTAATTTCAGTTTATCGTAACAAGTAATATTAATTTAAAATAAATTCTGAAGCTCTTTCAGCAATCATTAATGTTGGAGCATTCAGGTTTCCACTTGTAATTTCAGGCATTACAGATGCATCAACCACTCTTAAATTTTCAACACCATGAACTTTTAGTTTTTGGTCTACAACAGCCATATTATCTACACCCATTTTTAAAGTACAAGATGGGTGGTAAGCAGTCTCTGCTTTAGACCTAATGTATTCTTCAAATATCTCATTAGTTTGAGCATGTTCTCCTGGTCCAATTTCTTTTCCCGCAAAAGGCTTCAGAGAGTCTTGCCCCAAAATTTTTCTAGCTACATGAATACATTCTATGGTTTGCTTTAAATCATCCTCATGTTCTAGATAATTAAATTGAATTTTTGGATAATCATAAGGGTTTGAACTGTTTAAAGTTATATGACCTCTACTTTTTGGATGGTTTGGACTAGCATGTAATTGGTAACCATGCCTATCAGGATCAACTAATCCATGATCAATTACAAAAGCAGGAAAAAAATGAAATTGAATATTTGGATATTCTCTTTCTGGAGACGATTTACAAAAACCTCCAGCTTCTAAAAAAGAGGTAGAACAGGGTCCACTTCTATTCAAAAACCATTGAATTCCAATT
Source organism: uncultured Pelagibacteraceae bacterium (assembly GCA_902572515.1). Lineage (GTDB taxonomy): Bacteria > Pseudomonadota > Alphaproteobacteria > Pelagibacterales > Pelagibacteraceae > Pelagibacter. The sequence continues at coordinate 12,254 of CACGGJ010000002.1, read as the reverse complement.
CTAACCATATTTAACTTATTAACGTATGAGTATAATGTATCTTTAGTTTTGCATTCTTGCTGAACATAAGTTTCTAAATGATCTTGTAAGTTTTTTCCAACACCCTCTAAGTTATGAACAACATCAATTCCCTTATCTTTTAAGTGTTGGCTTGGACCAATTCCAGAAAGCATTAGTAATTGCGGTGAATTTATTGCTCCTCCACTTAAAATTACTTCTTTATTGGCATAAATCTTTTCAACTTTATTTTTTATTTTTACTTCAATTCCAATTGCTTTTTTTCCATCAAAAATAATTCTTTCAACAAAAGCTTCTGTAAATACTTTAAGATTTTTTCTTTTTTTAGCAGGATTTAAATAATACTTAGATACACTTGCTCTCTCTCCCTTATGAATAGTAACATCGTACATTCCAAAACCTTCTTGTTCTTTACCATTCATGTCGTTGTTTATTTTATAACCAGCCTCACCAGCAGAGTCCACAAACGCTTTGAATAAAGGATTTTTATTTTTAGATTGGTTTACTGGCAATATTCCACTACCACCTCGATATTCATTTTCTCCCTCAGACCATGTTTCAATTTTTTTAAAATAAGGAAGTACTTTTTCATATGACCAATCTTCCAATCCAAAATATGCCCATCTTTGATAATCATTTGGGTTTCCTCTTACAAATACCATTCCATTATGAGCAGAACAACCACCAATCATTTTTCCTCTTGGACAAAATAATCTTCTATTATGTAAATGAGGTTCTGGTTCTGAATAATATTTGTAATTATATTTTGGATCATGCATTGTATATAAAATCGCAAGTGGCATGTTAACTTTCCAAATATCACTGGGTTTCCCAGCTTCAAATATTGCTACATTGTTTTGATTGTTTTCTGTTAATCGATTTGCAAGTACACAGCCTGCACTTCCAGCACCAATTATTAAATAATCGAAATTCATATAAGCTTGGAACTTAACAACTTTTCATAGTCGTGAATAGATTTCATTTTAATGTCAGTTCTTTTAGCAGCTTCATCAAATTTTCGAAGAAGAATTGATGGCTTAAAGTAAGATTTATTTTCAAATTCTTTACTCTCTTTAGCATTTAGAGCTCCTCCTTGTAACTTAAGGCTAATTTTTGACGCATCTGATAAAAAATCAAAATATTTTTTGTCTCTAGCTAAATAACGTTTAGCTAAAACATGGTATTTAATTGGCTGAACAATTTTTTGTCCAAAAAATTTTTTTAGATACTGATATCCAATATTTTCATGCTCTCCGTCTAATTTATTTTTAACCAATTCATCAGGATCTTCTAAAAGAAAATGACCATAATCATGCAGTAAACATGCACAAATTAAATCATCGTTACACTTAGCTTTCTCAGCGAGCATAGCAGATTGAATCATATGTTCCGACATTGTCACTTTTTCGCCAATGTACAAAGATTTGTTATTTATAAAATTTGAAATGATTTTATAAATTATTTTCATTTATTATTGTGGATGATCCCCTTCAATAGCAATACGATCCATTATTCTTTCAAAACCAAGTCCTTTATTTGGATAAAAATCAGCGATCGCATAGTGTTGAACACTTCTATTATCCCAGATCGCAATTGCATTTTCGGTCCATTTAAATCTACAGGTAAGATCTAATCTTGCCTGATGTTCAAATAAATAATTTAAAATCTCTTTACTTTCTTCTTTGTCCATACCAACAATTTCTTTTGTGTAAGTCCAATTTACAAAAAGAATTTTTTTACCTGTTTCTGGATGAGTTCTTAAAATTGGATGAGTGTTTGAGTATTCATCCATATTTCCATTACTTTGCATTGCTTTATATTTATCAAGGAAAAACCCACCTCCTAGTGAGGAATGAACTGCTTTTTTATTTTTGATTTTATTTTTTATCTCTTCTTCTAGGGTCTCCCATGCAAGTTCCATGTTTGAGAAAACAGTATCTCCTCCAACTGGTGGAATTTTAATTGATTTTAAAATTACAGCTTTAGTAGGTTTTTCGTTATAGCTAACATCTGAATGCCAGCCTTCACCCCATTGTGTTTTTTCATCAGGTTTTTTAATTATTCTTACAATTTCAGGAAATTCACTTCGGCCTTTAACATATGCATGTGTTTCTAATGGTCCAAATTTTGAAGCTAGAGCAACATGTTGTTCTGAGGTCAAAGGTTGATTTCGAAAAAATATAACTTTGTGTTCTAATAATAGGTTATTTATTTTTTTAAAATTTTCATCTGAAACGTCAGTTAAGTCAATTCCATTTATTTCAGCACCTAATGCTCCTGATAATAATTTTACTTCAATCATTTTTTAAGTTTTCCAATAATGGATAAATTGTCAGACTTAAATTCACTTTTATTTGCATTTATAAAATCATCCATAATTTTAATTTTTTCATCTTCAAATTCTGTAACTTTTCTTTTACTAAGATCAATATAAAGCGCTAGCATTTCAATAGTTGCTGATAATTTTCTTGATAATTTTTCAATCATTTCCATCTTGAAATGTAATCTTTTTCTATCATGATCAAAGAAAGTTAAAACAATTTCAACTTCATCTCCCTCTTTAACTTCACCATCATATGTAGTGCGAGTTTCAACAACCATGGTACTTCTTTGGGTATTCTTTGCAGATTTTTCACCCATCTTAAATTTTTCTAGAATTATCTCCCAAGTCTGATCAAAAACTAAGACATAGTAAGCCATGTTCATATGATTATTATAATCAGTCCATTCTTTTTTGATTGTTTCGTTTGTAATGTGAAAAGACATTTTTTTATTCCCTCGTCCTTTTTATAATAGTATAAATCTTACTTAAAATGAACAACAAGGTATTCATATCATGTGCTGTGACGGGGTCAGGAGATACCGCAAGTAAGCATCCAGATTTGCCAAAAACACCAGAACAAATTGCTACAGCATCAATTGAAGCTGCAAAAGCTGGAGCTGCTATTGCTCATATTCATGTGAGGGAGGAAGATGGAACTCCAAGTAGAAGATTAGAGTTATATAAAGAGGTAATCGACAGAATTAGATCAAGTGATACAGATGTAATATTAAATTTAACAACTGGAATGGGGGGTGATCTTGATATTGGACAAGGTAAAAATCCTCTAGATTTTGGTCCCATGACTGATATGGCAAATGTAATGGAAAGAATTGCAAATGCTGAACAATTTCTCCCAGAAATTTGTACTCTAGATGCGGGCACTTTAAATTTTGGTGATAGCTCAGTAATTACAGTTAATACACCAAATGATTTAAGAAAAGCAGCAAAGAAGTTAAAAGAGATAAAAGTTAAACCAGAAATAGAAGCTTTTGATTTAGGAAACATGTGGTTTGGTGCACAACTATATAAAGAAGGGTTATTAAGTGATCCACCAATGTTTCAAATGTGTTTAGGAATTCCATGGGGAGCACCGGCCACAACATTAGCTATGCAAGCAATGAAAGATATTATGCCAAAAGAAGGGATTTGGTCAGGGTTTGCAATTTCAAAAAATGAAATGCCATTTGTTGCTCAAACTGTTTTGATGGGAGGGAACCCAAGAGTTGGATTAGAGGATAATTTATATTTATCTAAAGGTAAATTAGCTACTAACGCTCAATTAGTAGAAAAAGCTGTAAGAATTATAGATGAACTTGGTTATACCCCAATGACACCAGCAGAAACCAGAGAAAAACTTAAACTTGTTAAACACAAGTAATGTCATCAATTAAAAAGGTTGCAATAATTGGAACTGGGGTAATTGGGGCAGGGTGGATCATACGTTGTTTGGCTCATAACAAAATTGTTTATGCATTTGATAAAGATATTAAGTTAAAAAAAAAATTATTATCTGAAATTAAAAGAACTTGGCCATTTGTAAAAAAACTATTTAATAAAAAAAAATTAAATCTAAAGAATTTTTATTTTTTTACCTCAATAGAACAAACATTAAAAAACGCAGACTTTATTCAGGAGTGTGCAACTGAAAATTATTCTTTAAAAACTAAATTGATGAGCGCTATTGGAAAATATGCAAAATCTAATTCAATAATTGCTTCAAGCTCATCGGGTTTACTGCCAACGAGAATTTATTCAAAATGTAAAAATCCAGAAAGGGGAATAATTGGACATCCATTCAATCCTGTCTATTTATTGCCTGCTGTAGAAATTGTACCAGGTAAGAGAACTTCAAAAAAAAATTTAAATTTAGCTAAAAAATTTTACAAATCAATTTATATGAATCCAATTATGGTTAAAAATGAATTACCTGGATATTTGTCTGACAGATTACAAGAAGCTTTATGGAGAGAAGGGCTACATATTATTAATGAAGGATATGCAACTACTGAAGAATTAGATAGAGCAATTGAAGATGGCCCAGGATTAAGATGGTCTTTGATGGGTACATTTTTAACCTTTCATCTTGCTGGAGGAAAAACGGGAATGAAACATATGTTGGAACAATTTGGACCTGCTTTAAAATTACCATGGACTAAATTAAAGGCCCCAAAGCTATCAAAAAAATTATCTTCTAGATTGATTTCAGGAACAGCAAAACAGGCTAAAGGTAAATCGGTTGCAATAATATCTAATATAAGAGACCAATATTTGGTTGATATTCTAAAGTTAAGAAAGAAATACGAAAAAAAACTTAGGTAAATTAATCATTTCTTTCTGTGTGACCATCTACAGAAATTACTTGTCCTGAAACCTTACTGGAATCGTCTGAAATCAAAAAAGCGCACATTTTCCCTATATCTTCTTCAAGAATCCACTTTTTCATTGAACTCATTGAAATAAAATCTTTCTCAATTTTTTTTGACGAAACTTTTGTAAATTTTGCTTTATCTCTTATCACTCTTTTCATTCTTTCGCCTTTAATTGAACCAGGGCATACTGCATTAACTCTTATATTGTATTTTCCAAGTTCCATTGCGAGAGTTTTGGTAATTCCTATAATTGCCCATTTACTTGCTGCATAAGGTGATCTTAAAGGAAAACCAAGTATTCCAGCAGTTGATGAAATATTTATTATTGATCCATTTCTAGACTTTTTAATCAAAGGTATAGCCTTCTTAGTAAAATAAAAATGACTATTAACATCTACTTGAATAGTTTTTTCCCAGTCTTTAGATTTTAACTTCTCTAAAGATCCAGTTGGTCCAGCGACTCCAACATTGTTTATCAAAGCATCAATTTTTTTCGTTTTTTTACTTATTTTTTTAAATAAATCTAATACTTGGCTTTCGTCAGAAGCATCACAATTATATTTAAACAGCCTCTTATTTATAAGAGGATTTTTGTTTAATTTATTTAGGGATTTATTATCAATATCGCAAAGGTAAACGTATGCTCCACGAGAAAGACAAACCTTAGCTGTTGCTAAACCTATTCCAGATGCACCTGCAGAAATAATAATTTTTTTATTTTTTAATGATTTGTTAACCATTAATTATGATTTTGTTAATGATGTCTGTAATTCTTTATTAGATATATAACCTTTAACATTTCCACTTTTGTCAACCACTTCACAATTAGAATTCGAGCATACAATTTGAGGTAAAAATTCCTCAATAAATTGATCTTCATTAACTTTTATTAAATTAGATTTATCTATATCGTTAGATTCATTAACACTCTTCATTATAATTTTAGCTTTAATTACTTTTGCTCTATTAACATCTTTAACAAATGCCTTAACATAATCATCAGCTGGATTCATTATAATGTCTACTGGTGTTCCAACTTGAACAAGTTTACCAGCATTTAATATTCCAATGTGATCACCAAGTCTTAAAGACTCATCTAAATCATGAGTAATAAATACGATTGTTTTTTTTAATTCTGATTGAAGATCTAGTAGTTGTTTTTGCATATCACTTCTAATTAAAGGATCTAAAGCACTAAAAGCTTCATCCATTAACATGATATCACTATCAGTAGCAAGTGCTCTTGCTAAACCAACTCTTTGTTGCATTCCCCCTGATAATTGATTTGGGAATTGATTTTCAAAACCACTTAAACCAACCGCTTCAATTTTTTCCATTGCGGTCTTGTTTATTTCTTCCAATGGTTTCCCTTGCATTTCTAATCCATACCCAACATTTTGAATAACCGTTTTATGTGGAAATAAACCAAACCTTTGAAAAACCATACTCATCTTGTGTCTTCTAAAATCTATTAATTGTTCTTTGTTGAAAGACATAACATTATTACCTTCTACGATTATTTCACCGTCAGTAGGATCGATTAATCTATTTAAATGTCTAATTAGAGTTGATTTTCCTGAGCCAGACAAACCCATACAAACAAAAGTTTCACCTTCTTCTATTTTTAATGAAACATTATCAAGACCAACTGTATGACCAGTTTGTTCTAATACCTCCTCTTTATTTGCACCGTCCTTTACCATTGGCATAACTGACAGAGGATTGTTACCAAAGATTTTATAAACATTATTAATCTCAATTTTAGACATTATTTACCTTTCTTTGTATTTGGCGCTGTTCTTTCTTGTAGTGTTTCTCCATAAGATTGAGTTATCCTATCAAGAACTATTGCCAGAAGTACAATTGCAATTCCTGCCTCCGCAGCCCTTCCTACATTTAATTGTTGAAGACCAAGTAAAACTTCATCTCCTAAACCTCTAGTACCTATCATAGATGCAATTACAACCATGGCTAATGCCATCATTGTACACTGATTAATTCCTTGCATAATATTTGGCAAAGCTAATGGCATTTGTACACCCCAAAGCTTTTGTTTTTTACTTGCACCAAATGCATCTGCAGCTTCGATAACCTCAGTATCAACAAGCCTTATTCCTAAATCTGTAAGTCTTACTAAAGGAGGAACTGCATAAATAAATGTTGCTATAATCGCTGGAACTGCACCTAGGCCAAACAACATTATACCTGGAATTAAGTAACAGAAACTAGGAATAGTTTGCATTAAATCTAAAACCGGTAAAATTACATTTCTTGTCCTTGCGCTTCTTGCCATCGCTATTCCCAATGGAATGCCTGCAATAACACAAAGAAATATTCCAATTAACATTATAGCAGTTGTTTCAATTGCTTTTTGCCAAAATATTGGGTGAAGAAATCCTATAAAAAAAGTACAAAATCCTACAAATACTGTCGTTCCAACTTTTCTACCACTTGCAAAATAAGTTAGAACTACGACACCAAGTATAACCAATGGCCATGGAGCTTGAATTAAAAAGTTTTTTACAAGCATTAACATATAAAGAAGAACATTGTTAATTGCTTCAAATATGTAACCATATTTTTCGTTAAGTGTTTTAAAACCAACATTAATCCAATTCATTAATGGTAAATCTAACCACTTTGGCCATTTACCCCCTAACCAAGAAAAATCATTTAATAATTCTCCAATATTGTCAGGTTTTCTTTTTGATTGAGAATAGCTAGTTACTAATAACCATACAAAAATAACCAACAAACCAATATTAAAAATTATTTTTTTATTTTTCTTTAATGCTTCCATAATTTATTTTTTACTTAAAGAAAGAGCCCCGAAGGGCTCTTTCATAATTATTTAATATATTGGATTATAGAGCGGCGCTAACTTTTTTAGCAACGTCTGCTGGCACCCAATCTTTCCACATGCTTTCATTTTTTAAGAAGTGCATCGCGGTAAGTTCCATATCACCATCTGACTCATCTTCATAAAAAGCTAACATTTTGTTAACGGTAGCTGTTGGAATAGTATATTTCTTTAAGAAATCAGTTTCTTTAGGATTAGCTTTCGCCCAATCAGTTAAAACAGATTTTGTCAAAGCCATATCTCTATATTCACATGCGCAGCTTTTCTTGTAAGCATCTGGTCCGTTTGCTTTAATATCTTCAACAACTGCGGACATAGAGTTCCAACAATCAGAATCAAATTTTGGCTCTGTAAGTCTAACAAGGTCAACTTTACCCATTAAACCAGTTGGTGCCCAATAATATGTAAAGATTGGTTTTTTCTTGGCAAAAGCTCCTGCAATAGCAGCATCTAATGCTCCACCTGAACCTGGGTCAAAGTTAGTATAGTATTTGTCTAAACCATATTCTATTTGTTTAACCAAGTTTACAGTATAACAAGTCCAGCCAGATATACAGCTAGTCATTCTTCCTTTTGAAGGATCTTCTGGATCTTTAAATAAAGCTGCAATTTTTGGATCTTTCATATCATCAACTGATTTCAAATTGTATTTATCAGCTGTTGTTTTATCTACATAGAATGCTTGTTGTGAGTCAGGTGTGTTAACTCCAATATTAATAATAGTACCAGCCTTTTCATGTGGCTCGTAATTAGCAATAATGTTGTCATACCAAACTTCAGTAATAACATCTAATTGACCATCGTAATGAGCAGCCATTATTGGGGTAGTACTTCCTTTAGTTACAGAAACTTCACACCCGTATCCTTTTTCAAGAATGAAGGTAGTGATAGCTGTATGGATGTTTGCACTACTCCAGTCAAAATCTCCCAATCTTGCCTTACAATCACCAGCGTTTGCATTACTTACAATCAAAGATGATAGTAGGAAAATTGAGATTGTTAATCTCTTTAAAAACTTCATTAAATTATCTCCTTAAGGTTAAGTTTTAATACCGAGATTTAATAATGAATGTAGACAAAAAACAAGCCTTGAATTACGGATACAACTATTAATTGAGTTGATTTGGTTACTCTTTTATATAAAAATTAATTATGAGCTCAATTTCTAAACTAGAAAAAAATTCAACATATTTAAAAGTTATTTGGAATGATGGCGAAGAAAGTAAGTTTAATTATCTTTGGTTAAGAGATAATTGTCCAACTGCTCATGATAAAGATTCAAGACATAGAATGTTTAATATTTTAGAAGTCTCACAAAATATTAATCCCACTAAATATTCAATAGGTTCAGATGGAAAATTAGAGATTGAATGGAGCGAAGGAGATCATACAAGTTATTTTGACCCTAAATGGCTAAGAGAAAATTGTTATACTTTAAAACACAAACAAAAGTATATTTCTCCCTATAAACTTTGGGACAGTTCACTTGAAAAAAATTTAGAATCTATTCAAATCGATCATGATGAAATTATAAGTTCTGATGACGGATTAATTAAATGGTTGGAACTTTTGCATTATACAGGAATTGCAATTGTCAAAAATGCACCAGTTGAAAAAAATTCAGGATTAAATGTATTAAACCGAATAAGTCATACTCGTGAAACATTTTTTAAAACACCATTTGAAGTGATTAACATTCCAAAACCAAATAATTCTGCATACACAGCACATGCGTTAAGAAATCATATGGATTTACCTTGGTTTGAAAATCCTCCAGGATATCAATTTTTACATTGTTTAATAAATTCTGCAAAAGGTGGAGACTCTTCTGCAGTTGATGCTTTTGCAGTGGCGGACTTTTTAAGAAAAAATGAAAAAGAGACTTTTGATATTTTGGTTAATACTCCACTGAAATTTAGAGATAAAGATTACACCCAAGAAGCAATTAGAAGTGTTCATGGAACAGCAATCTCACTTACAAAAGATGGAGATTATAATGATATTCGTTACAGTATAGCAACTTTAGATGCACTTGATTGCCACCCAGATGTAATGGATTCAGTTTATAAAGCACATCATCGATTTGGTAATTTATTACATGACAGTAAATTTCAAATTAATTTCAGATTAGAAGCAGGTGATATTTTTTCATTTAATAATAGAAGACTTCTTCATGGCAGAACAGAATTTGATCCAAACTCAGGACACAGGCACCTTCAAGGTTATTATATGGATAGGGACGAAATAATTGGAAGATTAAATTATCTTAAGCAAAAATTATAAGTTTTCGAATATTAGATTATTTTTTTTATATTTTTTGAATTCAGAATTATTTTTAATTGTATAAAAATATTTTTTAATCTTTAATTTCTGAATTTTTTTGTTTTTGATGTATGTTTTATCAAGAATTAAGCAATCTATATTTTTAATTATTGATTTTTTTACTATTGATTTCACAGTTGTTGGTGGTGAAAAAGATAAACCCACTTTTGTTTTCTTATTTAGTTTTAAAAGATTAAAAATATTTTGATGTTTAAACGAAATAAATACACATTTTGAATATTTAGATGTTTCATTAATTAATTTTTTAAGTAATTTTGTTGAGAATTTGGGCTTAATTTCAATAAATAAATAAAATTTATTTTTTGATATCTTTAATAAATCTTGGAGTAGGGGAATTGGTTTATTTTGTTTGAGACTTATTTCTTTTAGCTTTTGATAATTTAAGTTTTTAACACTTTGTTTTTTTTTGAAAATCCTTGTTAAAGTGAAGTCGTGATAACAGACAAATTTATTATCTTTAGTTGCGTGTATATCGGTTTCTATTCCAAATCCTTTTTTAAATGATTGTTTAAATGAATTTAAAAGGTTTTCTTTATATTTTTTATTTACAATCCCACGATGGATTAAATGCATAAATTTTTATTTCCATCCGGTAACAGTTTTAACTTCTAGATACTCATCAAGACCCCAAACACCGCCCTCTCTACCATTTCCTGATTGTCTGTAACCTCCAAAAGGGGTTCCAGCATCAGCTGCATTGCCATTAATATAAACACAACCAGACCTTAATTTTTTAGCAACTCTATGTGCTTTTTCTCTATCTTCTGTCTGTAAATAATTCCCCAAACCATAAGAAGTATCATTAACAATGTTTACTGCTTCATCTTCAGTTTCAAACGGAATAATAGAAAGGACAGGACCAAAGATTTCTTCTTTAGCTATTCTCATGTCGTTTGTAACGTTTGTAAAAATTGTTGGTTTTATAAAATAACCTTTATTTAATCCGTGTGGTAACTCCGGACCACCGGCTGCTAACGTTGCACCTTCAGAAATTCCGCTTTCAATTAAATTGATGATCTTGTCATATTGAGTTTTAGATATTACAGGTCCTATGTGATCACCTTTCTTTGAGGCTTGATCTACATTTATTTTATTTGCTTCATCAACTGCCTCTTCAACTGCTCTTTTATAAATAGATTTTTCAACCAACATTCTAGTAGGTGCATCACAAGATTGACCAGAATTACTCATAACATTTCTTATGCCATCTCGAACAGCATTTTTGTAACTATCTGCGAAAACTATGTTTCCACCTTTGCCTCCAAGTTCTAAACAAACTCTTTTAATTGTTTCTGCTGCATTTTTTGAAATAAGTCTTCCAGCACGAGTTGATCCTGTAAAAGAAACCATATCAATATCAGGATGACTTGATATTTGTGTTCCAACACCTGCGCCATCACCATTTACTAAATTAAATACACCATCAGGAAATCCAACTTCATCAATCATTTCAGCAAACAACATCCCAGAGATAGGAGCTATTTCAGATGGTTTAAGTATCATAGTACACCCAGTTGCAAATGCGGGTACGACCTTAAGAGCTATTTGGTTTATAGGCCAATTCCATGGAGTAATTAATCCACATACTCCAATTGGTTCATAACAAATATGATTGTTTGATTTTTGATCAAAGTGTTCATCAAAATTAAATTCTTTTAATCTTAAAATAAAATCTTCTAAATGTGCTTGTCCTGATCCAGTTTGAACATCAGTAGCCCAATCCATTGGAGCTCCCATTTCTAGCGAAATAGCTTCTGCCATTTCTCCAAATCTTTTTTTATAAACTACTAATAATTTTTCCAGCAAATCCAATTTTTCTTCTTTGCTAGTTTCTTTCCAGGTTTCAAATGCAGTTTTTGCAGCTTTAACTGCATTATCAGTATCTTTTTTTGATCCTAACGAAATAATTGCAAAAGGATCTTCGTTACAAGGATTGATTACCTCAAAATCGTTTTTTTCGACTGGGTCAACCCATTTACCGTTTATGTAAAATTTTCTTTTATCTAACATTTTTTAATCTTAACATATTAATTAAATTTCATAGCCTTTTTCTTCTGGTTCATTATCCACAAGCTCATCAGGAAAACCTCTGGCTCTAAAATCAATTTTATTTAAATCTTCCATTCTTTTTACAATCATTGATGACCATGCTCTTGAACCATATTTTTTTTGTCCATCTTTAAAGATCTCAACTATTTTTGGAGAAATTTCTAAAGGAGCATTTAATTTCTTTGCTAGATTATCGAATAACCCAGTGTCTTTTAGAACAAGATCCATTGTGAAATTAATATTATAAGAACCATTTAAAATAACCTGGCTTTCTGTTTCATGAACAAATGAG
>CACGGJ010000001.1 GCA_902572515.1 uncultured Pelagibacteraceae bacterium | reverse complement strand
TCCACTTTGGTGTGTGCAGAAGGTGGTAGCGCAGGGAGAAAAATTGCATTTTCTGATAAAGAATGCTGTTTTGTAAACAAACTTTTTTCGATATCCCCATCTAAAAATTTATTACCTAAATTTTTATACTACTTCACACTTAGTCAAGATTTTCAGTTACAATTTAAAAACGCGTTAAATGGATTAATTGGTGGTGTTTCGATTAATAAAATTAAGAATTTCAATATAAAAATACCCCAACTTGCAGAACAACATCACATAGTTGATAAACTTGATAAGATATTTTTAAATATTAGTAAGATAAATCTATCAAAAGTAGAAAAAGAAAATGAAATTGATAAATTAAAAAAATCAATTCTTTCAAAAATATTAAAAAGTAAAGAGACCTCTACACAAATCCAATTTGAAAAATGTCTTAAGAAAACAAACATAAATTTTAAGCTTAAAAAAAGAGAATATTTGAAAGAGGGGAAATTTCCTGTAGTTTCACAAGAGTCAGAACTCATTAGCGGGTATCATGATAATATAAAAAATGTATTTCATTTACCAAAACCAGCTGTAATATTTGGAGACCATACACAAGTTTTAAAATATATTGATTTTGATTTTGTAGTTGGTGCTGATGGTGTTAAAATTTTGCTACCAATTGATAAAATCGATCCAAAATATTTTTACTATGCATTAAAAATGATGATGCCTAAAAATACTGGTTATGCACGACATTATAAACTCTTAAAAAAATTAAAGATTTCTGTTCCATCAATAGAAGAACAAAAACATATAGTTGTCCAACTTGACAAAGCTTTTGCAGAGATTGAAAAAGTAAAGTTGATAATTAATAAATTAAAAAATAATTATACTGAACTTAAATTGCAAATACTTAAAGAAGAATTTCAACAGGATCTTGTTGCATGAATGAAGCCGAAACAAGAGCAGAATTAATTGATCCAAAGCTAAAGACAGCAGGCTGGGGTAATATTAAGGGAAGCTTTGTAAGAAGAGAATTTAAAATAACTAATGGCGAAATTAAACCTGGAGGAATTAGAGCTGGCATTATTAGGGCTGACTATGTTCTAGTTTATAAGAATAGAAAATTAGCAGTCATCGAAGCTAAAAGTGACGAATTTGGCGTGTCAGATGGTGTAAGTCAGGCAAAAGAATATGCACAAAAGTTAAAAATTTTAACTACATACTCAACAAATGGAAGAGAGATTTATGAAATAAATTATTCAAAAAATAACAAAGGAAAAATGTATATTAAATCAGAAGGTAATGTTGATAAATTTCCTTCTCCTGATGAATTATGGATAAAAACATTTAAAGATAAAAATGAATGGTCAAGTAAATTTGATTTAATTAATTTTGAACCCTTTAAAAATAATAAAGAACCAAGATATTATCAGGAGATAGCAATCAATAATACTTTGGATGCAATAGCAGACAAACAGCAAAGAATACTTTTAAATCTTGCGACTGGTACAGGTAAAACAGTTATAGCTTTCCATATTGCCTGGAAATTATTTCAATCAAGATGGAATAAACAAAGAGATGGAAAAAGATTACCAAGGATATTATTTTTAGCAGATAGAAATATCTTAGCTAATCAAGCTTTTAATTCTTTTGGCGCTTTCGAGGAAAATGCGTTAGTAAGAGTGAAACCAAATGAAATAAAAGAAACAGGTTCTGTTCCGACTAGTGGCTCAATTTTTTTTACTATCTTCCAGAGCTTTATGTCAGGACCAGAAAATAAACCTTATTTTGGTCAATACCCAGCAGATTTTTTTGATTTAGTTATTGTTGACGAATGTCATAGAGGAGGTGCTAAAGATGAGAGTAGATGGAGAAGTATATTAGAATATTTTTCATCAGCTGTTCAAATAGGTTTAACAGCAACTCCTAAAAGAAAATTCAATGCAGATACATATAATTATTTTGGTGAGCCTGTTTATACTTATTCCTTAAAAGATGGAATAAAAGATGGTTTTTTAACTCCATTCAAAGTCCAGAGAATCCAAACAAGTATGGATGAATATGTTTATACAGGAGATGATGATATTTTATCAGGCGAAGAAGAAATCAGTGAAGGCGAAGTGTTTGAAGAAAAAGATTTTAATAAAAGAATTGAAATTAAAGAAAGAGAAAGGAAAAGAGTTCAGCTACTGCTTGATAAAATAAATCCAAAAGAAAAAACTCTAGTATTTTGTGCCAATATCGCTCATGCTGGAATGGTAAGAGACTTAATTAATCAAGTGTCAGTTAATCCACCTGCAGATTATTGCGTAAGAGTTACATCAAGAGATGGTACGATAGGTGAAACTAACTTGAGACAATTTCAAGATAATGAGAAAACCTTACCAACAATATTAACCACCAGTCAAAAACTAAGCACTGGTGTAGATGCTTTAAATATTAGAAATATTGTGTTGATGAGACCCGTGAACAATATGATTGAGTTCAAACAGATAATTGGAAGAGGAACAAGATTATTTGAAGATAAATTTTATTTTACGATTGTTGATTTCGTAGGAGCTTCTATAAATTTTTCAGATCCAGAGTGGGATGGCGAACCTATTCCTGAAGAACCACCAAAAGAGAAACCAGAAAAACCATTTGATCCTGGTGATGGACCAGATGAGGAAGAAATACCGCCCAAACCACCAAAAGAAAAAATTATAATTAAACTTGCTGAAGGAAAAGAATTAACTATTAAATCAATGTCTACTTCCTTATTTTATTTTCAGGGACAATCTGTCACCGCTGAAGAGTTTATTAAAAAATTATTTAATACTATTACTTTACCAACCATTTTAAAGAGCGAAGAAGAATTAAGAAAATTGTGGTCTTCTCCTATTACACGAAAAGAATTATTAAAAAAATTAGAAGATAATGGTTTTACCAATCAAGATTTAAAATCTATTCAAGCATTAATTGAGGCAGAAGATAGTGATATATTCGATGTGTTAGAATATATAGCATATAGCAAAAAGCCTATTCAAAGAGCAACAAGAGCAGCTAATGCTGAAAGTAAAATTCACAATAATTTAGATGTTAAACAAAAAGAATTTGTTGATTTCGTCTTAAACAAATATGTTGAAGGAGGTGTGGATGAACTAGATATAAGTCGCCTGAGTGACCTAGTAATTCTCAAATATAACACTCTGCACGATGGTCAAAAAGCACTGGGCGATGCAGATAAAATTAAAAATACATTTATTGATTTTCAAAAATATTTATATTAATTGTCTCAATCTCATACACTATAATCAGTTACTAATTTTGGGATTTTATAGGACAACAAGAGCAAAACCAGACCATAAGGAGATAAATTAAAAAAAATTTACTTATTCATCTTGTTCAATTATAAATATTGGCATAAACACTCATGAAATTCATTAATGCCCTCGTGGTGAAATTGGTAGACACAAAGGACTTAAAATCCTTGCCGCTTGCGGAGTGCCAGTTCGAGTCTGGCCGAGGGCACCACTAAATGAGTAAGCTTCAAATAATTTCAGACAAAAATAAGAAATCATCGAATATTAAAAATTTATTATTAAAAAAATTAAAAATAAATAATTTTAAAAAAGAAAATCTCATAATTGTTATAGGTGGTGATGGTTTTATGCTTCAAACACTAAAAAAGAATAAAAATTCTAATAAACATTTTTATGGGATTAATTCTGGAAATTATGGTTTTCTTATGAATAAATTTTCTTCAAAAGATATTTTAAAAAACTTGTTAAAAGCAAATTTAGTTTCAATTTCCCCGCTAGAAATGATTGTTAAAAACAAAAATAATCAAACAAAGAGATCAATTGCTATTAATGAAGTATCTGTACTTAGACAAAGCAGACAGGCTGCTTCACTATCGATTAAACAAGGCTCAAGAAAAATAATTAAAAAATTAGTTTCTGATGGTGTTTTAGTATCAACACCTGCAGGAAGTACAGCCTATAATCTTTCTGTTCATGGACCCATATTAAGTCTTCATTCAAAAAAATTATCAATATCACCTATAAGTGCATTTAGACCAAGAAGATGGAAGGGCAAAATAGTTAATGATAAAACTAAAATAGTTATAACTAACTTAAACCCAACTAAGAGACCCATTAGTGCTGTTGCTGATAATTTAGAAGTAAGAAATGCTAAATCAATTATGGTTAAAACTAATAATAAAATAAAGTTTAATCTTCTTTACGATAAAAACAGAAGTCTACAAAAAAAGATTAAAATTGAACAAATCAGAAATGAGACTAAGTAAAACTTAAATCCAAACTTTCCAGGCTTTGTTATTACTTTTATAAATTTTGTTTAATTCTTTTTTTTCTCTTAAAGTATCCATACATCCCCAGAAACCTTTATGTTTAAAAGCTATCAGTTCATTAGTATGAGCTAGTTTTGGCAAACAATCTTTCTCGAATATTGTTTTTGAATTTTTTAAAAATTTAAATATTTTTTTTGATAATACAAAAAAACCACCATTAATATATTCTAATGGTTTTTCTTTAATTTTTTTAATTTTATTTTGATTGCCAAAAAGCAATATTCCTTTTGGGTTTTTATATTTAACTGCAGTAAGTGTTGCTATTTTTTTATTTTTTAAGTGAAATTTGATCAGTTTTTTAATATTTACATCAGACAAACCATCACCATATGAAAGACAAAAATTTTCATCATCTTTAATAAATTTTTGGATTTTTTTTATTCTACCTCCAGTCATAGTTTTTAGACCAGTTTTAACATATTTAATTTTCCAGTCTTCTTTATTGGAGATTTGATTTAATTCTTTAATAAGCAAGTCGCCTTTGTAACCTAAGCAAATTATAAAATCATTGATTCCATAATATGAGTAAATCTTTAATAAATGCCAAACTATTGGCTTGTTACCAATTTTAACTAAAGGTTTTGGTTTAACTTTGGTTTCCTCTGCGAGTCTCGTTCCATAACCTCCAGCTAAGATAACTAATTTCATTAATATTGATTTTTAAAGTATAAATACTTTAAATAAAGAAAAATATTTTTGTTTTATTTACCATGCCATTAATTAATCATTATTGTATAACTGGAAAAAATTATTCTTTTCTACATAATTTAGATTTGAAAATAATTGTATCTGGTTCAATTTCTAAAGATCTGTCAAAATTTCCTGATAATTGGTTTAAAGATTCAACAGGCAAAAATATTTCAAACAAAAATAAAAATTTTGGAACATTATCTTCTCATTATTGGCTGTGGAATAATGAATTTATTAATTTGGAAGATGATGATTGGATTGGAATTAATCATTATAGAAGATTTTGGATAAATAGATCAAATGATAATTTGACTAGTTTGAATTTAAAAGAGCATATACAGCGCTCTATTCCAAATGGTGATTTTGAAGTCTTGTTGCCAGATAAAATTAATTTAGAAAACTTAAAATTATCTAAATTAATAAAGAAAGGATTTAGAAATTATATTAAAAACCCAAAAATATTATTTAATAGAAAAAAAATAAGTATAAGTTTACATTTTGATTTATTTCATGGGTACAATTTACTGAATCAATCAGCAGATCTATTGGAAAAAGAGGATTGTCTTAATTTTAAAAATTATATAAATAACAATTATTCATTCTACCCTTTGCAAATGTTTATTTCAAAAAAAAAATATATAGTAAAATTATATGAAAAAACTTTTGATTGGATATTCAAGTGCGAAAAGACTTTTTCAAAGATAGAACTTACTGGGTATGGAAAAGAACGACTTTATGATTTTTTAGCAGAGAGATACTTTTCATATTATTTTGAAAAAAATCTTAAAGTCCAAACCTGGCCATATATTTTACTGAAAGAAAATTTCAATGAAATATAAAATAATTAAAAAGTGCCAAATCTGTGAAAAAAAGTTATTTGATTTTCTAAATCTTGGAAAACAACCGCTATGCGATGATCTTTCAAAAAAACCAAATAATAATAAATTTTATAAACTAAAGGTTTCTTATTGCAAAGATTGTCTAACAGCCTTTCAGAAATATAATATAGAGAAAAAAATCTTATTCCCAAAAACTTATCATTATAGATCTTCTAATACAAAAGATGTTTTAGATGGCATGAAAGATTTGGTTTTGAGTTCAAAGAAATATTTTACTAATATCAAAGATAAAACAGTCTTAGATATTGGTTGTAACGATGGAAGTTTACTATCATTATTTAAAAAGCAAGGATGTAAAACATTTGGAATTGAGCCTACAGGAGCTTATAAAGAGGCTAAAAAAAAAGGACATAAAATTTTTAATAGTTACTTTAATTTATCTTCTTCAAATAAAATTAAAAAAATAATTGGAAAAATTAATATAATTACTTTCACAAACGTTTTTGCACATATCGATGATTTAAAAAATTTATTATTGTCTCTGAAAAATATTTGTGATGACGATACTTTAATAATAATTGAAAATCACTATTTTGGTGAGGTAATTAAAAAAAATCAATTTGATACCTTCTATCACGAACATCCAAGAACATATAGTTTGAAGTCATTTGTTAAAATTTCAGAAAAAATGAAAATTAAAATAATAGATTACAAGTTTGTTAAAAGATACAACGGCAATATAAGGGTGTATTTAAGCAATAAAGGTAAAGTTTTTAAAAACAAAAGTGAAGTTAAAAAAAAATTGAGATCTGAAAAATTAATAATTAATCAGGTTAGATATTTGCAGAAAAGAGTTGATTATTGGTGCTTAAAGAAAAAAAAACAACTTTATCAAATTGTAAGAGAAAAAGGACCAATAGCAGCTAAAGCATTTCCTGGTAGAGCCTCAATAATATTAAATCTACTAAAATTGGACTCCAATTATATTTCGTTTATTTATGAAAAAAATACATCTTTGAAAAATAATAAGTATGCTCCTGGAACAAATATTAAAATTGTAAAAGAAAAATTTTTTTCAGAAAAGGATAAAAAAAAGGGTGTTATAATTAATTTAGCTTGGCATATTAGTTCTGAAATAAAAAAATATTTATCAAGTCAATTAAAATATAAAGGCAAAGTAATTGATATAATATCAAAAAGTGATTTTAAATGAATACTTTAATTCTTGGATCAGGTTTTGGATTATATGGTTATCTTCCTTCAATATACAAAAAATCTAAAAATATATTTTTAAATATAAAATATCAAAAAAAAATTAAAAAAAGAATTGAACTAAAAAAGTTTTTAAAAAAAGTAATTTGGTATAATGAAAAAAAATTAACTTTAAAAAAAATTGATTACTTAATCATTGCCCAAAATCCACAAAACCAAGATTTGAATTTAAGAAGATATGTTAAAATTTATAGACCAAAACACGTTTTTTTGGAAAAACCTATAAGTATCAATCCTTCGAATTCAATTAAATTAATTGAATTTTTACAAAATAAAAAAATAAAATTTAGCGTGGGCTTTTTGTTTAAATATATTGTGTGGCACAATTATATTAAAAGGAGACTAACAAGAAATCAAAAATTTAAAATAATTTGGGATATTAAACATAATAGTGAAAACAACTTATGGAAATATGTTCATTCATCAGGCGGTGGATTAATTAGATTTTATTCTATTCATTTTATAAGAATTTTTTATGATTTAAAATTTTTTAAATTAAATAAAATTACTACTAAAAAAAATTTCTGTTATTTTGATTTATCTGACAAAAATAATAACAATATGATACTTGAAGTTAAGTTTTCAAAGATAAATAGATTTTATATACAGCATAATAAAAAAAATTGTTATAATTCTATAAATCCATTTTTAAAAAAAATTAATAAAAAAATAGATCCTAGAATAAGTGTGCTCTATAAATATATAAATGATCAAATTCATAGATCTAAATTAAATTACAAATATGAAAAAAAATTTATTTTATTTTGGGATAAATTAGAAAAAATAAAATGCGAATAAAAACATTTAAAAAATTCTTTAATAAAAAAAAAATATTAATTACAGGCCACACTGGGTTTGTTGGATCTAATTTATCAATTGTTTTGTCTTTATTTGGTGCAAATATTTTAGGTTATTCATTAAAAAAAAATTACAAGGGATATCTATCTAACCATCCAAATTTTAAAAAATTAATTAAAACTATTTCTGGTGATATTTTAAAAATAAATAATTTTAAAAAAAAAATTATTAAATTTAAACCAGAAATTATTATTCATTTAGCATCACAACCTATAGTCAGAGAGGCTTATAAAGATATAAAAGGTACTTACTTAACAAATGTCTTAGGAACTATCGAATTGTTTGAGTTGATAAAAAAAACCCCATCTGTTCGTCAGGTATTAATTTTTACCTCAGATAAAGTTTATAGAAACATTACAGGAAATATTTTGAGCGAGGAATCTAAATTAGGTGGACTTGATCCATACAGTTCAAGTAAGTCTTCACAAGATATCTTAGCAAATAGCTACAAAGAGTCTTTTTTCAAATTTACAAAAAATGTAACGATTATTAGAGCTGG
The DNA here is from genome assembly GCA_902572515.1 of uncultured Pelagibacteraceae bacterium. Taxonomy (GTDB): domain Bacteria; phylum Pseudomonadota; class Alphaproteobacteria; order Pelagibacterales; family Pelagibacteraceae; genus Pelagibacter. Next base: position 164,935 of record CACGGJ010000001.1, on the reverse strand, counting down.
AAATATAATTGGTGGAGGTGATTTTGATTTTACAAGATTAATTCCTGACTTATTTTTATCAATTAATAAAAATAAAAAATTTATTTTACGTAATCCAAATGCAATAAGACCTTGGCAGCATATTTTTGATTTAATAAATGCTTTGCTGATAATAATTTGCAAAAGTCAAAAAAAAATAAAATCAAATTCAATAGTATTTAATGTAGGCCCTAATAAAAGCTCTAATATTAAAGTAATTACTTTAGTAAAAATATTAAAGAAAAACCTTAAAATTTTAAATTTTGGCTACAAAAAAAAAATCAAATTTAAAGAAACAAAGATACTCAAGTTATCTAACATTAAAATTAAAAGAAGTTTTAACTGGAGACCAAGAATAAATGTTTTTGAAGCGCTGAATTTAACTAATTTGTGGTATAAAGAGTTTTATAAAAATCCAAATAAAATTTTTGAATTTACTTTAAGCCAAATTAAAAAATATTTTAAATTATTATAGGTTTTAAAATATTTAACGTTAATTTTTTTTTGTGTGATGGTGCCCCCGCACGGATTCGAACCGCGGACCTATTGATTACAAATCAGTAAGCGTAAATAATTTTCCTATCATTAAGGTTGATACTACTTAACTTTTAGACTCCCGTCTACTAGCATCATTTATAAAGACTACAAAAAGACTACACTTGTGTTAGACTTTATTTTAATCATTTGATAGCATTTTTAAATGATAACTCTTTTAATTACATTAGTTCCTCCAATAATAATTTTATTATATTTTGTACTTACCGATAAATTTAAAGAACCTAAAGGCACAGTAATATTAATTTTTTTTCTTGGTTTTTTAATTTGTTTACCTGCGGGAATTTTAAATGGTTTAAGTCATGATTTTTTTTATGACGGATCAAAATACTCTGAAAATTTAGTCAGTAGTTTCTTGGGTCCTGCGTGGGCCGAAGAATTGTTAAAATTTTCAATTCTTTATCTAATAGTTTTAAAAAGAAACGAATTTAATGAACCTATGGATGGTTTAGTTTATGGGGTTGTTGTTTCTTTGGGTTTTGCAACTTATGAAAATTATACTTACGTATATGAATGGGCAGAGCAAATAGCAAAAGATGAAGGTTATGATTTTGCTGAATTATCATATTTAGTGGCTTTAGGCAGGTCATACTCGGCAATACCTTTGCATGGACTTAATGGTGCTGTAATGGGTTACTATTTTGGAATGTATGCTTTTACTGGAAATAAAAATTTTTTGATATTGTCATTAATTTTACCTTATCTATTTCATGGTTTTTATAATTTTCTTGAATGGCCAGACTCAATGTGGGTCATACTTGCTCTAGTTTTTTCTTCATTATACCTTCATAGAGATCTTAAAAGGAAACAGAAAAATAAAAAAAGCGAACATGAGAAAATAAAAATATAAATGATTAGAGCTTTTTTAATTAAAAACCTTTTAGCAACTAGTAAAAAAAATAAACAAAGACTGAAATTTTTTTCGGAGTTGGGAATTTTTTTAGTATTAGCAGCACTTATATCTTCAGGTATTTCAATATATTTTGAAAATAAATTAAACAATTATAAGGTTAAATTAATTAAATTAGAACTTGAAGAGTTTAAAATACAAGAATGGTTAACAGACGCACCATCAAGAAATTTAGAATTTAAAATTGGAAAATTTACTTATGATACAATTGAAAACAACGAAAAGGTTAACATAAGTAAGAAAAGATTTTATTTTTATTTATTAACTTGGTATCCGTTTACAATTAGGTATGCCATTGATGATATTGAGCTCATCAAAAATGAAATTCTTAAGAAAAAATATAATTTTAAAAACATCAAAAAGACAAATGAAGACGCGTTAAACTATGTTTATGAAATATATGATAAATTCCCTGATAATGAGAATGAATATTTAGAAAGTAGTGAAATTTTAGAAATTGAGGAAGTTCTTAAAAATGTTCCATTTGATGATATTTTATCTCATTTGAACCAATCTGAATATAATACTTTACAAATAAATTTATTCTTTCAAGATTATAATCGTATTGTTGATAGTGAAAAAAAAGAATTAAAAAAAATTATTCTAAATACAACAGACAAATCAACAGATGCAATCTTGTATGCGTTTATTTTTCAATTGGTTATTTTTTCTTTAGTACAAATATTTGAATTAAAAGAACTTTCATGAGAAGAGCAAAAGGAAAATTATCAAATTTTAACTGGACATTGGTTTTTCTTGCAGGTGTTTTTCAAATTTTAACTTTTGTTTTTGACCAATTTGTTATTCAGTATGAGGAAAAATTAAGGAAAGTTAACTTTGATATAATAACAAACTCAGAAAGTAGATCTGCTTATCTTTCAATGAACAATAGGGTAAATGAGTTTCTGCTAGCATTTCAAAATACAGTTTTTATTGTAAGTGCATCTACATTTTCTGAAGATAAAAAAAAATTTTATTATTTTTCAAATATTTTTGATCAAACCAGGTTAATGGAAGATATTATTAATGATCAAATGGTAATAGAAGGTCTTAAGGATAAAAAGATAAAGGCAACAGATACAAGTAGTGAAGAATTAAATCAAAAAGAGTTTTCCTTTGCTGAATATTTTCAATATTTAATTGACGAAAATCATTGGTTAACTGGTGAGTTAGAAAAAGACCCTGATTTTGTAATTGTTTTAACAGATAAAGATGGAAATGATACTGAAAGTTCTGCTCTAGAAACTACAAAAGCTTATGTAGAACACAATAATTATTATTTACAAGATCTGTTAAATACTATGGCTGAACTTGGAACGAATGCATCAAAAGATCTCGATAAATTGATAAATGAGTCTTCAAAAATAGAAAATAGAAAACAACTTATGCTTCTATTCGGTGTAGTATTCCAGTTATTAAGCTTACTCTGTTTGTTGATTTTATTTAGAGGATTGTTGATTTATAAAAAATCAAAAATTTAAGACAAATTTTTTATGATTTTTTATTTGCTAAAAACATTAAAGTTTTAAAAAGAAATATTAGGAAAAAAAGACTTAAAATTTGAGATAAAACACCAAATAAAATAAAATAATTTTTTTGTCTTTCGTGCTTACTTTTTTCATCTAAAAAACGTGAAGATTCTTTAAAATAAAAATTGAAAGTTACCCTATGTGCATCATTTATTTTTTCTAAGTATCCATAGTGTAAAAAATAATAATTTAATAAATCAGTGTACATTTTTCTAATGAGATAGAATTCGTCAATATTAGAAATGCCATAGTCTACAGATAGAATTTTTTTTCTTTCTATATCCAGTTTTTTGGTAAAATGATCATGAGTTTTTAATGAGTTTTCTAAATTTATTTTATTTAATCCTTTAATTGCTTTTATTGTCTTTTCATCTTCATGGATATTAAGATCAAATTTTCTTACCTGTATTCCTTTAAAAAAACTGTATGCTAGATCGCATTCTTTTAAAATATCATATCCCAGTGTTTGATATCTTGATGTAAAAATTGTTTTAAGATTTTTGAAATAATTTTTTCCAACATTTTCATCAAATGTTGATTTAATCAGATTATCATTAAATAATACTGATACAGCATCCTGCAAAAAGGATTGTCTATCCTCAAAAAAATTTTTTTTCACTTGAATCCTTGTCATTAAATCTCTCGTAGTAAACATTACATTTTTGCTAGATAAATAATTATTAAATGATCTTTTATATAAGAAGTTTTTTTCTCTGATTTTATCTTCAGAATAAATAACCATCTGATCGAAAATAAAAGATGATACAGTAAATAAACCTACTAGAATAATTAAACCTAGAATTCTTACATTTAAAGTCATTTGATTTTTTGTATTTCCCTTCTGGTAGTTATTATTTCCATTACCTGTACAATAATAAAAATTATTAATTGAAAGAAAAAAGCAAATATAATGAATTTTTTAGACTCTTTTGAATTCTTCGATATTTCTTCAAAATTTTTAAGATTATCGTTTTTTATATTATTATAAATTTTTTGTAACGTTCCAGATATTATTGAATAATGATGAAGCTGATCATTTATATATATAATAAAAGTGTCATAGTAATTTTGATAACTTTTTAAACTTTCAGGTTTAATTACCTTAATACCTCTGTCTAGTTTAAATTCTTTATGATCATTATCAATTTTATTTCTAATTTTTAAAAATTCTTCTTGGTTTCTTGAGTTTTGCTTTAAATCTTCAAATACTTTCTCATCAACATTTTTAAGCATTGCATCATCTTTAATATTAATAAAATCCTCAAAATTTTTAATAGCCGTAAAACCACTAGATAAATAATTACTAAGATGAATCACTGGACGATAATACAATTCATATTCATCAAATAATTGTCCTACTTTTGAATAAAAAAAATAATTTATGATGTCATTATTTTTTTTAATATCATTTGATATATTCTCTAAACCTAAAACTTTAGTTGGAATTGATAGTGTGCTCGCTGACAGAACGTCTAATATCGTATCATTTTTTGCGATTTTTTTTTCGATATCAGTAATTTTTGATTCATAATATATAGATATGAGAGTACTTGAGATAGCGAAGATGCTTAAAAAAATTGCAAGATTTAAAAAAATATTTATTTTATTTATTCCTTTTGTAACTAGTGAAATTTTTAGAAAATTAAATAAAAACCTATAACGCATTGATTAAGGTTCTCTTTTATTTTGAATTTTATAGTTTGTTTTTTCACCTAAATTTAATTTTAGCTTAAGTTCAGCAATTTTTTTTTCTAATTCAATAACCTCAATAGAAATTTGTTCTTTTTCATCTTCATCAACCTTATCATCGTCTAATGCTTTTCTAGTTTCTTCCATTACATCACCTATAGACTCACCTAACCTAAGTAAATTATTGATTATTTCGTCACTAGTATCGTGATCTTTTCTATTGGCAATTTCTTTTCTAAGTAAGGTTTCATAAGCTGTAAGAAAAGGGGTTCCTTTACCAATCCTTTTACAATGAATATCTAATTCCAACCCATCTTGTATATGAAGTTGTCGATCTTTGAAATTAGGATTTGAGATATGTTCAATAGCTTTTCTTTTTTTTTCTATAACAGTTTCAATATTATCGTAACCAATATCGTCAGCTAAATCTTTTAAAACTCTTTCAAATGAATATGGTTTTCTTGGATAGCCCTTTCTTTTACTCATAAATTTAGATTATTAGAAATTCATCCGTAGGCAAAGTCAAAAGTTAACCTACGGGTAAACCATTTTAAAATCACTATAAATAGGGTGTGTTTGATTTTATTGAACACACAAAAGATTAAGAGGAAGTGAGCAAATTGATCTTTGGTTAAATTATAGTTCTTAACCTCCTTTCTGCAATTTGTGAATTCCTCTTAGTCCTAAACACTAACAAAGAGGAGAAAATGAAAAAAACAAAAATAGAGAAAAAAAATAGTAATGATGAAATGATGATTGATTTGCCTAGCGGAGTATTTGGTTATTTAGGAATACTCTTCATAGGATTTGCAGTTGTAGATTATGCTGCGTCTAGAATGGGGACAAATTTAACCGCATTCTTGGGACCAATGTCACAGTTCACTCCAATTGCAGCAGGTTTAATTGGAGGAATATTTTTAACAATAGGCGATGAAAGTAAATAAATCGTCAACAACATCCCCTGTAAAGGAACAGGGGATTTAAATTAAACAAGGGAGATAAAATGGCAGATCCAAATAAATATAAATCAGTAAGCATACCTAGGGATACTTATGAAGCTTTAGAATGGCTAAGAAAAGGTAACATTATTAATGCAGAATTAACATTTAGTAAGGTTATTGAATATTTAGCCAAAAGTAAAATCAAAGAAATTCAGCATAAGTCAAATGAGTGGAGTGCCGAAGAAGATCTAACAATTAACTAATAAATTAAATAAAGGAGTAAAATAAATATGAGTCAACTAACAATAACATGTCCTAGCTGTAATGAAACTTTTTCTGCAGATCAGGCATTACAAAATCACTTAAAGAGCAAAGAAAAAGAGTACCAAGAAGAAATTAAGGTTAAGGAAAAGCTTTTAAAAGAAAAATTTAATCTTGATTTCAAGCTAAAAGAAAAAAATTTAGAGAAAGAACTTTCATTAAAAGCACAAAATGAAAGTAAAGCGAAAGTTCAGGCATTGCAGTCTAAAATTTTAGAGGCCGAAAAGAGTAGAAAAGATACTGAATTAAAGATGACAGCAACGCTAAAGCAAAAAGAAAAAGCAATTGAAGATAAACTTAAGGCTAAAGAAAAAGCAATGGAGAAAAGCTCTAAAGAGGCAGAGTTTAAGTTAATTGCCAGTTTAAAGCTTAAGGAAAAAGAAATCGAAAAACAGTTAAAAGAGAAAGCTTTAATTAGAGAAAATAAGCAAAGAAAAGAGCTTATGGATCTTCAAACTAAAGTTGCACAAGCTGAGAAGAATAAAAAACAAATTGAAGCCAAGTTAATTGCAGATCTTAAACAAAAAGAAAAAGTTATTGAACAAAAAATTAAAGAAAAATCTGAAAACGATGTTCAAAAACTTAAAGATCTGATGGCTAAAAAAGACAAAGAAAGAGAAATAGAAAAAAGGCGTACTCAAGTTAAAATTGATGAAATGTCTAAACAATTAAAACAAAAATCGATGGAAGTTCAAGGTGAAGTTCAAGAAGAACTGATTGAGGATTACCTTAGAAGTAAATTTCCACAAGATACTGTAGAAGAAGTTAAAAAGGGAGCAAAAGGTGCAGATTGTATACTTACAATTAATAATAAAGATCAAGAAAAACTTGCACAGATTTACTTTGAAAGCAAAGATCACAAAACTTTTAAAGAAGAATGGGTAAGTAAATTATTAAGCGATATGAAAGATAAAAATATCAATTATGGTGTTTTAATTACTACGGCTATGCCAAAAGACTATAATAAACAACATGATGGCTATGTTGAAAGGCATGGTAAAAGAATTATTATAATTCCAATGAATTATCCAATAATTCACATGCTTGTAAGTTTTATTAAAACTAACTTGATAAATGAACATAAATCTAAGAAAGATTTTGATGCTCCAAAAATGATGAAAAGGCTTTGGGATCATATAATGGGCCCATCATTTCAATTACCTGTAAGAAATTTGTATCAATCAATTATTAAAATGAATGATCTTATGGGTAAAGAAAAAAAGTTTTTTGAAAACAGTATTGCTAATAAGGAAAGAGCTATGCTTGATATGGAAGAAGACTTTAGAGATATGATAAAATCTTTTACACTTAAAGTTGGACCAGATTGTATAATTCAAATTGAAGAGAAAAAATAAGTGAAATTAGAATTTAAAAAAGGTTCAAAATATTCAAGAAAAGATATTGGTTGGGTTTGCTTTCCTGACAAGGGCAGACCTGCCGGCGGTGATTGGGATACAGGTTATGTACGTGTCGAAGATAATTTAATAATCTTCATGAATATTGGTGTGCCAGGAACAACAGAACATGATTTTGATAATCATTATGATCATTCAAAAGGAGTTATTGTTTGGTACGGAAAACCAAGATCTCATTCTCAACAACCAACTTTTCAAAAGTTATTATCCGGTGAAATGACGCCACATTTTTTTGCGCGTTGGGATAATAAAGATCCCCAATTCACTTATCTAGGTATTGGAAAAGTTGTTAGTTTTAAGGATGGTGTTCCTTGTTTAGATGGAAATAAAAAAGAGGTAGAAACTATAGAATTAAAATTAACTGTTGAAGATTCTGGTGAAATAATTCCTATTCAAAATCAAACTAATGTTAATAATGAAAAAGATTATTCAATTGAAAATAATTTAGTTCCTAAATCTTCTTTTTTATTAGAAAAACATCTCGAGGATTATATTATTAGAAATTGGACCAATATAGAGCTGAACAAAGATTATGATATTCATAAAGAAAATAACAAACTTTGTACTCAATATTCAACAGGATCTGGTCCTTTAGATATTTTAGCAATTAGTAAAGATAAAAAAGAATTTTTAGTTATAGAATTAAAGAAGGGTAGAGCTAGTGATGTAGTTATGGGTCAGATCCAAAGATATATGGGGCATATTAAAAATAATTTGGCTGGTGATAAAGATGTTAAGGGACTTATAATTGCATTAGAGGATGATAAGAATTTAAGAGATGCATTATCTGTTGCACCAAATATAAAATTTATGAAATATGAAGTATCTTTCAAACTAAGTTCTTTTTAGCAAAGACTACAAAAAGACTACAGTCAGTTCTTCTTCCTTCCATTCTATAGTATTATTCAACGATTTTTTGTTTTTAAAAAAGTTAAGGAAATTATTATGTTTGTTGAAAATAAATGAGATTTTAGTGGTGCCCCCGCACGGATTCGAACCGCGGACCTATTGATTACAAATCAATTGCTAAAGTTTAAATAAACATTTGTTTGCAACAATAATCTTTAAATACTTTTAACTTGGCAACAATCTGACAACAATGATAAAGTTTTTTATGGCAAAGAAAAAAGAATATAGGCCAAAAGGACCTATTCAAATTTTAGCAGCCATTGGATTAGTGATAGCAATTTTATGGACAGCAAAAGGCTTGTTTCAATTTGGAAGTGCTGGCTATAAAGAAATTAAAAGCAAAAGTTCCATTTCAAAAACTGAATATAAATTTACTTGTGAGGGAACAGTATATACAAATTATGCAGGAATGGGTCTTGGTCCGGAGCACAATACCGAAGAACTTTTTATTGATGAATATAATTTAAGAAAAGGAAAAAAATTCTATACTCTTGAAATGAGATCTAATAAAAGTTTACGAAGACCTGCACAAATATTTTCGCAAAACATAGGTGACTTAATAGTTAGTAGCCAAACAATAAAATTTGATCCAGATAAAAAATGGCTTCAATTAGTCTCTGGCTCCAGTGATTTAAAGATGGAACGTTTCATTGGATCGATTTCTTTAAACACAGGAAATTATTCTTCAAGTTTAAGAACAAAATATAAAGGTGATATTATTATGATTGAATTTACAGGTAAATGTTTTGGGCTAGAACAAATAAAAAGTTATATTAATTAAAAAGTTCAAGTTGTTAGTTTTATCTGACAACAATCTGACAACACTTATTGTCGTAAGAATAGTTTTTGCATAAATTATTCTGATAAAAAAGTAAGTAAAGTGGTGCCCCCGCACGGATTCGAACCGCGGACCTATTGATTACAAATCAATTGCTCTACCAGCTGAGCTACAAGGGCATGCACAATAATTATTAACTATTTGTTAAATAATCAACTCTTTTTTTTTATATAACTAAGGTGATGAAACACTATTGCAGCACTATTTGAGATATTTAAACTTTCTATATCTTCATTAATATTAATTTTAACAAAAAAATCTGCATATTTACCTGTATGCTTTCTCATACCAAACCCTTCAGATCCAAATAGAAGAATTTTATTTCCTTCCCATTTTATATCTGTAAAATCCTTTTGGCCTTTTGCATCAAAACCATAAACCCAGAAATTTTTTTCTCTTAAATTTTTTAATGTAGAATTAATGTTGGAAACCTCAAAAATATTAATGTGCTCAATACAACCGCTTGCTGATTTATACATCAACTTACTATCACGTGGAAAATGTCTTTCTTTAATTATCAATCCATCAATATCAAATGATGCAGCACTTCTGATTAATGAACCAATATTTCTTGGATCAGTAACCTCATCAAGACAGACAAATGTTAAATTTTTTTTGTCTTTAATAAATTGTTTTAGATCAGGTTGATCCAAATGTTCAATCTCTGCAACATAACCATTATGCATTAATTGTTCTTTAGAAGTATATTTGTCTAATTCTTTTTTAGATTTAAAGTAAACTTTAACATCCTCTAAAATGTTTTTATTTGGGTTTTTTCTATGAATATTTTTTTTTGACTCCTCCGTTAAAAATACTCTTAAAACCTTTCTTTTAGGATTTCTAAGAGCCTCAATAACTGCGTGTTGACCAACAATGAAAAATGATGATTTATTCATAAATTTGTATCTGTTTTATACGGTTTTTTTAATATTTTCCTATTAAATCACGTGTTGCATTTGCATAAATAAAATATATAAAACGCTTGTTATTTGAAGCTTTATTGAACAAGGGGACACTTCCCCAAAGGAGGGGTTCCAGAGCGGTCAAATGGGGCGGGCTGTAAACCCGTTGACTTCGGTCTTCGAAAGTTCGAATCTTTCCCCCTCCACCATTTAATAAATTTTAGATAACATGGAGTGTTACTCTTGGGGTTGTGCGGGTGTAGTTCAATGGTAGAACGCTAGCCTTCCAAGCTGGATGTAAGGGTTCGATTCCCTTTACCCGCTCCAAGAAATTAAAATTAGAAGAAACAAAAAAAAACTGAGGTAAAACGTAATGTCAAAAGAAAAATTTGTAAGAAATAAACCCCACTGTAACATTGGGACTATCGGTCATGTCGACCATGGTAAAACAACCCTTACTGCCGCTATTACAAATGTATTAGCACAAGCGGGCGGCGGAACTGCAGTTGCTTATGATCAAATTGATAAAGCGCCTGAAGAAAAAGAGAGAGGAATAACAATTTCAACTGCACACGTTGAGTATGAAACTGAAAAGAGACACTATGCTCACGTCGATTGTCCTGGACACGCTGATTATGTTAAAAACATGATAACTGGTGCTGCTCAAATGGATGGTGCAATATTAGTTGTTAATGCAGCTGACGGTCCAATGCCACAAACAAGGGAACATATTCTTTTAGGAAGACAAGTAGGTATTCCTGCTATTGTTGTGTACTTAAATAAAGTTGATCAAGTTGATGATAAAGAAATGATTGAACTTGTTGAAGAAGAAATAAGAGAACTTTTAACTTCATACAAATATCCAGGTGACAAAACACCAATTGTCAAAGGTTCAGCTTTAGCAGCTGTCGAAGGAAGAGATGATGAAATTGGAAAAAATTCAATTTTAGAATTAATGAAAGCTGTTGATGAACATATTCCACAGCCAGCTAGAGAAGTTGATAAACCATTCTTGATGCCAGTTGAGGATGTATTTTCAATTTCTGGAAGAGGAACAGTTGCAACTGGAAGAGTTGAGTCTGGTGTAATTAAAACTGGTGAAGAAGTTGAAATAGTTGGAATTAGAGAAACTAAAAAATCAGTTTGTACTGGAGTTGAAATGTTTAGAAAACTTTTAGATTCAGGTGAAGCTGGAGATAATGTTGGAATTTTATTGAGAGGTATTGAAAGAAATGACATCGAAAGAGGTCAAGTTCTTTGTAAGCCCGGTTCAATTACTCCACACACTAAATTTGAGGCTCAAGCGTATGTACTTAAAAAAGATGAAGGTGGAAGACATACACCTTTCTTTACTAAATACAGACCTCAGTTTTATTTTAGAACAACAGACGTTACAGGTGAAGTAGAATTACCATCTGGTACAGAAATGGTCATGCCTGGTGATGATGCTAAATTTACTGTTAAACTAATTACACCTATCGCTATGGCAGAGAAATTAAACTTTGCAATTAGAGAAGGTGGTAGAACTGTTGGAGCAGGAGTAGTAACTAAAATTATAGAGTAACTCTATAAATAGGAGTGTAGCTCAATTGGTAGAGCGCCGGTCTCCAAAACCGGAGGCTGAGGGTTCGAGTCCCTCCGCTCCTGCCAATTTGAGCAAGTAAATTATGAAAAACCCGATCAAATTTATTCAAGAAGTTAAACAAGAGGCTTTTAAAGTTACTTGGCCAACGTGGAAGGAGACATTACAAGGTGCTTTAATGGTTTTTGTTATGGCGGTTGTTATGTCTCTATTTTTTCTTCTTTTAGATCAGGTTTTAAAATTTTTCTTAGAACTTCTACTTAAAGTGAGTATTTAATGAAAAATTGGTACATAGTTCAGTCTCATTCTAGCTTTGAAAATAAAGTTGCTTCATTAATAAAAGAGGAAGCAGATAAAGCTAAAATCGCAGACAAATTTGAGGAGATTATCGTGCCAACTCACGATGTTACTGAGGTTAAAAGAGGAAAAAGAATTCAAAGAAAAAAAAAATACTTTCCTGGATATGTTTTAATAAAGAGTGAAATGGATAATAATATTTATCATATGATCAAAAATATAAAGAGGGTTAGTGGCTTCTTAGGTGCCAAAGGGATCCCAGTCCCAGTTTCAGACAAAGAAGTAGAGAAAATTTTAGGTCAAATTAAAGATGGTGTTGCTCAGCCAAAATCTAGCGTAGATTACAGTGTTGGTGAAAAGGTTCAGGTTGTAGATGGCCCATTTGCGTCATTTACTGGAATGATTGAAGAAATTGATGAAGAAAAAGCTAGACTTAAGGTGTCAGTTTCTATATTTGGTCGTCCTACACCGGTAGATTTAGAATATAGTCAGGTTGAGAAGGTAAGTTAATGGCAAAAGAAATTAGTGGATTTATAAAACTACAAATTAAAGGCGGTCAAGCTAATCCAGCTCCACCAGTTGGTCCTGCATTAGGTCAACGTGGTGTGAATATTATGGAGTTTTGTAAAGCCTTTAATGATAAAACTAAATCAATGGCAGGCAAACCTGTGCCAGTTGAAATTACAGTCTATAAAGATAAAAAGTTTGATTTTAAAATTAAATCACCTCCTGCATCTTTTTATATTAAAGAGGCAGTAAAACTTAAAGGTGGATCTAAAGAACCCGGAAGAAATATTGTTGCTTCAATTTCTAAAAAACAATTAGAGAGTATAGCAAAAGAAAAAATGAACGATTTAAACGCTCATGATATAGAAGAGGCAATAAAAATTATTGCAGGATCAGCTAGATCAATGGGAATTGAGGTAAAAGAATAATGGCATCAAAAAGATACAAAAAATTACCTGAAAAGACTAAAGACTTGAATGCAGAGTTTATAGAAAAGTTATTACCTCAACTTAAAGAAAACTGCACAACTAAATTTGATGAGTCTTTAGATTTAAGTTTTCAAATAAATAACAAACAAAAGAAAAGTGAAGTTAATATCAGAACTGTAGTTAATTTACCGGGCGGAACAGGTAAGAAAGTTAAAGTTGCAGTGGTTTGTGAAGACAATAAAGTACAAGATGCAAAAGATGCAGGTGCAGATATCGTGGGTGGAGATGAGTTTGTAGAAAGAATTAAAGGTGGAGAATTAAACTTTGAAAAATTAATTTGTACTCCAGGAATGATGATCAAACTTTCTAAATTAGGAAAAGTTTTGGGACCAAAAGGATTAATGCCCAATCCTAAGCTTGGTTCAGTTTCTGAAAATATTAAAGAAGCAGTAACTAATGCTAAATCTGGTCAAGTAGAAATTAGAAATGATAAAGATGGAAACATTGGAGTTAGTATTGGTAAAAAATCTTTTAGCGATGATCAATTGTTAAAAAACTACAATGCAATTTTAGATACTTTAGAGAAAGAAAAATCAAATAATACCCTAAAAGGTGACTTAATTAGAAGTGTATTTGCTACATCAACAATGGGTGTTTCATATAAAGTTAAATTAGGGAAATCGATATAGTTATGATGAACAAAGAACAAAAGAAAAATTATATTGAAGAAATGACTAGTAAGTTTGAAAACAGTAAAGCGGTTATGGTTACCCATTACCAAGGTTTAACCATGACTCAATTAGATGAATTGAGAGCGAAAATGAGAGAACATGGAATCATTTTCAAAATAACAAAAAACAGGATTACGAAATTAGCTTTAGAAAAAACAAAGTGTAAAGATTTATCAAATTTATTTACTGGTCCTACAGCGGTTGCATTTGGAGAGGATGCAATAATGTCTGCAAGGATTCTTTCAAAATTTGCAAAAGATAACGAAAACTTAAAATTAATTGGTGGAATTATGGATAACGAGGTCTTAGATCAGGCCGGTGTCCAAAATGTAGCTAGTTTACCTACATTAGATGAAGCAAGAGCCAATATTGTGGGTATTTTGAACGCTTCTGCATCTAAATTAATCAGTATTTTGCTTGCACATTCAGAAAAAATGAGTAGTTTGGCGGCAGAAAATTCTGAAACACAACCCAAAGAGTAATACATATGCCTGACCTAAACAAAATTATAGAAGATTTATCAAGTTTGACTGTTGCAGAGGCAGCTGAACTATCAAAACAATTAGAAGAAAAATGGGGTGTAACTCCAATGGCAGCAGCAGCACCAGCAGCAGCAGGTGGTGCGGCTCCAGCAGAAGATAAAGATGATTTTACAATCATGCTAGTTTCTGCAGGTGATAAAAAAATTAATGTTATTAAAGAAGTAAGAGCAGCAACTTCATTAGGTTTAAAAGAAGCTAAAGATCTTGTAGAAGGAGCACCAAAAGAAGTTAAATCTGGTGTGAACAAAAAAGACGCTGAAGAGATCAAAGCCAAGTTAGAAGCTGCTGGCGCTAAAGTAGAACTTAAATAAATTAAATAGAAAGAATTCAAATACTGATTATTTTTTAATCAGTATTTATTAACATAGATGCAATTATCTTTTACTGAAAAGAAAAATATAAGAAAAAGTTTTGGTAAACTTAAAGAAAGTTTATCTATTCCTAACTTAATTGAAGTACAAAAAAATTCTTATAAAGAATTAACAGAATTTAATGCTGAAGCAGCTGAAATTACCAAGGGTTTTGATAGAGTATTCAAGAGTATTTTTCCAATTGAAGATTTAAATGATAAAGCAACTCTAGAGTATGTTTCATACAGATTAGAGAAACCGAAATTTGATGTTGAGGAGTGCATAACAAGAGGTCTTACATATTCTTCAGCACTTAAATGCACATTAAGATTAGTTGTTTACGAAATAGATCAAGAAAATAATACTAAAGATATTTTATCTGCGAAAGAGCAAGAAGTGTATATGGGTGAAGTTCCCATGATGACTAATAGTGGAACTTTTATTACTAATGGAGTTCAAAGAGTTGTTGTAAACCAAATGCATAGAAGTCCTGGTGTATTTTTTGATCACGATAAAGGAAAAACTCATGCAAGTGGTAAACTTTTATTTAATTGCAGAGTAATACCCAACAGAGGTTCTTGGTTAGATTTTGAGTATGATGTGAAAGATTTTCTGTATTTTAAAATTGATAGAAAAAAGAAAATTTTTTCATCTACTTTATTGTTAGCTTTAGGTTATACAAAACCAGAAATAGTAGATGAGTTCTATGAAAGTGAGCAATATAATTTTGATCCAAAAACAGAAAAGTGGAAAACTAAATTTAATCCTGAAAACTATAAAGCAAAAAATTTCTCAGAAGAAGTAATTGATGCAAAGACTGGTAAAGTAGTAATTAAATTAGGTGACAAGATTAATTTTTTAAATGCAAAAAAATTAGCTAATGATGGTTTGAAAGACATACTAGTTTCTAGAGATTCTTTATTTGGTAAATTTTTACACAGAGATGTCAAAGTCAATGAAGAAGAGGACGGTGTGTTTAAAATTGGGACTGAATTAAATGATACAATTATCCAACAAATTTTAGATGCAAATATACATACACTTCAAATTTCTGTTACAAACTCAATAAACAAAGGACCTTATCTACTTACAACTATTTTAGCTGATAAAAACAATACTAAAGACGAAGCTATCACAGAAATCTATAAAATGTTAAGACCAGGAGAGCCGCCAACCATAGAGATAGCAACTCAAATATTTAATAATCTTTTCTTTAGCTCAGACAGATATGATTTGTCTGATGTTGGAAGAGTTAAAATGAACTCAAGATTAAACCAAGAATGTTCTGATAAAATTACCATATTAAGAAATGACGATATCATAGCAATTATTCATAAAATGTTGGATTTACGTGATGGTAAAGATGATGTTGATGACATTGATCACTTAGGAAATAGAAGAGTTCGTTCTGTTGGAGAGCTAGTTGAGAACCAAGCTAGAATTGGTGTTTACAGAATGGAAAGAGCTATTAAAGAAAAAATGACAACTTTAGATGTTGAGTCAGCAATGCCACAAGATCTAATTAATGCAAAACCATTAACAGTTTCATTGAAGGATTTTTTTGCAAGTTCTCAATTATCTCAGTTTATGGATCAAACAAATCCTTTATCTGAAATTACTCATAAAAGAAGAGTTTCAGCGTTAGGTCCGGGTGGATTAACAAGAGAAAGAGCAGGTTTTGAAGTTAGGGATGTTCATCCAACTCACTATGGAAGAATTTGTCCAATTGAAACACCAGAGGGTCCAAATATTGGTTTGATCAATAGTTTATCTACTTATGCAAAAATTAATAAATATGGTTTTATAGAAAGTCCTTACAAAAAAGTCAGAGACGGTGTTGTTCAAGATAAAGTTGAATATTTATCAGCAATGGAAGAAACAAAATTCACTATTGCTCAAGCAAATACAAAACTTGATAAAAATGGAAAAATTACTGAAGAACTAGTTTCATGTAGACAAAACCTAAACTTTCTTTTAGCAAAACCAGACTCTATTGATTACATTGACGTATCACCAAAACAATTAGTTTCTGTTGCAGCATCTTTAATTCCATTCTTAGAAAATGATGATGCAAACAGAGCATTAATGGGATCAAACATGATGAGGCAAGCAGTTCCATTATTAAAACCCGAGTCGCCGCTTGTTGGTACAGGAATTGAAAGTGATGTTGCTTTAGACTCAGGAGTAACTATTGTTGCTAAGCGTGATGGAATAGTTGATAAAATAGATGGTAAAAGAATTGTTATAAAAGTAACAGAGGAAACAGACTTTAGTAAGTCTGGTGTTGATATCTATAACCTTCAAAAATTTAAAAGATCAAACCAAAATACTTGCATAAATCAAAGACCACTTGTTAGAGTTGGTGATAAAGTTAAATCTGGAGATATTATAGCTGATGGTCCGTCAACTAAATTAGGTGAACTTGCCCTAGGAAAGAATGTTACAGTAGCATTCATGCCTTGGCAAGGTTACAACTTTGAAGACTCAATCCTAATTTCTGAAAGATGTGTTACAGATGACGTATTTACATCTGTTCATATTGTTGAATACGAAATAATGGCGAGAGATACAAAGCTAGGTGAAGAAGAGATAACAAGAGATATACCAAATGTAAATGAAGAAGCTTTAAAAAACCTTGATGAATCTGGAATAGTTTATATTGGTGCAGAGGTAAATGCTGGTGATATTTTAGTTGGTAAAGTTACCCCAAAAGGTGATTCAGCATCTGGTCCTGAAGAAAAATTATTAAGATCAATTTTTGGAGAAAAAGCTATCGATGTAACGGATACATCTCTAAGAATGTCAAGGGGATCAAGTGGAACGGTAGTTGATGTAAGAGTATTCAATAGACATGGAATTGAGAAAGACGAAAGATCAATAACTATTGAAAGAGCTGAAATTGAGCAAGTTCAACAAGATAAAATTGTTGAGGAAGAAATATTAGAAAGAAGTATTAAACAAAGAGCTTCACAATTCTTGTCAGGATCATCTTTAACGAAAAAAGTAAAAGATTTATCTGAAGGAACTAAGTTAGATTTTGATACAATTAATAAACTATCCATTAATGATGTCTTCAAAATCACTGTAGGAAATGTAAATGACGAAGCAACATTATCTCAATTAAAAGATCAATATAATAAAGCAAAACAAGACATAACAGAGAGATTTGAAGATAAAGTTTTAAAAATTAGAAGTGGTGATGATTTATTACCAAGTGTTATGAAAATGGTAAAAGTATTCGTTGCAATAAAAAGAAGATTAAGACCTGGTGATAAAATGTCAGGAAGACATGGAAACAAAGGAGTTGTAAGTAAAATTGTACCTGTTGAAGATATGCCATATAGAGAAGATGGTAGACCAGTTGATATTGTATTAAACCCTCTGGGTGTTCCAAGTAGGATGAACGTGGGACAAATTTTAGAGACACACTTAGGTTGGGCATGTAAAGAATTTGGTGAACAAGTTAAAAATTTAGTAAACGAAAATAACAAAAAAATTGAAAGAACAGAAAAAATCGAAAAATTCTTAAAATCTGTTTACGGAGAAGAAATTTTCAATGAAAAAGTGGATAAATTAAGCAAGAGTGAATTCAAAGATCTTTGTGAAAATTTACAAAATGGTATCGCAATCTCAACACCTGTTTTTGATGGTGCTAAAGAAAAAAATGTTACTGAAATGCTTGAACTAGCAAATTTACCAGGATCTGGACAAACTTATTTATGGGATGGGAGAACTGGAGAGAAATTTGATAGACCGGTTACAGTTGGAATAATCTACATGCTAAAACTTCATCACTTAGTTGAAGATAAAATTCATGCAAGATCTACTGGACCTTATAGTTTGGTTACACAACAACCACTTGGTGGTAAAGCACAATTAGGTGGTCAAAGATTTGGTGAAATGGAAGTGTGGGCACTTGAAGCATATGGTGCATCATATACATTACAGGAAATTTTAACTGTTAAATCTGATGATGTTGCAGGAAGAGTTAAAGTTTACGAGACTATAGTTAAAGGTGAAGAGAATTTTGAGTCTGGAATACCAGAATCATTTAACGTTTTAGTAAAAGAGATTAAATCATTAGCATTAAATGTGGAGCTTAATTAATGAAAAAAGAATTAACAGATCTATTTAAGGGCAGCGAAATTTCAGAAGCTCAAAATTTTAATAGCATTAAAATTTCACTTGCTAGTCCAGAGAAAATTAAATCTTGGACATTTGGTGAAATTAAAAAGCCTGAAACAATTAATTATAGAACGTTCAGACCAGAAAAAGATGGTTTGTTTTGTGCAAGGATTTTTGGACCAATAAAAGATTATGAGTGTTTATGTGGTAAGTATAAACGAATGAAATTTAGAGGTATTATATGTGAGAAATGTGGTGTTGAGGTTACAAAATCAAATGTAAGAAGAGAAAGAATGGGCCACATTAATCTTGCTACACCGGTAGCACATATTTGGTTCTTGAAGTCTCTTCCAAGCAGAATTGCTTTAGCAGTAGACATGAAATTAAAAGAAATAGAGAGAGTTCTTTATTTTGAAAACTTTATTGTTATAGAGCCTGGTTTAACTGGTTTACAAAAAAATCAACTCTTAAATGAGGAAGAATTAGCAAAATACCAGGATGAATTTGGTGAAGAAAGTTTTTCAGCGGGAATAGGAGCAGAAGCTGTTCTTGAGATGCTCAGAAATTTAGATTTAGAATTAGAAAGAAAAAATCTTGTTAGCTTTATTAAAGAAACCAAATCAAAAGTTAATGAAGAAAGAGCAATTAAAAGATTAAAATTAATAGAGTCATTTATTGAAACAGGTCAAAAACCTGAGTGGATGATTATGACTGTTGTACCAGTTATACCACCAGAATTAAGACCATTAGTTCCTCTAGATGGTGGAAGATTTGCCACTTCTGATCTAAACGATTTATACAGGAGAGTAATTAACAGAAATAACAGATTAAAAAGATTAATGGATCTTAAAGCTCCAGATATCATTGTAAGAAATGAAAAAAGGATGCTTCAAGAGTCTGTAGACGCTCTATTTGATAATGGCAGAAGAGGGAGAGTAATTACAGGTACAGGTAAGAGACCACTTAAATCGCTTGCAGAAATGCTGAAAGGTAAACAAGGAAGATTTAGACAAAATTTATTAGGTAAACGAGTTGATTATTCTGGAAGATCAGTAATCGTTGTCGGTCCTGATTTAAAACTACATGAGTGTGGTTTACCGAAAAAAATGGCTCTTGAGTTATTTAAACCATTTTTATATGCAAGATTAAATAAATTAGGTTTAGCCTCAACAATTAAACAAGCTAAAAAATTAGTTGAAAAAGAAACAAATGCAGTTTGGGACGCTTTAGAATTAATAGTTAGAGAGCATCCGGTACTTTTGAATAGAGCGCCAACACTTCATAGGCTTGGAGTTCAAGCGTTTGAGCCAAAATTAATTGAAGGAGATGCAATTGAATTACATCCTTTAACTTGTGCAGCATTTAATGCTGACTTCGATGGTGACCAAATGGCAGTTCACGTTCCATTAAGTTTAGAAGCACAATTAGAAGCAAGAATATTAATGTTATCTACAAATAATATTCTTTCTCCATCAAATGGTAAACCAATCATCGTTCCGAGTCAGGATATGATTTTAGGAATTTACTATCTTTCACAAGAGCCTATATACGATAAACCAGCTGGATACTTTACAGATTCAGATCAAATTGAATTTGCATTATCATCTGGTCAAATAAATGTACATAGCACTATCATTTCAAGATATGAAACTGTAGACGAGCAAGGGAATAAGAAAATAGAAAAATATACTTCTACAGCTGGAAGATTTTTATTAGCAAATTTATTGCCTAAAAATATTAACATTAAGTTTTCTTTAGTAGATAGATTGTTACCTAAAAAAGTAGTTTCAGAAATAATTGATGTTGTATTTAGATTTTGTGGTCAAAAAACAACTGTAATTTTCTGTGACAAGCTTAAAGATTTAGGATTTAAACACGCATTTAAGCAGGAATTTCGTTTGGAAAAGACGATCTTGTAATCCCTGCAAATAAAACTCAATTAATTGATGATACTAAAAAATTAATTGCAGATTATGAAACTCAATATGCTGAAGGTTTAATTACAAGAGGTGAAAAATACAACAAGGTTGTTGATGCTTGGTCTAAGTGCACAGATAAGGTTGCTGGAGAAATGATGAAAGGAATTTCGGCTACAGAAAAAACTGATGAAGGATTGAAAATAAATTCTGTATTTATGATGGCTGACAGTGGAGCTAGAGGATCTGCTGCTCAAATGAAACAATTAGCTGGTATGAGAGGTTTGATTGCTAAACCTTCAGGAGAAATTATCGAAAGCCCAATTATTTCTAACTTTAAAGAGGGATTAACTGCTTTAGAGTACTTTAATTCAACTCACGGAGCTAGAAAAGGATTAGCAGATACTGCTCTTAAAACAGCTAGCTCTGGATATTTAACAAGAAGACTATGTGATGTTGCACAAGACTTAACAATAACTAAAGCTAATTGCGATGATCCTGGATTTATTGAACTTTCTGAAATTTTAGAGGGTGGTAATGTAGTTGTTAGTTTATCTGAAAGAGCATTAGGAAGAGTTACAGCTGCTGATGTTAAAAACCCTTTATCAGGTGAAGTAATTATTAAAAAATCTGAAATGATTGATGAGGCAGGCTGCGATAAAATTGATGCTGCAGGAGTTAAATCAATTAAAGTTTATTCAGTGATGACTTGTAGTTCTAAAGATGGGGTTTGTGCTACTTGTTATGGACGAGATTTATCAAGAGGTAAGATGGTTCATGTTGGTGAAGCTATTGGAATGATATCTGCTCAATCAATTGGAGAGCCAGGAACACAGCTAACAATGAGAACATTCCACGTTGGAGGAACTGCTTCTGTTAAACAAGATTCCCAAATAGTTACTAAAAGTGATGGAACTTTAAAAATAATAAATTCAAATATTTTAGAAGACTCTAAAAAGAACTTGATTGTTATGGGAAGAAATACCCAGCTTTCTATAGAGGATGATAAAGGAGTCCAAATAGCAGTTTATAAAGTAGCTTATGGATCAAGACTATTTTTTAACAACGGTGACAAAGTAAAAGCAAATACTAAAATATGTGAATGGGATCCTTACACAACTCCAGTTATAGCAGAAAAAAGTGGGACTGCTAGTTATGTAGATTTAATAGATGGTGTGTCAATTCAAGAAACTACTGATGACGCAACTGGAATTTCCTCTAAATCAGTAATTGACTGGAGAGGTCAATCAAAAAGCACTGATTTAAAACCTAGAATTACTCTTAGAGATGAAAAAGGAAATGTTATTAAGAAAGCTGATGATAATGAAGCTAGATATTATTTAGTACCAGATTCAATATTATCAATTAAAGATGGCCAAAAAGTTTATGCAGGTGACGTAATTGCAAGATTACCTAAAGAAACTACAAAAACAAAAGATATTACTGGAGGCCTTCCAAGAGTTGCTGAGTTATTTGAGGCTAGAAAAGCTAAAGATAGTGCAATCATAGCAGAAAATGATGGTAGTGTTGTTTTTGGAAAAGAAGTAAGAGGAAAACAAAGAGTATCTATTGTTCCTGAAGATGGATCAGAACCTTCAAATTATTTAATTCCAAAAGGTAAACATATTAATTTTAATCCTGGAGAAAAAATTCAAAAAGGAGAATATCTTTTAGATGGTCAACCATTGCCACATGATATTTTAAGAATATTGGGAATTAAAGAGCTAACAGAATACTTTGTTAATCAAGTTCAAGAAGTTTATAGATTACAAGGTGTAATTATAAATGATAAGCACATTGAAACTATTTTAAGACAAATGCTCAAAAAAGTTGAAGTAAAAGCATCAGGGGACTCAAGCTATTTACCTGGTGAAGTAGTTGATAGAATTAAGTTTGATAATGCTAATGAAAAATTAGTTGCAGAGGGAAAAACTCCAGCTGTTGGTGAAAGAGTTCTAATGGGCATCACTAAAGCTTCACTTCAAACTGAGTCGTTCATTTCAGCAGCCTCGTTCCAAGAAACAACAAGAGTTTTAACAGATGCTGCAATTAAAGGAAAAATTGATCCATTAAATGGACTAAAAGAGAACGTAATTGTTGGAAGATTAGTTCCTGCTGGTACTGGTAATATTAAAAATAGATGGAACAATAAAGCTCTAGAAGATGATAATAATTTCTTAGCTGAACAAGATAAATTAGAAGCTTCAGAACCTGAAGAAACACAGGCAAATCAGTAAAAAAATCGCCTAAAAATTGCAGTTTTAGTTTGACAAAGAGCTATTAATAAGTAATTTGGCGATATTTTTGGTTGGAATGTAGTACTTCTAACAGTACTAAACGCTGCCACAAAATAACCTGTCAGTTATTTTCATCTAAAAATAAATTAATTAATTTAAAAAATTTATGCCAACTATTAATCAGTTGTTAAGAAAAAAAAGAGTTAAGCAAGTTACAAGGAACAAGGTTCCTGCTTTGCAAAAACAACCTTTGAAGAGAGGTGTTTGCGTTAAAGTTTATACAACAACTCCTAAAAAACCAAACTCTGCATTAAGAAAAGTTGCTAGAGTAAGATTGTCAAATGGATTTGAAGTTACAGCTTACATTCCTGGAGAAGGTCACAACCTTCAAGAACACTCGGTAGTTCTGATTAGAGGCGGTAGGGTAAAAGATTTACCAGGTGTTCGTTATCATATTCTAAGAGGTAACCTTGATACACAAGGTGTTGCAAACAGAAAAAAAAGAAGATCTTTATACGGAACAAAAAAAGGTAAATAATGTCTAGAAAAAAAACTCAACCAAAAAAAAATGTAGTTCCTGATCCAAAATTTAAATCAACTATTATTCCAAAATTAATCAACAACATCATGTATGATGGCAAAAGAGGCATTGCAGCTAAAATAGTTTATGATGCAATTGATAAAATTAAAACAAAAACGAAAGATGAACCAATAAATATTTTTAATGAAGCAATTAACAACATTAAACCAACTGTAGAAGTTAGATCTAGAAGAGTTGGTGGTGCAACTTATCAAGTTCCTGTTGAGGTAAAAAATAAAAGGGCACAAGCATTAGCAATCAGATGGTTAGTTGAATCAGCAAGGAAAAGAAAAGATAAACACATGGCAGATAAAATTTTTAATGAGCTCTATGATGCTTATGAAAAAAAAGGAGCTGCAGTTAAAAAAAGAGAGGATGTGCATAAAATGGCAGAGTCAAATAAGGCATTTGCTCATTTTAGGTGGTAATAAATTATGGCTAGAACTCACACATTAGACAAATACAGAAATATTGGGATCATGGCCCATATAGATGCCGGTAAAACAACTACTACTGAACGAGTTCTATACTATACAGGAAAGAGTCACAAAATTGGTGAAGTACACGATGGTGCTGCAACAATGGATTGGATGGAGCAAGAACAAGAAAGAGGAATTACAATCACATCTGCGGCCACTACTTGTTTTTGGAATGATCATAGAATTAATATTATAGACACACCAGGTCACGTTGATTTTACCATTGAAGTAGAAAGGTCTTTAAAAGTTTTAGATGGTGCTGTTGCTGTTTTTGATGGTGTTGCAGGTGTAGAGCCACAATCCGAAACTGTATGGAGACAAGCCGACAAGTATAAAGTACCAAGAATTTGTTTTGTAAACAAATTAGACAGAACAGGCGCAGATTTCTTTAGATGTGTAGACATGATTAGAGATAGATTAGGTGCCAAACCTTTGGTTGTGCAAGTCCCTATAGGAGCTGAAGCCTCTTTATCTGGTGTAGTTGATCTTGTTAAAATGAAAGCTCAAGTTTGGAAAAATGAGGCACTAGGAGCTGAATGGGAATACAAAGAAATTCCAGAAGATTTAAAAGAAATTTCAGAAAAATATAGAACAGAATTAGTTGAAACAGCTGTTGAACAAGATGAAAAGCTAATGGAAGCCTATTTAAATGGTGATGAAATTAAAGAAGAAGATTTAGTCAAATGCATAAGAAAAGGAACTTTAAATTTTAGTTTTGTTCCAGTTTTGACAGGTTCAGCATTCAAAAACAAAGGTGTTCAGCCTTTACTAGATGCAGTTGTGAACTACTTACCAAGTCCCGTAGATATTGGATCTATCAAAGGAACTAAATTAGGTAGTGAAGATGAAATGGAAATGAAATTTGAAGATAGTGTTCCATTTTCTGCTTTAGCTTTTAAAGTAGCTAACGATCCATTTGTTGGCTCACTAACTTTTATTAGAATCTATTCTGGTACTATCAAAACTGGTACAGCAGTCTTCAATTCTTCTAAAGAAAAAGAAGAAAGAGTTGGAAGAATGCTTTTAATGCATGCAAACTCTCGAGAAGATATTAAAGAAGCTAATGCAGGTGATATAGTTGCTTTAGCAGGATTAAAAAATACTATTACAGGACATACTTTATGTGACAAAGAAAATTCTGTCCTTCTTGAACCAATGGAGTTCCCTGATCCAGTAATTGAAATTGCAGTAGAACCAAAAACAAAAGCGGACCAAGAAAAAATGGGTGAAGCACTAGGCAGGTTAGCTAAGGAAGATCCTTCTTTTAGAGTTACTTCAGACGAAGAGTCAGGACAAACAATTATTAAGGGAATGGGTGAACTACACTTGGATATTATTGTTGATAGAATGAAAAGAGAATTTAAAGTAGAAGCCAATGTTGGAGCTCCACAAGTTGCTTATAGAGAAACTATAGAATCTGCTTCAGAGGTTGAATACACTCACAAAAAAACAAAGTGGTGGTGCTGGTCAATTTGCAAAAGTTAAACTTTTAGTAGAGCCTCAAGAACCTGGCAAAGGTAGAGATGTTGAGAGCAAAATTAAAGGTGGTGCAATTCCAAAAGAATTTATACCTGGTGTTGAAAAAGGAATAGAAACTGTTTCTGATACTGGAATTTTAGCCGGATTTCCAATGATTGATTACAAAGTAACCATCTTAGATGGATTGCATCACGATGTTGACTCAAGCGTACTAGCATTTGAATTAGCAAGCAGAGCTTGCTTTAAAGAAGCATGTACAAAAGGTGGGCTAAAATTGTTAGAGCCAGTAATGAGAGTTGAAGTAGTAACTCCTGAAGACTACATGGGTGATGTTATAGGTGATTTAAATAGTAGAAGGGGTCAAATCAGTACTCAAGAGCAAAGAGGTAACGCAACCGTAATAACAGCAATGGTTCCTTTGGCTAACATGTTTGGTTATATAAATAATTTAAGATCAATGTCTCAAGGTAGAGCACAATATTCAATGTTTTTTGATCATTATTCAAAAGTACCACAAAATGTTCAAGACGAAGTTACTAAGAAGATTGCAGGTTAATTATGGAAAAACAGAATATTAGAATTAAATTAAGAGCATATGACAATAAAGTTCTAGATGCTTCTACAGAAGAGATTGTAAATACAGTAAAGAGAACTGGAGCAACAATTAAGGGACCAATACCATTACCAACTAGAATTGAAAGATATACAGTTTTAAGATCACCTCATATAGACAAAAAAAGTAGAGAGCAATTTGAGTCAAGAACTCATAAAAGATTAATAGATATTATTGAACCAACACCTCAAACTGTAGAGGCATTAATGAAACTTGATTTAGCTTCTGGAGTAGATGTGGAGATAAAAATTTAATTATGAGTGAGATAGCTTTAATAGGAAAGAAAATAGGCATGACGAGAGAGTTCTATAAATCTGGTCAATTAGTTCCTGTGACTGTACTTAAGGTCGAAAAAGCTAGAGTTATTCAGGTTATTGAAGAAGAAAAAAGAGGGTACAAGGCTGTTCAGCTTGGATATGGAAAAGTTAAAAATTCAAAATTAACAAAAGCCATGAAAGGTGTTTTTGCTAAAAAAAATACTGAAGCTAAGAAAAAATTAAAAGAATTTAGAGTAAACGACACATCTGTTTACAAAGAAGGAAACGAGTTTGGTTTAGAAATATTCAAAGACATTAAATTTGTAGACACCAGATCAAAAACAATTGGTAAAGGTTTTGCGGGTGCTATGAAGAGACATAATTTTGGTGGTTTAAGAGCTAGTCATGGTGTTTCTATATCTCACAGAGCACATGGTTCAACAGGACATAGTCAAGATCCAGGAAAAGTTTTTAAAGGAAAAAAAATGGCTGGTCATATGGGAGATAAATTGAGAACTATGCTAAATATTGAAATTGTAAAAACAGATTTAGAAAACGAACTTCTTTATTTAAAAGGGTCAATTCCTGGTTCTAAAAATGCAGAGGTTATTGTTAAAAAATCTGTCAAAAACATCAGTAAAATGACTATTGGTGAGAAACATGCAGCTGCTGAAGAAGCAAAAAAAACACCTGAAAAGAAGAAAAAATAATGAAACTAGATAAAATTAGTATAGATGGAAAAAAAGATAGTATTGAAGTTTTAGATAATATTTTTTCAGCAAAAATTAACCACAAGTTGGTAAGTGCTGTTCTTTACAAAACGAATGCTAATTACAAAGGAAGACACGCAAAAACTAAACAACAAAATGAAGTAAGAGGCCCAACATCAAAAATATATGCTCAAAAGGGAACAGGTGGTGCAAGGCATGCAAGTAGAAAAGCTCCTATTTTCGTAGGTGGTGGTATAGCTCATGGACCAAAAGGAGAATTAGCTTATAAAAAAAGAAAATTAAACAAAACGGAGAAAAAACAAAGTGTAGCTTCACTAATTACAGAAAAAAATAATAATAAAAACTTATTAATCTTAAATGACTTTAGTTCAGAAATTAAAAAAACTAAAGAGATGAACACAATTATTAATAAACTTGAAATTACAAATTCACTAATAATTCTAGATAAAAATTCAAAAGAAAAAATCGAAAAATCAGTAAGAAATATTCCAAATGTTAAAGTTACAGATGTAAATCATTTCAGTGCTTACGACATTATTAAATTTAAAAAAATAGTTTTCACAGAAAGCTCCGTAAAAGAACTAGAAAAGAGATTCTCATAAAATGGATAAAATTCACTTATACGACAAAATTCTTTCTCCAGTGGTTACTGAGAAATCTACTAATTTATCTGAACTTAATAAAATTGTTTTTAAAGTTCCGGATGGAGCAAATAAGAAAAATTTAAAAAAGAATATAGAAAAAATATTTAAAGTTAATGTGACTAAGATAAATATTATAAACAAACAAAACAGAACAAAAGTTACCAGAGGTAGAAAAGTAAAAGTATCTGGTTATAAAAAAGCAATAATAACTTTAAAAAAAGGTCAAAGTATTGATCTAACAACAGGAATTTAATAAATGGCATTAAAAACTTTTAAACCATACACAAAATCTACAAGAGGCACTATTTTAGTTGATAGAACTGGCTTATGGAAAGGTAAACCATTCAAGACCTTAGTTTCACCTAAAAATGCGATGAAAGGTAGAAATAATAACGGTCATATTACCTCTATTAATAGAGCTGGTGGACATAAAAAAATGTACAGACATGTGGATTTTTATCGAAAAAAATTCGATAAAGAGGCTACAGTTGAAAGAATTGAATATGATCCTAATAGATCATGCTACATCATGTTAGTTAAATTTGAGGATGGTACTCACTCATATTTCTTAGCACCACAAAAAATTAAAGTTGGAGATAAAGTTGAAAGTGGTTCTAAAAAAGAAATTAAAGTAGGTAATTGTATGCCATTGCAAGACATCCCAGTGGGTATTAATATACATAATGTTGAAATACAGCCAGGTGCTGGAGGAAAAATCGCTAGAGCAGCTGGTTCATCAGTTACTATTAGTGGTCTAGATGGAAACTATAGTTTAATAAAATTAGCCTCAGGTGAACTGAGAAAAATAGATTCAAGAGCATTAGCTACAATTGGAATTTTAAGTAATCCAGATCAAAAAAATATTAAAATTGGAAAAGCAGGTAGATCAAGATGGTTGGGCAGAAGACCTCATACTAGGGGTGTTGTTAAAAACCCAGTTGATCACCCACATGGAGGTGGTGAAGGAAAATCTGCTGGAGGAAGACATCCAGTTTCACCTACAGGACAATCTGCTAAAGGTTTAAAAACTCGAGATAATAAGAGAACAGATAAATTTATAGTTAAGAGAAGAAATAAGAGGAAGGATACTAAGTAATGGCTAGAGCAGTGTGGAAAGGACCGTTTGTAGAAGAAAGCTTGATGAAGAAAGTAGACAAGTATAAAGACGATCCAAAGAAAATTCCTATTAAAACTTGGTCAAGAAAATCTACAATTTTGCCTGATTTTGTAGGGGTAAGTTTCCAAATTTATAATGGCAAAAAATTTATACCAATAACTGTTTCAGAAGATATGGTTGGACATAAATTAGGTGAGTTTGCACCAACAAGAACGTTCTTTGGTCACACACCAGCTGATAAAAAAGCTAAACCAGCAACAACAGAGAAGAAATAATTATGGGTAAAAAAAAGAAAATTGATAAAACTAACGACAAAACAGTAAAGTCTGTTAACAACGGTATTAGATCTAGTGTCAGAAAGCTAAATCCAATACTAAAAAGTATTGTTGGCAAAAAAGTTGATGTTGCAATTAGAGATTTACAGTTTTCAGAAAAAAGAATTACTAGAGATGTTAGAAAAACTATCAGTTCAGCTGTAGCCAACGCTGAGAATAATTTTCAATATGATATTGATAAATTAATAGTTAAAGAGGCATATTGTGGAAAAAAAATAGTTATGAAAAGATTTAGACCAAGAGCTAAAGGAAGAGCAGCACCAATATTAAAACCTTGGTCAACTGTTACAATAATTTTATCAGAAGCAAAACAAATGGAGAAGCATGGGACAAAAAGTTAATCCTGTAGGTTTTAGATTAGGTGTCAACAGAGGATGGGACTCTGTATGGTATGCTAAGAAAAAAGATTTTGGAAATTATTTAATCGAAGATTTTAAAATAAGAGATTATATCAAGAAAAACGTAATAAATTCTGGTGTATCTAAGGTAATGATCGAAAGAACATCTAATAAGTGTTATGTCACAATTTATACTTCTAGACCAGGATTTGTGATTGGCAAAAAAGGAAGTGATATAGACAAAATTAAAAACAATCTCTCAAAATTTACTTCAAATGAAGTAAATTTAAACATAAAAGAGGTAAAAAAACCTGAGACAAATGCTTATTTGGTAGCAGAAAATATTGCACAACAGCTAGTTAAAAGAATTTCTTATAGAAGAGCTATGAAAAGAGCAATGCAATCATGTATTAGACTTGGAGCAAAAGGAATTAAAGTTTCTGTGAGTGGAAGACTTGGTGGAAATGAAATAGCAAGAACAGAGTGGTTAAGAGATGGAAGTATTCCATCACATACTTTAAGAGCTGATATAGATTACGCAGAGGCAGAAGCTCTTACAACTTACGGAATTATTGGTATTAAAGTTTGGATTTATAAAGGTGAGGTGTTTGCTAGAGAATTTAGTCAAGAGACTAACAAGGTAACACCAAAGGAAGGCAAACAATAATGCTTCAACCAGTAAGAACAAAGTGGAGAAAAGCGCATAAAGGTAGAATTCATGGTAATGCTACTAGAGCAAGTACTATTAATTATGGTGCTTACGCATTAAAAGCTTTGCAGCCCGAAAGAGTTACAGGAAAACAGATTGAAGCTGCAAGAGTTGCTTTAACAAGACATATGAAAAGACAAGGAAGGGTATGGACAAGAATATTTCCAAATATACCTGTTTCAAAAAAACCAATTGAGGTCAGAATGGGTAAAGGAAAAGGTTCACCAGAGTACTTTGCATGCAGAGTGAAACCAGGAAGAATATTATTTGAAGTTGATGGTGTTTCGGAAGAAATTGCAAAAGAAGCTTTATACAAAGCATCTGCAAAATTACCTATTAAAACAAAAACAATTAAGAGATTTGCATAATGAAAAAACAAGAAATTAAAAAATTATCAAATGACGAAATTGTGAAGAATATTAATAAGCTTAAAAAGGATCTTTTTAATTTTAGATTTCAAAAAATGAATTCACAAGTAACAAACCCAGCTAAAATTGGGGAAACAAGAAAAACAATAGCAAGATTAAAAACAATTTTAAAAGGAAAAGAAAATGCCTAAAAAAATACTTACAGGTGTAGTTATAAGCGATAAACCAAATAAAACAGTCACTGTTATGGTAGAACGAAAATACTCGCACCCAGTTCTAAAAAAAGTAATTAAAGTTAGAAAAAACTATAACGCTCACGATGAAAATAATAAGTTTAAAACTGGTGACAAAGTTTCAATTATTGAAAGCAAACCTTTTTCTAAAAATAAAAAATTTCAAGTTATGGAGAATACAAAATAATGATTGGTGTTCAAACAGAATTACAAGTTGCTGATAATACTGGTGCAAAAAGAATTGAGTGCATTAAAGTGTTAGGTGGATCAAAAAGAAGATACGCTAGCATTGGCGATACAATTGTAATTGCGGTTAAAGAAGCTATGCCTAAAGGAAAAGTAAAAAAAGGATCAGTCCATAAAGCTGTAGTTGTAAGGGTTAAAAAAGGAATTCACAGAAATGATGGTTCAAAAGTAAGATTTGATAATAATGCAGCTGTATTAGTTGATGACAAAGGAGAGCCAGTAGGAACAAGGATTTTTGGCCCAGTTACAAGAGAATTAAGAAGTAGAGGTCAAATGAAAATTATTTCATTGGCACCAGAGGTTTTATAATGATTAAAAAAGGTTTGAAAGTAAGAGTTTTAACTGGAAAAGATAAAAAAAAAGAAGGTGAAGTTATTGAAATTGATAGAGCTAATAACAGAGCAAAGGTTAAAGAAATAAACATGGTTAAAAAGCACGTTAAAACAACCAAAGAGAAAAAAGGTGGAATTTTTCCTAAAGAAAGCTTTATTCATATTTCTAACTTAAAACTAATTGATGAAAAAGCGGCTAAGAAAAAAGAGGCTAAAAAATAATGACACCAAGATTAAAAGAAATATTTAATAAAGAAATTCAGCCTGCATTAAAAGATCAGTTTGGTTTTAAAAATATTTATATGGCTCCAAAAATTGAGAAAGTTATTTTAAATATGGGTCTTGGTTTAGATGCAACAGATTCTAAGATTTTAAAATCATGCGAAGAAGATATGGCTAAAATTACTGGACAAAAACCAGTTACAACCAAATTTAAAAAATCAGTAGCAAATTTCAAAACCAGAAAAGGATCAAATGCTGGTTTAAAGGTAACATTAAGAAAAAATAGAATGTATGAATTCTTAGACAGATTAGTAAATATTGCATTACCAAGAATTAAAGATTTTAGAGGTTTGTCACCAAAAGGCTTTGATAAATTTGGTAATTATACATTTGGAATTAAAGAGCATATAATTTTTCCAGAAGTAAGCTTTGATAGAGCAGATAAAGTTAGAGGTTTAGATATAGTAATTGTTATTAAAGCAATCAATAAAGAGCATAGTTTTGCATTATTAGAAAAAATGAATTTTCCATTTATTAAAAAAGGAGATAATTAAACATGGCAAAGTTAAGCGCTGTTAATAAAAATAAAAAAAGAATTAAGCTTTCAGATAGGCTTTACAAGAAAAGACAAGCATTAAAGAAGATTGTAATGGATAAAAAAATTACATTAGAGGAAAGATTTAAAGCCCAACAAAAATTATCTAAACTGCCAAGAAACTCGGCTAAAACAAGAGTTATGAATAGATGCGAGATTACTGGAAGACCCCATGGTGTTTACAGAAAATTAAAGATTTCAAGAATTGCATTAAGACAATTAGGATTACAAGGAAAGATACCAGGCTTAGTTAAGTCTAGCTGGTAGAAAGGAAAATTATGAGTTTAAGTGACCCAATAGGAGATATGATTGCAAGAGTGAAGAACGCTCAAGCTAGAAATCATAAAAAAGTAGAGTTACCTTCATCTAATTTTAAAACAAAAATAGCAGATATACTTAAAAACGAAGGTTTTATAAAAGATTTTAAAGTAAGTTCTGAGGAAAAAAAACCAATGCTATCATTAGAACTTAAGTACCATTCTGGTAATCCAGTAATTAGTGCTTTTGAAAGAGTATCGAAACCAGGAAGAAGAATTTTTTCATCTGCAGACAGCTTACCTAAAATAAATAATGGTTTGGGTATTGCTATTGTGTCAACTCCAAAAGGAGTAATGACCGATATAGATGCTAGAAAACAAAAAGTTGGTGGCGAAATAATTTGTAAGGTATTTTAATGTCTAAAATAGGTAAAATAAATATATCTATCCCTGAAAAAGTAAAAGTTGCTTTAGCTGGAAATATTATAAATATAGAAGGACCTTTAGGGAAAAAATCAATCAATGTTGATCTAGATATGTTTAATTTAGATATTATTGAAGGAAAAGAAATTTCTATTAAACCAAAAAAAGTAGATCAAAACTCAAAAAGACTTTGGGGCATGAATAGAAGTTTAATCAATAATGCAGTTATTGGATCCAGCACAGGATATGAAAAAACTTTAGAATTAGTTGGTGTTGGTTATAGAGCTGCCTTAAAAGGAAATCAGTTAAATTTACAATTGGGTTATAGTCACGATATCAATTTTGATATACCAGAAGGTATTAAAATTGCAGTTGAAAAACAAACAACATTAAAAATCACAGGATCTGATAAGCAGCTAGTTGGAGAAGTTGCGTCTAAAATTAAAACATTAAGAAAAATTGAACCTTATAAAGGCAAAGGTGTTCGAGAAAAAGGTCAATATGTCCTTAAAAAAGAAGGAAAGAAAAAGTAATGAAACTAAACACTAGTATCAGAAAAAGATTTAGAGTTAGCAATAGAGTTAAAAAAGTTGCTTCAAAAGATAGATTTAGATTAAGTATTTCTAGATCATCAAAAAATATTTCAGCTCAAATAATTGATGATACAAAAAATATAACCTTGTTATCAGCTTCATCTATAGAAAAAGATCTTAAGTCAGCCGATAAAGCTAATAAAACTGAATTATCTAAATTGGTTGCTCAAAAATTAGCAAAAAAAGCGCAAGAAAAAAAAATTACCAAAATTTATTTTGATAGAGGTTCATATAAATATCATGGTAGAATTAAAGTTTTTGCTGAAACTTTAAGAGAAAATGGGATGGAATTTTAACTATGGAAAACTTAAAAGATAAAAAAACAGATAATATATTAGAAAAACTTGTCCATATAAATCGTATAACAAAAGTTGTTAAAGGTGGAAGAAGATTTGGTTTTTCAGCGCTAGTAGTAGTTGGAAACCAAGCAGGAAAAATTGGTATAGCCCACGCAAAAGCTAAACAAGTACCTGATGCTATTAAAAAAGCAAATGAAATGGCAAGAAGAAAACTTACTCATATACCATTAAGAGAAGGAAGAACGATACACCATGACGTTAAGGCAAAAGATGGTTCTGGTAGAATAGTATTAAGAGCTGCTTCTAAAGGAACAGGTATAATAGCAGGTGGTCCTGTTAGGGCAGTATGTGAAGTTTTAGGAGTAAAAGATATTGTTGCAAAGTCAATGGGAACTTCCAATGCACATAATGTTATTCGAGCTACAATGAAAGCGTTAATGAAACAAAGTTCACCAAAGCAAATATCAGCAATTAGAAATAAAAAAATTTCTGAAATAATTGAAAAAAGAGGATAATGATTACTTTAAATAATAGAGAAAAAATCAATAAATCTAAAATAAGAGTAGGAAGAGGAATTGGTTCGGGTAAAGGTAAAACATCAGGCAGAGGTGTTAAGGGTCAAAAATCAAGATCTGGTGTAGCCATAAAAAGTTTTGAAGGTGGTCAAATGCCATTATACAGACGACTTCCAAAAAGAGGTTTTAACCCAATATCAAAAGAGAGTGTTGCAATTTTAAATCTAGATAAAATTCAATCTTACATAGACAAAAAAAATATTAATCCAAATGAAGTATTAAACTCAGAATTATTAAAAAAACTTAAATTAATAAATAAAAACTCAAAAAAATTAAAAATTTTAGGTTCTGGTGAAGTAAAAGATAAAATTAATATTGAAGCTGACCTAGCATCTAAATCAGCAATAGAAAAACTAGAAAAAATTGGTGGATCTATTCAATTAAAAAAATAGTTTGTTTATATGAGCGCATCATCATCAACAAATGATTTAAGAAATAGAATTATATTTACTATTTTAATCTTAGCCGTTTATAGATTTGGAACTTTTGTACCTTTACCAGGTATAGACCCAGAACAATTGAAAATAATGATGGAGGGCAATCAAAAAGGGTTGTTAGGAATGTTTAATGTTTTTGCAGGAGGTGCAGTTAGTAGAATGGCAATTTTTGCATTAGGTATAATGCCTTACATTTCTTCAGCAATTATAGTTCAACTTTTGACTGGAGTTTCTGATTATTTTAAAAATCTAAAAGCTCAAGGTGAGACAGGTAGAGCTAAAATTACTCAAATTACTAGGTATGGAACAGTGTTGCTTGCAACAGTTCAAGGATATGGTTTGTCTGTTGGATTAGAGTCATCAGCAGACTTAGTAATTAATCCAGGAGCTTTTTTTAAAATAACTACTGTTACAACAATTGTTGCTGGAACAATATTTTTAATGTGGTTAGGAGAACAAATCACTCAAAGGGGTATTGGTAACGGTATATCGTTAATAATTTTTGCTGGTATTGTAGCAGAAATTCCAAGAGCGTTGGTTACAACTTTTGAATTAGGTAGAACGGGTGCAGTTTCAACATTTATGATCCTAGCTATATTTGTTCTATTAATAGCTACAATTCTTTTTGTAGTTTTTATGGAAAGAGCATTAAGAAAAATTCTAATTAATTATCCAAAAAGACAAATGGGTAATAAGATGTATGGAGGAGAGTCATCACATTTACCTTTGAAAATAAATCAAGCTGGAGTAATTCCTGCAATTTTTGCTTCTGCACTTCTATTACTACCAGTAACATTTTCAAATTTTTCATTTTCTAATAATGAAACATTTTTAAACTTGAGCTCTTATTTTACTCAAGGACAACCTCTTTATATGTTGCTGTATGCATCAGGAATAATATTTTTCACTTTTTTTTATACTTCTATAACATTCAATCCATCCGAAACTGCCGAGAATCTTAGAAAGTATGGAGGATTTGTACCGGGAATTAGACCAGGTGAAAGTACAGCGCTGTATATTGAAAATATTTCAACAAAATTAACTACGATTGGTGCTCTATATTTAACTCTAGTTTGTTTGATGCCGGAATTTTTAATTGCAAATTATCCAATACCTTTTTATTTAGGTGGTGCATCTATATTAATTGTTGTTGTAGTCGCTATCGATACTGTAACACAAATACAAACAAGGTTAATGAGTTCTCAATACGAACAACTGATTAAAAAAACAAAATTTGGTAAATAAGTGAATATAATTTTATTTGGACCTCCTGGTGCTGGAAAAGGTACTCAGTCTAAATATCTAGTAAACAAATTAAAAGCTTTTCAAATTTCAACAGGTGATCTTTTAAGAGAAGAAATCAAAAAAAATTCAGACATTGGTAAAGCAATAACCAATGATATGAAGAATGGAAAATTCATAAGTGATGATATTGTTAATAAACTTATACAAAATTTAATATCAGATCCTCAAAAAAAAAACAAATTAATCTTTGATGGATATCCTCGATCATTAAGTCAGGCTAAAAATTTAGAAGTGTTACTTAAAAATTCAAATCAAAGCATAGATTTAATTTTATTTCTAAACGTAGATAAAGAAACAATTCTCAAAAGGCTTGAGAAAAGAAAAATTATAGAAAATAGGTCTGATGATGATGCTCATACGATAGTTTCCAGGTATGAGAAATACATGGAAACAACCCAACCAGTTCTAAATTTCTACTCTGAGAATCCAAATTTTAAAGAGATTGATGGAAGCTTAGAAATTGATGAAATAACAAGTAAAATAGACACTTTTATCAATGTATAAGACGTTGACTTTGATTAATCTTCTTATATAAAAGGCACAATTTATCACAAAAATTATGGCTCGTATAGCAGGTATAAACATTCCACAAAATAAGCTTGTTCATATAGGTTTAACTTATATTTATGGAATTGGTGATAAATTCTCTCAGCAAATTTGTTCATCTTTAGAAATTCCAAGAGCTAAAAGAGTAAATGAATTAACAGATGAAGAGATCTTAAAAATTAGAGAGTACATTGATCAAAACTTTAAAGTAGAAGGTGATTTAAGGAGAGATTATTCATTAAGTATTAAAAGATTAATTGATCTAGCTTGTTATAGAGGAACAAGACATAGAAAAAAATTACCTGTTAGAGGACAAAGAACTAGATGTAATGCTAGGACAAGAAAAGGAAAAGCAATCGCTATTGCTGGAAAAAAATTAACACCAACTAAAAAATAGTTATGGCTAAGACTGATAAGGTTGAGAATAAAGATCAGAAAGTAGAAAAATCTACCAAGAAAATTATAAAAAGTTCTTATTCAAAAAAAAAGAAAGTTAAGAAAAATATTTTAAATGGAATTGCTTATGTTCAATCAACATTTAATAATACCATCATCTCTATTGCTGATACAAATGGAAATGTAATTTCATGGGCATCTGCTGGACAAAAAGGGTTTAAGGGATCAAGAAAATCAACTCCTTACGCTGCTCAGATTGCAGCTGATTCTGCAGCTTCGAAAGCTCTTGAGTACGGAATGAAAACTTTGTCCGTTGAAGTCAAAGGACCTGGATCAGGAAGAGAAACAGCTTTGAGAGCATTGCAAGCTAGAGGATTTAAGATTTTGTCAATCAAAGACACTACGCCTATGCCTCACAATGGAACTAGACCACCAAAGAAAAGGAGAGTTTAATGGAAGTCGAAAATGTTAATGTAAAAAATTGGAAGTCATTAATTAAGCCATCTAAATTAGATGTACAAATAAGTGATGACTTAACTCATGCAAAAATTGTAGCTGAGCCTTTAGAAAAAGGTTATGGATTAACTTTAGGAAATTCTTTAAGAAGAATTTTATTATCATCAATAAGAGGTGCTGCTGTAACATCTATTCAAATTGATGGAGTTTTACATGAATTCACTTCAATAAAAGGTGTTAGAGAAGATGTTACTGATATCGTTTTAAATGTAAAATCTTTAGCATTAAAAAGTAATTCTGAGGGTACAAAAAAATTAATTTTAGATGCAAAAGGACCTGGAGAAATTAAAGCTTCAGATATAGCTCCTGTTGCAGATGTTGAAATTTTAAATCCTGATTTAGTTATTTGTAATTTAGATGAAAAAACTACTTTTCATATGGAGATGAATGTTAACACAGGTAAAGGATATGTTCCCGCAGAGCTAAATAAACCTGAAGAACCACCATTAGGTCTTATTGCTATAGACTCACTTTATAGTCCAGTTAAAAAAGTTTCATATTCAGTAAGTACTGCTAGAGAAGGTAAAGCATTAGACTATGATAAGTTAATTATGGAAGTTGAAACTAATGGATCAATTTCTGCTGAAGATGCTGTAGCTTATTC
Organism: uncultured Pelagibacteraceae bacterium; assembly: GCA_902572515.1. GTDB lineage: Bacteria > Pseudomonadota > Alphaproteobacteria > Pelagibacterales > Pelagibacteraceae > Pelagibacter. The sequence continues at coordinate 126,964 of CACGGJ010000001.1, read as the reverse complement.
AGCTAGAATTTTCCAAGATCAGCTTAAAATGTTTATAAACTTTGATGAGCCAGTTGAAGCACCTATAAAAGAAGTTTCTACTGAACCTGAATTTAACAAAAATTTACTAAGAAAAGTTGATGAGTTAGAGTTATCAGTTAGATCAATGAACTGCTTAAAAAATGATAATATTATTTATATCGGTGACCTAGTTCAAAAATCTGAAGGTGAAATGTTGAGAACACCTAATTTTGGAAGAAAATCATTAAATGAAATTAAAGAAGTTTTAACAGGCATGTCTTTATATTTAGGAATGGAAATACCTAACTGGCCACCAGACAACATTGCAGAAATGTCTAAGAAATTGGAGGAAGCAATTTAATGAGACATGGTTTGGCAAATAAGAAGTTAAATAGAACATCAGAGCACAGAAAAGCTCTACTTAAGAACATGCTTAATTCTTTGATTAAGTATGAGCAAATTAAAACTACTTTGCCAAAAGCTAAATTTTTAAAACCTCAAGCGGATAAAATAATAACACTAGGTAAAAAAGAAACTTTACAGACAACCAAAATGCTAGTTTCTAAATTACAAGATATTAAATCAGCTAATAAAGTTAAAAAAACACTTTCTAAAAGATATCAAAATAGAAAAGGTGGTTACACTAGAATAATTAAAGCAGGATTTAGGTATGGAGATAATGCTCCAATGGCAATAATTGAATTTGTTGATAGAGACGTTGAAGCCAAGAGAGTTGATAAGCCAAAAAAAGACACAGCTAAAGAATCTCCTAAAACGGAAGAGAAAAAACAAGCTACAGCTTAAATCTTAAATCATGAAAAAATCTTACATCGTTGATTCAACGTGTAATGATATGCGATTGGATAGATGGTTAAGATTAAAAATTGGAAAAATTCCTCAAGGACTTGTAGAGAAATACTTAAGAACAGGAAAAATTAAGCTCAATAAAAAGAAAGTTAAAAGTTCTTCTAAAGTAAAAACGAAAGATGAAATAAATATATTCAACATTAAATTTAAAGAAATAATTCAACAAAAAAAAATTAAGTTTTTACCATCAAAAGAAATTATAAAATCAAATGAAGATCAAATTATTGACAACAATGACAATTTTGTTGTTTTAAACAAAGCATCAGGCATATCAGTGCAAGGTGGAACTAAATCAAAAAAAAATCTAGTTGATATTTTTGCTAAAAGTGAAATTTTCGAGGGAACAAAACCATATTCTGTTCATAGATTAGATAAAGATACTTCTGGAGTTTTTATTATGGCCAAAAACAGAGAAAGCGCTCAATTGCTTACTTCTTTATTTAGATTAAGAAAAGTACACAAAACATATTTAGCTATCTGCCAAGGTGAAATTAGTAAAAAATCCGGTGTTTGGGATGATGATTTAATTAGGTATGATGGTGATAAAAAAATAATTGAAAAAGCAAAAACAATTTTTAAAGTCATTGATAAAAATTCTGAAGCAAGTTTATTAGAATTAAAACCTATTACAGGGCGAAAACATCAGTTAAGAAAACAATTATATGCAATTGGAAACCCTATATTTGGAGATACAAAATATAAATTATCAAATTCTAATAAAGGAATTAATAAAAATTTAATGTTACATTCATACCAAATTAAATTTAAAATTAACGACATAAAACATACTTATTCAGCATTGTTACCTGATTATTTTCAAAAACTTTTAAAATCTAAAAGACTTAGATTTTTAAATTTGAAATAAAATTTTTAATTAATATATCATTTAGATTTGAGTAATCCTGATCTAAAATATTTTTCAAATTAGTTACTCCTTTATCTGAAATACCACATGGTATAATTTTTTTATAATTTTCTAGATCATTATTTATATTTATTGCAAAACCATGATAGGCAATCCATTTGCTAACTCTGATACCTATTGCAGCAATTTTTTTAACTTCATTATTAGATTTATGCCATATTCCAATATTATCTTTATCTGGAAAAGTTTCTATTTTATAAAATTTTAAAGTTTGAATTATTGTTTTTTCAATTATTGTTATAAATTTTCTGATATCCTTTTTTTTTCTTAAATCTAAAACAAAATAACAAATTAATTGGCCTGGCCCATGGTAAGTAATTTTACCACCTCTATTCGTTTCTAATATATTAATGGATTTATCAATAATCTCATTCTCTTTATAAGAAGTTCCTCCTGTAAAAACTTCATTATGCTCCAAAGTCCAAATTAATTCTTGCTCATTATTTTCATACAAATCCTTTAATCTTGACTCTAGTATATTAATAGCATCAAAATAATTTACTGGTTTTATTGACTTTTTGATCTCAATGTTCATTTATAATTTGTATTATCTTTATTATGTATTAATAGTGCAAATCTAAATTATAGGTAGATTTATGTCTTTAACTAAAAAAACTAAAGATAAAAAAGTAAATTTTGAGTTTAATAAAGAATATATAAGAGTTGTTACTAGCAAAATAGCTAACAATGATGCTCAATTTATTACCAATTCATTTAATGAAATGCACCCTGCTGATGCTGCAGATATCATCGAACATCTTAGCGAAGGAGATAGAGAAAGTTTAATTAAACTAAATAATTTCAATATTGATCCGGAGGTTTTTGTTGAATTAAATGAGTCTATTCAATCAGAAATTATTACCTATTTATCTTCAGAATCTATAGTAAGTATTCTAAAAGGTTTAGAGTCAGACGATGCTATATCTATATTAGAAAATGTTCCTGAAGAGGATAAAAATGCAATCCTTAGCTCTTTACCCCCTAAAGATAGATTTGCTCTTTTAGAAAGTTTGAGCTATCCAGAAGATACTGCTGCTAGACTTATGCAGCGTGAATTTACAGCTATACCAAGTAACTGGTCTGTAGGTCAAACAATTGATTATTTAAGAGAAAACAAAGATTTACCAGAGGAGTTTTTAGAAATTTTTATTGTTAATGAGGATTTTAAACCAATAGGTACCGTTCCTTCATCTAGAGTTTTAACAACTCCTCGAGATACTAAAATGGCAACAATTATGTCAGAATCTCAATTATTAATTCCTGTTGAAATGGATAAAGAGGAAGTTGCTAACTTATTTGAAAATTACAACTTAAATTCAGCCGCCGTTGTAGACAAAAATAATAAATTAGTTGGTATGATTATGAACGATGACGTTTTAACAGTCTTGAAAGAAGAAGCTGAGGAGGATGCTTTAAGATTAGCAGGGGTAGGAGATGAAGAAATTACAGATGGAGTTGTAAAAAAGACAAAAAGAAGATTCAATTGGCTTTTGCTTAATTTATTTACTGCCTTTCTAGCCACATGGTGCATTAGTTTATTTGGAGCAACAATCGAACAAATGGTAGTATTAGCTTTCTTGATGCCTATTGTAGCTTCAATGGGAGGAAATGCTGGAATGCAAACACTTGCAGTTACAGTAAGAACTATAGCTACAAATGATTTAACTCAAAATAATTTCTCATCTAATGTATTTAAAGAATTTTCTATTGGTATTTTAAATGGAATTATATTTGCAGCAATAAGTGCTTTAATTGTACAGATATGGTTTCAAGACAGTATCCTTTCATTGATTATAGCAATATCAATGGTACTAACAATGATCATAGCTGGATTATTTGGCATTTTAGTTCCTTTTACCCTAAAAAAAATGAATATAGATCCAGCGATTGCTTCAAGTGTTTTTGTGACAACAATTACAGATGTAATCGGTTTTGTTTCTTTCTTGGGAGTTGGAGCTTACTTTTTATAAAATTACAGGTTATCTATTAATCTGATATTGTTTAAATAATAAGCGATAAATAATCTTGAATTTTGTTTTGTGCTTGAAATTTTCAAATTATTTATATTTCTTAGCTCTAAATAATCAATTTTTATTTTATAATTATTTTTTAATTCTTTTTTTTTAAGATTTAAAAAGCTCGAAATTTTTTTCTTATTTTTAATATTTTTTTTAATACACACTAGTTTTTTATAAATTTTTGCTGCAATGACTATACTAGATTTATTTAAAAGAAGGTTTCTTGATGAAAGTGCCACATTATTGCTATCGCGAATTGTTTTACAAGGAATGACCTTGGTTTTATATGTTCTTTCTAATTGTTTTTTTACCAAATATAATTGTTGAAAATCTTTTTCTCCCATAAATATTTTTTGGGGATTTATAATTTTAGTTAGTTTATTCATTACATCTAAAACACCTTCAAAATGACCTTTTCTAAACTTTGCACACAAAATTTTATCTTTTTTAAGTAATGTAATTTGTGGTTTTTTTTTATCTTTGTATATATCTTTGAATTTAGGAAGATAAACAAAATCAACTTTTTTGCTTTTTTTAAGAATTTTTAAATCCTTTTTGATATTTCTTGGATAGGATCTTAAATCTTTTTTGTTATTAAATTGTTTTGGATTTACAAAAATACTTACAATTGTTTTTTTACAAAGTTTTTTTGATTTATCTATTAGTGACAAATGACCTTTATGTATTCCGCCCATAGTAGGAACAAAACCAAGGTCATTAAATGGCCTTAATGATTCAAATAATGACGTATTGTTTAATAAAATTTTCATTTGTATTAAAATATTTAATAAGTAAAACATTTAAATGATTAAACAAGCAATTATTCCTTTGGCTGGTTTAGGTACCAGGCTGCTGCCTTTAACTAGTGTATTTGCTAAAGAGCTTCTACCTATAAACGGTAAGCCTGGAATTGAGTATATCCTTGATGAATGTATTGATGCCGGAATTAAAGAAATAGTTTTTATAATATCTACCAAGAAACAAATGATTAAAAAATACTTTTACAGTGATAATTTTTATCAAAGTATTATTAAAAAAAAGAAAGATCAAAGAATAATTAATGAGTATAAAAAAATACTAAAATATAAAAAAAAAATAAAATTTGTATATCAAAATAATCCCAAAGGTACTGGTGATGCAGTACTTAAAACACAAAAATTCATTAAAAATAAATATTTTTTAATGTTGTTACCTGATGATCTAATAATTAAAAAAAATTGCTCAAAAGCTATGATAAGAGTTCATAGTAAATACAGTTCTTCGGTTATGGCTTCTATGAAGGTGAATAAAAAAACTGTTTCAAGATGGGGTATTTATAAATTAAATAAAAAATTAAATAAAACAGATTATTTGATTGATGGTGTTGTAGAAAAACCATCTATTAAAAATGCACCGTCAAATAATGCTGTTATAGGTAGATACATATTGCCAAGAACAATTTTTAAGAAACTTAAATCATTAAAACCAAGTAAAGGAAATGAAATCCATATAACCGATGCAATTCAAGAGTTAATAAATGACAAAGAGAAATTTGTTGCACATAATTTTGAAGGTAAATATCTTGATTGTGGAACAATGAAAGGTTACATCAACTCTTCAAAAATAATAGGTAAATTATGAAATTATGTATGATTGGTACTGGCTATGTTGGTTTAGTAAGCGGTGTTTGTTTTGCTGACCTAGGTAATGATGTTATATGTGTAGATAAAGATAATAACAAAATTAATAATTTAAAAAAAGGCATCATACCTATTTATGAGCCTGGTTTAGAAGAATTAGTTTTAAAAAATTATAAAAATAAAAGACTAAATTTTTCAACAAAGTTAAAAGAATCTATAAAGAAATCTGATATTGTTTTTGTATGTGTAGGAACTCCTACTAGAAGAAATAGTAATAGCGCAGATCTTAGCCAGGTTTATTCTGTAGCAAAAGAAATCTCTAAATCTATAAATAAATTCAAAATTATAATCAATAAATCTACAGTTCCTGTAACTACAGGAGATGAAGTAGAGAAGATTATTGCCAAAAAGGTAAGTAGAAAGTATTTCTCTGTTGTTTCAAATCCTGAATTTTTAAGAGAAGGAGAGGCAATACGTGATTTTATTTATCCTGATAGAGTTGTTATTGGTTCTAATGATGAAAAATCTAAAAAAATATTAAAAAACCTATATTCTCCATTAATATCTAAAGGCGCAAAGTTTCTATCCACAAATAGACGAGCTGCAGAATTAATTAAATATGCATCGAATGCTTTTTTAGCAACTAAAATTACATTTATTAATGAAATAGCAAATTTATGTGAAAAAACTGGGATTGATGTTGAGGATATTTCAATAGGTATAGGTCTTGATAAAAGAATTGGAGGTAGGTTTTTAAGAGCAGGGCCAGCTTATGGCGGATCTTGTTTTCCAAAAGATACCAAAGCAATTGTTTCTACAGCGGATAAATTTAAAACTAATTTATCCGTAATAAAAAGTGTAATTAAATCCAATGAAATTAGGTCAGATATATTGCAAAAAAGAGTTAATTTAATATTAAAAAATAAAGTTAAAAATAAAAAAATATCTTTTTTGGGGGTAACATTTAAAGCTAACACAGATGATATGAGAGATTCATCAAGCTTAAAATTAATTCCTTATTTATCAAGAAGAGGTGCTCAAATTAAATACTATGATCCTACTGGCTTTAAAAAGGAATTTAGTAAATTAAAAAATGTTCAATTCTCACAATCTATACAAGATTCAATTAAAGGATCTGATTTAATTATAATTCATACTGAATGGAATGATTTCAAATCAATAAATTTTAGAAAATTTTCTAAAAATAAAAATCTCATTATTTATGATATGAGAAATATTTTTTCTCCTGATAAGATTAAGAAAATGGGTTTTAAATATTTTGGAATTGGAAGATAGTATTAATTTAATTCAAAAATTGCATCAACTTCAACTGATACACCTAAGGGTAAACTATTAGTGCTCACAGCAGCTCTAGTATGCATACCATCCTCACCAAAGATTAAAGCAATCAGATCAGACGCTCCATTTATAACTTTTGGCTGATCAGTAAAATCGTCAGTAGAATTTACAAATCCAGTTAATTTAATACATGATTTTATTTTATTTAAATCTCCATTACACGCACTTTTGGCCTGTGATACTATACTTAAAGCACATCTTTCAGCAGCCTTATATCCATCCTCAGTAGATAATTCTTTACCTAACTTACCTTTAATTAATTCTCCATTTTCCGAAATTGAAATTTGACCTGAAATGTATAATAGTTTCCCTGCTATTTTCGTTGCTAAGTATGAACCAACTGGAGCTTTTGGCTCTGGAAGTTTTATATTATTTTTAATTAGACTCTCTTCAAAATTCATTTTTCTTTTTTCTTAAACCAATCAGTTAAATATTTTTTTTCTTTAATATTATTAGTATCAAGACCGAAACCTGATGTTTTCTTTTTAACTTTTCCACCTAAGCATTTTAAATACTCTTTAGATAATTTTTTATATGAAGAACAATTTTCATTTCCTAGAGAATAATTATTTATAAAAAAAGATAGGATTATTAGGAAGAATATTTTTTTCATTTAGCTTTTTCTTTTTTTTTGCTTTTTATTCTTATCGTATTCTCTTCTTTTCTCAATAAGAATTAGAGCCTCTTCCATCGTGATTTCAGTTGGGTCTTTTTCCTCAGGTATTGTTGCATTTAAAGATTTGTATTTTATATAAGGTCCGTATTGTCCTTTCATTATTCTCACTGGCTTCTTATCTTCAGGGTGTTCACCCAAGTCTTTAATAATTGATGATGACATTCTTCCTGGTTTTGCTTCAGCTATAAGTGTAATAGCTCTGTTTAATCCTATAGAAAAAATTTCATCGACGTTTTCTATTCTTGCCGATTTATTCTCGCATTTCAAATAAGGACCAAATCTCCCTGTATATAAAGTGATTTCTTTTTGATTCTCTGGATTAATACCCAGTGATTTAGGAAGTGAGCATAAAAATTTAGCTTTTTCTAAATCTATACTTTCTAATTCAATTCCTTTTGGAATTGATACATTTTTTAATAGTTCGTTTACCTCAGGTTTCTTTTTCTTAGTTTTTTTTCTTTTTTTTGGTTTTTCTTCTTTAATATTCTCTTCAAGAACTTTCTCATACTGAAGATATGGACCAAATCTTCCATTTTTTAAAAAAATATCATTTCCATTTTCATGTTTTCCAAGAAATTTTGGTTCAGCAAGTTGTGATTGAGCAGCCGCTTTAGCTTTTGATAGTGGTCTTGTAAATTTACATTCTGGATAGTTTGAACATCCAATAAACGCACCTCCTCTAAAACTGTTTTTTAAACTAAGGGAACCTGTATCACATAACTGACATTTTCTAACTATCTTTCCTTCTTTATCAGTGTCAAATATCAATGCTCCCAAACTTTCATTTAAGAGATCTAAAACCTCTCTAGTTCTTTTTTCTTTTACCTCTGAAACATTACTATTAAAATCTTTCCAAAACATTTCTAGAACTTTTAACCAACTTTCTTTTCCAGAAGTTATTTCATCTAGTTGATCCTCTAATCCAGCTGTAAAGTTATAATCTACATACTTTGAAAATAGTTTTTCTAAAAACGCAGAAATTAATTTACCTCTGTCAGTGGGGAAAAATCTTTTATTAACTATTTCTGCATAACCTCTATTCGCTATTGTTGAAATTATACTTGCATAAGTTGAAGGTCTTCCAATTCCTAACTCTTCTAATTTTTTAACCAAACTCGCCTCAGAGTAACGTGGGGGAGGTTGGGTAAAATGTTGTTCATCAATAAGAGCTTCTATATTAATTGGTCCTTTTGACATCTCAGGTAAAATTTGCTCATCATCATCTTTGCCTTGATTTGAATAAACTTTTAAAAATCCATCAAATTTCAAAACCGATCCGCTTGATTTACATATAGTTTTACCGTCTTCAGATTCAATCGTTATTGTATTTCTATCAAATTTTGCTGTTTCCATTTGAGACGATAGAGCTCTAGACCAAATTAAAGAATATAATTTTTGCTGGTCAGAACTTAAATACTTTTTAATAGAGTCTGGATTTCTATTAATATCAGTTGGTCTTATTGCTTCATGAGCTTCCTGAGCGTTTTTTGCTTTTTTTCCTGAGTAATTATTTGGATTTTCTGGCAAGTATTCTTTACCATATTCTTTTTTAATAAAATTTCTAAAATCAGTGACAGCATCAGCTGACAAATTAGTTCCATCCGTTCTCATATAAGTAATTAGCCCGACTGTATCTCCCTCAATTTCTATTCCTTGATAAAGTTTTTGTGCCATTTGCATTGTTCTTGATGCACCAAAACCCAATCTACTAGAAGCAACTTGCTGAAGTGTTGAAGTAGTAAAGGGTCCCGAGGGATTTCTGCTAACAACTTTTGAGGAAATATCAGTTATGTTAAATTTTTTGTTCTTAATATTATCAATTGCCTTTTCAATTTCTTCTTTTTTTTTAAATGAAAATTTTTCAATTTTTTCTCCATCAAGTTGAGAAATACTTGCTGTAATATTGCTTTTATTTTTATCCTGAAAATTAATACTTAAAGTCCAAAATTCTTCTGGCTTGAATAATTCAATTTCATGCTCTCTTTCAGTGATCAATTTTAGCGCTACAGATTGAACTCTACCGGCAGATTTTGAACCAGGTAGTTTAGTCCAAAGTATTGGTGATATATTAAATCCCACCAAATAATCTAGTGCTCTTCTAGCCATATATGCATCTACTAATAAGGGCTCTATCTGTCTTGGATTTTCAATACCATGTGTGACAGCTTTTTTTGTTATTTCGTTAAATACAACACGTTCAATTTCTTTATCCTTTAAAAGTTTTTTTTCATCTAAATATTCTTTTACATGCCAAGCTATAGCCTCTCCCTCACGATCTGGGTCAGTGGCAAGAATTATTTTCGAAGAATCTTTTGCAGCATCTGTAATTTCTTTAAGATATTTTTTTGAAAAGCTATCAACTTCCCATTCCATTTTAAAATTTTGATCAGGATCAACAGATCCATTTTTTGAAGGAAGATCTCTAATATGACCATAGCTAGCTAAAACGGTATAGTTATCACCTAAATATTTATTAATTGTTTTCGCTTTAGCAGGGCTTTCAACTATGACTAGATTCATAAAATAACAAACTACTCAAAAGAGTTTGATAGTCAAATTAATAAATTTTTGTCTTAGTTTCTTCTTTATTTTTCAAGCGTTTAATATTTTCTCTGTGGGTAAAAAATATTAAAATAATCATTATTACGTAAAAAAATACATTTTCTGAACCCTCAAAAATTAAAATATATACAGGTGTAGAAAGTGATCCTGTCAAGGAAGCTAAGGATGAATATTTAGAAATAAAAAAAATTATTAACCAACTAACACCAAACACTAAACCAAAAATAATATTTAAGGAAAAAAGTATCCCAACATATGTTGCTACACCTTTGCCACCTTTAAATTTTAACCATACAGGGAACACATGACCTACAAAAGCGCATAAAGCTGATATATATACTGCATCAGGAAAATTAATTTTAACGTATAAAACAGGTATTACTGCCTTTAACACATCAAGTATTAGTGTTGAATAACCAATTAACTTGTTACCAGTTCTTAAAGCATTTGTTGCGCCAATATTACCAGAACCGATTTCTCTAATATCTTTTTTTAAAAATACTTTAGTTAAAATTAATCCAAAAGGAATTGATCCCATTAGGTATGAGATTATACCTATTATAAAAAGTTCCATTTTTATATTTTAAATAATTCTATACCTTTTACAAATGTATTGGTTACTTTTCCTTGAAGTTTCTTATCTTCAATTGAAGTATTTTTAGATTTAGAGATTAAATTTTCTTTTTTTACAATCCATGGTTTATTGATATCTACTATACAAAAATCCGCATCATTACCAATAGACAGGTTTCCTTTATTTATATTTAATATTTTTGCTGGGTTAGAGGTTAAAGCTTGAATTATAGTTTCAAGTTTTACAGATCCATTATGAAATAATTCTAAACTTAAGGATAACAATGTTTCAATACCAGATGCACCAGTTGCAGCTTGTGCAAAAGTTAATCTTTTAGATTCTTCATCTTCAGGTTTATGGTCAGAAACAATTACATCAATGGTTTTATCTTTTAATCCTTGAACCAAAGCTTCTCGATCTTCTTCTCTTCTTAGTGGAGGTGATAATTTTAAAAATGTTCTAAAATCTCCAATATCATTTTCATTTAATGAGAGATTATTTATTGATACACCACAAGTAAATTTAACATTTTGTTTGCGTTGTTTAATAATATCTACAGATTTTCCCGCTGAAAGTTGAGATATATGATATCGACATTTAGTTTTTTCTAAGAGAGTAAGATCTCTTTCTATTATAATTCTTTCAGCAATATCTGGTATGCTTGATAAGCCAAGTTTTGTTGCAATAATACCAGAATTAATCATCCCATTTTTAGCTAAATCGTAATCTTCAGCATGTTGCATTATAAGACATCCTAAATCTTTAGCTGAATTCATAATTCTAGACATAAGTCTAGTATTTTGAATTGTTTTTACTCCGTCAGTAAAAGCAATAATTCCTTTTTTAGCTAGTAACCCAAATTCAGTCATATTGGTGCCATCAGTGTTTTGAGTTAATGAAGCACAAGGAAAAATATTTATTTTAGATTTATCACGTCCTCTTCTTTTTAAAAAATCTACAATTGACACATTATCTATAATTGGATCTGTATTAGGCATGGTTACGACAGAAGTTACTCCTCCAGATAAAGCTGCATTACTTAAAGTCCTAAAATTTTCTTTATATTCATATCCTGGTTCGCCTACAAAAACTCTCATATCCACTATACCAGGAAATATATATTTACCCTTTAAGTCAGTAGGTTTTTCTCTAGTTGGTAAATTGTTTGTATTTACCTTTTTTCCTATTGCTTCTATCTTCCCGTCTTCTCCAATTATTAATCCACCATTTTCGTTTATGGAATTATGAGGATCTATAATGTTTGCATTTATAAAGTATTGTTTTTTCATTTATTCACAAAATATTTTTAAACATGCCATCCTTACAGCAACACCTAGTTCAACTTGTTCTTTAATTACACTCTTGTTTATGTCGTCAGCTAATCTTGTATCAATTTCAATTCCTCTATTCATTGGACCAGGATGCATAATCAGAGCATCTGATTTTGCATGATCAAGTTTATCTGGCGTTAACCCATAATATTCATAATATTCTCTATTTGATGAAAGATAAGAACTGGTCATCCTTTCATTTTGCAATCTAAGCATCATTACAATATCACAATCTTTAAGACCCTTTTTCATATCAGTAAAAGTGTTTACACCAAACTTTTCAATTTCTTTTGGCATAAGATTCGATGGTGCAACTATATTAACTTCTGCTCCTAACATTGTCAGAAGATAAATATTTGATCTAGCCACTCTCGAATGAAGTATGTCTCCACATATAGCTATTTTTAATCCTTGAATTTTTTTTTTTCGATTTCTAATTGTTAATGCATCTAATAATGCTTGAGTAGGGTGCTCACGTCTACCATCACCAGCATTTAATACAACACAATTAACTTTTTGAGATAATAGATTACAAGCACCCGAGTCTTGATGTCTGATTACAATTATATCAGGATGCATTGCATTTAAGGTCATGGCCGTATCAATTAAAGTTTCACCTTTTTTAATGGCTGAGTTACCCATATTCATTGACATAACATCTGCACCAAGTCTTTTTCCAGCAAGTTCAAATGAGCTTTGTGTTCTAGTTGATGGCTCAAAGAATAGGTTTATTTGTGTTTTGCCTCTTAACACATCAATTTTTTTATTTTTACTTTGATTTAATTTTATAAAAGCTTCTGACTCATCCAGGATATAATTAATATCATTAACTGATAAATCTTGGATACCTAACAGATGTTTTTGTGAGATTTTAATAGCTTTATTGGTTTTAATTGCCATTAAAATTAACTCTATAGCTATAAAGCCCCTAAATGGCAAGGATTAATTATTTAAATAATCTATAGCTCCTTGAAGAATAAATGCAGCTGCATTTTGATCTATGTTTTTTTCACGCTTAGAAACATTAACATCAAGCTGACTAGATAGATTAAATGCCCCAACAGTTGAAAGTCTTTCATCCCATAAGCAAACATCTACATCTACATTTTTGTCTATATTTTTAGACACATCACTTACTGATTGAGCAGAGGGACCTAATGAACCATCCATGTTAATTGGATATCCAATTATAATTCCTTTAATATTGTTTTCCTCTATTATTTTTTTCAATTCGTTGATTAGATCATCATTATTGGTTTTATTGATTGTTTTAAAAGGTGTGGCTATTGACTGTTTTTCATCACAAATTGATACACCGATTCTTTTTGAACCAAGATCTAAACCAATCAATCTAGAGGTTTCAGACTGTTTTTTTTTGAATTCTTCAATAGTGATCATATTGTATATTTTAAACTTAAGTGATAGTTTGCGACATATTTAAATACCATATGAGCATCGATCTTAAAACAATAAAACACATATCTAAACTATCAAGAATTTCTGTAGATGAGAAAAAAGCAGAGAAACTTGCAGGAGATTTAAATTCAATTTTCGATTTTATTGAAAAACTTAACGAATTAAAAACTGACAATGTTGAACCATTAACTTCTGTTGCTGAAACAACTCTAAAACTAAGATCAGATAAAGTAAAAAGTAAAAACTTAAGAGATCAAGTAATAAAAAATTCTCCTAAGGAAAATGAAGATTATTTTGTAGTACCAAAGGTAATTGAATAATGTCAGATATAACTAAACAATCATTATCTGAGTTAGTAGAAAATATAAAAAGTAAAAAACTTTCCTCAAGTGAAGTTACTAAAGCATTTGTGGAAAGATCAGAAAAATCAAAAGAATTAAATGCATATATAACTGAAGATTATGCAAATGCTTTTAATAAAGCAAAGAAGTTTGATGAAAAACCTAATCTGGATTTAAAACTGCCTGGTATTCCAATGGCTGTAAAAGATTTATTTTGCACAAAAGATTTAAGAACTACAGCTGGTAGTAAGATTTTAAATAACTTCGTTCCAACTTACGAGTCAACTGTCACACAAAATATTTGGAATGAAGGAGCTATCCTAATGGGTAAATTAAATTGTGATGAATTTGCGATGGGTTCATCTAATGAAACTAGTTTTTTTGGTAATGTACAAAACCCAATTGATAAGAATTTAGTTCCGGGAGGTTCTTCAGGTGGATCGTCTTCTGCTGTAGCAGCACAATTAACACCAATAACTATTGGAACAGATACAGGTGGATCTATAAGACAGCCTGCTTCATTTACTGGAACGGTCGGATTAAAACCTACTTATGGTAGTTGCTCTAGATATGGAATTGTAGCATTTGCATCATCCCTAGATCAAGCTGGTCCAATGGCACAAAATGTTAAAGATTGTGCATTGTTACAGGAAGTTATTAGCACTTATGATGAAAAAGATTCTACTTCAATAGATTTTAAAAGAAAAGATTACAGCAAAGAATTAACAAAAGATATCAAAGGTAAAAAAATAGGAATACCCAAAGAATATAGAGTAGATGGCATGCCTAAAGAAATAGAAGAGCTATGGAAAAAAGGTATTGAATACGCAAAAGATTGTGGTGCTGAGATTATAGATATATCTCTACCTCATACTAATTATGCACTACCAACTTATTACATAGTAGCACCAGCAGAGGCCTCATCTAATTTGGCTAGATACGACGGTGTTAAATACGGTTTTAGAGCTGAAGGAGAAAATCTTATTGATATGTATGAAAAAACTAGATCTGAAGGATTTGGTGCTGAAGTTCAAAGAAGAATAATGATTGGAACTTATGTTTTATCTTCAGGATATTATGATGCTTATTATCTTAAAGCACAAAAGGTAAGAAAACTTATTAAAAATGATTTTGATGATGCTTATAAAAAAGTTGATGTAATTCTAACCCCATCTACTCCAAGTTCTGCGTTTAAAATTGGTGAAAAAACAAATGATCCGGTTTCAATGTATTTAAATGATATTTTTACTGTTCCTGTAAATTTAGCAGGTTTACCTGGAATTTCTATACCCGCAGGCCATGATGCCAAAGGATATCCATTAGGATTACAGATAATCGGTAAAGCTTTTGATGAACAAAATATTTTAAACATTGCATATGCTATGGAAGAAAAAATTAATTTTAAAAACAATATTAATGATTGGTGGATTAAGTGAGTAAGAACAAATCTGAATATCTAATTAATAGACATGATAATCAATATGAAGTTGTGATTGGTTTAGAAGTTCATGCACAAGTTACATCTGAGTCAAAATTATTTTCAACATCGGCAACCAAATTTGGAGCTGAGCCAAATACTCAAGTAAGTTTAGTTGATGCAGCATTTCCAGGAATGTTGCCGGTAATAAACGAGTATTGCGTAAAACAAGCTATCAAAACAGGAATTGGTTTAAAAGCTAAAATCAATAAGAGATCTATCTTTGATAGAAAAAATTATTTTTATGCAGACTTACCTCAGGGATATCAAATCTCACAATTCAAAGATCCAATTGTAGGTGAGGGTAAAGTAATACTTGATATGCCAGATGGTCAAAAAGAAGTAGGTATAGAAAGATTACACTTGGAGCAAGATGCAGGTAAAAGCATTCATGATTTAGATCCTAAAAATACTTTTGTAGATTTAAATAGATCAGGTGTGGCTTTAATGGAAATTGTAAGTAAACCTGACCTAAGGTCCCCAGATGAAGTAAATGCATATATTAAAAAATTAAGATCTATAATGAGATATTTAGGCACCTGTGATGGAAACATGCAGGAAGGATCTTTAAGAGCCGATGTAAATGTATCTGTTAGAAAAAAAGGTTCAAAAGAGTTTGGAACCCGATGTGAGATCAAAAATGTTAACTCAATAAAGTTCATGCAGATGGCAATTGAATACGAAGCTAATAGACAAGTTGATTTAATTGAGGATGGTCAAACGATTGATCAAGAAACAAGACTTTTTGATACCAAAAAGAATGAAACTAGATCAATGAGATCAAAAGAAGATGCTCATGATTATAGATATTTTCCAGATCCAGATTTATTGCCATTAGAAGTTTCAGATGATTTTATTGAAAACTTAAAATCAGAAATTCCAGAGTTACCAGATGAAAAGAAAAAAAGATTTATAGAAAAATTCAAGTTATCTCCCTATGAAGCAAACATTTTAGTTTCTGATATTGAAACATCAAATTACTTTGAAAATGTAATTAAGAAGTCTGATGTAAAACTTGCAACAAATTGGATAATTGGTGAATTATTTGCAGCGTTAAATGAAAAAAATTTAGAAATAACTGAAAGCCCAATAAGCGCAGGCAACTTATCAAAATTAATTAATTTAATTAAAGACGGAACAATTTCTGGAAAAATTGCAAAAACAGTTTTTGAACAAATGATGGAAGGCGACAAAGATCCTCAGAAAATTGTTGAAGAAAAAGGTTTAAAACAAGAGAGTGATCCAAAAGCACTTGAGGCACTGATAGATAAGGTTATTGATGATAACAGAGACAAAGCTACCGAATATAAATCAGGTAAAGTTAAATTATTTGGTTTCTTTGTAGGTCAAGTAATGAAAGTTTCTGGTGGAAAAGCAAATCCTCAATTAGTTAATGAGATTTTAAAGAAAAAACTTTAGAATTTATGGGTTCAGACCTAAATATAACTAAAGATCTCCAAGAGTATATTTTAAGTCATGGATTTAATTTACATCCAGTCCAAAAAGAAATAATTGATTACAACACTTCTCTTGGTGATATCAAAAGAATGCAAATTTCAATTTCACAAAGTCAATTTCTGCATTTAATTATAAAAATTTCAAATATCAAAAAAATTTTAGAGATAGGTACATTTACAGGATTAAGTACGTTATCTATGGCTTTGGCATTATCAGATGACGGCAAAATAATTGCTTTAGATAAAAATGAAGAAACAAATAAAGTTGCAATAGATTTTTTTAAAAAAGCTAATCAAGATCATAAAATAAAAACATTAATTAAACCTGCTTTAGAAAGTTTAAATGAAATTAAAAATGAAAAGTTTGATTTAGTTTTTATTGATGCTGATAAAATGAATTATATCGAATACTATGAACGTTCTTTACAATTATTGAACAAAAATGGTCTAATAATCATTGATAATGTTTTATGGTATGGAGAAGTTGTGAATGAAAACAATAATGATAAATTTACTAAAAATATTAAAGAGTTTAATAGTCATATCTCAAAGGATACAAGGGTTGAAAAGTTAATAATTCCTCTTGGTGATGGAATGACTGTTTGTAGAAAATTATAATGTTTGAAGTAGTTGGTTTTTATAAATTTGTCAAAATTTCTTATCTAAAGAAAAGTCAAAAAGTTTTATTAGAAACTTTAAAAAAGAAAAACATTAGAGGTACGATAATTATATCTAATGAAGGGGTAAATGGAACTATCTCTGGTAAAGCTGCAGACATTAAATTCACAATTAACAATTTAAAAAGAGCTTTTAAATTTAAAGAATTTAACAGCAGCAATAAGTCTAAAAGCTTATTCCAACCATTTCATAAACCTAAAGTGAAAATCAAAAACGAGGTTGTTCCTATGAATTTAATTTTAAACAAAAGAATAAAGAAAAAGGATAGCCATGTAGATCCAATCAAATGGAATAAGCTGATTAAAGAACAGGATACTGTTCTTATAGATGCAAGAAAACCATTTGAGTATGATGTTGGAACATTTAAGGGAGCAATCAATCCTGATGTTGATAACTTTAGAGATTTTCCAAAATATCTAAAAAAATTAAAAAAAAATCAACCTATAGCTATGTTTTGTACTGGTGGAATTCGTTGTGAAAAGGCATCTGTATATTTGGAGAATAAAGGGTTTAATAACATTTATCAGTTAAATGGTGGAATTTTAAATTATCTTAAAAAAATAAATAAGAAAAAAAGTTTATGGAAAGGTGAATGCTTTGTTTTTGATAACAGGATTAGTTTAAAACATGGTCTAAAAGTTGGTTCTTACTCAATGTGTAGCGGTTGTAGGAAGCCTGTATCTCGTAAGGATAAAAAATCAAAAAAATATGAAGAGGGTGTTTCATGTCCAAATTGTCACGACAATTTAACAGATCATCAAAAATCAAGATTTAGGATGAGACAAAAACAAATTAATCTTGCTAAAGAAGCAGGAAAAAGACATATCTTCCAGAAAGAGTATTAACAAATCTTAAATTAATGAATTTATTAAAAGATGAAGTTTCGTTGTTAGTAAGAAAACTTGCTGTACCAGCAAGTGTAGGAACCTTATTCCAAACACTTTATACAATCGTAGATACTTTTTATGCAGGAAAAATATCGCCAGAAGCCTTATCTGCTTTGAGCAAGTCTTTTCCGATATATTTTTTGATTATTGCGACATCCATTGGAGTTACCGTAGCGGGAACATCTTTGATTGGCAGCAGTATCGGAGAAAAAAACGAAAAAAATGTTTTAAGTTATTTTGGAAATGTAATCATTTATTCTATTATAATCTCGATATTTGTATCTATTTTAGGATTTGCTTTTGGTGAAAAGATATTCCTATTAATGAATTCCTCTCAAGAAGTAACAATTCTTGGACTCGAATATATAAATGTAATTTTTTTAGGCACGATATTATTTATTTTAGTAGTAGCATTAAATTCATTCTTACACGCAGAAGGAGATACTAAAACTTATAGAAATGTTCTAATATTCTCTTTTTTCTTAAACATTATTTTAAATCCAATTTTTATATTTGGTTTTTTATTTATACCACCATTAGGAATAACTGGTATTGGGATA
The DNA here is from genome assembly GCA_902572515.1 of uncultured Pelagibacteraceae bacterium. Lineage (GTDB taxonomy): Bacteria > Pseudomonadota > Alphaproteobacteria > Pelagibacterales > Pelagibacteraceae > Pelagibacter. The sequence goes on along the minus strand of CACGGJ010000001.1, from coordinate 108,217 downwards.
GCAACTTTAATTGCTCAATTTGTATCTTTGTTGGTTATTTTGATAAAAATATTAAATAACCAAAGAATTAAACAAATAACTTTAGACCATTTCAAAGCTAAATTTTTTTTCTTAAAAAATATTTTTTTTCAATCAATGCCAATCACAATTGCAATATTAGGGTATTCTATTGCTGCAACAATTGTTTTTACATATGTTGGGTTATTTGGTGAATATGCTGTAGCAGGGTATGGATCTGCCACAAGAATTGAGCAAGTAGTTTTGTTACCAATATTAGGAATTAATACAGCAATAATTTCTATAATAGCGCAAAATATTGGTGCAAAATATTACGATAGAGTGGAGCAATCCTATTTTACCTCAATAAAATACGGTCTATTTATAATGTTAATCGCTGGTGTAGTTATTTTTATAAGTGCTGACATTGTTCCTAAATTCTTTTCTTCAAATCCAGAGGTAATTTTGCATGGCTCGATGTACCTTAAGATTTCTGCATTTATTTTACCTGCTTATCCAATATTTTTCTTATCAAATGGATTTTTTATGGCTTTAAAAAAATCTGAAAAAGCCATGGTTAATAATATTGCCAGAAATGTTATAGTACCAGTTTTATCCTTTTACATTGCAAAGTATTTAAATGCAGATTTTAAAACTTTTTTTTATATATGGGCTATCTTTCAATGGTTGATATCATTGATGTTACTATTTTATGTCAAATATTATATTAAACATAAATTAGCTAATATTTAATATTTTTTAAATATGTTTTTTACAAAAAGAAAAGCCATAATTTTAATTATAATTTGTTCGATTTTTTTTATTCTCACATATAACGATGTAAGGTCTGAAGAGATTAAAGAAATTTCTGGAAATGCTCAAATTATTGATGGTGATACAATAAAAATAAATTCAAAAAAGATAAGATTGCATGGAATTGATGCGCCTGAATTCAAGCAAATGTGTAAAAAACCATATCTAACAATAATTTTTTTTACTTTTACTAAAGATTATCCATGTGGAAAAATTTCAACTCAAAAATTACAAAAAAAAATAAATAACAAAGTAATAACTTGTAAAATTTTGGATATTGACAGATATAAAAGATTAATTGGAGAGTGCTATAAAAGAAATTTAAATCTGAATTCTTGGCTAGTTTCAAACGGTTATGCAGTAGCTTATAGAAAATACTCAAAAAAATATATATCAAACGAAATTAATGCTAAAAATGAAAAAAAAGGCCTTTGGCAAGGTAAATTTGAAATGCCATGGGACTATAGAAGAAAAAAATAAGTTTATAATCTTGAAGCACAGTCTTCAATCCAAGAACAAAGATGTTCAGCAAAAGATCTTCTAACAAACAGATTTAAAATATTTTCATCTTTATGGTGCAGAATCACATCTACATGATTTAAAACTGTCTGAGTTGTTGATCCTTTCTTTTCTTTAAATTCATTAAAATTAAAGGGAGATCCTGCTGAAAAGATTTCATAGACATTTTCACCTTTAAGTTCTAATTGAACAAATTGATCTGTTACATCGATAACTGCACCTAAATTTTTTTTTGAAATACTATCAAATAACATTTCATATAGATCGGATTTGTTAGTGTCTTTACTTGCCAATTCATTTGAGATTATCATCCATTCGTCTGGACTTAGCCATATTGCTGTTAATTTATCACGCGTTGTTGAAGTGTTTGCTTCTGTAGGTAAGATCATATTAAGATTTTTACCAACATTTGTTAAAAAGTCTCTTTTTTTACCTCTCAAATTAATTTTTATTACTGGAGAGATTTCCTTTACAGAAATACTTTCTTGCTTAATTTCATTTTTAATAACTGAATTATAGTTAAGCATTTAACCTCTCATTTTTCTCATCGTAAAATACTGGATTCGCAACAGTGACATTAATATTTTTATTTTCCATCGGCACAAAAAGTTTTTTTCCCATCATATCTTTTCCACCTCTAACTACTGCAAGTGCTATTGATTTCTTTAGGTTTGGACTGAAATAACTTGAAGTTACATGTCCAAGCATTTCTACTGGACTTTTATTTAACTCAGAAACTATTTGTGCTCCTTCTTCTAAAACTTCATTTGGATCCTCTGTTAATAAACCAACTAATTGTTTTCTATCTTCTCTCATTGTATCAGATCTATAAAGAGATCTTTTACCTATGAAATCGTATTTCTTCTTGCTTACTATCCAATCCATTTGAAGGTCGATAGGGGTCATTGTTCCATCTGTATCTTGACCAACAATAATAAAACCTTTTTCTGCCCTTAATAAGTGCATTGTTTCAGTTCCATAAGGTGTAATGTTAAACTCTTGACCTGCCTCCATACATTTTTCCCATAAATCTTTTCCATAACTTGCTTGAACATTTATTTCGTAGCTGTGTTCTCCAGTAAAACTAATTCTCATTATTCTGCATTGGATATTACCGATATGAGCCTCTTTGAATGACATATGAGGAAAATTTTCATCTGATAAATCTAAATCGGGAATTATTTTTTTAAGAATTTTTTTACTATTAGGTCCACATAAACTCGCTGTAGCGTAATGATCTGTTACAGAGGTTAAGTAAACATCAAGTTCAGGCCATTCTGTTTGAAGATAGTCTTCAAGTTTACCTAAAACATTTGCTGCTCCACCAGTTGTTGTGGTCATAATGTAATGATTTTCACCTAATCTTGTTGTAACTCCATCATCATAAACCATACCATCTTCATTTAGCATTAGCCCATATCTACATTTGCCTATAGCTAATTTTGACCAAGCATTTGTATAGACTCTATTTAAGAATTCAGAAGCATCACTTCCTTGAATATCAATTTTACCAAGAGTAGAGGCATCTAGTATACCAGCACTTTCTCTTGCAGCTTTACTTTCTCTTTGAACTGCTTGATGCATTGTCTCTCCATTAATAGGGTAGTACCAAGCTCTCTTCCATTGACCGACATTTTCAAATTCAGCTTTATTTTCAACATGCCAATCATTCATTGGGGTTCTTCTAAAAATATCAAAAAACTTTCCAACATTTCTACCTACAATAGTTCCAAATGTTAATGGTGTGTAAGGAGGTCTAAATGTAGTAGTTCCTAATTCTCCCATTTTAACGCCGGCAGTATCTGCAATTATTCCTAATGCATGCATATTTCCTAGTTTACCTTGATCAGTACCCATTCCAGTAGTCGTGTATCTTTTTACATGCTCAATAGATCTAAAACCTTCTCTTAATGCTAATTTGATATCTTTAGCTGTTGCATCGTTTTGATAATCTACAAATGGTTTAGTTTTACCTAAAGGTTTATCAGAAGGAAGTAACCAAATATTTCTTTTTGAATTTTCCTGATCGATCTCAACTTTAATATTATCTAAATCTGTTTCTTTAATATTTAGATTATCTTTAAGCTTTTGATTTAAATTTTTAATGATTTCATCAATTTTAAAATCTCCACCACAAGATCCTACACTTATTTGTTTGGATGTATTCTGATTTGGTAAGAAAATTTGTTTTTCCTCATCAAACTTTAGTTTACTGCCTGATTGTGTATATAAATGTACAGCAGGTGTCCAACCACCAGCAACTCCCAAGCAATCACATGAAATAGAAATTTTACTTCCAGTGACTGAAGTACCATCATTAGATAGTTTCATGATTGAAATACCATTTAATCTTTTGTATCCAGCTGTATCAACAATCGTATGTGACCAGTAAACTTTAATACCTGCTTCTTTTACTTTTTTAACAATTTTACTTTCAGATTGTTCTCTTATATCAATAATTGCCTTAACATTTATACCTTTGTTATATAGTGACAAAGCACTTTCGTAAGCACTATCATTATTAGTAAAAAATATATTTTTACTACCACAAGCAACTCCATAAAATTCACTGTATTTTTTAATAGCAGATGAAAGCATTATTCCTGGTCTATCATTATTATTAAATATCAAGGGTCTTTCTAAAGCACCTGTGGCCAAAATAACTTTCTTAGCTCTAATTTTCAGAAGTCTTTGTCTGATTTTATTTGTTTTATCTTTTGCCTCTAAATGATCAGTTAGATTTTCTCTAGCCAAAAGATAATTATATTGATGATAAGCAGCTACACTTGTTCTAGTTTTTATTTCAAGATTTTTAATATTTTTAAGTTCCTTTATTTCTTTTTTTAACCATTCAGAAGGAGTTTTATTATCAATTTTGTTAAATTCGTTATTTTCAAAAATAGTTGAGCCACCAAGTTCATTTTTTTCATCAACTATCAACGTTTTAAAATTATTTTTAGCTGCATTTTTTGCTGCTAATATTCCAGATATACCTGCACCTACAACCAATACATCACAGTGAATATTTCGATGGTCATAAATGTCAGGGTCACTTGATGTTGGTGATTTCCCTAAACCTGCAGAGTGTCTTATGAAAAATTCATATTTCTCCCAGAAACTAGCAGGCCACATAAATGTTTTGTAATAAAAACCTGCTGGAAAAAAAGGGGAGAGAAAATTGTTTATTCCACCAATATCAAATTCTACACTTGGCCAACAATTTTGACTGGATGCCTCTAAACCCTCGTAAATCTCGACTTCTGTTGCTCTAACATTAGGTTCTGTTATGTTTGTACCAGGATTTACTTGAACTATAGCATTTGGTTCTTCAGAACCAGATGTCATAATTCCTCTTGGTCTATGATATTTAAAACTTCTTCCTACCAAATGAACATTATTTGCAAGTAATGCTGAAGCTAATGTATCACCTTTAAAGCCATGATAAGTTTTGCCATTAAATTTAAAAGAAATTCTATTAGTTTCATCAATATACTCGCTTGATTTTACTCTTAAGTTTTTAGTCATTTTATTGAGAAGGTGGTTTTTCACCCATTTTGTAAATTGCTTTTATTTCATCGTTAGATGTATCTCTAACCATATTAAACCACTTACGACAACCATGTGTATGGTTCCATCTTTCAAATTGAACACCTTTAATATTTTTTCTCATAAATAAATATTCTGCCCATTCATCATCGCTTAATTCTGTTGGTTGCTTAGGTCTTTCTATATGAGCTTCACCACCAGCCTTAAATTCTTGCTGATCTCTTTCTCCACAGTATGGACAGTTTATTAAAAACATTAATGAGCAACCGCTGCAGCACCATGTTCATCAACAAGGTCACCGCTTACAAATCTATTTAAATTAAATGCAGCATTAAGTTTGTGAGGTTCATCGTTTGCAATAGTATGAGCAAATAAATCTCCAGATCCAGGAGTTGCTTTAAATCCTCCAGTACCCCAACCACAATTAAAGTATAATCCTTTAATTGAAGTTTTACTTAAAATTGGACTAGCGTCAGGACAAATATCTACTATTCCTCCCCATTGTCTTAACATTCTCATTCTACTGAAAATTGGATATAATTCTAAAATAGCATTTAATGTTCCTTCAACTATTTGATGACTACCTTTTTGAGTATAAGAAACATAATCATCCGTTCCAGCACCAATGACTAATTCTCCTTTGTCAGATTGACTAACATAAGCATGCACTGCGTTAGACATTACAACTGTATCAATAATTGGTTTTACTGGTTCAGAAACTAAAGCCTGTAAAGGTTTACTTTCAAGTGGAAGTCTTAGACCAGCCATATTAGCTATTACGCTAGAATGACCAGCTGCAACTACACCAATTTTCTTAGTTTTAATAAATCCTTTAGTTGTTTCTATTCCTTCAACACTATCTCCATTTCTTTTTATTCCTTTAACTTCACAATTTTGAATTATATCAACACCCATTTCGTCGGCTCCTCTAGCATATCCCCAAGCAACAGCATCATGTCTTGCTGTACCAGCTCTTCGTTGTAAAGTTCCTCCCAAAACAGGATATCTAATATCTGGTGATGTATTTATAATTGGACAAAACTTTTTTACCTCTTCGGTACTTAAATAAACCGCATCAATTCCATTTAGTCTATTTGCATGTGTTCGTCTTTTTAAATCTCTAACATCTTGTAAATTATGCGCTAGGTTCATTACACCTCTTTGACTAAACATTACATTGTAGTTTAATTCTTGAGATAAACCTTCCCAAATTTTTAACGCATGATCATATAAACCAGCACTGGCGTCCCATAAATAATTTGATCTAATAATGGTAGTATTCCGTCCAGTATTTCCTCCACCAATCCAACCTTTTTCTACTACAGCAATATTATTCATCTGGTGTTTTTTTGCCAAATAGTAGGCTGTTGCTAACCCATGGCCACCACCACCAACAATAACTGCATCGTACTCTTTTTTAGGCTTAGGGTCTTTCCATGCTCTTTGCCAATTTTCATGATATGAAAGAGCATTTTTAATTAACGAAAATACTGAGTACTTATTTCTCATAATAATTGAATAATTACTTTATATATATTGAATTTTCAATACAATCGCTTAATACACAATGTCATATGGAAGAGTGGGTGAGAGGCTGAAACCAGTCGTTTGCTAAATGACCGTGCGAGGAAACTTGTACCGAGGGTTCGAATCCCTCCTCTTCCGCCACTAAAATAGAGGCTGATCTTTAAAAAAGTTTTTCATAGGTACAGGCCGTTGTTCTAAAATATATCTATATACATTATAATTTTCCATAACACGTTGTACGTAATTTCTTGTTTCTCTAAATTTAATTAATTCAACCCAATCAACATAATCAACTTGTTTTTTTTGTGGATCTTTATTTATTTTTTTCCAATATTTAACTCTGTTGGGTCCAGCATTATAAGCAGCAACTGCAAAAGGATATGCGCCATCGTATTGTAGAATTAAACCTGCAATATAGTGTGAGCCTAAATTAATATTATATTCTGGATCAGTGGTTAATCTTGATTTTGAATAAGGAAGTTTGGCTTGTTTTGAAACTAATTTTGCTGTGTAGGGCATCAATTGCATTAATCCTTTTGCACCAGCATGACTATTAGCTTCCAAATCAAATTCACTTTCTTGTCTAATTATAGATAAGATCAAAGCACTTTCTGGAATTTTTCTTTTATTAATATATTTAGGAGTACTAATTATTGGATAATTGTATTTATTATGAAATCTTTTTTGATAAGACGCAATTTTTGAAACCTGAATAGCAAAGTCATATCTGTTTATGCTTGTAGCTAATTCTGCAGCCAAAACTTCACTGCCCTTAGCTATATTGTCGTTAGCTAAATGCCTTAAAATATGTTTTGTATATTTGTCTTTCTTTAATTCATCTAGAAGATAAGAAATTTTTACAAGCTCTTTATTAAAAAATTGAATTCTATATTTTGGATCAATTTCCATATCTTTTTCTAACTCAAATTTTCCATTTGGATTTAATTTTAAAAAAGCTAGCTGACCATAGTAAGTAGTAAGATATTTTGTGGCTTCTCTGTACCAATTATTTGATTGCTCTCTTTCGCCTATTTTCTCATATGCTCTTCCAAGCCAATAGGCACCTCTAGACAAGCTTATTGGATAACTAACATTTTCATAAAAATTTCTAAAATGATCTTTAGCAGTTATTGGATCATTTAAAAAACTTAAAGCTATCCATCCACTCATCCATTCAGCAGCTGCATATTCAGCCCCTTCAGTCATTCCATGATTACTTGAAATTTTATATGAAATTTCATATTTCTTTTTATAAAGCAATGCTCTTGAGATAATTTCTCTTTCTTTCCACCATTTGTCAGGCCTAACTAAATACTCTTTATCATTTTTTATTTTCAATAAGATTTCTGTTGAAGAATCTACACGTCCTTTTTTTCTTCTCCATTTTAATCGGTCATAGTTTAAACCAGCATCATTCTTAAATTTTTGAGGAACATTTGCTATAGCTTGGTCAACCCCATAACCTTTACTCATTAAAAGATGTCTTGCATTATATAAAAGTTCATAATCTTTTGGCAAATACCTTATTAATCTTCGTAAATCCCAACGATCCCCGTTCCAAGCTAAATAATCGGCTCGTTTAATATAGTCATCTGCATTTAAATATTTTTTATATTTTTTTCTAAAATATTTTAATTCATTTTTGGATAAATCTGCTGTGACCCAACCTTCTTTAATAAGTTTTGTACCTTTATTTTTCTCTCCAATTAAAATATGACTTTCTCCAAGTATCATTTTTCCATAACCGCTTAATGGATCATTTTCACCAAACCATTTTATTATTTTTTTAGGTGAAACACTTTCTGTGGATAGTTTATGCTCAGCAAGATATTTAACTCTGCTTATTCTAGGATAATCTGAATTTTTATTTAAAAAAACTTGATAATCGTAAAAGGACGCCTGGTTACCTGACGTTAAAAGATGTCTCCATTGTATAAAATTATAAATAGAGTTATCTTTTGCTTTTTTTGCTATTTTAAGTGCAGATGACCATTTGCTTTTTTGCATTTCTGAAATGGCTTTTTTAGCTAACCCAAAGTCTTTTTTACTATAATATCTTGAAATCTTAATATTCTTAGCTGTGCTAGTGCCAGCTATAGTTGGTTTTTTCTTCGGTATTTTAAAACTTAATTTTTTTTCTTTTAAAACCAACTCTTTTTTAACAATCACTTCTTCGATTTCTTTGGTTTTCGTGGGCTTCTTTAATGGTTTAAGGATATTTATAGATATTTTCTTTTGAATTTCTTCTTTACTTAAAACAGGTTTTTTTAAAGGTACAACTGAATTGATTTCAGCAAAGAGATTATTTGAAAATATTAATATTGATACGATGTAACCTAAAAATAATATTTTTTTGAGCATAATCTTTTAGTATATGAATCTTTAAACTATGTTATAAGTATTTATGTTCAAAGGATCAAATGTTGCTTTAATTACACCATTTAAAAATAATGGTCTAGATGAGGAAGCATATATAAAATTAATCCATTTCCACATCGATAATGGTACCAATGGACTTGTGCCGGCTGGTACAACAGGTGAATCTCCCACATTAAGTCATGATGAGCATCAAAGAGTAATAGATTTATGTATAAAAGAAAGTAATGGAAAAATTCCAGTTATTGCTGGTACGGGTTCCAACTCAACAGAGGAGGCTATTTCTTTAACCACACATGCAGAAAAAGCAGGAGCTAACGGTGCTTTGATAGTTACACCTTATTATAATAAGCCAACTCAAGAAGGCTTGTATCAACATTATAAAGCAATTAATGACAAGTGTGGCATTCCAATTATAATTTATAATATTCCTGGTAGATCTGTGATTGATATGTCAGTGGACACAATGGCTAGACTGTATGAATTAAAAAATATAGTAGGTGTTAAAGATGCAACAGGTGATTTAGATAGAGTTAATCAGACACTTGAAAAAATGGGGACAGATTTTATTCAATTAACAGGCAATGATGACAATGCTTTTGAATTTAATAAACGTGGTGGAGTAGGTACTATCAGTGTAACAGCAAATATTGCGCCTAAACTTTGTTCTGATTTTCAGAGATTTTCAAAATCAGATACTGATAATGAAATAAAAGAAGCAGAAAGATTAGATAAAATATTACAACCAGTTCATCACTCAATGTTTGTTGAGAGCAATCCTAGTCCTGTAAAATATGCTGCAAAACTTTTAGGACTTTGTGAAGACAATGTAAGACTACCACTTGTTAAAGTAACAGACACAACAAAAGAAATTGTAAAAAAAGCTCTTCAGTTTGCTAATTTAATTTAATGAACAAAAAAACCAATCCTGGTTTGAAAATCATTTGTTTAAATAGAAAAGCAAGTTTTAACTATTTTTTTGAAGATCTTTTTGAAGCTGGAATTGTTTTAAAGGGATCAGAGATTAAATCAGTAAGAGAGGGCAAGGTGAATATCGCTGAGTCTTATGCTGTTGAAAAGGGAGGTGAAATTGTTTTAATTAATTCACATATATCTCCATACAAGCAAGCCAGTTATTCTAATCATAATCCAACGGATGATAGAAAATTACTTCTTAATAAAAAAGAAATAAATAAATTAATAGGTAAAATGCAAAGAGATGGATTCACATTAGTTCCAACAAAAATGTATTTTAAAAAAGGAAAGGCCAAAATAGAATTAGCTGTTGCTAAAGGAAAAAAGCAATATGATAAAAGAGCAACAAAAAAAAGTAGAGATTGGAACCGTGAAAAAGCAAGGTATATTAGAAAATCAAGCTAAAATTGTTTTTTTAGGAATTGGTTCAAATTTAGGTCTAAGAAAAACAAATATAGAAAAAGCAAAATTTTTATTAACAGAACATAACTTAGATTTTCTCTCTGCATCTAGTTATTACGAAACTCCTTCCTGGCCTGATCCACGAAAACCTAAGTTCTTAAATATAATTTTAAAATTAAAATGTTATTACAGTGCTCAAGAACTATTAAAAATATGTAAATCTATAGAAAATCAATTAGGGAGAAAAAAAGCAAAAAAAAATGCCCCTCGCACATGTGATTTAGATATAATCGACTTTAATAAATTGGTATCAAAAAAAAATTCTAAAATTAATTTACCTCACAAAATGATGCACAAAAGAAACTTTGTATTATTTCCATTATTTGAGATTCAAAAGAATTGGATCCATCCTGATAAACAAATTGATGTTAAAACCTTGATTTCTCTACTTCCTGATAGAGACATTAGATCTATTAAACAAATTTGATTTAGTGGTATAATATCAATTATGCTTAATTCAAATGAACTTATAAATAAAGTTAAGAATTATAATAAATTTCTTAATCCTGAAAAATTGGATAAAGCATATAATTTTGCTGTTAAAGCACATGAGAGTCAAAAAAGAGCATCGGGTGATCCTTATTCTGTTCACCCAATTGAGGTTGCAAATATTTTAACTGAATTAAAATTAGATAGCGCTACAATTACAACAGGTCTATTGCACGACACTATAGAAGATACTTTTGCAACTTACGAAACTATCAAACAAGAATTTGGAGATGAGGTTGCTGATTTAGTAGATGGTGTAACTAAAATTTCAGCTTTTGAAAATTCAGCCGGAGCTAATTCTAAAGTTGAGAATTTTAGAAAATTAATTTTAGCAACATCAAAAGACATCAGAGTTCTGTTAGTGAAAATTGCTGATCGACTACATAATATGAGGACTATTAAAGCAATTACAAAAGAGGACAAAAGAAAAAGGATAGCTCAAGAAACTATGGAAATTTATGCTCCATTAGCTGATAGAATGGGAATGCATAGAATAAGAGACGAACTTGAGGATTTGTCTTTTGAAATTTTAAACAATGATGCAAGAAAATTAATAAAAAAAAGACTTGATGAAATAAAATTGGATAGAAAAGATTTATTTGAGGAACAATCTTTTGAGTTAAGTGAAATATTGAACGATAATGAGATTAATGCAGAGATTCATGGAAGAGAAAAAACACCTTTTTCAATTTGGAGAAAAGTCCAAAAAAAAAGAGTTTCCCTTGAGCAAATAACAGACATTATTGGATTTAGGATAATTTTAAAAAACGTAGACGATTGTTACAAAACTCTTGGTATTTTTCATAAAAAATGGAATTGTATACCAGGAAAATTTAAAGATTATATTTCATCTCCAAAAATCAATGGTTATAAATCTATTCATACTTCTGTAATTGGTTCAAATAAAAAACCAATAGAAATTCAAATTAGAACACATGAAATGCACGAATTTGCAGAGAGAGGTGTTGCATCTCATTGGCAGTATAAATCTTCTGAAAAATTTAATTCTTTAAGTTGGAAAGAGTATGATTGGTTAAAAGATCTTGTTGAGATTATAGAAAAAAATGAAAACCCTGAAGACTCATATGAGTACACAAAACTACAAATGTTTCAAGAAAACGTATTTTGTTTCACACCAAAAGGTTCTGTAATTAAATTACCTAAAGACGCAACCGCTATAGATTTTGCATATGCTGTTCATACTAAAATTGGTAATTCAGCAGTTGGTTGTGAAATTAATGGAAACAAAAACGAACTACAAACCATTTTAAGAAATGGTGATCGTGTAAATATTATAACATCTAAAAATAATTCACCGTCACTTCATTGGATACCAACAACTAAAACAGGTAAAGCTAGAGCTGCAATAAGAAGATATTGGCATGATAAAGGAGAGCAAAAAGAGGAAAAAACAAAAAAATACAACACCACTCTATGGATGTCATTACCTGATAAGCCAGGTCAATTAGGAGATATAAGCTCACTGATTGGAAGTCATAAATTAAATATATCTAGCTTAGAAATGGTTGGTAAAAATCCCAATTATATTAATTTTAAATTTAAATTAATTATCAGAAACCTTAAAAATTTTACTAATTTTATTGCAGAGCTAAAACAAAAGAGTATAAAATTTAAGATAATTAGACACGAAGAAAAAAGAAATGCTTTCACTCAAAAAATCCTTAAATATTTTAAAAAAAACTAATGCATTATTAGAAGGTCACTTTGTTCTTTCCTCAGGTCTACATTCTTCAAAATATATTCAATGTGCAAAACTTTTAAGTTACCCTAATTTAGCTGATAAAATTTGTAAATCCTTAGCAAATAAAATTAAAAAAAAATTTAAAAAAATTGATTTAATATTAGCTCCTGCAATGGGAGGAGTAATTATTGGATATGAAATAGGAAAATTACTTAAAAAAGAAACAATTTTTTGCGAAAGGGTAAATGGTAAATTTACCCTCAGAAGAGGTTTCAATATTAAAAAAGGTGCAAGAGTATTAATTATAGAAGACGTAATCACTACAGGAAAATCAAGTTTGGAGTGTGTTAAATTGATTAAAAAATCAAAAGCAAAATTAATTGGATTCGCATCTATTATTGATCGATCAACCAAACAATCTTTAAAAATAAAAACTGGAATAACTTCTCATTTAAAAATTGATGTTCCAACTTACAAAGCAAATAAATTACCACTAGAACTTAAATCTATACCAATAACAACCCCAGGAAGCAGATTTATTAAGTGAAAAGGTTAGGTGTAAATATAGATCATATTGCAACTTTACGAAACGCTCGTGGAGAGAAACATCCAGATCCAATATACGCAGCTAAAAAAGGTATTAGTTATGGAGCCGATTCTGTAACAATTCATTTAAGAGAAGATAGAAGACATATAAATGATATTGATGCAAAAAAAATCTGTGGTTTAAGAAATGTACCTGTAAACCTTGAAATTGCTATGAATAAAGAAATTGTTAATAAAGCACTTAAGATAAAACCAAATTTTATATGTTTAGTTCCAGAAAATAGGAAAGAAATTACTACCGAGGGAGGTTTAAATATAAAAAAAAATCTTAATAAATTAGAGAAAATAATTAAAAAATTTAAAAAGGCAAAGATAAGAACAAGTCTATTCATTAACCCTTCCCCAATTGACATTAGACTTGCTAAAAAATTAAATGCTGATTGTATTGAAATACATACTGGAAAACTAGCAAATCTAGTTAAATCAAAAAAAAATTATTCTAGTGAATTAAACAGAATTAAAAAAAGTGCAAAATTAGCATCAAGTTTAAATATAGAAGTTCATGCTGGTCATGGTTTAGACTATAAAACAACCAAAATGTTAACAAAAATAAAAGAAATTGAAGAGTATAATATTGGACATTTTATAATTGGAGAGTCAATATTCGATGGACTTTCAAAAGTAATTAAAAACTTTAAAAAAATTATAAAAAAATAAATGAAAATTCTAGGTATTGGAGTTGATATTGTTGAAAATAAAAGAATTCAAAAATCGATTAAAAATCCATTATTTAAAAAAAGAATTTACTCATCTAAAGAATTGAAAAAATCTAATGCAGCAAACAATAAAGTAGCTTATTTTTCGAAGAGATTTGCTGCAAAAGAAGCATTTTCTAAAGCTCTTGGCACAGGTTTTCGTATGAATTTAAATTTTAAAGATATAGAAGTTGTTAATGATAAAATGGGAAAGCCTTATTATGTTAAAAATAAAAAAATTACAAAAATTATACAAAAAAATTTTAAAATCAAAAATTTTAAATGTTTTCTTTCGATTTCGGATGAAAAAAAATACTCAACTGCATTTGCAATTATTCAAACATCATGAAATTAGATAAAAATTTTTTTTCAGAAAATATAAAAACTTTAATTTATGCATTAATAATTGCAGTTATAATTAGATCGTTTTTAGTACAACCATTTTATATCCCATCCTCATCCATGGAACCTACTTTATTAGTAGGTGATAGGTTGTTTGTAACAAAATATACCTATGGATATAGCAAACACTCATTTCCTTTTAGTCCTCCAATATTAAACAAAAGAATTATGTTTAGTAGTCCTGAAAGAGGTGATGTAATTGTATTTAAAACACCAGCAGATAATCGAACAGATTACATTAAAAGATTAATTGGTTTACCTGGTGATAAAATTCAGTTTATAGACTCTAATTTATATTTAAATAATTCTGAAATTCTTAAATCTAAAATTAATAACAAAACTACTATTTTTTGTGGAGACAAAAGTATTGATGTGTATAGGTTTGAGGAAAAGCTTTCAAATGGAAAAAAGTTTCATACAGTTTATCTAAAAGATTATACCTATCAAAATTCTGATGTATTTACTGTACCGAAAGATCATTATTTCTTTTTAGGGGATAACAGAGACTGTTCTAAAGATAGCAGGTACTTAACAAGCGTTGGATATGTACATAAAGATAACTTAGTAGGAAAAGCTCAATTTATATTTTTTTCTTCAGATAAAAGAATAGGAAGTTTTATTGAATTTTGGAAATGGCATAAGTCAATAAGATTTAATAGAACCTTTAATAAAATTAATTAATGAAAATTAACTATCAAAGTTTAGAAAAAAAAATTGATTTAAAATTTAAAAATAAAGATCTACTTGTTCAAGCCCTCACACATAAAAGCTTTAATCCAAATGAAAATAATGAAAAGATAGAGTTTCTGGGTGATAGAGTTCTTGGTTTAGTTATAGCAAAAAAACTTTTAGAAATTTATCCAGGAGAAAAAGAGGGTATTCTTGATAAAAAATTTGCATCTTTAGTTAATAAAAAAACTTGTCTGGATATAGCAAAAAAAATCAATTTAGATAGTTATGTTAAAACATTTAACCCCAACAATAAAAAAATAAAAATTGAGGACAAAATTATATCTGATAGCTGTGAAGCATTAATTGGTGCTATTTATCTTGATAAGGGTTTTACAATAGTTGAAAAAACAATTTTAAACTTGTGGCAAGATCATATTGAAAAAAGTGTAGTTACAGAAATAGATGCAAAAACAAAGTTACAGGAATTAACTTTAAAAAACTTTAAAAAATTACCTACTTATAAATTAATTTCAAATACAGGTCCAAGACATAAACCCATATTTAAAGTTGGAGTAAAATTGCCCAATACAAAATATTTTATAGCGACTGGAAAGTCAAAGAAAGAAGCTGAACAAAATGCTGCTATAGAATGTTTAAAAAATACAAATAAAAAATGAATTGGTCAGACGAAGGATTTTTAATAAGTAAAAATAGATATAATGAAAATTCATTAATTGCTGAATTATTTACAAAAGATAAAGGAAAGATATCCGGAATTATATTTGGCGGTACTTCAAAAAAAATTAAAAATTATCTTCAACTTGGTAATAAACTCCATGTTAATTACAATTCTAAAAATGAAAACAGAATAGGTTATTTTAAAATTGAAATTTTAAATGCCTACACCCCATTATATTTTGATCATAAGCAAAAGTTATCCTGTATTACATCCGCTATGAATTTGATCAAAATATTAACAGCAGAGTCTCAATCTAACAATAAAGTTTATTTTATAATTCAAAATTTATTTTTAATTTTAAAAGAAAAAGATTGGATAAAAAAATATATATTTTGGGAATTGGAGTTGCTTAAAATATTAGGATATGACTTAGCCATTGAAAATTTAGTTGAAAAAGATTTAGAAGGTAACAAAACTGTATATTATGCAAGTTCTTTAAATGAAAAAAAATATGTACCTAATTTTTTGATTGAAAAAGATATAGAAGTTAATGATCTTGAGACTTTATTGAACGGTTTGAAATTAGTAGGCGATTATTTGGATAAAACTATATTAAGACCAAATAATTTAAATTATCCAAATAGCAGGTTATTATTCTTAAATACGTTAAAATAATTATTTTATTATTTTATCAATTCTATCAGCGTAATAACTTACTATTGCATTGGCACCAGCTCTCTTAAAAGCAACTAAGCTTTCATATATAGCATCTTTATTAATTAATTTTTTTGTTATAGCTGTTTCAATTAAGCTGTATTCTCCTGATACTTGATAGGCAAATACAGGTAATTTAAATTTTTCTTTAATTGTTTTTATTATGTCTAAGTAGGGCATACCTGGTTTAACCATTACCATATCAGCACCTTCTTTAATATCTAATGCGACTTCTCTTAATGCTTCATCAGAATTTCTATAATCCATCTGATAAGTTTTTTTGTCTCCTTTTAACGAAGCTTTAGATCCAACTGCATCTCTAAAAGGTCCATAAAAGCTTGAAGCATATTTTGCAGCGTACGATAATATTTGAACGTTTTGGAATTTATTTTTATCTAAAGCTTTTCTTATTTTTCCTATTCTGCCATCCATCATGTCTGAAGGAGCTAGTACATCACAACCCATCTCAGCTTGTAGTAATGACTGATTGATCAAAACCTCAATTGTTTCGTCATTTAATATAGTGTTAGATTTGATCAAACCATCATGACCATGTGATGTATAAGGATCTAAAGCAACATCACACATTATACCGATTTGGTTTTTGTATCTTTTTTTGACTTCTTGTATCGCTTTACAGACTAAATTATTTTCATTCAGTGATTCTGTTCCTAATTCATCTTTTTTTGAGTTTTGTGTCTTTGGGAAAAGAGCTATCATTGGTATTCCTAATTTTATAGCTCGATCAACTATTTGGCTTAATCTGTTAATTGTATATCTGTAAACGCCAGGCATAGATGAAATCTCTTGCCGTTTATTTGAACCTTCAATTAAAAAAATAGGGAGTATAAAGTCATTTGGACTTAAGGAATTTTCCTGAATCAACCTTCTAGACCATGATTGTTTTCTTCCTCTTCTAAGTCTAAGACTGGGGTATTTTCCAATAATCATGTTTTAATTTACTTTCAAATTGCGACAAATGTAATATACACATATACAATAAAAAAGGTACAAAGCAATCTTGATGGCGACAGAAAATTCAAAAGTTGTAGACTTAAATGTCAAAAAGGAAGATAGAATTTTAGACTTTAGTGATTTCCAGAAACAAGAAATTAAGTTTGATATAGAGAAATTACAAGAAGCATATCACCAAATAGTTAAGATTAAAAAATTTGAAGATGCAGGTGTTACTCACTTTGGAGCTATATCATTAACCCAAATACCGGGTGATCCAGATTCAATCAAAGGAAATAAAGCTCGTGGAGTGTACTGGACTAAACCTGACAAATCAGGAAAAGAAGTTTCTAGAGACGAAATGATTGATGAAGCATCTTACTCAGAATTTATTAAAGACTATGACAACACATATTTTAAAGAGGTTTATGATGTTCTTTCACAAAAATATAAACTTGGAAGAGTGAGAATTCTTTTAAAAGAGCCAAGATCAACTTTAAGTTGGCATAGAGATCCTGAACCAAGATTACACATACCCATAATAACAAATCCGGGTTGTATAATGGTAATTGATAATGTTGCAAAACATATGCCTGCTGATGGTTCAGTTTGGGTTACAAACAATACTAAGTATCACAATGCATTTAATGGTGGAGAAGAGAATAGAATACATTTAGTTGCTTGTGTTTTAGATTACAAATTTAATTAATTTGAGAAAAATATTTATTTCGTCAGATCACGCTGGATTTAAATTAAAAGAACAAATCAAAGATTACTTAACAAATAAAAAAATAAAATTTGAAGATCTTGGTCCTAAAGATGATAGCAGTGTTGATTATCCCGACTATGCTCATAAAGTTGCTAAAAGAGTAAAACTTAATAAGACTCATGTTGGCATTTTAGTGTGTGGATCTGGGACTGGCATGAATATTGCGGCAAATAAGCATAAAAATATTCGCGCAGCACAATGTTTTAATCTAAAATCAACGAAATTATCCAGATTGCATAACGATGCAAACATCATTACATTAGGGTCAAGGTTGATAACCAAAAAAAATGCTTTGAAATTTGTAAGTGTTTTTTTAAATACAAAATTTGAGGGTGGAAGACACTCAAGAAGGGTTAAGAAAATATAATTATGTCGAGTGAAAAAAATTATTTAAATGATAGTTATAAAAGTTTTTTTGAGGATAGTTTATCTCTAAAAGATCCTGAGCTTTATAAAGCTATTAAAGATGAATTAATCAGACAGCAACAACATATTGAGCTAATTGCGTCTGAAAATATAGTATCTCAAGCAGTATTAGAAGCACAAGGATCGGTTTTAACTAATAAATATGCCGAAGGTTATCCTGGTAAAAGATATTATAATGGATGCGAGCATGTTGATATAGCAGAAAACCTTGCCATTGAAAGATTAAAAAAATTATTTAATTGTAAATTTGCAAATGCTCAACCACACTCAGGAGCACAAGCTAATGGAGCTGTATTTTTAGCTTTGTTAAGCCCTGGTGACACATTTATGGGCATGAGTTTAAATTCAGGTGGTCATATTACTCATGGATTAAAAATTTCAATGTCCGGTAAGTGGTTTAATGCTGTGGGCTATGATGTAGATAAAGAATCCGAGCTGATAGATTATGATAATGTTGAAAAACTTGCATTAGAACATAAGCCTAAACTAATCATTGCGGGTGGAAGTGCTTACTCAAGAGTAATTGACTTTAAAAGATTTAGAGAGATTGCAGATAAAGTTGGGGCATACTTAATGGTTGATATGGCTCATTTTTCAGGATTAGTTGCAGGTAAAGGTTATCCAAATCCTTGTGACTATGCTCATGTGGTTACTTCAACAACTCATAAGGTTTTTAGAAGTGCAAGAGGAGGAATAATTTTAACTAATCACGAAGAACTTGCTAAAAAATTTAACACAGCTGTTTTTCCTGGTTACCAAGGTGGACCTTTAATGCATATTATTGCCGCAAAAGCAGCTGGCTTTCTTGAAGCGCTACAACCAGAATTTCAAGATTATATTAAATCTGTTTTAGCAAACGCAAAAATTTTGGCCGAAACTTTAAAAAATAATGGATTTAAAATTTATTCAGATGGAACAGATACACATTTGATGTTGGTTGATTTGAGACCTTATAATGTAAAAGGAAATCTCGCTGCAGAAAGTTTATCTAGAGCAAACATTACATGTAATAAAAATGGTATTCCATTTGATACAGAAAAACCCATGATTACATCTGGAATAAGATTAGGAACTCAAGCGGCTACAACTCGTGGATTTGGATTAAATGAGTTTAAAACAGTAGGTGAATTAATAACAAAAACTCTGAAAGGTTTATCTGAAAACCCAACAGATAACAGTAAAATAGAAAACGAAGTAAAAAATGAAGTTATTTCTTTAACTTCTTCATTTCCGATATATAAGAACCTTTAGTAAATGATTTGTCCTTGCGAAAAAAAAGGTGATACATCTGTTGTAGACTCACGTCCAACTGAAGATGGTACCGCAATAAGAAGAAGAAGATTGTGTATATGTGGTGAAAGATTTACTACATTTGAGAGAATTCAATTTAGAGAATTGATGGTAGTTAAAAAAAATGGAAGAAAATCATCATTTGATCGTGATAAATTATCTAAATCTATCTACATAGCTTTAAAAAAAAGACCAATAGATACGGCCACAATAGAAAAATTCATCAGTAACATTTCAAGATCTCTTGAAGAACTAGGACAAGGAGAGATATCAACAAATACAATTGGGACAATGGTTATGGATGGATTAAAAGATTTAGACCCAGTTGGATATGTAAGATTTGCATCAGTATATAGAAATTTTAGAGAAGAAAAAGATTTCGTACAATTCGTGGACAAGCTTGATGTCTACAAAAAAAGATAAATTTTCATCAAAAGATAAATTTTACATGGAATTAGCCTTGGACTTGGCTAAATCTCGTCATGGACAGACCGGATTAAATCCTTCTGTAGGCTGTGTTATTGTCAAAAATGATAAAATTATTTCCATAGGACAAACCTCATTTAATGGAAGACCACACGCTGAATTAAATGCGATTAAAAATAGTTTTGAAAAATTAGAAGGCTCAAAAATGTATGTTACTTTAGAGCCATGCTGTCATCATGGATTAACACCACCATGTACTGACGCGATAATAAAATCTAGAATTTCAGAGGTTATATATGCAATTACCGACATAGATAAAAGAGTAAGAAATAAAAGTTTTAAAATTTTAAAGTCAAAAAAAATAATTGTAAAAAAAGGTTTATTAAAAAGCAAAATTGAAAGTTTTTATTTGCCTTATTTTTTTAACAGAAAGAAAAAATTACCCTTTGTTACTGGCAAAATAGCTATTTCAAAAAACAATATTATATACAGCAAGAACCAGAAAAAGATTACAAATTCTTATTCAGATCAATTTACACATATGTTGAGATATCAAAATGATAGTTTGATGATTACTCACAAAACACTTAATAAAGATAATCCAAAATTAAATTGTCGTTTGAAGGGTTTTGAAAAATTTTCTCCAAAAAGAATTATTTTAGACAACAAGCTAAATTCTAAAACAAACAGTTATATAATTAAATCTTCTAAAAACAAAAATACTTTAATTTTTTATAATAAAGCTGATAAATCAAAAATTACAAAATTTAAAAGAAAAGGAATTCATCTAATTAAATCTAAAATTGATAGAAATAACAGATTTGACATTAAATTAATTTTGAAAAAATTACATAATTATGGATGCAGAAATTTGTTAATTGAAGGGGGAGATAAATTAACAAATTCACTGATTAAGAATAAAATTTTTAATAAATTTTATTTGTATAAAAGTCCAAAAAACCTATCTAAAAACTTCGAATATTTGAAATTTAGTAGTCAAAATATATTAAATCAAAAATATAAAACAAAAATTAATCTAAATCTCAATTTACGAAAAGACAGAATAACACTATATAGTTAAAAAAAATGTTTAACGGAATAATTTATAACCAAGGTACTATTACTAAAATTATTAAAAGACCTAAAGGTCTTAATATTTTTGTTAAAAGTAATGTTAAAGTATCCAATAAAGACATGGGTTTGTCTGTTGCCTGTGATGGTGTTTGTCTAACTTTAATTTCATATAAATCCAAAATTATGGAATTTTATCTTTCGAAAGAAACGATAATTCGATCAAAATTCAAATTTTTAAAAATAAAAGATAAAATAAACTTAGAATTACCTTTAAAATATGGGACAAAAATTTCAGGACATATTTGTCAAGGACATGTTGATACTGTTGGTAAAGTATTAAGTATTAAAAAAATAGATAAATCATTTCTTTTTGACTTTGATTTACCTAAAAAGGAAAGAAAACACTTAATAGAAAAAGCGTCAATCTGTGTGAATGGTATTTCTCTTACAATTTCAAAAGTGACTAAAAAAGGTTTCCAAATTTGGATTATCCCTCACACTTACAAAGAAACAAATTTATCAACTTTAAAAAAATCTAGTTTAGTCAACATAGAGATAGATATCTTGTCTAAATACGTTAGGAACTATTTTAATGGAAAAAAATAACTTTACCTCAATAGAGTCAATTATAAGCGTAGCCAAAAAAGGTGGTATGTTTATTTTAGTAGATGATGAAAAAAGAGAAAATGAGGGAGATTTAGTTATTTCTACATCAGATTCAAATGCAAAGAACATTAACTTCATGGCAAAATACGGTCGAGGTTTAATTTGTTTAGCTCTTGATTCACTTCAAGCAAAAAAATTAAATTTATCTTTAATGTCTCCAGTAAATCAATCAAGAAACAAGACAGCATTTACAATTTCTATTGAGGCAAAAAAAGGAATAACAACAGGTATATCCGCTAAAGATAGAGCGAAAACAATCAAAATTGCTTCAAAAAAAAATGCAAATAAAAATGAGATTGTTTCACCTGGTCACGTGTTTCCAATAATAGCAAAAGATGGTGGAGTGCTTGTTAGAGCAGGACACACTGAAGCTTCAGTTGATATATCTAAATTAGCAAAAAAAAATAACTCTGCTGTAATTTGTGAAATTATGAATGAAGATGGAACAATGGCTAAAGGTCAAGATTTATTCAATTTTGCAAAAAAACATAAATTAAAAATTGGAAAGATAGAAGATCTGATCGCATATAGACTTAAAAAAGAAAAGCTTATTAAACTTAAAAAGCAAAGTAAGATTGATGTAAAAAATCAAAAATACAATATTAGAATTTATGAGAATCTTTTAGATGGCTCAGAACATTTTGCATTAATAAAAGGTAAAATAAAAAAAGGTATTAATCCAAGAGTAAGAGTAATTTCATCTAATGTCGTCCAAAACTATCTAATAAATCAATCATTACCAAATTCATTTAACAAGACCTTAAACTATTTTAGAAAATATCAAAATTGTGTTTTAGTATTTATCAAAGACTCAAATTTAAAATCAGTAACTCAAACTTTAAAAGATTATAAAAACAAAGACTTTTATAAAAAGGGAAATGACAAGTTAATAAGAAATTATGGTATTGGAGCTCAAATTATTAAAGACTTAAAAATTAAAAACATGATATTAATCACCAAATCACCAAAAAAAGTTATTGGTCTTGATGGTTATGGTATAAAAATTATAAAACAGGAATTAATTTGATGAAAAAAAAATATTTAATTGTTGTAGCAGATTATTATAAAGATATTGCTAATGGTTTAATAAGCAGTGCTTTAAAAATAATTCCAAAAAAAAATATAATAAAAATTATTAAAGTACCCGGTGCTTTTGAAATTCCTGTTACAATCTCTAAAAATTTAAAAAAATATGATGGTTTTTTAGCTTTAGGATGTGTAATTAAAGGTCAAACACCACACTTTGATTTTATTTCTCAAACTTCAACAGATGCCATAATGAAATTATCTATAGATAGTAAAAAACCAATTGGAAATGGAATAATTACCTGTCTTAATATGGCTCAAGCAAGAGAAAGAAGAAAAAAGGGTGCTGAAGCTGCAGAAGCTGTGATTTCAGTTTTGTCTCAAAAATGAGAATTCATTTTAATCCAAAAAATAACCCTAGAGTTATAATTATTCAGAAATTATATGGTAAATTTTATAATGAAGATGATGTTTTAGATTTTCCAAAACACAGATTTAAAAAGTTTATTAAAGATATTGTTTTAGGAACGATAGAAAGAAACGATCTTATTTTAGATGAATTAAATAATAAATTAGGTGATGAATTTGTATTTGAAAAATTAGACAAAGTTTTTCAAACAATTTTAAAAGCAGCAACTTATGAATTAATGTATAAGCCAAATTTATCTATTAATATAATTATTAAAGAATATTTAAATTCATCTAATTTTTTTCTTGAAGATTCACAAACAAAGTATCTTAATGCTTTATTAGACAACGTTGGAAAAAAATTAAGATCTAACAATGCATGAATTTGATCTAATAAATAATTATTTTTTTAAAATAGCTAAAAAAAATAAATCTGCTCTTAATCTAAACGACGATGTTTTTTTTGATAAAAAAAGAGGTGTTGTTATATCTGTTGATACATACAATATTGGTACGCATTTTTATGATTTTAAATCCCCGGATTTAGTAATTAAAAAAATATTAAGGTCATCAATTTCTGATTTAATTTGTAAAGGAGTAAAACCAAAGTTTTATTTTATTTCTGGTTCAGGTAATAAAAAAACATTTACAAAAAATAATTTATATAAAATTTCAAATTCACTTAAATCAGAACAAAATAAATTTAAAATAGATTTATGTGGAGGAGATACAACCTTTTCAACCAGACTAAGTTTTACAATCACCTCATTGGGATATTCAAATAAAATAATTTATCGTAATAAAGCTAAATCAAATGATGACATTTATGTGACCGGAAATTTGGGAGATAGTTATTTAGGACTTAAAGCATTAAGTAATAAAGTTAAATTTAAAAATAAAGACAAATTATTCTTTGTAGATAAATATTACAAACCAGAGTTACCTTTTAATTTGACAAAATATTTATTGAAATTTGCAAACAGCTCTATTGATGTATCAGATGGATTAATTGATGATTTATCAAAAATGATTAATAGACAAAGTTTATCATTTCACTTATTTGAAAATAAAATACCTGTTTCCAATAAATTGAGTAATTTAATTAAAAAACAAAGATTGAATAAAATTAATTTAATTTCTAATGGAGATGATTATCAGGTATTATTTACTGCAGATATTAAGAACGCTAGAATCATTCAAAAAGCTTCTAAAACAACTGGAATTAAAATAACTAAAATTGGTAAAATTGTATCTGGTAAAGATAGATCTTTGATATTCGATGAAAAAGGCAAGCAAATACGAGCTAAATCCAAAGGTTATATTCATCAGTTTTAGAAGTTAATCGTTGTCTTTTCTATCTTTTTTTGTATTGTGCGGGCTTAAAAATTTAACAACCAACAACTTAAGGTTAATATGAGCGGAACAGTCGAAACAATACTATTATACACAATTGGAGCTGGTTTATTATCTATCGTTTATGGATTTTTAACTGGTAAAAATATTCTTAATTCAAGTGCAGGAAATGCAAAAATGCAAGATATTGCATCTGCAATTCAAATTGGTGCAAAAGCATATTTAGCAAGACAATACAAAACTATTGCTATTGTTGGTGCTGTAGTTTTAGTGATTGTGAGTATTGCATTTAGTCCACTAGTAGGTCTTGGTTATTTAATTGGTGCTGCTCTATCAGGTATTGCAGGGTACGTTGGAATGTTAGTTTCTGTAGAAGCTAACGTGCGAACAGCAGAAGCATCTAGAAAAGGCTTAGCTCAAGGTCTATCCGTTGCATTTAAATCTGGTGCTGTAACTGGAATGTTGGTTGCTGGTTTGGCGCTATTATCTATAGCTGTATATTATTATATATTATTAAAATCTAATGTTGATGAAAGAGAAATTGTAAATGCTTTAGTTGCATTAGGTTTTGGTGCTTCCCTAATTTCTATATTTGCAAGATTAGGTGGTGGAATTTTTACAAAAGGTGCAGATGTTGGTGCTGATTTAGTTGGAAAAGTTGAGGCTGGAATTCCAGAAGATGATCCTAGAAACCCTGCTGTAATTGCAGATAACGTTGGTGATAACGTAGGAGATTGTGCTGGTATGGCTGCTGATTTGTTTGAAACTTATGCAGTTACAATTGTTGCAACAATGGTATTATCTTCAATTTTCTTTGTTGGTGATCTTAATATGATGATCTACCCTTTATCTATTGGTGCAGCATGTATATTAACATCTATTATTGGAACATTTTTCGTTAAACTTGGAAAAAGTAATAACGTTATGAATGCTTTGTATAAAGGATTTGTTGTTTCTGCAGTAGCTTCCTTAATAATATTATGGCCTGTTACAGATCACGTAATTGGTTTTACAAATGAATATACAGTAAATGATAAAACATTTAATGGAATGGATTTATATTATTGTGGTGTTATAGGGTTAGTTATTACTGGATTATTAATCTGGATAACTGAATACTATACAGGGACAAGTTATAGACCAGTTAAATCTGTTGCTTTATCATCTACAACAGGTCACGGAACAAATGTTATTCAAGGTTTGGCAGTTTCTATGGAAGCAACTGCTATTCCAGCTTTAATAATTGTTGCAGGTATTCTCATCACAAATTCTATTGCTGGACTTTTTGGTATTGCAATTGCTGTAACTACTATGCTTGCATTAGCTGGTATGGTTGTTGCTTTGGACGCATACGGACCAGTTACTGACAATGCTGGTGGTATTGCTGAAATGTCTAATCTTGATAAAAAAGTTAGAAAAACGACTGATGCTTTAGACGCAGTAGGCAACACAACTAAAGCTGTTACAAAAGGTTATGCAATTGGTTCTGCTGGTTTGGGTGCTTTAGTTTTATTTGCAGCTTATACTGAGGACATTAAGCATTTTTCAAAAGAAGCTGGATCTGCATTAGAAGGTATTGTTGTAACTTTTGATTTATCTAACCCTTATGTAGTTGTTGGTTTATTAATTGGTGGAATGTTGCCTTATCTTTTTGGCTCAATGGGAATGCAAGCTGTAGGAAGAGCAGGGGGAGCCGTTGTTGTTGAAGTAAGAAGACAATTTAAAAAATTCCCAGGTATAATGAAAAGAAAACAAAAACCTGATTATGCTAAGTTAGTAGATTTACTAACTGTGGCTGCAATTAAAGAAATGATTATACCTTCATTGCTACCAGTATTATCACCAGTTGTACTTTATTTTATTATTTTATCTATCGGTGGACAAGTAGCTGCTTTGGCATCAGTTGGTGCAATGCTTCTTGGAGTAATTATAACAGGATTATTTGTAGCTGTTTCAATGACCGCTGGTGGTGGAGCGTGGGACAATGCAAAAAAATATATTGAAGACGGCAATCATGGTGGAAAAGGTTCTGAGGCTCATAAAGCAGCTGTTACCGGTGATACTGTTGGAGATCCTTATAAAGATACAGCAGGGCCAGCAGTAAATCCAATGATTAAGATTACAAATATTGTTGCACTATTACTTTTAGCTGTAATAGCAGGCTAATTTTTGTTTCTTTTCACACCCCTAGGATCGTCAATACGCTGTCTTAGGGTGCTAAAGAAATTATAAATAAATGATTGTTTTGAATAGTTTGATGTCGTGAGATTTTTATCGAATATTATTTTATTCATATCATCTTTATTATAAAATTGTTTAGCAACTAAAATTCCCCTGTTGTCAATATCTAAGATTAAAACATTATTTTCTATCAAAACTTTTTTTCCTAACTTTCTTAATTTTGATGAACTTGTTTTTCTTTCAATATAAATATACACATCATTGTCAAACTTACTTTTTGTAGATGGAGGACCAATAATATTAATTATATCATTTTTATTTGATTGATTTACTTTAAGTTTTGCTTGTTTTTTTTCAAGATTATGAACTCCATGATGTTGGACTATTTTTTTTAACGAACAATTTGATATAAGTATAAAAAGAATTAATAAATATAATTTTTTCATGAAAAATAATTACTTAAACTTTTATAATAATCTTATTAAATTATCTACAAATAAAGATCTATATAGAGATTTTAATAGACAAGATAACTTTTCTGATAGATTAGTAATTTTTTTATTACATTTTTCATTTATTTTAAAAAATTTTAAAAACAAAAATAATACAGTCATTTTACAAGATATTTATGACTATAATTTTCGTCAACTAGAGTTATCTATTAGGGAAATTGGCTATGGTGACCAAACAATAAATAAAAAAATGAAAGATTATATTAATTTATTTCATTCAATGGTTTCTGAAGTCCATTTTTGGGACAAATTATCAAAAGATCAAAAATTAAAAAAAATTTCATTATTTTTGATAGATTTCAATAATATTGAATATTTGCTTGAATATTTTGAAAAATTTAACGAAAATTTATCAAAAAAAACTTTGAATTCTTTTCTAAAAAGTGTAAGTAACAATTAATTATGGCTGTACCAAAACGAAAACAAACCCCTTCCAGAACTGGAATGAGAAGAGCTCAAACTATGAAGTTTTCAACTAAAAATATAGTTGAGGATAAAAAATCTGGTGAATATAGGCTTTCTCATCATCTTGACCTAAAAACAGGCATGTATAAGGGAAGACAAGTTTTAGACCCAAAAGAATAGTATATAATAAACTCTTATAATGTCAGATTTGATAAAAATTGCAGTGGATGCAATGGGTGGCGATGGTTCGCCAAAAAAAATCATTGATGGAATTGTTTTAAACCATAAATTAAATAAAAAAAATTTTTTTAAAATCTTTGGTGATAAAAATAAAATACATCCAATAATTGATAAAAAAATTCCTGAAGAATTTTTTGAAATAATTCATACTGAAAATAAAATAGAAAGTACAGACAGCCCATTAGAGGGAGCTAAAAGAGGCAAGAATACCAGCATGTGGCTTGCTATTCAAAGTGTTAAAGAAAAAGAAGCCGATATAGTTATATCAGCCGGGAATACAGGTGCATTATTAGTTGTATCAAAATTAAATTTAAAAATGATCGAGAGCATTGACAAACCTGCTTTATCAGCATTATGGCCAAATAAAAAAGGAATGAGTGTCGTATTAGACTTAGGTGCAAATATTGAATGCAGTTCAAAAAATTTGTTAGATTTTTCAATAATGGGAGCTTCTTTGTACACTTCACTATATCCTAATGATAAACCTAATGTTGCTTTATTAAACATTGGTTCAGAAGAATTAAAAGGTAATGAAACAATAAAAGAAACCTACCAATTATTAAATGAAAAAAAATCAGATACTTATAATTTTGCAGGATATATCGAAGGCAATCATCTTATGGACGGAGAGGTTAATGTAATTGTATCAGATGGTTTTACGGGAAATGTTGCATTAAAAACTGCAGAAGGTACGGCTAATTTTATAACTAGTGAATTAAAAATTGCTATGACGGGGACATTTATGGGTAAAATTTCATCTTTATTAAATATATCTAATTTAAGGAAATTTAAGAAAAGACTAGATCCAAGATTATATAACGGAGCTATCTTTATTGGGTTAGACTCACCGGTTGTAAAAAGTCATGGAGGAACTGACCATATAGGATTTTCAAATTCTTTAGATGTTTGTCATAGAATTGTAAAAGGTAATTTGATAGAAAAGATTAAGCAAAATATTTAAAAAATGAGAATTAATTTAACTAAAAAAGACTTAGTTAATTTAGTTTATATGCAGCTTGGTTTTTCAAAACAAATAGCAGAAAATTTAATTGAAGATTTTTTATCGATAATAGTATCTAACATTAAAAATGAAAAAAAATTAAAATTATCTAAATTTGGTACTTTTTCTATCAGACAAAAAAAATCTAGAATTGGAAGAAATCCTAAAACTAAAGAAACAAAAGTAATTTCAAGTAGAGATGTTGTGTTATTTAAACCATCAAAGGAATTTAAAGAATTTATTAATTTGAAAGATAATGGATAAATCAGATAGTGCTTATAAAACTATTGGTGAAGTTGCTAAAATATTAAATCTTAAATCTAATGTTAAAGGTGATTTACCGACACATGTCATTAGATTTTGGGAGACCCAATTTAAGCAAATTAAACCAAAGATATTAAACTCAAATAGAAGATATTATGATGAGAAAACAATAAATCTCCTTAAAAAAGTTAAATTTTTACTTAAAGATCAGGGCATGACAATAAAAGGTGTAAAAAAAATATTAAATAATACAGACTCTTTAAAGCTTGACGAAATTGCAGATAAATCTATAAGAACTGAAAATTTAAGAAATAAGTTATTAAAAATTTCAAGTAAACTAAAAGAATTAAAAGATGGCAAAAAAAACTCACGTTAAAGTAAGAATGGTTCCCGAAGCCAAACCTGATAGTCCTTACTTCTATTATGTTAAAAAACCTGCTGGAGGAGAGAAAGCTAAAGTTAAACTTTCAGCAAAAAAATACAATCCAGATACAAGAAAACATGAAATGTTTGTGGAAAAGAAACTTCCACCGCATAGTAAGTAGTTATTTTTTTTTAAAGTTTCTTCTTTCGAAATCGATATAAGATAAAATCATATTTTTCCATATCCGATTAGTAATTTTAGGATCAATCTTTAGTTTTTTAGATTTTGAGTGAATTTTTTTAAGTATAAAATTGATACGCTTTTTATCTACTATTTCTTTTTTAAACTCTTTAAGTTTTAAAACTTCTTTAACAAGATTTGTTCTATATTTAATTAAGGATAACAACTTATTATCTAATTTATCTAATTTAGACCTTATTATTTCTAATTTTTTTTTGTTTTTTGGCGACATTTAATTTATTGGTTTAATTAATAATTATTATATTTATCTATTCATGTACAGTCAGAATTATTCTTTAAATTCTCAATTAAAAATATGGATGATCACTTTATTATTGATGATCGTGATTATAATTTTAGTAGGGGGCCTAACTAGACTAACTGACTCTGGCCTATCAATTATTAGCTGGGAGCTTTTTGTGGGTACATTGCCTCCTTTAACAAGTTATAAATGGATAGAATATTTTGATCTTTATAAAACAATACCTGAATATAAAGAGCAAAATTTTAATATGACTTTGAATGAATTTAAGGTAATTTTTTGGTGGGAATGGGCTCATCGTCAGTTGGGAAGATTAATTGGTTTAACTGTCCTTTTACCTTTAATCTATTTTACAATCAAAAATGGTGTTTGGATTTTAAAAGAATATTCAATAATTTTTTTCTTAGTGTGTTTTCAAGGATTTATCGGATGGTATATGGTTTCTAGTGGTTTAGTTGATAGAGTTGATGTTAGTCACTATAGATTATCACTGCATTTAGTTACAGCTTTTATCATTTTATCTATAGTTTTTTGGAAATATTTAAATCTAACTGATGTAAAAATAAATCAAATTAATATTAAATTAAACTCAATTAAATTATTTTTTGTATTGTTATTTTTACAGATAATAATTGGAGCATTTGTTTCCGGCATGGATGCGGGAAAAATTTATAATACTTGGCCATTAATGGGCTCTTCATTCTTTCCTGATGATAGTATGATAGCAGATCTTTTTAATATCACAGTATTTGATGATCAATCACTAGTTCAATTTATCCATAGGAATTTAGCGTATTTAATTTTTATAATATATTTATACATACTTTACTTAGTTTTAAAAAATGGAAATATAAATTTAATAACTCCAATTTTTGTTATTGGAATTGCTTTATTGTCTCAAATTTTTTTGGGAATTCTTACACTTTTATCTGGAGTAAAAATGCTTTATGCGTCTCTACACCAGATAAATTCTATTTTAATAATACTTTCAACATTGTATTTTCTTTATATTACAAAATATAAAGAGGTTATTTATTAGTTTCTATTTGTTGACATTAAAACCTCTAATTAGCTTACAGCTTTTAAATTGCCTTTAGAAGATTTGTTCAATGCTTGATCTAAATCCTCAATAATATCATCAATGTGTTCAATCCCAATACAAAGTCTTACATAACTTTGCGTAACACCCGATGCAGCTAGTTCTTTCTCATTTAATTGACTATGAGTTGTGCTCGCTGGGTGAATTGCTAAACTTCTAGCATCTCCAATATTAGCAACGTGATAAAACATCTTTAAAGACTCGATAAATTTTTTGCCAGCCTCAATTCCACCTTTAAGCTCGATGCCGATCATTGGTCCATTTCCACCTTTAAGATATTTTTTTGCTCTATCAGCAATTGGTTTATCGTGTTCAGTAGAATAAATAACTTTTGTAACTTCTTTATGCTTTTTAAGAAATTCAACTACATATTCAGCATTAGCACAATGTTGTCTCATTCTTAGAGCAACCGTTTCAAGCCCTTGAATTATTGCAAAAGCATTATCTGGAGCCAATGCTGATCCTAAGTCTCTCAATAAACAAACTCTTGCTCTAACCGCGAAAGGTACATTAGCGCCTGTTAATTCTGGAACAGCTTTACCCCAAATTACACCGCCATAACTAGCATCAGGTTCATTAAACAAAGGTTGTCTTTTGGGATCTGCGGTCCAATCAAAGTTACCACTATCAACGATACTTCCTGCTACTGCTGTTCCATGCCCACCTATATATTTTGTGAGTGAATGTATTACTACAGCAGCACCATGCTCTATTGGTTTACAAATGACAGGTGATGCAGTGTTGTCCATGATTAATGGTATATTATATTTTCTTCCAATGTCAGAAACTTCCTTTATTGGAAACACTCTTAAATATGGATTTGGTAAAGTTTCTCCGTAAAAGGCCCGAGTTTTGTCATCTATTAACTTCTCAAAATTTTCAGGATTACTTGGATCTGCATATCTTATTTCTATACCAAGTTTACTAAGAGTATGTGTAAATAAAGATACAGTTCCACCATAAAGATCAGTAGAACTAACTATATTATCGCCTGCTTGAGCAACATTAAGTATAGCAAATGTTGATGCGGTTTGTCCTGAGGATACAGTTAAACACGCAAGACCTCCTTCAAGTGCAGCTACTCTTTTTTCCAGTACGTCATTTGTTGGATTCATTATACGCGTATAAATATTACCAAACTCTTTTAGAGCGAATAGGTTAGCAGCGTGCTCTGTGTTGTTAAATTGGTATGATGTTGTTCTATAAATTGGCACAGCTACAGCATTAGTTGCTGGATCACTTCTATAGTCACCACCATGTATAGCTATAGTTTCAGGGTTGTTTCTTTTTTTAGTCATTTTACTCCTTTTTTAGTGCTTCAACATTATGTTAGGCGCACAATACAGTTCAAATGCCTACCGATTATATCAATTTTATGAAATTTCCTTTTTAGCAGTTATAAGCCCGCAATAGGATCAAATCGGCAAGTACTTTCTAGCATATAAGCTATATAATTCAAGCTAAATATAAATTTGACTTTGTAATTATTAATAGTATTAATCCTCGCACAATGACAAAATTCACTAAAAAAGACCAATTAACATCATCTTGGTATGAAATAGACGCTAAGAATGCAGTTGTTGGAAGATTAGCAACTGTTGTTTCTAATATTATAAGAGGCAAGAATAAAACTACATACACTCCTCATATGGATGATGGCGACTTTGTAGTTGTTAAAAATATTGAACAAGCAAAATTTACTGGAAAAAAATTTCAAGATAAAAAATATTACAGACACACTGGTCACCCTGGAGGGATTAAAGTTACTACACCGGAGAAACTTCATGAAAAAAAACCAGGTGAAACTTTAAAAATGGCAGTTAAAAGAATGTTACCAGGTGGTGTATTAGGTAGAAAACAATTAACAAAATTAAAAATTTATGCTGGTAATGACCATCCACATTCAGCACAAAATCCTACAGTTATTGAGTTAGATAAATTAAATAGTAAAAATATAGCTAGAAACTAATATGGAAAATACTCAATCAGCATCAAAATCTCCTAAATTAAAATTAGATTTTAAAGATAGTAAATATGCTACAGGAAGAAGAAAAACATCAATAGCTAAAGTTTGGTTAAAAAAAGGTTCTGGTAAAATTTATGTAAACGGTAAATTGTTCAATGAATATTTCGCAGATGAAACACATAAAATGCAAATTACAAGACCTTTTGAAATTATTAATCAAGCTACAGATTACGATGTTAGATGTAGTGTAAAAGGAGGAGGACCTACAGGCCAAGCAGGGGCTATGGTTCACGGTATTTCAAAAGCTTTAGTATTATTTGATGAAAATCTAAAAGCTACCTTAAAAACAGAGAAACTTACTACCAGAGACTCAAGAGCAGTTGAAAGAAAAAAACCTGGTAGAAGAAAAGCTAGAAGAAGCTTCCAATTCTCTAAAAGATAATTTTTTTTTAATTTTTAACTGTTATAATAAAAAATGCTTAAGCTAAATGCATTAGTCGCTGGATCAACTGGATACATCGGTGTTCAATTAATTAAATTATTAGTTAAACATAAATATATTAATATTAAATTCCTTTGTGGTAATTCCTCTGTTGGTAAAAATATTAAATTTTACGATAAATCTTTGTCGAGATATAAATTACCAAAAATTGTAAAATTTAATAAAAAACTATTAAATGATGTTCAGATTGTTTTTACAGCACTTCCAAATGGGGAAGCTCAAGATTTATCAAAACATTTGAGTAAAAATCATACTTTAATTGATCTTGCTGCAGATTTTAGATTAAACAAAGCCTCTGATTATTTAAAGTGGTACAAACAAAAACATCGTGCACCTAAGTTGATAAAGAAAAGTATTTATTTACTTCCTGAAATAAACAGAAAAGAGATTAAAAAGTATAATATTATCTCATGTCCTGGTTGTTATCCAACTTCTATTCTTTTGCCACTTATTCCATTATTTAAGAAAAATCTAATTAAATTTAACAGCATAATAATTGACTCTAAATCTGGATATTCCGGTGCTGGTAGAGGTGTTCACAAAAAATATAAAGATAAAAATCTATATGAGTCTTTGAGTGCATATGGAGTTGGTTTTCATCGCCATAATTCAGAAATAGATCAAATGTTAAGAAAATTTACTAAGAAAAAATTTCAATTTAGTTTTACTCCTCACTTATCACCAATGTTCAGAGGTATATTAAGTACTATTTATTTGGATCTTGAGAATAAAATTACTCCATATACAATTTATAACGAATTGAGTAAATTTTATGAAAATAAAAAATTTGTAAAAGTATTAAAAAGAGATTCGCTAGTTAGTACAAACAATGTAATAAATACTAACAATTGCTATATTTCAATATGCAAATCAAAGTATAAAAATAAGGTAATCATTTTGTCTGCAATAGATAACCTAATAAAAGGTGGTGCGGGTCAAGCTGTGCAAAATTTAAATATAAAATTCAATTTTCCAGAAAAAACTGCACTATAATGATAATATTTTAATATGAATAATTTAATTAATATAGCAGTTGTTGGACTCGGCCAAGTAGGTAATTATTTATTAAATGAGTTAAATACTAAAAAAAAAGATATAGAGCTTAAAACGTCCAAGAGAATTAGAGTAGTAGCTGTTTCCGCTAGAAATATTAATAAAAAAAGAAAATTTAAAGTTGATAAAAAAATATTTTATAAAAATCCTTTAGAAATTTTTAAGAAAAATAAAATTGATGTACTTTTTGAAGCTATAGGTTTATCAGATGGTATTTCAAAAAAAGTTGTTGAAACTGCTTTGAAAAATAAAATCCATGTTATTACACCTAATAAAGCTTTAATTTCAAAACATGGTAATGAATTAGCAAAACTAGCAGAAAAAAATAATGTTAATTTAGAATTTGAAGCATCAGTTGCTGGAGGTATTCCAATATTAAGATCAATTAAAGAAGGATTAGCAACAAACAAAATATCAAAAGTTTATGGAATTCTTAACGGGACTTCAAATTACATTTTATCTGAAATGGAAAATTTAAATGAAAATTTTATAGATGTTTTAAAAAAAGCACAGATGCTTGGTTATGCTGAACCTGGCAATCCTAAATTAGATTTAAATGGTTTTGATGCATTCGCCAAAGTAAGAATATTGTCTGCTTTAGCCTTTAATAGTAAAATTTCAAAAAATAAATGCTTAATGGAAGGAATAGAAAAAATTGAATTAAAAGATATTAAAATTGCAGATCAATTAGATTTGAGAATTAAGCTTCTTGGTATTTCTGAGTTAAAAAATAATCAACTTTTTGAAACAGTTCATCCATGTTTAGTCAGTAAAAAATCATATATTGGTAACGTTAATGGTGTAATGAATGCTGTTATCCTTGAAGGTAAACCAGTTGGTGAAAGTGTATTGCAAGGGGAGGGAGCTGGACCAGGTCCTACTTCTTCATCATTACTTTCTGATTTATTATCTATTTTGCGTGGAAATATCAAAAAACCTTTTGGTGTTAGTGTTTCTAAGCTTAAATCTTTAAAACCGTATAATGTAAATAATTATGTTAATTCATTATATTTAAGGTTTGAAGTAAAAGATAAACCCGGTGTATTATCTCAAATAACTAATCGTTTAGCTAATTATAAAATTTCAGTTAAAAGGCTAATTCAGACACCTGATAAGAAAAATAATAAGGCAACAATTGTTATAATTACACACAAAACATCTGAAATTAATTGCAATAACTGTCTGTCTATTTTTAAGAAAAATAAAAATATTTTAAAAACACCTACTTTAATTAGATTGCTTGGTTAATGGAAATTTATTTAAAACTTTTTGAAGTTTTATTTCCAGTATTCCTAATAGTAGGTCTTGGATATCATTTGGGTAAAAAAAATCCTGATTTTGATACATCATTTATAACTACATACGCTGGTAATTTTGGAACTCCTGCTCTCGTTATTTTTGCTATTACAGCTGGTGGAGTAACTTTTGAGTTATTTAGTGAATATTTTGGTTACGCAATCATCTTATTAACATTATTTGGGATTGTAGGTTTAATTTTTCTTATTCTTATGAAGAAAGATTATATTCGTGAATTACCAACTTTTATCTTACCAAATACTGGAAATATGGGTATTCCAATTTGTTTATTTGCCTATGGTGATTTAGGAATGGGTATAGCAGCTGCAATTTCATCTTTAATTGTTTTACTCCACTTTACTCTTAATATTTTTTTAGCAAAACGAGCCTTTGATTTTAAAACAATATTAAAGAGTCCATCATTTTATGCAATTTTAATAACAGTACTCTTTTTGTATTTTGAAATTCCATTTCCTCAATTTGTATTAAATACTGTAATGCTTTTAGCTTATGGAATGATTGTAATGATCCTTATGTCATTAGGTGTGGCTCTTACACAAATGAAAGTATTTTCTTTTAAAGATGCATTAATAACTTCTTTTGGAAGAGTAATATTAGGTCCTATTATAGGATTTGCTGTTATAAAATTTTTTAATTTATCTGGTATACCAGCTGGTGTTCTGTTAATTCAGTCTTGTATGCCTAGTGCAATTTTGTGTTATTTGATTGCGCACATGTATTCTCCTAAAGAAATTGTAGATAATATTTCTAGCACAATTGTAGTATCTACAATCATGTCCTTATTCACTATTCCGACTACATTATTCTTTGCTTTAAAATACTTCTATTAAGATATATCCTTATTTTGTGAAGGCTATAATTTTAAATGCATCTGCTTGGATGATTGTTCCTGTAATGGATGCTTTTGCTAAATATTTAAGCTCATCTATGGATGTTTTACAGATAACGTGGGCAAGATATTTTTTTACTGTAGTTTTTACATTATCCCTAATGCTTATCTTTTATAGGCATTCATTAGTTTGGACGAAAAAACCAGCCCTTCAATTAATTAGAGGATTAATTTTTGTTTTTTCTACTTATTTGTTCTTTTATGCAATATCGGAAATTTCACTTCCTAAAGCCTTAACCTTAGCTTTTGTTGCTCCAATTTGTGTTACAGCCTTATCTCCATTTTTTTTAAATGAGAAAGTAGGGATGAAAAGGTGGACTGCTGTATCATTAGGTTTTATTGGAACTTTAATTGTAATTAGACCTGGTTTTATTGAGCTTAACTTGGCTACTATGGCTGCTTTAGGTAATGGAATTTGCTATGGATTTTATCTTATAATCACTAGGAAGCTCAGCACCTCTGATAATCCTCTTTTAACTCTTTTACTATCTGGTTTGATAGGAACTATAATAATTAGTCTATTTATGCCCTCAGTTTGGGTTAATCCTACGTCAAATCAGTGGATTTTGATGGCTCTAATCGGCCTAATAGCCTCTGTAGCGCACCTTTTCCTCATATTATCACTCAAATACGCTGATGCTTCTAAATTAGCTCCTTTGGGCTATACAGAGATTATTACAAATATACTGATTAGTTACTATTTCTTTCATGAGTTACCTGATAATTGGACTTATTTAGGTTTGTTTATTATTGTTCTCAGTGGTTTATATATTTCTAGAAGAGAATATTTGCTTACTCGTTCTAAATAATAGTAAATAAATATTTACTAATATATAATGTAATACTTTAATATATATAATTAAACTATTGTAATTATTATATAAATTAATTATAATAATAAACAAAAATTAAAATAAATCATTGAGTTTATACAAGAAAATTAAAAATAATAGATACTCTTTTAAATAAACTAAGTCAAAAATGGTAAGCTTGAAAGAGAAAATAAAGTACAATGCTTAAAAGTGTTTAATACCAATGGTTTTTTAAGCTAATTATACACAAAATTCAAAATTCTTATTAAACAAAGTGGGTAGGGGAACAAAAATTCATAAAAATTTATTTGAAATTAGACGCTAAAATAAGCTTTGTTATCATTAAAAAGTAGAGCAATGCAGTTATAGAATATGTGTTTTAAACGGCCATAGAGGTGCTTTATTTTGTTAAATCTCGATATATAGCACAACTGAAGGGTGCATAACACTATTCATTCTAAAATATCCTTAAATATTGAAAAAACGTTGATTTTTTTAGTGTTTTTGACCATAAAATAGGCCAAAAAAGCCACTAAATATCAACTTTTTCAGATCTCAATAAACGCAGTTTTGTCTTAATTCCACCTCTGCCTGAGTATCCACCAAGGCCTCCATCGGACCGAATTACTCTATGACACGGTATTTTGGGCGGATAAGGGTTTTTTCCACATGCATTAGCTACAGCACGGGCTGATTTAGGTCTTTTTATTGCAATTGCTACCTGCTTATAGGTTTTGACAGTACCTTTTGGTATAGTTTCAAGATATTTCCAGACTTTTAATTGAAATTTAGTGCCTTTCATTAATAAAAATTTAAAATAATAAAGCAAACTATAAAAAAAATAGTTAAAATGGAAAGATAAATAGTTTCCAAAGTTTTTCCAGATTTTTTATAATTAATAAAGCTTAATAACGCAAAACCAATTGATGTTATTAAGAAATATATCGGTTCAATTACTCCGTCTATGCCCATCTTTAAATAATATTTCATACTTGCTGTTCTCGCAATGTCATTAATTGTCTTTTAAATTAATAAATTATTTTATTTGACATTATAAAACACTTGATATATTACTAACGATAATTAATTGTTATCGATAGTAATAATATGAATGAGCTAACAACAGACTTAAAATTGCTTCATGAGGCAACTTTAAATAACTTAAAAAACTCTAAGGCAAATAATACTTTAAAAGCTTATAAGTCTGACTTTAAAGATTTTGGTTTATTTTGTTCAAAACACGGCTTAAATTCATTACCAACGGAACCAAAAATTGTTTCATTGTATTTAACCCACCTCTCTAAAAATTCAAAAATAAGCACATTACGAAGAAGACTCGTGTCTATAAGTATGGTTCATAAGCTAAAAGGCCATTATTTAGATACAAAACATCCTATCATTGTTGAAAATTTAATGGGAATTAGAAGGGTAAAAGGTAGCATTCAAAAAGGTAAAAAACCATTATTAATCAATCATTTAAAATCCATAATTAATGTAATAAATCAACAAAAAATTGATGATATTAAGAAGTTGAGAGACAAATCAATAATTTTGATTGGGTTTGGAGGTGGATTTCGAAGAACTGAACTTATTTCAATTGACCATGAGGATTTAGAATTTGTTCCTGAGGGTCTTAAAATCTCTATTAAAAGATCTAAAACTGATCAGTATGGTGAAGGAATGATTAAAGGACTACCCTATTTCTATAATGAAATTTTTTGTCCTGTTAAAACATTACAAAAATGGTTAAAGATATCGAATATTAAAACTGGACCGATTTTTAGAAGATTTTCGAAAGGTTTATCCTTAACAGATAAAAGATTAACTGACCAATCAGTAGTTTTATTAATGAAAAAATATTTAAATATAGCAGGTATTGAAAATAAAAATTTCGCTGGTCATAGTTTAAGGTCAGGTTTTGCTACAGTTGCCGCAGACTCTGGTGCTGATGAGCGAAGTATAATGGCCATGACAGGTCATAAATCAACACAAATGGTTAGGAGATATATTAAAGAGGCAAATATATTTAAAAATAATGCATTAAACAAAATAAAGATTTAATTTAAAAAAAAATTAAATTGATATCCAAGACTCAGGCCAAAAATCAATATTATTTGAAGGATTAATATTTTTAGGTCTAATACATATTTTACTTTCATTATTAGATAACCAAGCTCCCCACCAACTAAATGTCGACGGACCAACAATGAAATATTTACACTGTGTTAATAAATAAAAATCATTTAAAATTTTATCTTCTGGATTAATTACATATAAAAATTCATTAGTTGGAAAATATTGTTCAAGACCTGTAA
The DNA here is from genome assembly GCA_902572515.1 of uncultured Pelagibacteraceae bacterium. Lineage (GTDB taxonomy): Bacteria > Pseudomonadota > Alphaproteobacteria > Pelagibacterales > Pelagibacteraceae > Pelagibacter. Next base: position 68,230 of record CACGGJ010000001.1, on the reverse strand, counting down.
AATCATTACTCCATAAAAGAAATTTTGGATTATTTACTTTAGATGAAATTAACTTAATTGCTTGATAAATATAATCTACAGTTTTAGCAACAAAATCTTGAGATTTACTAATTGAATGTTGGTCAAACTTATTGTTCATTCTTTCAGAGTATCGATTTTGTCTAATACTTATCGAGACAACATTATGCTTCCTAATAATATCTAGGTATTTATTATTACTCATATCTTTTTTAAATGAGAATTCATTTAAAAGATCATTTCTATAATCTGAGAAATATTTTTCTGACTCAAAGTTGCCATCAATATAAATTTGATCATTAAAATTATCTAATTTAATAGAACTAAATTTTGTAAATTTATTTTTATTTTTTGATTCAAATAAAAAAGATTTTTTTTTTTTAAAAAAATCGCATTTAATTTTAATTTTTTTTATTAAATTCCTATAATTGTTAGAAAATATCCACTCAGACGTTGCTATTTTAGATGATATATTAAAATTATTAAGCATATATGATCTAATATTATTTTTATAGTATCCACTGTATGGATCTAAACATAAATTGAGATCAAATTTTCTTGAAATTGTATAAGCATTTGCATACATAAATAATTGATTTCCTAATCCTTCAGAGATTTTTGCAATTATAATTCTGTCCATTATTTTAAATCTTATAGTAAATAAATTTAAGTTTATTAATTAAGTAATCTATAAACATTTCAAAATTCATCTTTGGATTATTTAATGGACCATTGTAAGCATTAGAACCATCACCTTTTAAATAATATTTTCGAAAATATCTTGGATTAAACCCATATTTAAGTGTGAATCTTTTGGTCCCATTATTCAATTTAATCATCCCTTTTCGAGTTGTTACAGAACTAAAATGATATACTTTGAATTTTGAAATTGTTTTAAAAACCCTAACATTTTTGTTCCATAACTTCATACAAAAATCAGGATCTGAACCATCTCCTGGATTAAATTCCTCACTAAATCCCCCTATCCTTTTCCATAAATCTTTATGAATTAAATGAGGTGCCCAATGAGATCCTTGCAAATCTTTACTTAAATCATTTTTACAGAATTCATCAAATTTTTTTTCATCAAACTTCTCTGGAGTTGATCCACAATCAAAGTTTATGAGTCCGTTATTAACTGATACATTTGTGCCAGTTAAATAAAATAAATTATCTGGAAATTTGTTAATTTCATTTTCTAAATATAGATCCCAATTTTTACAAAAAAACATATCATCATGAGCATAAAGAATATAATTTGAATTGGCCAACTTAGCAGCTTTATTTAAAGAGCTGCATAAACCAATATTATTTGTGCTGTGCGTATATAATAATTTATTCTCTTTTGCAAAATTCAGAGTACCATCTGAACCGTCATTAATATGTAGTATTATTTGATGTTCATATAATGAATTTTTTTTTAACGATGATAAAAAAAAATTAAGATAATTTAAATTATTAAAAGTAGGAACTATAATAGAGATTTTCATCAATAAAGATTAACGTCCTTACCTAAAGATTTATCTATAATATATTTTGTAGTTTTTAGTTCATTAAATAATTTAAAATATTTTTTTCGACCAGCTGATCCTATCTTACGTCTTAAATTATCATTTTTTTTGTAAAAATTAATCTTATTTGTTAAATCATTTATGCTTTCGTAAATCACTATTTCGTTCTTATTAAACATATCATCTAGTTCAGTTTTTCTATCAACAAATGTTAGTAGTCCATTGCCCATTAAAGATGCAATTCTGTTACTTGAGTAATGTTTTGTTGGAAGACCTCTACTTAAATTTAATCCCATTTTTGAATTAATTAATGCTTTATAAAAATCGTTACCCCATATAGGTTCTTTGTTCTGGAAACCATAAAAATCATAATCAATGTTTTCTAATTTTTTTATTAGATTATTTAGAAAATGTATTCTTGAGTCATTTTTACCTTTTTTTAATGTTGCTCTATTAACACCATGACTCATTGCATAAAATAAGTCTTTAATCGGATTTTTTTTTGAAACATCAAAACATTCAATATTTTTATCTACCGGAATAAATAAAAAATGAAGATTTTTTATATTAATTTTTTGTTTTTTTATAACACTTGGGTGTGTTGTTACAAAATTATGATCTACTATTTCTGAATATTTATTTATATTTTCTATATTTTTTTTAGAATAATTTAAACTTTTCATAACTGGATCTTCGTTCCATTGAGAAATTATTAAGTTCTCATTTAGGTTTTTGAATTCTTTAATGGTTTCAGTTGATATATTTTGTGTATGACCAAAAAAAATTAAGTCAGGATTATAATTTTTTGATGTGTTAACTAAATAATCTTGAAATTTATCAATGTTTTTAGCTTGGAATATATTTCTATTTTGTCTAATGTAATCGCGATCACTAATTTCTAGAACATCATGTCCGTTCCTAATGAAACCATTTGTAAATTTCTTCCCTAATGAAATATTGTAAAGTCTATGAAAATTTTTTTGTCCAGTATTGTATATGTTTATAATTCTTAATTTATTTCTTATGTAATTAAGGCTAAAATTTTGAATTAAACTGTCTCTGATTCTATCTATAAATTCAGAATTATTTTTAACAAGATGTTTAATATTCCTAAAACCGCTATTTTGTATTTTTTTTCTTAATTTTGGATTTAAAATTAATTTTTTAATTTCTTTATATAGTTCTTTTGAATTTAATTTTTTCAAAATAATACAGTGGTCTGTAGTTTCAGGCAAACCACCTCTATTAGATATAATAGTTGCACATGCCCTTGATGATGATTCTAGAGCAGTTCTACCAAAAGGCTCTTCCCATCTTGATGGTACAACCGCAATTTCTGATTTATTTAAGAATTTCAAAACTTCTTTATGTTTAAGAAAACCTAATTCTTTATGATTTTGGTGATTGATAACAGGTCTTTTTCTGTCCTCGTCTCCAATAGAATAAGCTTTCCATTCTTTATACTCATCTAGTACTTTAGTTATTGCATCTTTATAAATGTCATAACCTTTTGATGTGTTTAGCTTGCCAACAAATGTAATTTTTTTATCTTTTTTATTTAGTTTATTTATTTTATGGATACTCGGGTAAACAATTTCAGTTTTGTCTGAAAGTTTTTTATCTAAATCTATAAAAAATCTATCTTGGACCCATTTACTTACAAATACTATTTTATCTAAACCTATAAGTAAATTTAACCTCTCATTTGACGTCTTTGATCCGTTCATTGATAATGGATCGTTATGGAAATATAAAATATATTTTGAATTAATTTCTTTTTTTAAATAATTAAAGATTAATGGTCTATTATGGATTTCGATAATATCAAAATTTTCATCTTTAATTTTAGCTATTATATTTTTACAATATTCTTTAGTTGTACTTGATAGTTTAGACTTAAGATTGCTTATATTAATATTTGTATAATTTTTTGTTAAATAATCTTTTGTATTTGTATTACCAAATATATAATTTGTATCTTGGTATTTTGAAAACTTAAAAAAATCACAGACCCATATAGCAGCTGCTTGTGCTTTAGATAAAGTATAATTTTCTTTGTACGGAAGTATTGTTGCTATTTTCATATACTACTTTTTATTCTTTTTAATATGGATGATCTTTTTTTTCTATCCTTTTTAAGCAAATATTCAAAGGATAGAGCTTCAGATTTAGACAAAAACCTTTTTTTATAAATTATTTTCCATTTATAGCCTCTGGTAGCCTTTGCTCCTTTTGATGAATTGTGTTTTTTTAATCTTGAATTAACGTCTATTGAATAACCAACATATGTTTTATTTAAATATCCATCTAAAGTTTTGAGAATATATACATAATGGTACATTTTTTTGGCGGTCCCTAGGGGAATCGAACCCCTCTTTCGAGGATGAAAACCACGTGTCCTAACCGATAGACGAAGGGACCGAATTGCTGCTTTTTATTGTAAAATCAATAATTAATCAAGCTTATCATTATATATTTTGTTTCTGTTTTATGACTTTTTTTAGCCCAGATGATTTATGTGTGACTAAAGTCTCAGAAATAAATTCGTTACCCTGAATTTCTATTCCTGAAACCAGATCACCTGGAGTAATACCAGTTGCACAGAAAATAGAATCACCAGAAACTATTTCATTCAATTCATATTTTTTTTTTAGGTCATTTATACCCATTTTTTTTGCTCTAGATTTATCTTCATCAGTTTCAAATAAAAATCTTCCTTGAAAACTACAGCCAAAAGAATCTAAAGCCGAAGCAGCTAATACACCTTCTGGCCCCCCTCCAATTCCCAAAAATATATCAACTTTGTGACTTTTATCTGTAACTAATAAAGCTCCAGATACATCACCATCTGAAATTAATTTTAGTTTAACTTTTAATTGTTTTAGTTCATCAATTATTTTAGTATGTCTAGGCCGATCGAGAATACATGCGGTAACATTCTCAGGATTTTTATTTAAATAGTCACTTAAATTACTAATATTTTTTTTAACTGAGAAATCTAAATCAATTACATTTTTTTCTGTTACTCTAGTTGAAATTTTCTCCATATACGTTTCGGGTGCATTTAATAAATTATTTTTTTCTGAAATAGCAATTACTGATAGTGCACCTGGAAGATTATTTGCAACAAAATTTGTTCCTTCCAAAGGATCAACAGCAATATCTAGTTCAGGTCCATTTTTATTGCCAACCTTCTCTCCAATATAAAGCATAGGCGCTTCATCTAATTCGCCTTCACCTATAACTATTTCTCCCCGAATGTTCATTTTATTTAACTCAGATCTCATGGAATCGACCGCAGCTTTATCAGCTGCAATTTTATCTTTTTTACCAACTAAATATGAAGAAGATAATGCTGCTTTTGAAGATACATTTATAAATTGATCTATAAAACTTTTGTCAATGGTCATTAAATTTTTTCTTCAATTGACTCTGGATTATTGATCTTTGACTCAAATTCTCTTAAACGTTTATACACACTAGCAAGCTCTATGATTGTAGGCCATGCTTTTAAAATATACTGCATTGATCCCTCTACTCTTCCAAATGCTCTTATTATTTGTTGCATTACACCAAGTGTAACAGCTCCAGCAACAATTGCAGGTGCTAAAAATACATATGCTGATAAAACATTAGCTTGTAAATAGGCAATTCTCCCAATATTAAAATATAAGTACCTTATATAACTTAAAAAATGAATATTTCTTACCCCATCAAATAATTCTTCAATAGTTTTTGGTCTTACAGTTCCATCATCTTCGGCTATTACAAGAATTTTTCTATAGGCAGCTTCTTTTTTTTGTAGATCGTATTCAACACCAACTAATCTCAGGATAAGCCCAAGCACTATTAAAAAAATTGTTCCTCCTACAGACCAGATCAATGCACCAACAATTAAGCCATAATCCCAATCGCCAAAAAAGAAAATAGGTATTCCAATGCTTAGACCAAATAATATAGGCATAAACTCGATCAAGATCATTAATGCTTCAATTAAACTTGTGCCTAACGACTCCATTATTCTTGAAAATTTGATTGTATCTTCTTGTACTCTTTGTGCGGCTCCTTCTATTTTTCGAGCTTTGTCATATACACTGTGGTACCACTCAACCATTGCTGTTCTCCATCTAAACAAATAGTGTGAAGTAAAAAAACTGACTACTACAGCAACTCCTACATACATGGCAGCCAATGTAATAAATGATAATAAGCTTGCCCAATACTCTTCTATAGTAATTGAATTTGGTGCACCTAATGCTTTTTGTATCATGTCGTAAAATTCACCAAACCACTCGTTTATTTTAACATCAATTTTAACCTGTATCCAAAGTGATGATAAAATAATTGCTGATCCAAACCATGACCAGAGAAACCAATTTCGTTGTGTAAAAAATCTAAACATTATTTACTTTAAAAAATTATCAGCATAAGATTTTTTTACAGTTTTTCTTTTACGTGGTTCAATTAATTCAAAATCTATTTTCTTTTTTTTTGCATAATTAATTGCTAATTCCTTTGAAGAAAATTCTAATTTTAATTCTGTATAGGTGTCAGATGAGCTCTCCCAACCCATTAAAGGATTTTTTGTTGGATTTTTTGTTTTAAATTCTAAAATCCATTTATCACTTTTTGCTAAACCAGATTGCATAGGATTTTTATTTGGATTGTATATAATAGCTTTTTTCATAAAAGATGGTCGGAGTGGCAGGATTCGAACCTGCGACCCTCTGGTCCCAAACCAGATGCGCTACCAGGCTGCGCTACACTCCGATCCGAGTACTAATACAGCAGTTATTGATAATTTCAACGTATAAAGAAGCCAAAATTAACAGAAATTTGATTAAAATCTGTTATATAACGAAGCATGATTATTACTTGTCCAAATTGTAACAAGAAATTCAAAATTGATATTTCTTTAATACCAGATGAAGGTAGGGATTTGCAATGTGGATCATGTAATCATGTTTGGTTTTATAATATCCAAGAAAAAAATAATGAAATACTAGAGTTAAAACAGGAAATTATCAGTGAAGACATTGAAACAAAAGCTGAAAATAAAGAGGATAAAATAGAAGAGAAACAACAACAAGAAGAAATAATTAAAACTGAAATAAATAATAAAAAAAAAGAAAAAAATTCAGATAAACAAAAAAATACAACTACACTTAAAAAAACAGAAAATAAGGGAAGTAAGTTTTTTTCTTATTTAATAGTATTTATTATATCTTTTGTAGCATTAATTATCTTGCTAGATACTCTAAAAACTCCACTAATTAATGTTTTTCCAGGATTAGAAATTATACTATTTAACCTTTTTGAAACATTGCAAGATATAAAACTATTTATTATAGACCTAATTTAATTTTTTATGATTAATTATATATCTAAGCCTTTTAGATGGTTTTTTAAATTAGAAGCTGCAAGTGGACTTGTATTGTTGTTTGCTGCAATAATTGCATTATTTATAAGCAATTCTGGGTTAGCAGATTTATATTTTGCTACTTTAAATAAGTATTTATTTATAGGTATTAATAATTTTGGATTAAAATTATCAGTATTGCATTGGATCAATGATGCCTTGATGGCAATCTTTTTTTTCTTTGTTACTTTAGAGATTAAAAGAGAATTTTTACAAGGTGAACTTTCTAATATTAAACAAGCTTTATTACCAATAATAGCTGCAGTAGGTGGAATGTTGGTTCCTGCACTGTTTTATGTTTTTATAAATTTAGGTGATAGTGAAACTTTAAATGGATGGGCAATTCCATCAGCTACAGACATTGCTTTTTCTTTAGGAGTTTTATCTTTGTTAGGAAAAAGAGTTCCTTTATCATTAAAAGTATTTTTAACAGCTTTAGCTATAATTGATGATTTAGGAGCCATAGTAATTATTGCCCTTTTCTATTCTGGTGATTTAAGTATTAAATATTTAACTTTAATGTTATTAGCTTTTATTGTTTTGTTATTAATTAACAAATTTAATATTAAAAAGTTTCTGCCTTACTTGGTTGTAGGACTTTTTCTTTGGGATTTTACACATAATTCAGGAATACACGCTACTATTGCTGGAGTTTTGTTAGCTATGACAATTCCTCATAGAAAAAAAGAAAAAGATTTTTCATTATTAATAAAAATTGAACACGCAATTAGTCCATATGTTGCTTTTGGAATAATGCCTTTATTTGCATTTGCAAATGCTGGAGTATCTCTTGAAGGTTTATCGTTCGCTTCATTACTTGATAAAGTTCCACTTGGAATCGTATTAGGATTATTCCTTGGTAAGCAGCTAGGTGTTTTTGTATTCTCTTACGTCTCTATAAAATTGAAAGTAGCTCAAATGCCAAATGATACAAGTTGGTACAATTTTTATGGTGTAGGAGTTCTAACTGGTATTGGTTTTACAATGAGTTTATTTGTTGGAAATTTAGCTTTTGTTGAAAACATGCAATATATGGATGGTGTGAAAATTGGTGTATTAACTGGATCGTTGTTATCAACTTTATTTGGTTATTTTTTAATATTACTTACACCAAATAAACCTAATAAATGAGAAAAGTAATATTTTTATTTTCTATAATTATGTTTTTTTTTAAAACTTCAGCAATTGCGAACTATGAAAAAAAAATTTATGATTTTAGTATAGAGAGTATAACTGGTGAGACAATTAATTTTAAAGATTACAAAAATAAAGTTATTTTAGTTGTAAACACAGCAAGTTACTGTGGATTTACAAAACAATATGATGAATTACAAGAATTGTGGGATTTATATAAAGAAAAAGGTTTAATTGTTCTTGGTGTTCCATCTAACTCGTTTAATCAAGAAAAAAATAATAATTCTGATATTAAAGAATTTTGTGAAGTAAATTTTAATATTAACTTTCCTCTTACGACATTAACTGAAGTTAAAGGCAATGATGCTCATGACCTTTTTAAATGGGCAAAAGAAAATCATGGTAAGTCGGCAGAACCTAAGTGGAATTTTCATAAAATTTTAATTAACAAAGAAGGTAAAGTTCAAGATACATTCGCATCATTTACAAAACCAACTTCAAAAAAAATAATTAAAGCTATAGAAAATAGCTTATAAGTTTATTGTTAATCCATCATGTGCTGGAATAACATTTTTTGGTATTATTTTGTTTAGTGCTTTATAATCTAGTACTGGTGATAAGTTTGTAAGAATAGCTTTTTTGGGTTTGAATTTTTTAATTACAGCAAGTGAAGTTTCTAAATTAAAATGTGATGGATGATAATTGTACCATAAGCAATCAATAATTAAATATCGAAGATTTCTAAAATATTTATGATCTTTTTTATAAATTTTACTTACATCACTTATATAAGCTAATTTTTTATTAATTATAAAACAATTTGATTTTACTTTACCATGTTCAACCATAATTGTTTGAATACCAATTTTTTTATTATTATTTTTTGTAAATATTTTTTTTGGCAGTTTATTAAGTTTTAGTGTTGCAGGATATTCTTTTGAATAGCTTTTAAATATATAAGAAAATGTAGAATTGAGATATTTAGAGGTATATTTATCAGCATAAACATCAATCTGTTTTTTGCTGTTTATATAAAAAGATCTCAAATCATTTATTCCATGAGTTTGATCACCATGCATGTGAGAATATAATACTTTATTAATTTTTTTTATTTTATGTTTTAAAAGTTGTTGTCGTAGGTCAGGAGATGTATCTATAAGAATATTTTCATCTGTGGTTTTTATTAAAGCTGAACATCTTGTTCTATAATTTTTTTTATAATTAGGATCACAATTTCCAAAGAAACCATCTGGTCTTGGTACGCCCATTGAACTACCACAGCCTAGAATAATAAATTGCATTAATTTCGATTAAAAAATAGTTTATTAAAGTTATCTGTAGTCTTTTTAATAAGATCCTCTTTGGATATATTTTTAATTTCAGCTAATTTTGCAGCAGTAAAATCAATGAATGATGGTTCATTTTTTTTTCCTCTTTTAGGTACGGGTGCTAAAAACGGACTATCAGTTTCAATTAAGATATTATCCATTGGAATTGATTTGAATGTGTCTTGTAAATCCAATGAGTTTTTAAAAGTAATGATACCACTTGCTGAAAAGAATGAATTTAAAGTCATTAGTTTTTCTGAAAATTCTTTAGAGCCAGTAAAACAATGCATCAAAATTTTAAGGTTTTCATTTTTATATTCATTTAAAATCTCAAAAGTTTCTTTTTCTGCATCTCTTGAATGAACAATTAATGGAATATTGGTTTTTATGGATGCATCTATATGTTCTTTGAAACTTGCTATCTGTTTGTCTTTTTCACTATTATTATAATAAAAATCTAACCCAGTTTCACCAATTCCAATAATTTTTGAGTATTCATTTAGATTCTCAATAATCTGTTTTGAAGAGATAATATTTGTAGAACTTTCATGAGGATGAATACCAATAGTACCATAGATCATCTCATCTTTATTAATTAATTCTTTTACTCTAGAAAAACTTTCAAACGAAGTTGAGATGGTTAATAATTTTTCTATACCCACTTCTTTTGATCTTTGTATTACATTAGCTAAATCACTTAATAATGGTTCATGATCTAGATGACAGTGTGAATCAATCATTATTTTTTTCTATTTTTTTAAAAAGTATGTCTATTTTATTAATATTATTACCCTTTGTTAAATACTCATTATTAGAAACTGAATCTAATTTTATATTTTTTTCTTTAATGTCAAAAATCTTTAATGCCTTTAAAGAAGATTCAGGAATAATTGGATATAGTAAAAAACTTATTTTTCTTACAATTTCTAAAGTAGTGTAAATAATAGTATTTAATCTAATTATATCGTCTTTCTTTTTCCATGGTTCTTGATCATTAAAATATTTATTAGCTTCAAAAAGTGAATTTACAATATAATCAATGTAAAAATTAATATTTTGATTGTCAATTTGTGACCTAATATTATCTAAATTATCTTTATACTTATTAAGTATTAATAAATCCTCATTATGAAATTTAACTTCTAATGGAACTTTTCCATTACAATTTTTTATTGTAAAAGCGGTTACACGCTGACATAAATTTCCAAAATTGTTAGCTAGATCACTATTAATACAATCTTCTAGTCTTTCTTGAGATATATTTCCATCATTGCCAAACGAAACTTCTTTAATTAAGTAGTATCTTAAAGGATCTAGACCATACTCTTTAATTATTTCAATTGGATCAAGAATATTTCCTTTAGATTTGGACATTTTTTCTTCCCCAGATAGTATCCATCCATGTCCGTAAACTCTCTTTGGTAAATCAATTTTTGCTGCTAATAAAAAGGCAGGCCAATAAACAGCATGGAATCTTAGTATATCTTTTCCAATTAAATGTATTGAGGCTGGCCAAAATTTTTTAAATAAATCATCATTTGTATTAGGATAATTTAATGCACTTAAATAATTTGTTAAAGCATCGAGCCAAACATATATCACATGATTTTTATTATTTGGAACTGGTATACCCCATGAAAAACTTTTTCTACTTACAGAAAGATCTTTAAGACCACTTTTTACAAAACTAATAACTTCATTTTTTCTTGATCGCGGAAAAATAAAATCTGGATTAGCTTCATAATAGTCTAATAAAGGTTTTTCCCATTTTGAGAGTCTAAAAAAATAGGATTCTTCTTCAATCCATTCAACAGGAGATTTTGACGATATAGCAATTTTTTTTCCATCTAATTCCTCAATTTCGTCCTCGTTATAAAAGGCTTCATCTGATACGGAATACCATCCAGAATAGTTTGATAAATATATATCATCATTTTTCTCAAGTTCATTCCAAAGATGTTGAACTGTTTTTTTATGTCTGACTTCTGTAGTTCTTATAAAATCAGTATTAGATAAATTCAAAGTATCAGAGAGATCTCTAAAGGTTTGACTAATTTGATCACAAAATAAGAGAGGCTCCTTCCCCGCTTTTTCTGCAGATCTTTGAATTTTTAATCCATGTTCGTCTGTACCAGTAAGAAAATGAACCTGATAATCATCAATTTTTTTAAATCTTGCAAAAAAATCTGCAATAATGCTTGAATATGCATGACCCATATGAGGTCTAGCTGATGGGTAGTAAATAGGTGTGGTAATATAATATGTTTTATCCATTTAGTATTTTATCCTCAAATTCCATAAACAATGTTTCCTCATCTAAATTATAAGTTCTGGTATTATTAATTTTTTCTAAAAAATAATGGTATGACTTTAGTAAACTAATATTTTGAATAGATATATTGTTTCTAAAATAAAGTTCAATAAAAGAATAAATGATTTCTATAATTGATTTATCTTTTTTATAAATTTTATTTTTAATTATGGTTGATAGTGTTGTGTTTAAATCAAAATTAACAAGATCTAAGTCATATTCTTCAGATAACTTAATTAACTTAAATAATTTTCCTGGTGTTGCGTAATAATCAAATAACTTATTATTGATAAAAGTATTTATGTCATCTTTTAGTAATTGATTAACAATTCTAATTGATTGATCTTTTGTTAAAAAAACTTTGAAATTTAAACATCTGGATTTAAGAGTTGGTAGTACTCTTTTATTGTTATTAATTAAAATAAAATTTATGTTTTCATTAGGTTCTTCTAAAATTTTTAACAAAGCATTAATAGAATTTAAGTTTAATAATTCAATATTATCAACTAAAACAAATCTTTTTTTATTATTAAATGAAGATTTGTTTAGATTTATTATCAATTCCCTAATTTGATTAATATCAATATTTTTCCTTTCTTTTAAGACATCAATTAAGTAAAAATTTGGGTTAGATTTATTAAGTATAAGTTTGTATGACTTATTATCTGGATTAATTTTATTATTTTCATAATCGTAGGGATGTTCTTCATTTTCAGACAATACAACATTAATTAAATGATATGCTAATGTTGATTTTCCAATACCTTTTTCACCCGATAAAAGAATTTTATTAGGTAAAGTATCGTTTTTAGATAATTTGTATAGTTGATTAAAAGTTTCTTTGTGCTCAAATAAATCTATTTGAGTTAAGGGATTTAAATTCATTTAATTAATTCTTTAATTTGATTTATTATTAAATCTTCATTTTTTTTTATATCTAAATTAGAATCAATTATTTTGTATGATTTTTTATTCGATTTAGCTAATTTTAAAAAACCTTTTTGAACTTTATTATAAAAATTCATATCAAACAGATCATACCTATTTAAAGATTTTCTATTTTTTAATCTTCGAAATAGATTTTTTTTATTTACAACATTAAGAAAAGTAAAGTCAACTTTAATGTTTTCTAATAGAAATTTATTTACGATGTTTATAATTTTTAAATCAACACCCATACCAAAGTGCTGATATGCAATGGTTGAGTCTACGAATCTATCAATCAAAATAATTTTTTTTTTATATGATTTTTTTATAAAATTTATGTTTTCACTGCGAGCTGCTAAATATAAAAGTAAATCAGTATATATATTAAAATTAGATTTTTTATTTAATATTAATCTTCTTATTTTTTCTGAATTAAGACTTCCACCTGGTTCTCTTATCCTTATATAATTAATTTTCTTTTTATCTAAATATTTAGATACTCTGTTTATATGGTGACTTTTACCACTACCCTCTATACCCTCAAAAACAATGATGGGTTTTTTAGACATCACCCCAAATTAAATAATTTATTGATTTTATTAATCTTGTAAAAAAATTAACTTTTTTGATTTCTTTCGATGAAAGTAGATCATACTCACCAATAAGTTCTTGATCATAAACGACTCTAAGAGTGGCTATTTTTTGATCTTTTTTAATTGGCGCTTCTACTGGCCCATCATACTTAACAACAACTTTTAAAAGTTTTTTTTTCGCTTTTTTGATTGTTTTATAAATATTTTCCTTTGTGTATGCTTCCACACTATTCTCTTTTCCTAACCAAACATCAATTTTGTGTAAAGGTTTATTAGCTTTAGCTATTTCTACAAGATCATAGTTGGTAAGACCAAATGTAAGTAATTTTGTGCTTTCTTTAGATCTAGCATTTTTTGAATTAAAACCGCTTCCAACAGCAATCAATCTTCTGCCATTTCTATCTATTGATGATGCTAAAGAATATTTTTCAACAGCTAAATAACCAGTTTTTATTCCATCTGCTCCAAGATTTTTATAAAGCAAAGGATTTCTATTTCCCTGTGTTATTGGATCGCCCCCTGTTCTATCCCACGTAAATTCTTTTTCAGCAAACATTTTGTAAAATTCTGGATGTTCTTTAATTAAATATCTAGACATTTTTAAAATATCTCTAACAGTTGAGTAATTGTCGGGATCATTTATTCCTGATGAATTAGAAAAGTTTGTATTATCCATCCCTAATTCTTTTGCTTTAGCAGTCATTAAAATTGCAAATTCTTCTTCAGTGCCTGCTATACCTTCGGCTAAAGCAATACATGCATCATTGCCAGAAGCAACGATAATACCTCTTAATAAATTTTCTACAGAGACCTGATCACCTACCATTATAAACATCGATGAATATCCAGATGTAGATAATCTCCAAGCTCTCTCTGATATTATAAATTTTTCATCTAAACTAAGATCGCCTGATTTTATTAGATCAAAAGCAATAATTGCTGTCATTATTTTTGTCATAGAAGCTGGATAAATTGAAATATCTGGCTCTTTTTCATAGAGAATTTCTCCTGAATGATAATCTTGTAGTATTGCAGTTCTTGCCTTTACATCAAAACTAGCTTTTGAAACATTTAATAATGAAAAACTAAAAAAAATTATAATTAATAAAATTCTAAACATCTTTTAATATCTCTATATTTTCAAAATTTAATACTTTTATTTCATTAAATGATTTTTCTAGTTTTTTTATATCATCAAATGGACCCAATAATACCCTATATTTAGTTTTAGATAATTTCTTAATTACAGATTTTTTTATATTTGTCTCATCTTTTATTCTATCAACCATGTTTTCTGCTGAGTTTCTGTAATAAAAATCTGCAATCTTTATTGAATATAAAAATTTATGTTTTTTTATTTTGACTTCTTCATTTTTTTCTTTTCCCAGATTATCTATGGTAATTCCATCAACAGGAGCTTTTTCAGCTACACTTTTCTCTTCATCAAAAGTCTTTGCTTTTTTAGCTACAAATGTTGAACTTTTTGTGATTAAAACAAGATCAATATAAGGTTCTTTAGGGTCAATTGATAACTCCTCAGCAATTCTTTGCGTAATTACAGAGTTGTAAAAAGATGAGAATTTAACATTATTAGAGACTACTTCTGCTATAATTGACTTATCATTGACAGGATTGGTAATTTTAACAAATGAATTTTTTTTAATTTTATTATGGAAAATTAAAAGAGATCTATTATCAATTTTTTTAGATATTTTTTTTTCTTTTTTTAATTCATCATCATAAATTAAAGCAAATCCAGTATTACTATACTTTTGATCACTAATATAAACTAAGCTTTTATTATTTTGCTCAAATTGATTACATGCCGATAAAAAAAGTATAGAAATAATTAATATGAGTTTTTTAAAGTTCATTTTTAAATTTATCTTTTAATGTACAAACAGCTAAAGCAAATCGCAATGATCTATTCCATTTTAATATAATCTCATAGTTGTCAAAAACGATATAAGCTGGATTTAAAGTTTCGGCATCAGGTATGATATCTTTATCTGGAGTTATAATGGCTACCTTTAAAGCGTTATACTTGTTATCTATTTGATCATTATTTTTAATAAATTTTCTAAAATATTTTAATTTTTTTTTATCATGAAGTTTTTTTGCTGAAATGTTCAAATATTTACTTGGTATATTCTCTGATAAATCAATTCTATAAAAACAAGGATTCTCACTTTTCCAACCTATTTGATTTAAATAGTTTGATGCTGAAGCATAAGCATCATTATTATTTTTTAAATCTATATATCCGTTCCCATCATGGTCAATTGCATAGTTTTTCATTGTAGATGGCATAAATTGAAAAAAAACCAAAAGCGCCTGCCCAAGATCCATATAAGGTTTTGTAATCTATTTGTTCATTTTCTATTAATCGCAAAAGTGTTAGTAATTCATTTGTAAAAAATTCTGATCTTCTTTTATCAAAACTTAAAGTTGCCAAAGAGGATAAAATGTCCATTTTACCAACATACGTTCCAAAATTAGTTTCTATTCCCATTAGAGCTAATAGTAGCTCTCTCTCTATATTAAATTCGTTTTCAACATTATTTATTAACGTTGAATTTTTTTCATAGAATTTTTTTCCTAACGAGACTTTTTTTGAAGATGTTCTTTTTGAAATATAGGTTTTAGTATCCTCATAAAATTCAGGTTGATACCTGTCATATTTTATTACATCTGATAAAAATTTAGTATCGGACATAACCCTATCAAACGTTTTTTCTGAAACATTGTTTTCTAAAGCTAATTTTTTAAAATTTAATTTCCAATTTTCAAATTCTTTATTGATATCAGCAAATGAGAAATTAATAGAAATAAAAATAAAAAATAAAAAAAAATTAATTAGTTTCATGTAAATCTTTCAAATATATAATTACAGCAATCCAAATAAAAATAAAACTAACTAATTTTGTTATTGAAAAAGGCTCGTTGTAATAAAAATACCCTAATAAAAACTGAAAAGTGGGAGTTATATAAAATATCATGCCAGTTGGTCCTAAACCGCAGAGTTCAACGCCCCTAACATATAAAAATAAAGGTATGACAGTCATAGGTCCAGCAAGATAAATAAATAGCATCATCGATGGATCAGATAATCGAAAATCATTATGTCCATTACTTGCTATTAAATAAAAAGCTAACAGTGCAAATGGTAATATAAATAAACTCTCTATTAAAAGGCCTACGTCTGTATCAACGTTTATTTTTTTTCTAACAAGATTGTAAAATCCCCAACTTAAAGCAACAATTAAACCAACCCAAGGCAATGATTTAATACTTACTATTATTAAAAAAAGGATAGATAGAATAACTAACAGGATTGAAAAGACTCTTCTTTTATTTAGTTTTTCTTTAAAAAAAAGATAACCAAGCATTACACTTAAAATGGGCATTATAAAATAACCAAAACTTGCATCTATAATTCTATTTGTTGCTATAGCATATATCCATACACCCCAATTTATAAAAATTAAAAAACCCGAGATAAATAAATAAAATAAATTTGATTTATTTTTTAAAATTTTAAAAAAAATATTCCATTTAGAGAAAAAAAAAGTAGTAAGAATTAATGTAAAGGCTGTCCATAGGCATCTATGAACTACTAATTCAATATGCCCAATATAAGCGATATATTTAAAATAAATTACACCAAAAAATCCCCACCAAAAAGAACCAAATCCTGCAAGTAATAAGCCTTTGTTAAATTCTTTATTCATATGAAAGCATGATGATTGTAATTAATAAGTTAATTAGACTATTTTATGGTTGAATTAAATAATTATAATTATAAAACCTTGCTCAAGGAGAGATGGCTGAGCGGTTGAAAGCACCGGTCTTGAAAACCGGCAAAGGGGCAACTCTTTCCTGGGTTCGAATCCCAGTCTCTCCGCCATCATTTTTGTGTATAGTTAAAATTTTTATATAAGAAATTTATATTATTATTTTCAAATTCAAAATCGGTTTTAAAACCATTGTAAAAATTATACAAATTAGTGTCATCTATATTCAGTAGTTTTTCTAAATCAAAAAGGTCATTTTCATTTAAATCATTTATATATTTTTTTGTAAATGCACCCAAAAGATTATCCATTTCTTTTGTGCCTCTATAATTAGATCGGTAAATAATTTTTTTTTTTAATTCATCTATGTTGATCATAATAATTAGAATATATTAGTACTTAATGAATAATAAAACAAATTATGAATATTTATTGTCAGATTTAAGTTCTTTAAAAGGTGTAGGAACGAAAACAAAAAATATATTAAAGAAGAAAAATATTAATAATTTATTTGATTTACTATGGAAACTTCCAAAATCTTATACAGATAGAAGCTTGTCATCAAAAATAAAAGATTTAAAAGTTGGTGAAATACAAACAGTAACTATAATTCCTCAAAAGTATAACTTCCCTCGTATAAGGAAATTACCAAATAGAGTTTTATGTAGTGATGAAACTGGTGAATTAGATTGTGTTTTTTTTAATAGTTATGAAGGATACATAAAAAAAATACTTCCATTAGGAAAAGAAATTACTGTTAGTGGTAAAATAGGTCATTTTAGGAATAAATATCAAATTACAAATCCAAAATATGTTTCTGAGGATTCTTCTTTAATCAAGCAAACTCATAATAAATACTCATTAACTGAAGGTATTTCTGAAAAAATATATATTAAAATCTTAAATCAAATAATCAATAATTTACCAGTTTTTGACGAATGGCACTCTAAAACTATTATATCTAAATTTAAAAACATAAGTTGGAATAGGTCAATTAAAGAACTGCACAAACCTGAAAATATCGGAAATTATAAGTCAAATTTCTATCAAAGACTTGCTTTTGATGAAATATTTTCAACGTTTCTTGTTAATTCTGAAATAAGAAAAAAAATAAGAAAAATTAAAAAAAAAAATAAAGTTATTAATTTAAATAAACAAAAATCTATAATTGATAAATTAGATTTCTCTCTTACTGATGATCAACAAAAATCACTTAACGAAATAAACAAAGATTTAAGTTCCTCAACTAAAATGTTTAGACTTTTGCAAGGAGACGTTGGAAGTGGAAAAACAATAGTGTCTCTTTTAGCAGCAATAAATAGTATAAATTCTGGTTTCCAAGTTGCTTTTATGGCTCCTACAGAAATTCTAGCAAGACAACATTTTAATCTTGCAAAAAAAATATTTCCTAAAAATATAAATATAGATCTTATTTCTGGAAAATCTGAATATAAATTAAAAAAAGAAATTCATAAAAAATTAGAAAATAATAAAATAGATATTATCTTTGGAACACATGCAATATTTCAAAAAAAAGTAATTTTTAAAAAATTAGGGTTAATAATTATAGATGAACAACATAAGTTTGGAGTGAACCAAAGAAAAAGATTGTCAGACAAAGGTGGTCCAAATTGTGACGTATTATTAATGACAGCAACACCTATACCCAGAACTCTGACAATGACAATTTATGGTGATATGGATATTTCAATAATTAGAGAAAAACCTAAAAATAGAAAACCAATTAAAACGTATAGTAAATTAGAGATTAAAATTGAAGATGTTTTAAAATTTATTAAAAAAGAAATTAATATTGGAAATCAAATTTTTTGGGTTTGTCCATTAATTGAGGAATCTAAGAAATTGGATCATTCATCAGCTGTCAAAAAATATGAATATTTAGAAAGCAAGTTTCCAAATCAAGTAAGTTTACTTCATGGAAAAACTGATTTGGATGAAAAAAATGAAATATTAAATAATTTTTTAAATAATAAATTTAAGATATTAGTTTCTACCACGATTATCGAGGTTGGTATAGATTTTCCAAATGCAAATACGATTATAATTGAAAATGCAAACAAATTTGGTTTATCTCAACTTCATCAACTAAGAGGTAGAGTTGGTCGTGGAGATAAAGACTCTACATGTATATTAATGTTTAAATCAAATCTAAGCGAAAACGCAAAAAAAAGAATAAAAATTTTAAAAGAAACTAATGATGGTTTTTTAATATCTGAAGAAGATATGAAATTAAGAGGGTTTGGGGATATTTTGGGATTTAAACAAAGTGGCATAAAAAATTTTAAGTTAGCAGATCCAATTCAGAATAGTGATCTTTTCTTATTAGCTGAAAAAGAAATGAGAAGAATAGAAAAATCAAATGAAGATATAAGTAAATTCAAACCTTTGATAAAATTGTACGATAGAGCTGATATAATAAATGATATTGCTTAAGTTTTTTTGGTAGAGGTTCCTGCTGAAACTATAAACTTAGATGCCTCCTCAAATGACATATTTAAGTAAATAACATCTTCTATAGGAAACATTAATAAAAAACCACTAGTTGGATTTGGTGTTGTCGGCACAAAAACATTAATTAAATTCTTACCAGTTTTTTGAGCCATTTCCCCTTTGTTTTCTTTCGTAGCAAAACCAACAGCCCAAACTCCTTTTCTTGGATATTCAATTAAAACTACACTTTTTTTTCCATCATCTTTTTTTGAAAAAGTTTCTGTCATTTGAACAATCGCAGAATAGACTGTTCTTAAAAATGGAATTCTTTTGAATAAATCATCTATCAGCTTAAGAATTCGTCTTCCAAAAAATGATAATGAAAGTCCGCCAACAATGGTTATGAATAAAATTGAAATAATAATTTCAACTCCAGGAATATTAAATGGCAAATAACTATTTGGATTGATATTTTTAGGAATTAAATTTGATGAAATACCTATTAAAATTTTAGTTAAATAGAGTGTAAAACCAATTGGTATTAAAACAACAACACCAGTAATAAAATAATTTCTTAATGTTAATGAAAAAGATTTTTTTGAGCCCTTTTTTGCCATATTTAAAATTAACTATAACTAGCGTATACAACAAAAACAATTGCAATGATAAATAATACAATTAAAATTTTGTTATTAAGATTCATGTTAAAATACTATTATCAATTTTAGATAGATATGGATAGAAGAAAATTTTTGACATATATAGGTTGTGGATGTGGAAGTATACTTTTGCACTCTTGTTCTACTGCTCCAATAACTGATCGAAAACAATTAAAAATTATACCTGAGGCTAAATTAAATGCACAGGCAGCTCAAATTTATGAAAAAGTTAAAGAAAAAGAAAAAATGAGCGATGATTTAAAAACATTAAATGAAATAAAAGAAATTGGAAAAAGAATGGAAGATTCGATAAGTGAATATTTTTTTAGATCTAATTTAGAAGACCCAACAGTAAATTTTGACTGGGAATATATTTTAATTGATAATAAAAAAGTAAGAAATGCATGGTGTATGCCAGGTGGTAAAATAGCAGTCTACACAGGTATATTAGATGTTACAAAAAATCAAAATGGATTAGCTGCAGTGATGGGCCATGAAGTTGCTCATGCGGTGGCAAAACATTCAGTTGAGAGAGCTAGCAGAGGCGTTTTGTTAAATACAGGTGCTAGAATTATAGATATAGCTAGTGGAGGTATTTTGTCTGACATTAACAGAACTACTGGCATGGATACGGTTGGTATGCTGGCTCAATTAGGAATTATGAATCCTTTCAATAGAAAACAAGAAAGCGAAGCTGATTATTTAGGTATGATTTTTTCGTCTTTATCTGGTTATGATATTAGAGAAACAGTTAAAATTTGGGAAAGAATGAAAGAATTTAATAAAGGCAAAGAACCTCCACAATTTATGAGCACACACCCCTCTTCAGATACAAGAATAAAGCAACTCAACGAATGGATGAATGAGGTTATTTTAGATTATCCACCGATTAATTTTAGTTAATTGAATTAATGGTGAGCCCTGATGGACTCGAACCATCGACCCATTCCTTAAAAGGGAATTGCTCTACCAACTGAGCTAAGGGCCCCCAAATTATTCAAATTGAATAGTTGTTATATACAGAATTATTATTTTTTTTCAAATGTCAATTTTAACCAAATCTATAAAGCTTCTACAACTTATCAATGTATTTGTCATGAAATTGATCAAAAGTGCCTTCGTTAATATTTTTTCTGATTGAGGCCATTAATTCCTGATAAAAATTAATATTATGTAGTGTCAGTAACATTGAAGCTAGAATTTCATTAGTATTAAATAAGTGATTTAAATAATTTTTTGAATATTTATTTAAATTAAGATTTTCACAATATGGATCAAGTGGTGTGTTGTCATTTTGATATTTATTATTTTTAATATTGATTCTTCCCTGCCATGTAAAAGCTAAACCTGTTCTACCAGATCTGGTTGGCAATACACAGTCAAACATATCTATACCTCTTTTTACAGCACCCAAAATATCTGATGGCGTTCCAACACCCATTAAGTAATGTGGTTTTTCAATAGGTAAGTATTCCTTAATATCATCTAAAACGTTAAACATTTCTTGTTGAGTTTCTCCTACAGCTAATCCTCCAAGAGCATACCCGTCAAAACCAATTTTAATTAACTCTTGAAGAGATTTTAATCTTAAATCTTTAAAAAGACCTCCTTGGACTATACCAAATAAAGCTTTATGTGGATTATTTCGAAATGCAACTTTAGATCTTTCTGCCCAGTAAAGTGACAAATCCATAGATTTTTTTATTACATTATAATCATTAGTTTTTTTTGGGCACTCATCCATGATCATCACAATATCAGAATTTAAACCCAACTGAATCCGTATGCTCTCTTCCGGACTTAAGTAAAATTTTTTTCCATCAACATGAGAGTTAAATATAGCACCCTTCTCTTTGTCAATTTTATTTAATTTTGACAAAGACATAACCTGAAATCCACCAGAGTCCGTCAAAATAGGTAATTCACAATTCATAAATGTATGGAGACCACCAGCAGATTTAATTCTTTCAACACCTGGGCGTATCATTAAATGATATGTGTTTGAAAGTATTATTTCTGATCCAGTTTTTTTTATATCATCTATAGTACAAGCTTTTACCGTAGCTTGTGTTCCAACAGGCATAAATGCTGGGGTGTGTATATTTCCACGATGGGTCTCTATTAAACCACACCTAGCAAATTTATCTTTTTTTAAAACGTTAAAGGCAAATTTTTTTAATGCCATTAAAAAAAATTATTGAGATTTGAAACTAATAATTTTATCTGGGTCAGTAACTGCACCATTATTATTTTGGTCGCCTCTTTTGATTTTATCAACAAATTCCATTCCTTCTATTACTTTTCCAAAAACTGTATATTGTCTATCTAAAAAAGGAGCTGGCTGAAAACAAATAAAGAATTGACTGTTTGCACTATCAGGGTCTTGAGCTCTTGCCATTGATAAAGTTCCTCTATCATGTGGTAAACTATTAAATTCTTGCTTTAAATCTGGGAAGTCAGAACCACCCATACCTGCTCTTCTAAGATCAAAATCTTTAGACTCTATATTACCAAATTTTACATCTCCTGTTTGAGCCATGAATCCATCTATAACTCTGTGAAAAACAACGTTATCGTATTTACCACTATCTGCTAATTCCTTAATTCTTTTTACATGATTTGGTGCAACATCTTCAAATAATTCAATTTTAACATCACCATCTTTTAACTTTAATATCATTATATTCTCCTCAGCTATTGATTGATTAGTAATTAAAAAAAACAAAATCAGTATTTTAATAAAAATTTTATTCATATTTATCTTTTAATGATTTAATTGTGTTTTTTGTAGTAAATTTTTTTATATCACCTTTTAATTTAACAATCTCTTTAACAAATCTCGATGAAATAATTTGATTTTCTACATCAGACATTAAAAAAATTGTTTCTATATTTTGGTTCAATTTTCTATTCATACCAGCTAACTGAAATTCGTATTCGAAATCAGATACAGCTCTTAATCCTCTTAGAATTATGTTTGAATTATATTTTTTACATAAATCAGTAGTTAAAGATCCAAAAGAAACAACTTTTATTTTTTTTCTATTTAATTTTAGATCTTTAAATAAAGCTTTATTTACTATTTCTATTCTTTCATCAGAACTAAATAAATAATCTTTGTTACTTTCATCTGAGACGCCTACCACTATCTTGTCAAACAATTTTAATGATTTTTTTATTACATCTATATGTCCAAAAGTAATTGGATCAAATGTTCCAGGATAAATTGCTATTTTACTCATTAAATTAAATTATCATCAATTTTAATTGCTGAAACAACTTTTTCTTCTCCTGATAACTTAATTATCCTAACACCTTGGGTATTTCTGCCTGCAGTTCTAATTTCTTTAACCGCAACTCTAATAACCCTACCTTTGTTAGTAGAAATTA
The DNA here is from genome assembly GCA_902572515.1 of uncultured Pelagibacteraceae bacterium. Lineage (GTDB taxonomy): Bacteria > Pseudomonadota > Alphaproteobacteria > Pelagibacterales > Pelagibacteraceae > Pelagibacter. The sequence continues at coordinate 44,695 of CACGGJ010000001.1, read as the reverse complement.
AAATTTCATCACCTTCAAAAACAGGAAAGGATGAAGTTATATTCCCATTTCTTGGTGAATTTACTATTCCTATAATGCCTTTTCCACCTCTGTTAGTAACTCTGTAATCTGTATGTGAAGTCTTTTTGCCATAACCATTCTCACTTATTGATAAAACAAATTTCTCTCTTGCTTTTAATTCAGATTTTTCATCTTTTGATTTTTTTCCGTTTTTATTAATTTTATCGTTATCAATAACTGATAAAGATACTATTTGATCATTTGATGCTAACTCTATTCCTTTAATTCCTTTAGAAGATCTGCCTTTAAAAACTCTTAGTTTCTTAGCTTCAAATCTAATACATTTTCCAAATTTTGTGCTTAAAATTACATCCTGATCATCTTTACAAATTTTAACACCTACAATTTTATCATTATTATCTAATTTCATTGCAATTTTTCCAGATGCGTTAATTGATGAAAAATCTTCTAAACTATTTTTTCTTACTTTTCCCTGTGCTGTAGCAAAAATTATTTGATAATTTTTTAGGTCGGTTTCTTCTTCAGGCATTGGCATTATTGAACTTATAGCTTGGTGACTCTTTAAGGGTAAAATATTAAATAAAGACTTACCTTTAGATGAGGATGAGCCCTCTGGGATTTTCCATGCTTTAATCTTGTAAACTAAACCCTCAGTAGAAAAGAAGAGAACTGAAGTATGAGTATTTACTGATAGTGTTTGAACAACAGAGTCTTGATCTCTAGTTGTTATACCTGATTTCCCCTTGCCACCTCTTTTTTGTTTTTTTACTCCATCTAAAGAACCTCTTTTTATGTATCCTTGCAATGTAACTGTAATTATTACTGATTGTTTTTGGATAGTTTCTTCAATATCGTAATTTAAAACAGCATCTATAATTTTAGTTCTTCTTGGTATAGAAAACTTCTCTTTAATATTTTTTAGTTCTTCGCTGATTACTTTTAGAAGTTCTTTTTTTGATGAAATAATCTTTTTATATTTAGTGATTAGTTCAGCTAATTTTTTAATTTCTACTTCGATCTCATTAATTCCTATAGCAGTTAATTTTTGAAGTCTTAATTCTAATATAGCTAAAACTTGTGGTTCAGATAAAGAATATAAGTTTTTACCTTTTTTTCCCTCAACTAAAGAAATTAATTTTTGAGATTTGTTTATTTTCCATTTAGTTTTTAGAATTGATATTTTAGCATCATCGGGTGTTTTAGATGATCGAATAATTTTAATTATTTTATCTAAATTTTCAACTGAGACAGATAATCCTATTAATATATGAGCACGTTCCTCTGCTTTTTGAAGATCAAATTTAGTTTTTTTAATTACAACATCTTCTCTAAAAGTTAAAAAATTAGATAAAAAATCTTTTAGTGTGCAAGTTTGTGGTTTTCCTTCAACAATAGCTAAAGTATTAAAACCAAATGAACTCTCTATTTGAGTGTTTTTATATAGTTGTCTTTTTATAGTTTCTGGTTCTACACCGTTTCTTAAATCTATTGCTACCCTAATACCTTCTCTGTTAGACTCGTCTCTAATATCTCTTATTCCTTCAATCTTTTTTTCTCTTACTAACTGAGCAATTCTTTCGTTTAAAACAGATTTATTAACTTGATACGGTATTGAAGTTATTACCAATCTTTCACGACCATTTTTTTGTTGTTCAATTGAGATTTCTCCTCTTATCTTAAAGGACCCTCTTCCATTGTTATATCCTTGTTTAATTATATCTTTACCTATAATTACACCTCCAGTTGGAAAATCTGGACCAGGTATATGTTTCATTAACTCTCTAATTTTAATATCTTTATTATCTATTAGGGCCAAAGTACCATCAATAATTTCACCTAAATTGTGAGGAGGTATACTTGTTGCCATGCCAACTGCAATACCACCAGCTCCATTTACTAATAAATTTGGAAACTGTGCTGGTAAAACACTAGGTTCTTTCTCCGTTTCATCATAATTGCTTTTAAAAGAAATTGTATTTTTTTCAATATCATCAATTAAATATTGAGAAACTTTTGACAAGCGAGTTTCGGTATATCTCATTGCTGCAGCAGGATCACCATCTATTGAACCAAAATTTCCTTGCCCTTGAATCAAAGGTAAACTCATAGAGAAATCTTGTACCATTCTTACCAAGGCATCATAGACAGACTGATCGCCATGAGGGTGATATTTACCAATAACATCTCCAACAATTCTTGCTGATTTTCTAAATTGTTTAGACCAATCGTATCCACCTTTATACATTGCATACAAAATTCTCCTATGAACAGGTTTTAACCCATCTCTTACATCAGGTAGTGCACGACTTACAATTACACTCATTGCATAAGAAAGATATGATGAGCTCATCTCATCATGCATTGAGATTAATTTTATATTTTTATCTTTAAACTCTTCAGTATTTTTCATAGAAGTTAAAATGGAATTTCATCATCCATATCTGACACTTGTGAAGAATCCTCAATGTTATTTTGTTGAGTTGTGTCATTTTGAATTCCACCACCAGAATTTCCCCCACCTAACATCGTAAGTGAAGAATTATATCCTTGTATAACTATTTCAGTTGAATATTTATCTTGTCCCGATTGTTCATCTTTCCATTTTCTTGTTGTAAGTTGTCCCTCAACATAAACTTGAGCTCCTTTTTTTAAGTATTGTTGAACAACATTTACTAAACCTTCGTTAAATACAACTATACGGTGCCACTCAGTTTTTTCTTTTCTTTCACCTGTATTTTTATCTTTCCAGGATTGACTTGTTGCAAGGCTTAATCTGGCTACACTTTTGCCATTTACCATTTGCTTAATCTCAGGATCTGCGCCCAAACGACCAATTAATAATACTTTATTTAAACTTCCAGCCATAATATTTAATATTTGTTAAATTAATTAATTAGAATTATATCACAATTCTTCTGAATATTAATTTTATTAACTCAAAGCAACTAAAATTATGATGAAAAAGATAGTTATTAAGGGTGCTAAAGAACATAATTTGAAGAATGTTACTGTAGAGATTCCAAAAGACAAATTTGTGGTCATAACGGGTCTGTCTGGGTCTGGAAAATCATCTTTAGCTTTTGATACTATTTATGCAGAAGGTCAGAGAAGGTATGTAGAAAGTTTATCTGCCTATGCACGTCAATTTTTAGATAAAATGAAAAAACCAAATGTTGATTTAATAGAAGGATTAAGTCCAGCTATTGCAATCGAGCAAAAAAATACCTCAAAAAACCCAAGATCTACTGTTGCAACTGTAACAGAAATTTATGATTACATGAGGGTCTTATATGCTAGAGCAGGTGTCCCCTACTCACCATTTACAGGTAAACCAATAACCTCTCAAACTATTACACAAATTGTAGATTTAGTTAAAAAATTACCAAAAAAATCAACAATATATATTTACGCTCCAGTAGTAAGAGGTCGTAAGGGTGAATATAAAAAAGATATTTTAAGCTACAAGAGAAGAGGATTTAGAAAAATTAAAATTGATAATGTTTTATATGATATTGAAAAATCACCTAATCTAGATAAAAAACTTAAACATGATATTTCTGTCTTAGTTGATAGAATAGTTTTAAATTCAAAACTTGGAAACAGATTAGCAGAAAGTATTGAAACAGCTGTAAATTTAGCTAACGGTTTAGTGTTTGTAGAATATGAAGATGAAACACTTCCTCAAAAATTTAGAAAAATTGAAAAATTAATTTACTCTACTAAATTCGCTTGCCCTGAGAGTGGTTTTACAATTGAGGAAATTGAACCAAGACTTTTTTCATTTAACAGCCCCTATGGAGCATGTGAAGAATGTGAGGGTATTGGAATGAAATTAAATGTTGATCCAAATTTAGTTGTTCCTGATGAAAGAAAAAGTTTAGCAGATGGAGCTATTGAACCTTGGTCAAAATCAACCACATTATATTATGCTCAAACTTTATCATCTTTAGCAAAACATTATGGTTTCTCTTTAGATGAAAAATGGAAAAAATTACCCAAAAAAATTAAAGATATTATCCTTTATGGTTCAGATGAAGATGAAATTAAATTTAATTATGATGATGGATACGAAAAATATTCTTACAAAAAAACCTTTGAAGGTGTAATTAATAATCTTGAACGAAGATTTTTAGAATCTGATAGTGAATGGAAAAGAGAAGCAATAGCTGAATATCAATCTGATACTGCTTGTGAAGCTTGTAATGGTGACAGATTAAAAGAGGAAGCTTTATGTGTAAAAATTAATGATCTAAATATTAGCGAGGTAACAAAAAAATCTATTTTAGATGCAGCAGAATGGTTTAAAAATTTAGAAAATAATCTTGATAAAAGACAATTTAAAATTGCTGAACATGTTTTAAAAGAAATAAATGAAAGATTGAATTTTCTTCTAAACGTTGGCTTAGATTATTTAACATTGTCTAGAGAATCTGGAACTTTATCAGGCGGTGAAGCTCAAAGAATAAGATTAGCTTCACAAATTGGATCTGGTTTAACAGGTGTATTATATGTTTTGGATGAGCCTTCAATTGGATTACATCAAAAAGATAATGTGAAGCTTATAAATGCATTAAAAAGATTACGAGATCTAGGTAATACTGTTATTGTAGTAGAGCACGACACCGAAACAATGGAAAATGCAGATCATATTATTGATCTTGGCCCTGAAGCTGGGAGCAATGGTGGTGAGATAACAGCACAAGGATCATATGAAGAAATTAAAAAAGATAAAAATAGTATTACTGGACAGTATCTTGACAATAAAAAAACAATCGAAATTCCAAAATCACGACGTTTAGCTAAAAATGGAAGGTTTGTTGAAATCAATGGCGCAAGTGGAAATAATTTAAATAATGTTAATCTTAAAATTCCAACTGGAACCTTTACCTGCGTTACTGGTGTTTCTGGAAGTGGAAAATCTACTCTAATATTACAAACTCTATTTCATGCTTTAAATTTAACTTTAAATAATAAAGCACGAAAAACACCTAAATCATTTAAAGGTTATAAAGGTGTAGAATTAATTGATAAAATAATTGATATTGACCAATCTCCTATTGGTAGAACCCCTAGATCAAATCCAGCAACATATACGGGAGCCTTTGGGCCTATTAGAGATTGGTTTACAAGCCTACCAGAGGCAAAGACAAGAGGATATAAACCAGGAAGATTTTCTTTTAATGTTAAAGGAGGTAGATGTGAAGCTTGTGAAGGTGATGGTGTAATCACATATGAAATGCATTTTTTACCTGATGTTTATATACAGTGCGATGAATGTAAAGGAACAAGGTATAATAGAGAGACTTTGGAAATCAAATTTAAAGGTAAAAGTATTGCAGATGTTTTAGATATGTCAGTTGATGAAGGATGTGAATATTTTGAAAATATATCTAATATAAAAACAAAATTATTAACTCTTAAAAAAGTTGGATTGGGTTATATAAAAATTGGTCAGCAAGCGACCACCCTATCAGGAGGTGAAGCACAGCGAATAAAGCTTGCCAAAGAACTTTCAAAAAGATCAACAGGAAGAACAATGTATATATTAGATGAACCAACGACAGGTTTGCATCAACATGATATTAAAAAACTTTTAGAGATACTTCATACATTTGTAAAACTTGGTAATACAGTAGTTGTGATTGAGCACAATTTAGATGTAATAAAAACAGCTGATTATATTGTGGATATGGGTCCTGAAGGTGGTGTGAAGGGTGGTAATATTGTCGCCGAAGGAAAACCTGAGGAAGTATGCAAAGTTAAGGAGAGTTATACAGGTCAATTTTTAAAACCTCTTTTGAACTAGATTTAACAACTTAAAAATGTTCAAAAATTAGTGTATATTAATTAAGAATCATGAGTAATTTATTATCGTCTTTGTCAAAAACTGTTCACGCATCCCTTGCGTTAGCAATAGTTTTGTTTTTAGGATTGTTTTATTTAAATGATGGAATAGCTTTTGATACATTATTCTGGAGTTGGTTGTTTAGATACATACATGTAATTGTTGCAATTATGTGGATTGGATTACTTTGGTATTTCAATTTTGTTCAAATTCCAAATATGGGGAAAATTCCAGATGAACAAAAACCAGCTATTGGTAAAGTAATTGCACCAGCTGCATTATTCTACTTTAGATGGGCTGCTGCATTAACTGTCCTTTCAGGTTTAATTCTAGCTCTTCTTAATGGATATCTTCATGATGCAATGACTTTAAGTATTGGTTCAGGTGTACCAAAACATACCGCAATAGGTATTGGGATGTGGCTAGGGATTATAATGGCATTTAATGTTTGGTTTGTAATTTGGCCAAATCAGAAAAGAGCTTTGGGGATTGTTGAAAGTGATCCAGAAACAAAAGCTAAATCTGCTAAAACAGCAATGCTGTTTTCAAGAACTAACACTTTATTATCTTTACCAATGCTCCTTTCAATGGTTGCAGCACAAAATATATATTAAAAAATTAATATTGTAGCTCTTTAATATTCTTGAACTGAATTAATGATTCAGGGTTAGCTAAAGCTTCTTTATTTTTTATTTCATTTCCTTCAATTATATTTTTAACTGCTAATTCAACAATTTTACCACTTTTAGTTCTCGGTATATCGTTTATTTGAATTATTTTTCTTGGTACATGTCTAGGTGATGCATTTTTTCTAATTTGTAATTTTAATTTTTTTAATAAATTATCATCAAGTTGATATTTTGAATTTAAAATTACAAATAAAATTATACGAACGTCATTATCCCAATATTGTCCAACAACTAAAGATTCTTTAATTTCTTTAAAACGTTCTACCTCAGAGTAAATTTCAGCAGTACCTAGTCTTACACCACCAGGATTTAAAGTTGTATCTGATCTTCCTGATATTATTAATCCATTATTATTTGTTATTTGCGCATAATCTCCATGGTGCCATATATTTTTATATTTATTAAAATAAGCTTTTTTAAATTTAGTATCTTTATGATCATTCCAAAATTTTGAAGGCATTGATGGAAAAGGATTAACACAAACCAGCTCACCTTTTTGATTTACTATAGATTTTCCTTTTTCATTAAATACACGAACATCCATGCCTAAACCTTTGCTTTGTATTTCTCCAGCATAAACCGGTTGGTATAAGTTGCCCAAAACAAAACAAGAAACAATATCTGTTCCTCCAGATATAGATGCTAAATGAACTTTTTTTTTAATATTTTTATATACATATTTAAAACAATCTGATGATAATGGAGATCCAGTAGAGCAAATAGTTCTTAATTTGTCTAACTTAAAAACTTTCTTAAAATTTTTTTTTGTTTTTCTTAAAGCATCAATATATTTGGCACTTACTCCAAATAAGGTTATATTTTCTTTACTGGCTATTTTAATAAGAAGATCATCACGTTTATACATTGGGAAACCATCAAATAATACAATTGATGCTTTTGAGGCTAGAACTGAAATAAGCCAATTCCACATCATCCATCCACATGTTGTAAAATAAAAAACATTATCATTTTCTTTAATGTCACAATGCAATTGATGTTCTTTTAAATGTTGAATTAATACACCGCCATTTTTATGGCAAATACATTTAGGTTTGCCTGTAGTGCCGCTAGAATAAAGAATTGCTAAATCATGTTCAAAATCAAATTTAAGAAATTTAAATTTTGAAACACATTCCTGAATAATATTGTCCCAATAATGAGTTTTGATATTTCTATATTTTGGAAGTTTTTTTAAATTAGGTTGACCAGGGTAATTAGATATAATTACATGCTTTATAGAAGGAATTTTTTTTATTATTTCAGGAATTCTTTCTAAAATATTAATTTTTTTTCCATTATAAAAATATTGATTAGTAACAATTAAAATTTTCGGTTTAATTTGAGAAAATCTCTCTATGACACCATTAATTCCAAAATCAGGTGAACAAGATGACCAAATAGCTCCAATAGCAACAGTACCCAAAAAAGCCTCTACTGTTTCAGGTATGTTTGGCATATAAGCTGCTATTCTATCTTTTGGCTTAATATTCAATTTTTTAAAATTATTTGAAATATTTTTTACATTTTTATTTAATTCATTCCACCTTCGTATTTCACGATAACCATTTTCACTAATAAAAGTAATTGCTTTCTCTTTTGTATTTTTTGAAAGTAAATTTTCACAAAAATTTAATCTTGAATTCGATAAAAAAGTATTTTTAAAAAATTTTTTTGATTTTTTAACTTTAATATTGCTTTTAATACCTTTAACTTTTGAGAAATCCCACACACTACTCCAAAAATCACCTTGTTTTTTAACTGACCAATCATGAATTTTTTTGAAATTTTCATTAAAATTTTTATTAAATCTTTTAGATATAAATTTCTCAAATTTAAATAAATTTGAATTTTTTTTTGTTTTGTAGGATGGTTTCCAAAGTCTCATATTCATAAAATAATTATAATACTTTGAAATAATATAGTGAAATTTTAAATATTTTAATGATTAATTCAATTTATTTTGATCGTCTTCTCTTAAAACTGTTTTTTGAGAAACTCTTAATCTCACTAGAACAGTATTCGCTATATAAATTGAAGAATAAGTTCCAAAAACGACACCTAATATCATAGCAAGTGAAAATCCTTTAAGTATCTCTCCACCAAAAAAATATATAGCTAATAAAGCTAGTAAAGTGGTTGCAGATGTTATGATTGTTCTTGATAAAGTTTCATTAATTGAAATATTTGTTAATTCAAAAATTTTAATATCTGAATATTTTCTTAGATTTTCTCTCACACGATCGAAAATGACCACTGTATCATTCATTGAGTATCCTACTATTGTTAATACAGCTGCTATAATTGATAAATTTATTTCAAAACTAAATAGTGAAAAAACTCCCAGTGTTACAATTACATCATGGAATAAAGCTAGAATTGCGCCTAGACTAAATTGCCATTCAAATCTAATCCAAATGTAAATCAACATCAATGCTAATGACAATGAAATTGCTATTACCCCAGATTTTAATAATTCGGCACTAACTTTAGGACCAACATTTTCAACTCTTCTAAAATCATAATTGTTTCCAAAAGATTTATCTAAGTTAGCTTTAATTTCTTCAATAATGTTCTTCTTATTGTCTTTATTTTCAAATTTCACTAAAAAATCAGTATCATTACCAAATTTCTTTACCGAAACATCTCCTAGGTCCATTTGATTAAATCTATCTCTTAATGAACTAACATTTATTTTTGAGTCTGAGGCTCTTAGTTCAATTAATGTACCACCTTTGAAGTCTATCCCAAAATTAAGCCCTTTAAATATTAACAATAATAATGAAACAACAATCAAAACTGATGATAGTAAATTAAAGTGATTATAATATTTATTAAAAGCAATCATTAAATTAATTTTTCCTTATTTTTATTTCTTGATACATAAATACTAGTGAATAATCTTGCTATAAAATAAACTGAAAATAGTGTTGTAAATATTCCAACTCCTAAAGTTACAGCAAAACCTTTGACTGGACCTGAGCCCATAAAAAATAAAATGATTGCAGCTAATAATGTAGTAATATTGGCATCTAAAATTGCTGTTCTTGATTTGGTATAACCACCATCAAAAGCTAAAATATTATTAGTCTCATCTTTTAGTTCCTCTTTAATTCTCTCAAAAATTAAAACATTTGCATCAACTGCCATACCTACAGTTAGAATAATCCCTGCAATACCAGGTAAAGTTAAAGTAGCTTCAAATAAAGTTAAAACACCCAAAAGAATAAACAAATTAACTATTAGTGTTACATTGGTAATTAATCCAAAAATTTTATATTTTACGAACATAAAAATTATTACCAACATAAAACCTATTGCTAAGGCAATCATTCCTGCATTAATTGAGTCTTGTCCAAGATCTGGTCCCACTGTTCTTTCTTCAATTATTTCTAATGGTGCTGGTAATGCTCCTGATCTTAATAATAAAGCTAGATCAGTTGCTGTTTGAAATGTAAAGCCACCACTTATTTGACCAGATCCACTGGCAATCGTGTCTCTAACTACGGGGGCACTAATAATTTTACCATCTAAGACAATTGCTAATTGCTTTCCAATTCCAGTTGAAGTTGCCTTACCAAACCTTTTTGCACCTACTCTATCTAAAGTAAATGAAACAATTGTTTGGTTAGCTTGAGTATCCATTTTTGGTTGAGCATCAAGTAAATTTTCACCACTTATTATAATTCTTTTACTAACTGTGGCTTCTTCTAAACCATCTTCAAATTTTAACTTTTCAACTCCAAAACGATCATTTTCGTCATTTGTTACAAATCGAAAAGTAAGGTTTGCGGTTTTACCAAGCAATGATTTTATTCTCATCGGATCATCTAATCCAGGAAGCTCTACTAAAATTCTGTTATTACCCCTTTTAAGTATGTTAGGCTCATTAGTTCCAACCTCATCTACTCTTCTTCTAACTATTTCTATAGCTTGATCTTGTGAAGAAGTTTTGAGTTTAATTAAACCTTGTCTTGAAAAATTAACTTTAAAATTTAACCCTGTATCTTCAATTTCTAACTGATGAGATTTAAATCTTGGGTAATAAGGGTTAAGATCACTATTTTCATCCTGAAAAACATCTAAGACAGATTGCTTATCATTTTCTATTACATTAAAAAAAATATTTTGATTTTCTATCTTTATATTGTTGATCTTAATATTTTTTTCTTTGAAGTAATTTCTGATTGTTGTTGTTAAGTTTTGTAGTTTTTGTTCAATTACAGGTTCATTATCAATTTCAAGTAATAGATATGATCCACCCTGAAGATCTAATCCTAGATTAATTTTTTTATCAAAAAAATTATCATCAAATTTAAAAAGATTTGATGAAGCAATTAAAATAAATAAAACTGAAAAAAGAGTTATAAATAAAATTCTTAACTTAGAGAAATAAAGCACTTAACTAAAAATAATTATTTTTTAACTTCTTGAGTATTTGTATTGACAAGACTTTGAATACCAGTTGATTTAACTATCTCAACCTTTACGTTTTCAGCAATTTCTACTTCAACTTTATCATTGTCTATAAGTCTCTCAACTGTACCTGTAATTCCACCAGAAGTAACAACTTTGTCACCTCTCTTAAGACTTTCAACCATTGCTTTGTGCTCTTTAACTTTTTTTTGCTGTGGTCTGATTAAGAAAAAATAAAAAATAACAAATATTAAAATTAACGGTATAAATTGTCCTATTCCTGAGCCTTCCATAAATCTCCTTATAAATTATGTGAATACTTATACTATCTATGTAATTAAAACAACTTTATTTAGCTGAAATCAATTCCAAATTATTCATATACGGTCGCAGTACCTTGGGAATAATAATCGAACCATCTATTTGTTGATAGTTTTCTAGTACAGCAATTAAAGTTCTACCCACTGCTAAACCACTTCCATTTAATGTTCCAACAAAAACAGTTTCCTTGTTTTTATTTTTATATCTTGATTTCATTCTTTGTGCTTGAAATGATGAACAAGAAGAGCATGATGAAATTTCACGATACTTGTTTTCTGATGGCAACCAAACTTCAATATCATAGGTTTTTTCTGCACTAAAACCCATATCACCTGAACATAAAATTACTTTTCTATAAGGTAACTCTAGCTTATCCAGAATATCTGTTGCACAGTTTGTCATTCGCTCTAATTCTTCAAGACAATTTTCTTTTTCAACAATACTGACCATCTCAACTTTATAAAATTGATGTTGTCTAATCATTCCTTTGGTATCTTTTCCATAACTGCCAGCTTCTTTTCTAAAACATGGGGTTGAGGCAACAAATCTCATTGGTAAATCTTTTTGGTCAACAATTTTATCTTTAACAATGTTTGTTAAAATTACTTCAGCTGTTGGAATTAAAAATTTTCTATCGGATCCTTGATCAAATTTTATTTCAAATTGATCATTTTCAAATTTTGGTAATTGGCCTGTTCCATACATAGTATTATCAGAAGCAATTAATGGAGGTGAAATCTCTTGATAACCATTTTGAATAATATGGGTGTCTAACATAAAGTTAGATAATGCTCTTTCCAGTAATGCTAACTCTTTTTTAACAAATACAAATCTTGATCCAGTTGTTTTTGTTGCAAGATCAAAATCAAGCATACCTAAATTTTCACCAAGTTCATAATGAGACTTGGGCTTAAAATCAAACTCTGGTACTTTTCCGGCTTTTAAAACTTCTACATTATCATTTTCATCATTGCCATTTGGAACATCTTTATGAGGTATATTTGGTATACTTGATAAAATATTATCTAAATCAATTTTAGTATTTTTTTGTTGCTCAGAAATCTTCTCTAATTCAGTAGATATTTCTTTAGATTTTTTGAATAAACTTTCATCTTTAGATTTTGAAATATCTTTTTTTTCTTTTTCTAAGTTTTCTTTCTTTTGAATTAAATCTCTATTTAACTCATCAAGCTTTTTTAAATTATTAAAATCAATTTTAACTGAACGTTTTTCAAGATCTTTTTCAAATTTTGAAAAATCTTTTCTAATTTCTTTTAAATTATGCATCAGTTTTTTCTAAATTTTTGTTTTCTATAAATTTTACTGAAAATATTGATAATTCATATAAAATTAATAATGGAATTGCTAAACCTATTTGAGTAATTGGATCTGGTGGTGTAAGTAATGCAGCTGCAGCAAATATAATTATTACCACATACTTTCTTCTTTCTTTTAAAAATTGACTGTCAACAACACCTATTCTTGCTAACAAACTTAAGACTATGGGTAGTTGGAAACTTATTCCAAAGGCAAAAATTAACTTCATAACAAGTGACAAGTATTCATTTACTTTAGCTTCTAATTGAATCGGTAAACTTGTAGAAATCCCTGTGCTTTCAAATGATAAAAAGAATTTAATAGCTAGAGGCATTATCAAATAGTAAACAAGCATACCTCCTAAAAAGAAAAGTATAGGTGTTAATATAAGATATGGAAGTATAGCGACTTTCTCATGTTTGTATAAACCCGGTGCAATAAATTTCCATATTTGCATAAGAATAAATGGACAAGTCACGAAGAAAGCCGTGAAAAAAGATACCTTAATATAAGTTAAAAAAGTTTCTTGTAAGGCTGTAAAAATAAGCCTTCTATCAGATCCATCATCTTTTACAGCTTGAGCAAATGGATCAACTAAAAAACCATATATGTGTTCTGCAAATACGTAACAAATAACAAAAAAGATTATTAGAAATATAAAACTATGTATTAATCTTTTTCTTAGTTCTGTTAGATGGCTAACAAATCCACCTTCATTTTCTTCATTGCTCATCTTTTTTTGTTTCTTTTTTTATTTCATTATCAATTTTTTCTTCATCAATCTCTAAATTTGAAACTTCATTTTGAATATTGCTCACATATCTTTTTGCAGTCCCTATCCAAGAACCTGCTTTCTTTAACATGATTGGAAAATCTTTAGGACCAAGAACAACAATTGCAATACCAACAACAATTAATATCTCAAACCAACCAATAGTAGGCATGTGATTTAATCTTTGTTTTCTGAGTCTTTATTTTCGTCGGATATATTTTTTGGCTCTGTATCGTCAGTAACATCTGACGCCATTCCTTTTTTGAAACTTTTAATTCCCTTAGCTACATCACCCATCAGACTAGAGATTTTACCTCGTCCAAATAATAAGACTACTAATATAACTACGATTGCTATTTGCCAAATTCCTATGCTCATGAAAAACTTATAACCTTTTTATGGTTAATTTAAAAGTTACTTTTTTGTTAATCTTTCTCTTCTGTATCAAGAGTGCTGTTTAACATCTCATCAATATTAGAATAAATATCCTCTTTTTTTTCTTCTTGTTTTTCTTTGTAGAATTTACCAGTTCCAAAAATTGCATTATCAATACTAGAACTGTCAATTAATCCAGCAGCACCTAATTCATCTATTGTTGGTAAATCAGATAATTTTTGGAGATTAAAATGACTTAAAAATTCGTCTGTTGTAACATACTGAATTGGTCTTCCTGGTACATCTTTACGACCCCCTGGTTTCACCCAGTTGAGTTCCATCAATATTTCAAGAGTATTCGTTCCAAATGCAACACCTCTTATCTCCTCAATCTCTGCTCTAGTTACAGGTTGGTGATAAACGATTATGGCTAAAGTCTCCACAGCAGCTCTAGAAAGTTTTTTTTCAACTGTTCTTTCTTGCGACATGATGTTTGACAAGTTAGGAGAAGTTCTGAAGGACCACTTTTCTTTTATACAAACCAGATTAATTCCACGTTTAGAGTATTCTTGCTGCAACTTTTCTAATGATTTAGAGACGCTACCTTTTTTAGTAACTTTAGTTTCAATTGTATCAACATCTAATGGTTCAGCAGCAGCAAAAATAACTGCTTCAATTTCTTTTTCTAAATCAGTTAACTTAGATGGAAATTTAACAATATTATCTTTTGAAATTTTTTCTTTTTTAATCATTATTTTCCTTAATATAAATATCATCAAATAATTTATCTTGTTTCATAGTTAAATTTCCTTCTTTAACTAATTCTAACGATCCAGCAAATATACCTGCTTTACCCGTACGTTTATATTTTGAATTACTTTTAAAATTTTGAGGAATTAAATCATCTAATTTCTTCCAATCAATTAATTTTCCAAAAAACTCTCTTATTGTTTTAATTCCATCTTCGGCAGTAAATACAGGTAATTTTGGAATATTCATTTTTTGAAAGTCTTTAGTCATAATAATTGTTGAATATGATTTAAGAAGCTCAAATAAACTTAAATTATACTCTGTACTATAAATAGATCTTATATTTCCCTTCATTCCTCTTGATCGAATTTCTCTTCCCAATCTTTTTCGTTTAAGCATTTGTTCAGAAAGCAATCTTATCAATTCTAATTTTTTAAGTTGTAATTTTAATTTTTCAGCAACTTCTTGAACTTTAAATTCTTCTTCTGGAGTTCCCGGAAGTAATAGTTTAGATTTCAAATATGCTAACCAAGTTGCCATCAATAAATATTCTGAAGCAATTTCTAAATTTAAATCTTTTTCTTTTGTAATATAATCGTGAAATTGATCTGCTAGCTTTGTAATTGATATCTCTTCAAGATCTACTTTTTGAGCTTTAGCTAAATCTAAAAGGACATCTAGAGGGCCATTATAATTATTTATATCAACATTAAATAATGCAGAATCGGAAATAGTCATCCTCAGATATTAACTTAAAATTTTATAAAATAGTGATGTTTTTTTTATGGTAAAATTACTAACCTTTGGTGAATTATCACCAACTACCTTCATTTCAGACATTTTACCATTGCAATGAAGAGCAAGATTACAACCTGCACTAAATGTTTTAATCGTATTAGTTTTTAAATCATCTTTTAAACTTTTCATTGATAAATCGTCTGAAATTAAAATGTTTTTAAAGCCAATTTTTTTTCTAATTAAATTTATAATTTTTTTAGAGTGTGTAGCTGTATTTAGCTTATCGATGCTTCGATATATTACATGGGCTGTCATTGCAAAATAACTCTGTTTTTTCTTAAATGGAAAAAAATCATTTTTATTCAAATAATTTGAGTTTTTTGTAACGACTGGAGTAAATTTATGACTATCTACCTTAGCTAATCCATGCCCTGGTATGTGTTTCATAACAGTCCCAATGGAATTTTGATGAAAATAATCAATACAAATGTCTCCAATTTTAGAGATATTTTTTTTATTTTTTGAAAAAGACCTGTCACCAATAATGTTGCTAGCTCCTTTAACTCGAAGATCTAAAACAGGAACCGTATTTATGTTAACACCGATGGAATTAAGCAAATATGAAGTCTTATCGATAAATAATTTATAAATAATATTAAATTTTTTCTTATCTTTTAAGAATAAATTACCAAAATATTCAGAAGTTAAATTATCAAATGCAATAATTTTACTTAATCGATTTACTCGTCCACCTTCTTGATCAATTAATATTGGGTATTTTTTGTCTTTAAATATCTTTTTTATATTATCAGTTAATTTTTTAGTTTGTTCAATTGAATTTATGTTTCTTGAAAATAAAATAATTCCCCATGGCTTATATTTTTTTAAAAAAGCTATTTCTTTATTTGATAATGTTAATGATTTTAGACCGACAATAAAAGCTCTTCTATTCTTAATCATTCTCTAAAAGTTTCCAAAAATTAAACTTTTTTTTCTTTTTTTTGTTTGTTTGCTTAACGTATTCTATTACGTTTTGTGTGTCGTTTTCCAAAACAGGTAAATTTTTTGAATATAATTTAATTTTTTCATCATTATTTTTATAAGATCTGTATGATTTCTTCTTATTTTCATCTGAAAAATAATATCTACCAGTTAAAAAAATAAATAAAATAATTACAACAATAAAGATTAAATACTTAATTTCTTTTAGCATTACATTTTATCTGGTGTATCTACACCAACTATATCCATTCCAGATTTGACAACGTTAGATATGGCTTTTAAAAAAATTAATTTATCTGGTGAAACTGTTTTTTGATCATTAATAAATCTTTTTTCTGGATTTTGTTTACCAAGATTCCAATAGGAGTGAAATTCTGAAGCAAGATCATATAAATAAACAGGTATTCTATGTGGTTCTAATTTTGAACTAGCTGAATCGATACATTTTGGCCATTCTGAAATCTTTTTTAAAATTTTGATCTCATTATTTGAATATTCAAAACTAAAATCATCTAATTCAATGTTTGAATTTAAATCTTTACCAATATGTCTAAAGACAGATGAAATTCTAGCATAACAATATTGAACATAATATAACGGATTATCCTTTGATTTTTCTTTAACAGCATCAAAATCAAAATCTAATTCGACATCACTACTTCTATTAAGCATGATAAATCTAGTTGCGTCTTTTCCAACCTCTTCAATTAAATCATCAACAGTGATGTAGTCTCCCTTTCGTTTAGACATCTTAAATGGTTTGTTATCTTTAATTAATTTTACAAGCTGACTAATTTTACAGATTAATTTATCTTTTTTTCCTGACAAAGCTTCAACTGAGGATGAAATTCTTTTGATATAACCAGCATGGTCTGCACCAAGAATATTTATTAAATAATCAAATTTACGATCAACTTTATTTTTATGATAAGCAACATCGCTTGCAAAATAAGTCCATGTTCCATCTGATTTTTGCAATGCTCTATCTTTATCGTCACCAAAATCAGTAGATTTAAAAAGTAACTGTTCTCGTTCTACCCAGTTTTTATCGTCTTCACTAGCTGGAGCCTTAATTTTTCCTTTATATACAAATTTATTTTTTTCTAAAAATTTTATTACACTTTCTACTTCCTTGTTTAAAACAATGCTTTTTTCACTAACAAAATTGTCATGGTTAATTCCTAAACTCTTAAGGTTCTTTTTAATTAAAAGTAGCGCCTGTTCTATAGATAAAGCTGTTAACTTATCGCTAATTTGCTCATAATCATCAAAATTTATATCTGAATTATCCGTAACTATATTTTTTGCAAAATCAACAAGGTAATCTCCTGGATACAAATCAGGATTAACTTGAGGAAATGTTTCGTTAAATTTTAATTCCCTAATTCTAAAATATACAGATTTTGTAAAATTTATAATTTGATTACCATAATCATTTACATAATACTCTTTTGTAACCTTGTGTTTGTTAAATATTAACACATTAGATATGACATCACCTAAAATAGCTCCTCTACAATGGCCAACATGCAATGGTCCTGTTGGGTTGGCTGATACGAATTCAACTAAGTAATTATTTTTTTTTTCTTTTTCATTGATTCCAAATTTTTCAGCGTTATCAATTATTTCTTTAATAAAGTTTGACCAAAAAGACGGTTTAAATTTAATATTTATAAAACCAGGTTTAGCTACGGATATGTTTTCTATTTGATTGTCACTATTTTTTATTTCTGGTGCAAGTTTTTCTGCCAATTCTATTGGAGAAGTTTTGTTTAGTTTCGATAAAACCATTGCAACATTAGTTGAAATATCACAATCAAATTTTGGGGGTGGTATTTCCGCATTAATACCATTGAAACTTTCTGGAACGATAAGTTGATTTTTTTTACTAAGTTCAACAATAACAGATTTAATTTTATCTAAATATAATTCAAAAATATTCATTTATTATCGTTATAAAGGTTAATTGCGTATCTGTCTGTCATACCAGATATAAAATCTGAAATAGCTCTATATTTGTCTTTAGTCAATTGCTCTTTAGTAAGAAATTTTCTAGGATTTGATTTAATTATTTTAAATAATTTCTTAATTATCATTTTACCTCTTTGATTCTTATTAAGCACCGATTTATTGTCATACATTCTATGTCTTAAAAATGATCTGATTTCTTGTTCTGAATTTTGTATTTTATCTGAAAAAGAAACTATTAATTGATTTGATTTTGACACATCTTTTAATGACTTAATTTTAAATTTTTTAATATTTTTTTCAGTATTACTTAGTAAATCTCTAATCATAATATCTATTGAATCTCTGATGATTTGATAAATAGCAATTTTATAATTTTTTTTATTAATTTTGTTTTTATATTTTTGATAAATGTCTTTAAAAAAATCTAATTCAACTAATTCCTCAAGTTTAAATAGGTTTGCTTTAATTCCATCCTGAATATCATGATTATTATATGCAATATCATCTGATATAGCTGATATTTGAGCTTCTAAAGATGGATACGTATTAAATTTAATTTTATTTTTGAAAACTTTTAAACCAATTAGTTTATTGATCATGCTTAGATCATCTACTGGTCCATTATGTTTTAAAAGTCCTTCTAAGGTTTCAAGGGTTAAATTTAATCCAGCAAATTTAAAATATTTATTCTCTAAAAACATTACTATTCTTAGTGTCTGAAGATTGTGATCAAAGCCACCATAATTTTGCATACATTCATCTAAAGCATCCTCTCCTGCATGGCCAAATGGAGTATGACCCAAATCATGAGCAAGACTTAAGGTTTCAGCTAAATCTTCATTTAATTTTAGATATTTTGCAATTGATCTTGCTATTTGAGCAACTTCAATTGAATGAGTAATCCTGGTTCTAAAATGATCCCCTTCTGTGTTAACAAATACTTGGGTTTTATGCTTTAATCTTCTAAATGATGCGCTGTGAATTATACGATCTCTGTCGCGTTGAAAAGGAGATCTGTATTTTGAATTAGCTTCTTTATTAAGTCTGCCTTTACTTTTAAATACTCCAAACAAAGTGTCTTTTTTCATCCTTTAATTTAAATAATTAAGTATTATATTAGTAATATCAGTGTTCAAACATGATTAAAGAAATTAAATTTACGGATAAAGCGTTAAAACAAATAGATAATTTGTTGTCAAAAAAAGATAAAGGATCATTTTTCAGAATCGCTATCAAAGGTGGAGGGTGTTCTGGTTTTCAATATGAATTTACATTTGATAAATCAAAACAAGATGATGATTTAAATTATCAAAATATTTTGATTGATAAAACTTCAGCTGATTTGCTTAAAGGATCTGAAGTTGATTATGTTTCTGAACTTATAGGTGAACAATTCAAAATATCAAATCCACAAACCAAATCTTCATGTGGTTGTGGAGTTTCTTTCTCACTTTAATGCTCATTTCGTCTTGGAATGTAAACTCGGTAAGAGCAAGAATTGAAAATATCAAAAGCTATTTATTAAAATATAAACCTGATATTTTAATGATGCAGGAAATCAAAACTGAAGATGTTAATTTTCCATATGATGATTTTTCATCAATGGACTATGAAAGTCATGTATTTGGTCAAAAAAGTTACAATGGTGTAGCGATTATCTCAAAAAATAAATTAAAAAATGTCAAAACAGATTTAATTAAGGATAAGTTAAAACAATCAAGAATAATTTCAGCTGAATTTGAACATAAGAAAAAAAATATACAATTAATAAATATTTACACCCCTAATGGTAATCCTGTAGATACAGAAAAATATGATTATAAAAAAGATTGGCTTAATCAATTAATAAAGCAATTAAAAACTTTATCTAAAAAAAATTCAAATATTATTTTAGCTGGTGATTTCAATATTATCCCTTCAGCAGAAGATGTTTATAATGTTAAAAGTTTCGAAGACGATGCTTTATACAGGCTTGAAATAAGAAAAAAATTCAGAGAAATGATTAATCTTGGTTTTAATGACGTCTACAGACATTTTTATGAAGATAAAGAAGGATATACATTTTGGGATTATATGAGAGGCGCATGGCAAAAAAATAATGGTATGAGGATTGATCATTTTTTAGTTTCAAATTCTATAATTGATCAAATTAAAGATATTAATATTAATAAAGATCCACGTGGAAGAGAAAAGCCTTCTGATCACACACCTATTGAGATTAATTTAGCTTAAAGATTTAATTTTATTTACTAATTCTTCGTTAATATTTCTTGGACCAGTATCCATTCTATTCTTGTGACGTCTTTCTCCAGGTAATCTTACTTCACCCATTGATTTCATTTTTTCAAAAAACTCGTCAGCATGTTTTTGCCAATTAGTACCTGAAGTTTTATCTGGGTTAATGGCTAGTATGAATTCACCACCACTTGGAGGACCACCATCATTATTATCTTTGGCAGCAGTTTCAAAACTAAAATTATCTCCAACTAATGCACCTGCCATTAATTCTACCATCATTGCAATTGCAGATCCCTTGTAACCACCAAAGGGTAATAAAACTCCACCATCAGCAATTTCCCCTGGATCAGTTGTTTCTTTACCATCTTTAGTTAAACCAGTGCCAAGTGGAACTTTGTGCCCTTCTCTTTTAGCAACTTGAACTTCTCCCATTGCCATTGAAGCAGTTGCCATATCATAAACAACTGGTGTTTTACCTGGACGTGGCCAAGCAAATGAAATTGGGTTCGTTCCAAATAAAGGTTTTATGGCACCTGCAGGTGCAACTGCAGGCTTGTAAGATGTACAAGCAAATGCAACTAAACCTTCCTCTGCTAATTTTTCTGTTTCAGGCCACATAGCAGCCATATGATGTGAATTATTTATTGCTAATACTGCAACACCATTTTCTTTTGCAGCTTTAGCTAATTCAGGCAATCCTTTATTTAAAACAACAGGTGCTAAACAATTATTTCCTTCAACTTTAATTACTGATGGAGATATTTTTTTAACTTCAGGTTTACCCTTACCATTAATCTTTCCACCTTTAAGACCTGTTACATATGCTGGTAATCTAAATAGACCATGTGATACCGAGCCATCTCGTTCAGCATTTCTAATCAAGTCTGATAGTATTGATGCTGTTTCATCATCACAACCGTTAGCTAAAAGAGTTTTTTTAGCTAGTTCAAATATTTCGTCTAAAGTTAATGAAACTGTGCTCATTATTTTGATTTACATTTTTTACATAAACCAAAAAATTCTAAATTATACTTGCTATATTTCATTCCAGAGTTATCTGAAAAGCTAGATAAATATTTTGAAAGTTTTGAATTACTTATTTCAGATACATTTTCGCAACTTTCACAAATTGAAAAAGCTGTTGCTTTTGAAACCTGACAACTTGAATTTTGACAAGCTATAAAAGCATTTCTACTTTCAATCTTATGAATTTTTCCAATTTCAACCAACTTATCTAGGGCTCTATAAACTTGTAGTGGTGCTTTTATTCCCTTTTTTTGGACATTAAATAAAATTGAATAAGCTTTCATAGGTCCACCAGATTTATCAATAAGATCAAAAATAATTTTTTGATTTTTTGAAAGACTATGTTCTTTTTGCATATTTAAATTCTTATCAATTAGTTATCAGTTTTTCAATTTAATCGATTGTTTAATGTTAAGTAAAGATAATATAAATAAAATCAAAGAAGCCATTATAATTGAAGGCCCAGATGATGTATTAAATTCTAAGGACGAAAATAGTCCTAATAATACTGACAACAATCCTCCAATTATTGAAAATAAAACCATCTTTTGAGGGCTATCAGAAATATTTCTAGCCATAGCAGCTGGAATAATAAGCATACCTGTGATCAATAATAACCCTACCATTTTAATTGATATGGCTATTACAGCAGCCATAAGAATTGTAAAAATAGCTTTTGCTCTATCAGGGTTTAACCCTTCTGCTTCTGCTAATTCATAATTAACTGTAGATGCAAACAATGGTTTCCAAATTAATTTTAGAACTAATAAAATTACTGCCCCACCAGTCCAGATGATTAATAAATCATCAGTTGTTACGGCTAATATATCACCAAACAAAAGTCCCATAATATCAAAACGAATAAAAGTTAAAAAACCTATTACTACTAATCCAACAGCTAATGAGGAATGTGCCAATAGACCAAGCAAAGCATCACCAGGTAAATTAGTTTTCTTCTGTAATTGAATTAAAATTAAAGCAATTAAAGATGAAATAATAAATACTGAAAGGGCAATGTTTAATTCAAACGAGTAAGCCAAAGTAACACCTAGTAGAGCTGAGTGAGCTAATGTATCACCAAAGTAAGATAATCTTCTCCAAACAACAAAACAACCAAGAGGCCCAGTTACTAAGGCTATACCTAAGCCTGCAATCAGTGCTCTAATAAAAAAATCATCAAACATATTAATTTTTCTTTATTTCACCTTTGTCTGAATGAACATGATCATGTTTATGTTCATATACAGAAAGAATTTGAGATGCTTGTTCACCAAATAAGGTTTTATATTCATTGTTTTTAGCAACATCCATTGGTGATCCAGAGCAACATACGTGACCATTCAAACACACCACATGATCAGTTGCGGTCATAACTGTATGTAGATCATGAGAGATTAATAGAATTCCACAATTTAGTGTATCAGAAATTCTTTTTATTAATTCATACAAAGCAATCTCACCAGTATAATCAACTCCTTGAACAGGTTCATCAAGAACTAATAATTCAGGTTTCTTTGAAATAGCTCTTGCGATTAAAACTCTTTGAAATTCACCACCTGATAAATTTCCTAAATTTTTGTTCTTTAGATGAATAACCCCAGTTAAATTCAATGCTTCATCAATTGCCTCATCTTTAATATTTTCCGTTAGAAGCATAAAATCATAAACTCTTAATGGTAAAGTCCAATCAATAGATATTTTTTGAGGAACATAGCCAACTTTATTTGTGTATTTCTCAACACTTCCTTCTATGTTTCTGTAAATTCCCAATGCAATTTTTGCGGTAGTACTTTTTCCAGAGCCATTAGGTCCAATTAGGGTAACAATCTTTCCTTTTTCAACAGTTAACGAAACACCTTCCACTAGCCATTTATCATTTTGTTTAAAACCAGCGTTATTTAATTTTACTAATGTACTATTTTCTGAGCTCATATATTGCTTGACTTATAAATGTTATATTATTACATAACGTTATATTATAACAACCAATTAAAATACATATTATGAAAAATATCAAAAAAATACCCTTTTTACTTTCAATTTTATCAATCTTAACATTCTTTACACCAGCAAATGCTGAAATAAAAGTGGTTACATCAATTAAACCAATACATTCATTAGCCAGTTATTTAATGGATGGTGTTGCTAAACCTGATTTAATTGTAGACGGATACGCATCTCCACATGGATTTGCATTGAAACCATCTCACGCAAAAATGCTTCAAAATGCTGACTTAATATTTTGGGTTGGTGAAGATCTAGAAAGTTTTTTAGAAAAACCATTGAGTTCAATTGCTAAAAAAGCTGAGAAAATCGAATTGATGGAAATTAAAGGATTAAATGTATTAAAGTTTAGAGAAAGAAATATTTTTGATGATCATGATGATCACGGTCACGACGACCATGATGATCACGGTAAAAAAGAAGATGACCACGACGATCATGACCATGATGATCACGGTAAAAAGGATGGTCACGATGACCATGATGATCACGATGGACACGAAGGTCATGCACACGGTGAATTTGATCCACACATATGGTTGGATCCAATGAATGCTAAAGTAATCTTAAATGAAATGGTTGAGCATTTAATAGAAAACGATGCTAAAAATGCATCTAAATATAAAAGTAACTTAAAAAAAGCACTTAAAGAAATCGATAAACTTAATAAAGATGTTAAAGCTGAATTAAGTAAGAGTACTGCTTCTATAGTATTTCACGATGCTTACCAATATTTTGAAGAAAGATATAATGTAAATATTTTGGGTGCATTTACAGTCAATACTGATGTTATGCCAGGTGCAGAACAACTAGCTGAAATTAGAGAAATAATTGAGCATGATAAAGTAGCTTGTGTATTCTCAGAGCCTCAGTTTAATCCTGATATTATCAATGCAGTTGCAAAAGATATGAAGATTAAAACTGGTGTTGTTGATCCTCTAGGTGCAACATTAGACCCAGGAAAAGACTTATATTTCAATTTAATTAGAAATATGTCTGCATCTTTCAAAGGTTGTTAATTAAAAATTAGGTTTAATCCGGGAATTTTTTTAAATTCTCGGATTAACAAATAATTATTACTGTTATTTAATCTCACAAAAAACATTGTATTTATTTTAAAGAAGATTTATTTTCTTTCATAATCTAACTTTATGAATGATTTAAATTTATTTAAAAAAAATGGCTTTCTTGTTAAAGAAAATCTTATTTCTCAAACAAAGATAAATAAAATTAATAAAATTGTTAATGAAGTAATTTCAAAAGAAAAAAAAAGAAAAAAAGGTAATGGTGCAAATGGGACCCAGTCCTACGATAATTACCATTTTGTATACAATTCAGGCTCATCAAAAAATAAAGAAATTCTAAGACTAAATAATCCTCAGAACAGGCATAAAGTTTTCTATGAATTATCAAGAGATAAAAAGATTATATCCATTGCTAAAAAATTGTTAGGCGGAACAGTTAGATTTCATCTTGGTAAGTTAAATTTTAAGCTTCCGAATAAGAAAAAAGGCAGTGAAATTGGATGGCACCAAGATTGGGCTTTTTACCCTCATACAAACGATGATTTAATTACAGTTGGTATATATTTAGATGATTGCTATGAAAAAAATGGGCCTCTTAAAATAATAAAAAATTCACACAAAAAGAAATTGTACAGCCACCACAGCAAAGAAAATTATTTTGTTGGGAAGATAGATACTAAGAAAGATAAAATAGGAACTAAAGATAGTGTTTCCATAACTGGAACAGCCGGAACAGTAGTATTTTTTCATTGTAGATCAGTTCATGGGTCTGGACACAATCAAATGAATAATTCAAGACCCTTAATTTTATTTGGTTATAGAGCTTGTGATGCGTGGCCATTAATCAATGATGGAAATCCTCATCCTGAGGTTGATTTGGAAAATTATGACAAAAATATAATTGTTGGAAATAAATCAATAAAACCAAGATTGACTAAAGTTCCAACCATAATCCCACTCCCTAAGAAGAAACATTATATTTCTATCTACGAACTTCAAAAAAATTAAATCACATTAAAGTTTATTGTAATAAATCTTTAACAAAACATTCATATAAATTTTGAATGTCATTTTTAAAAAAATATCTAAAGTGGATCAGTACACTTTTAGTGTTAACTGGTATTTTACTTACAAATCTTAATATTTACCCGCTGAATATTTATTTTCATGGGCTTGGTGTTGTCGGATGGACAATTTCAGGTTTCTTATTAAAGGATAAGGCCATTTTAACTAACTTTGGATTACAAATTCCATTATTTGTAATCGGTATTTATAAAATTATTTTTTAATGAAAAATATTTTATTTGTATGCACAGGAAATTCAGCAAGAAGCATTATAGCTGAGAGTATTATCAATAATGAATACTCAAATAAATTTAAAGCTTTTAGTGCTGGTAGTAATCCATCTGGAACAATTAATATTGATATTAAAAGTTTTTTAGAGAAAAATAAAAATTATGATCTAACTAATTATAGTTCTAAAAACTTTGAAGAATTTATAAATAATGAAATAAAGATGGATCACGTAATAACGGTATGCAATAACGCAAATAATGAGGTATGTCCTATTTGGCCTGATAAAAACCAAATTATACACTGGGATATAGACGATCCAGTAACCAAACTTCAAAATGCTAATGACGAAGAAAAGCAAATAATCATTAGAAACACTTTCAATATTATAAGCAATAAAATTAAAGATTGGCTAGATGAAAAATAAAAATAGATATTTTCTCTCAGAATTTATTGGAAGTTGCTTTCTGGTAATGATCATAGTTGGATCAGGTTTAATGGCAGAAAATCTGACCGATGATACAGCTGTAATGCTAATTGCAAATACTATAGCAACTGGAGCTGGATTGTTTGTGCTAATAACTGTTTTTGCAGATGTTTCTGGAGCTCATTTTAATCCATTTGTTAGTATTGCTATGACAATTACAGGAAAACTAAAAAAACGTCTTCTACCCTTTTATATTTCAGCTCAGATCCTTGGATGTTTATTAGGTGTGGCTTTAGCTAATTTCTTTTTTGAACATCAGATTTTTGAATTATCGACAAAATCAAGAGATGGAATCTATATTTTTGTATCAGAAATTGTTGCAACATTAGGACTAATAATCATTATTTTTGGATCCATGAAGTCAGGTAAAATTACCGTAGCTGCATCTGTTGGATTATATATTACAGCTGGTTATTGGTTTACTTCATCAACATCTTTTGCAAATCCTGCCGTTGCTATTGCTAGAACTTTTACAGAGTCTTTTACTGGTATAAGTTATTTAAACACTCCTTTTTATATAACTGCTGAATTGATTGGTATGTTGATTGCTATATATTTGGTAAAAAAGATTTTCTTAAATAAGTGAGTAACCAGAAGATCTAACTGTTCTAATTAATTCTTTCTTATTTTTTAGGTTAACTGATTGTCTCAATCTTCTAATGTGAACATCTATAGTTCTGCTCTCAACATTTACATTATTTGGCCAAACACTCTCTAGTATTTGATCTCGAGAATAAACTCTTTTAGGATTTGTTAAAAAAAACTCTAATAACCTAAACTCAGTTGGCCCAAGTTTAATTTCTTGATCGTCTCTAAAAACTCTTTTTTCAATTCTATCTAACATTAAGTCATCAAACTTTAAATTATCAGATACAGTATTTGGATTAGATCTTCTTAAAACAGCTTTAATTCTCGCCATTAGTTCATTGAAACTGAAAGGTTTAGTTAAATAATCGTCTACCCCACTATCTAACCCTTTAATTTTATCCTCTTCTTCACCTTTGGCGGTTAACATAATCACAGGTAAATTTTTAAAACTATTGTCTTTTCTAATATTCTTACAAATTTCAATACCAGAAAGATCAGGCAACATCCAATCTAATAAAAGTAAATCTGGCTGAAATTTTTTTAATTCCTTTAAGCCATCATTACCATTCAATGACGATGAAACTATAAAACCATTTTTTTCTAAATTATGTTGAACTAATTGAATTATTGAAGGTTCGTCCTCAATAATAAATATTTTGCCATTCATTTTATTGTTGAATAACTTTTCCTTTAGGTCTGCTTCCTTTTAAATATTCACCTTTAATTAAAAAACATATTGACTCAGCAATATTTGTTATATGATCACCTGCTCTTTCAAGATTTTTTGTTGCAAAAATCAAATGTGTTGAAAAGTCTAAATTCTTTTTATCTTTAGAAAGAAAATCAATTACACTTTCCATAGCAATATATGTAAGGTCATCTACTTGTTCGTCTTTTTCCCATACTTCTTTTGCTTTATCATAATTTTTGTTCACATAACTATCGAGTACATCATTTAACTGCTTTATAACTAAATCACCTAGTCTTTTTAAATTACCTAAAAGTTCCTCAGGTAAATCTAATGGAAGGGGTTTGACTTTTTTTGCATTACTTTTAGATAAATCTCCAATTCTTTCTAAATCTTGAGATATTTTTAATGAGCTAATTGTTTCTCTTAAATCAATTGCCATTGGCGCTCTCTTTACCAACAATGTCATTATTTGAGTATCAATTTTAGATCTGAATTTATTTATTTCATCATCACTTTTAATGATTTTATCAATTGAATCTTTATCAACTTTAATTACCGCATCCATTGAATCAACTAATTGTGACTCAGTTAGACTTCCCATTTTTATGACAGAGTCTATTAAGTACCTTAATTCTTCTTCATAAGATTTTACTGTGTGTTCATTGCTCATAATTTATCCAAATCTACCTGTAATATAGTCTTGTGTCATTTTATTGTCAGGATTTTTAAAAATTTTCTCTGTTTTGCCTACCTCTATTAGTTTACCAAGATGAAAAAACCCTGTTTTCTGCGAAACTCTAACTGCTTGTGCCATTGAATGCGTCACAATTACAATAGTGTAAGTTTTTTTTAGTTCATCAATTAATTCTTCAATTTTTGCCGTAGCAATAGGATCTAAGGCAGAACAAGGTTCGTCCATTAATATAACTTCAGGATTTACAGAAATTGCTCTTGCAATACAAAGACGTTGTTGTTGACCACCAGAAAGACCAGTTCCTGGTTCATCTAGTCTATCTTTAACTTCCTCCCATAAAGCTGCTTTCTTAAGACTATTTTCTACAATTTCATCTAATTCACTTTTAGTTTCGCCTTTTCCATGAATTTTTGGACCATAAGAAATATTATCATATATGCTTTTTGGAAATGGATTTGGTTTTTGAAAAACCATTCCTACTCTTTCTCTTAAAGATACTACATCTAAATTTTTATCATTGATTTCAACACCATCTATTTCAATGTTTCCAGATACTTTACAAATATCGATTACATCGTTCATTCTGTTTATACATCTAATAAAGGTAGATTTTCCACATCCTGATGGACCTATTAAAGCAGTAACTTCTTTTTCGTTTAAATCTAAATTTACATCAAACAACGCTTGTTTTTCACCATAATAAACATTTAGATTTTTTGATTTTATTTTAATTTCGTTCATTAATTCCATCTCTTTTCAAACTTTTGTCTTAAATATACTGCTAAGAAATTCATTACAATTAAAAAACTTAACAACATCATTATTGTTGCTGAAGTTTTTTCAACAAATCCTCTTTCAGCAGACTCTGACCATAAATATACTTGTACAGGTAAAGAGGAAGAAGGGTCAATTGGCGTTGATGGAATATCAACAACAAAAGCTACCATTCCTATTAAAATTAATGGGGCCGTTTCTCCTAAAGCCTGTGCTAATCCAATAATAGTACCTGACAAAGTACCAGGTAATGCTAATGGAACTACATGATGAAAAACAGATTGAAATTTTGAAGCACCTACTGCTAAAGCACCTTCTCTTATTGATGGTGGTACTGCCTTCAAAGAAGCTCTACAAGGAATAATTATTCTGGGCAGGGTCATAAGCGCCAAAGTAATACCTGCTACTAAAGGTGTAGATCTTGGTAATTGAATTGTAGCTAGAAGTATTTGGAGAGCCAATAAACCATAAACAATTGAAGGTACAGCAGCTAAGTTATTTATATTTATTTCTATAAAATCAGTAATTTTATTTTTTGGTGCAAACTCTTCTAAGTAAATCGAGGCTAATACTGCAACTGGAAATGCTAATAATAAACAAATAATTATACTATAGAATGATCCGATTAGAGCACCACCTATACCAGCAAGCTCAGGATCCCGAGAGTCTCCATTTTTGAAAAAATAATTATTAAAATTTTTTATAATTTTTTGATTTTCAACTAAGTTATCGTAAATTACTAATTGGAAGTCAGAAATTCTTCTTCTATCTTCAGGTATATCTCTTGGATAATTTCCCTTATGCAATTGATCAATATCATCAGAAGCTGTGATTTCTAAATTAATTTTTTTTCCTATTAAATTATTATTTTCTAAAAATGCTCTCTTAATTTCAATTTCTGCATCTGTTGTAAAAAGTTCAATAAGAGCATCTTCCTCTTCAACATTTTTTGCTGGATACACTTTTATCAAACTTTCTATGGTGATATCAAAAAAATCAGCTTCTAAAATTTCATCATCAGAAGCACCATTTTTAATTTCTAATAACTCCTGATCAAAGAAAACTTCAACATTTATTGCTGTTTTCATAAATGCTGAGCTACCTTTTGAAAAAATATTATGAACTAAAATTAATACAAACAATAAAGCTAAAAAAATTGATGCAAGACCATAAAATCTAAATCTTTTTTCAGCACTATGTCTTTTTTTTAATCTTTCTTCCTTAGTCATATTTCTCACGATATTTTTTAACTGCCCTTTGAGCTATATAATTAAGAACAAGGGTGGCGATAAATAATGTTAAACCTAAAGCAAAAGCAGATTGAGTTTTTGGACTATCAAACTCTTGGTCACCAACTAAGATCATTACTATTTGTGTGGTTATAGTTGTTGTGGACTCTAAAGGATTAATTGTTAGGTTTGCCGCAAGACCAGCTGCCATCACTACTATCATGGTTTCTCCTATAGCTCTCGAGACTGCTAACAATACAGATCCAATAATTCCTGGTAAAGCAGCAGGTATAACTACCTTTTTTATCGTTTCTGATTTAGTAGCTCCTACGGCATAAGATCCATCTCTTAGTGATTGTGGAACAGAATTTATTACATCATCTGATAATGAAGAGACATATGGAATAATCATTATACCCATAATTAATCCAGCAGCTAAAGCACTCTCAGATGAAACTGTTAAACCTAAATTTTCCCCAATTTGTCTGAAGAAAGGTCCAACAGTTAAAGCAGCAAAAAAACCATAAACTACTGTTGGTATACCAGCTAAGATTTCAATAATTGGTTTTGAAATTCTTCTAACTTTTAATGACGCATATTCAGCCATATAAATTCCAGAAAAAAGTCCAACAGGAACAGCAACAAGCATTGCGATGAAAGCAATAAAAGAAGTGCCGGCTATTAATGGAATAAAGCCAAATGCATCTTTTAATTCCTCGTACTCCTCTGCTGTAATTGCAGATGCATCTCTTACGAATGCTCTTTGAGGACTCCAATTAGTGCCAAATAAATAGTCAAATATATTTATTACTGAAAAGAACTTTATACTTTCAAATAAAAGTGAAAATATTATTCCTAAAGTAGTAAGAATTGCAATTAATGATGATGCAAATAATAATCCTTTTAAAATAACTTCGACATCATCTCTTGCTTTATTATTATTTTTTATTTTTTTTAACGAATAAATTACCGATGCAATTACTATACCAAAAATTAATACTATTTTGGAATTAGTAAAAAGAATTATAAATTTTGCGTAGGAAAGTGCACTTTCTTTTAAAATAGTATCTATATCACCAAAATAAGTTCCTGCATATATAGCTTTAATTTTTTCATAAATTAAGTTAGCTTCATTTTTATCATTAAAAATAGCTCCTTGATTAGCAGCAGTTTCAATAATAATTGATTTAATAATTACCGGTTCAAATAATGTCCAAATTAAAAGAAATACCAATGAAGGTATCGAACACCATAGAACCAAATAATACCCATAAAATTTTGGGAGAGCATTTAATTTTATATTTTTCTCAATTGAAATAGTTTTAGTTTTTGATCTACCGTAGAAAAATAATGATAATGAAAATATTGTTATTAAAAAGATTAATACGAAATTCATTCGCTCAGATTGATATCTTTCAAATGTTACAATTTTGTTACAAATTAAAGCCTTGATTGAAATAAAAAAAAAGGCCAGTAAATACTGGCCTTTTTTTGGGGATAAGTCTAAATTTATTTAATACTAATTGTATTTAAATCCAAAGCAGCAGTTCTAGTAACCTTGTACTTATCAGTCGCTAAAGGAACTAATCCAATTTTCGATAAATAACCTCTGTTACCCATAGATTTTTTAGAAGTAAATTCTTTTAAATATTCCTCAATACCTGGAACTACACCAATGTGAGCTTTTTTAACGTAAAAGAATAATGGTCTAGCAATTGGGTAAGAGTAATCTTGAATACCTTCTAAAGATGGTTGCACACCTTCGATTGAGGCAGCTTTTACCTTATCTTTATTAGATACCAGATAACTATAACCAAAGAAACCATAAGCATCTGGGTTTGAAGTTAGTTTTTGAACAATTAAAGTGTCATTTTCACCAGCTTCAACTGCATAACCATCTTCTCTCATTTTAGCACATTCTTTTTTTGCTTTTTTACCTGCAGCATCATAAAGTGATTTTGCAGTTTTAGTGCATCCTTTACCCATTACTAAAGAATTCCACGCATCTCTAGTTCCTGATGTTGGGGGTGCTATTAAAATTTCAATTTTTTTGTTTGGAAGACTTGCATCTATATCACTCCATTTTTTGTATGGGTTTTCAACAAGTTTACCGTCAACATCTACTTTAGCAGCTAAAGCTCTCCATAATTGCTCTTTTGTAAAATCTGCATCTGGAGCACTCACT
This sequence comes from uncultured Pelagibacteraceae bacterium, assembly GCA_902572515.1. Classification (GTDB taxonomy): domain Bacteria; phylum Pseudomonadota; class Alphaproteobacteria; order Pelagibacterales; family Pelagibacteraceae; genus Pelagibacter. The sequence continues at coordinate 12,247 of CACGGJ010000001.1, read as the reverse complement.
GCATGTGCAAATGAAATTCCATCATTACCTACTACAATTTCAATAATTTCAGACACACCATTTTTTTCACATAATGCTTTTTCTTTTGGCTTAATTGCTCTTGAAGCATTTGTTACATCTGGATGATTTACACCAACTCCAGCGCAGAATAATTTCATTCCACCACCAGTACCTGTACTTTCAATAACTGGAGTTTTGAATTTTCCACTTTTACCGAATTTTTCAGCAACCACTGTCGCATAAGGGTAAACGGTTGATGACCCTACAATTTTAATTTGGTCTCTTGAGTAACTATTTTTTGTAAAACTTAGTACTAAAAGAAATCCAAATATTACGCTTATTATTTTATTCATAATTCTCCTTTTTAGATTCATAATTCGATCTTAATAAAATTGATTCTTAAATATTTTATTAAAGGAAGGTTAAACTTTTGTTACAACGACTAACTTTTTAGTTGAATTACAAAGGATTAAATTTGATATCTATTGTGGTTCCTTCATTTTCAACACTATTAATATCCATCTCTGCTCTATGTTGTGAGACTAAATGTTTTACAATGGCTAAACCAAGACCTGTACCACCTACACTTCGGCTTTTGCTTGGATCAACAGTAAAAAATCTTTCAGTGATTCTATGTATAGACTCTTTTGGAATACCTATTCCCTGATCTGCTACTGAAACAGTATTAAACTCACCATCTTTTTTAGCTGTGATTGTAATTTCTTTATTTTTATCACTGTATTTGATTGAATTATCGATAAGATTAGTAAAAATTTCTATTAATTTATCTCTATCACCAATTATCTTAAAATTATCAGTTTTATTAAATTTAATACTAATATTATTTTTACTAATTATTTTTTCATAAGTTTTAATAACATAATCAATCAATTCTATAAGATCTATTTCATGTGTTGGTCGAATATGTTCCTGTAATTCAATTTTAGATAATGATAATAAATCTCTGATTAAATTTTCCATTCTCTCAGATTGAGAAGTCATTACTGGAAGTAAATTATTTACCTCAGAATTCTTTTTTAAATCTGAATTATTTTCAAATGTTTCAAGTCCCATTTTAATTGATTGCAAAGGTGTTCTTAGCTCATGTGATACGTTAGCCACAAAATCAGATTTTAATTGTTGGAATTTATGGAATTCAGTTAAATCCCTTATAAATAAGACACAACATATTTCATCAAAAAATAGATTATTCTGATCAAGGTAAATTGTTATATTTAATCTTTGAACTGCTTGATTTCTAATTTCAATTTCAAGATCTGAAATATTGTTACCATCAAATGATTTATCAATTGAACTTAAAAGATCAGGGTTTCTAAGAAATCCACTTATATTCTCATCTAATTTTATCTGAAATAATTTATTAGCAGAGTTGTTGCTAAAAAGAATTTTCTTACCTTTATCTAAAATTATTATTCCCTCAGGAATATAATTTAATAAATCATAAATATTTTTTCTATAGTCTTTATTTTCTACAATTTTTATTTGATCATTATTATCTTTAGTTTCAGTTTTAATACCTAATACTTTTTCTTTTTTTAATAAAAGATAAGTAAGAAGAACAATTATTACTAATAAAATTATAGTTAATAACTCCATTACTTTACTCTACCATATACATCTTGATATCTTACAATATCACTTTCCTTCAAAATTGAGCCAACTTGAGCTTCAACAATTTTAACAGGTTTTTTTCCTGGATTTTGAACTCTGTGAATTGCTTCTAATGGAATGAATATATGTTCACCTGGTTTTTTAATTATAATATCTTTATTAAGAGTTATTTTAGCATTGCCTTGAGTCACTAACCAATGTTCAGCTCGATGATGGTGTTTTTGTAAACTCAAAATACCTTTTGGTTTTACATACAACTCTTTAATTAAAAACTCTTTTCCTTCAAATAAATTGGTGTATCTGCCCCATGGACGGTAATACACATTTTTTTTCTTAATATATTTGTTTTTATTTTTGTCGTACATCTTCAGAATTTCTTTCCAACTACCAAGATCTGACCAAGGAATATCTAATTTGATAGCATTAATTTGCTTAGTTTTTTCAAGAATTGCATAATCAAATGATTTGGCAGTCGCTTTTATAAATGAAGCTTTGTTTAGAAAATATGTATTAGCCTTATATTTTGATTTATTAACTGCATTTACACAATTTTTATAAGTTTTAGGCTGATATTTTTTAAAGTTATTAATAATGGAGTCTTTTCGAAGATAAAACATTCCTGAATTCCAATAACCTTTATTCTTTATAATTTGTTTTGCTTTAGCTTCTTTAGGTTTTTCAATAAATCTTGTTACTTTATTGATATTACCTTTGATTTTTTTTGTTAAAAAATAACCATAATCACTCGTTGGAGATTTAGGTTTAATTCCAAAAACAAATATATTTTCTTCATTAAGGTTTAATTTATTTTTATTTATCGCCTTATTAAAAATACTCATTTTTTCAATCAAATGATCTGCTGTAAAAAACATTAAGGGCTGATTATCTGGAATATCTTTAATTAAAGCAGTGCTTAATATAGCTGGTGCAGTGTTTCTTTTAGCTGGTTCTACAACAATTTTATATTTGCTTATTTTGTTTTTTCTTAAATGCTGTTTTACTTTGCTTAAGTATTTCTTATTTGTGCTAATAATTGGAGAGTCGTAAATTAATGCTTTTGTTCTCTCAAGTGTTTTTCCAAGTAAAGTCCAATTACCAAAATCAATAAACTGTTTTGCTTGATGATTTTTAGAATTTGTCCAAAGTCGAGTTCCAGCACCTCCACATAAAATAACTGGACGAATTTTCATTAAATCTCTGAATAATCCTTAACTTCTTTTTTCTTACCTGGATGAGTTGGTGCTCCTAAATATGCAGGTCCAACTGTTTGTGCATATTTCCATAGAGTACCTGATCCAAAATCTGATTTTCTAGCCTTCCATTTTCTTTTTCTTGCAGCTAATTCTTTTTTAGAAAGTCTTACATTGATAGTTCCTTTTTTGGCATCAATATCGATGATATCTCCTGTACGTAAAAGGCCTATAGGACCCCCTAGAGCGGCCTCAGGGCCCACATGACCCACACAAAAGCCTCTTGTGGCTCCAGAGAACCTACCGTCTGTAATAAGGGCTACTTTCTCCCCTTTTCCCTGTCCGTAGATTGCACCAGTTGTCGATAACATTTCTCTCATACCAGGACCTCCAACTGGTCCTTCGTATCTAATTATAATTACATCACCATCATTATATTTTCTGCTTTGAACTGCTTTCATTGCATTTTCCTCATTATCAAAGCATCTTGCTTTTCCAGTAAATTGTAATTTTTTAAGACCAGCAACTTTAACGATTGCACCTTCTGGAGCTAAGTTTCCTTTTAATCCTACAACACCTCCAGTTGGAGATAATGGGTTTTTATAAGATCTCATAACTTTTTGTTTTGGATTAAATTTAATACTTTTTAAATTTTCTTTCATAGTTTTTCCAGTAACCGTCATGCAATCACCATGAATATATCCACCTTCATATAAAGTTTTTAATAACATAGGAACACCACCTGCCAACCACATATCTTTTGCAACATATTTTCCACCTGGTTTTAAATCTGCAAGATAAGGTGTTCTTTTAAATATTTTAGCAACATCCATTAAATCAAATTTAATTCCTGCTTCATTTGCAATAGCAGGTAAATGTAATCCTGCATTTGTAGATCCACCAGTTGCAGCAACAATCGTTGCAGCATTTTCTAAAGCTTTTCTTGTAACAATATCTCTTGGTTTAATTCCTTTTTTTAAAAGGTTCATAACCATTTTACCACTAGCTTTTGCGTATTTATCTCTTTCTTCATAAGGAGCCGGTGTTCCAGCTGAATAAGGAAGTGCTAATCCAATAGCTTCAGATACGCATGCCATTGTATTTGCAGTAAATTGACCTCCACAAGCACCTGCACTTGGACAAGCAACTAATTCTAATTTTCTAAGTTCTGCAGCAGACATTTGACCAGATGAATGTTTTCCAACTGCTTCAAATACATCTACTACTGTTACATCTTTACCTTTGTATCTGCCTGGAAGAATTGATCCACCGTATATAAATACACTTGGTACATTTAATCTAACCATAGACATCATTAGACCTGGTAAAGATTTATCACATCCAGCAATACCAACTAAAGCATCATAACAGTGACCTCTAACAGTAAGTTCAGCTGAATCTGCAATTACTTCTCTAGATATCAATGAAGATTTCATTCCTTCATGACCCATCGCAATACCGTCAGTAACAGTAATTGTGCAAAATTCTCTTGGAGTTCCACCATTAGCTCTAACTCCCTTTTTAACCGATTGAGCCTGTCGCATTAGTGCTATATTACAAGGAGCTGCCTCATTCCATGTAGAAACGACACCAACAAAGGGTTTTGCTACATCTTTCTCAGTTTCTCCCATAGCATAATAAAACGATCTGTGTGGAGCTCTGTCTGCTCCTAATGATGTATGTCTACTCGGAAGTTTCTTTTTATTAAATTTAGCCATTATATACCCTTTATTGTTACTGATATTTTCTCAATATCATTCTTTAAATTATTATAATTATTTTTTTCTTGTTCAACAATCTCTTTTGGAGCTCGATCTACAAAACTCTTATTCTCCAATCTTTGAGATATTTTATTCATCTCTTGCTCTAATCTACTTTGTTTATTTGTTAAATTTTCTTTAATTAATTTTAAATCAACATCTTTATCAAAATAAATCTTAAACAAATCACCAGAAACAACCATTGTCGCAGCTGGTTTATCTAAATCTTTATCAAGTATGCTATTTATTCTCCCAAGTTTTTTTAAAATAATTTCATTTGTATTAATAAAGTCCTTTTGATTTTTGTTAATATTACTTATTGATACATCAATAAATGAGCCTGGGTTTACATTTAGCTCATTTTTAAATGATCTAATTTCTGAAATAATATTGATGATATTCTCAACCTGTTCAGTACTACTATCTCTATTTATTTCACCGGATAACCAATTTTTAAGCATCAAATAATCACTACCTTCATTATCAAATTTATTTTTAAGCCAAATTTCTTCAGTAACAAAAGGAATGAAAGGATGTAACAAAATCAAAATTTGTTTGAATACAAAAGATGATACTTTTTTAACCTCTGCTTTAGCTTTTTCATCATCTGAAAAGAGTATAGTTTTAGATAGTTCTAAATACCAATCACAATACGAATGCCATGCAAATTGATAAGCATTTTTAGCAGCTTCATCAAACCTATAATCCTCAAGGTTTTTTTCTATCTTATTTTTAGTTTCAACAAGTTCTGAATAAATCCATTTGTTAATATTGACATTTAAACTAGGAACTTTATCTATATCTTTAAAATCACATTCATTAGTGATTAAAAAATTGTTAGCATTCCACAATTTATTTAAAAAATTTCTATAACCTTTAACTCTATCCTCAGAAAGCTTTACATCTGTACCTGGTGATGCCATTGATAACAAAGTAAATCTTAAAGCATCTGCACTATATTTTTCAATTAAATCTAAAGGATCAATTACATTTCCTTTCGATTTAGACATTTTCTGTCCCTTCTCATCTCTCACTAATGCATGAACATAAATATCTTTAAATGGTTCTTTGTTTAAAAACTCTGTACCAAACATAATCATTCTAGCTACCCAGAAAAATATAATATCAAAACCTGTAACTAATACTGACGTTGGGTAAAATTTATCAACATATTTATTATCATCAGGCCAACCAAGTGTTGCGAAAGGCCATAAGCCTGATGAGAACCAAGTATCTAAAACATCTGGATCACGATTTAATTCAACATCTTTACCATAATGTTTATTAGCTTGTTGTTTTGCATCATCTTCATTTTCAGCAACAAAAAATTTTTCATCAGGACCATACCAAGCAGGTATTTGATGTCCCCACCAAAGTTGTCTTGAAATACACCATGGTTCAATATTATTCATCCATTGGAAATAAGTTTTCGACCAATTCTCAGGAAAGAAATTTGTTTTTTTTGAATTAACAACTTCTTTTGCTTTAATAGATAATTTACCAGCATCAGCAAACCATTGTTCTGTTAAAAAAGGTTCGATTATTGAATTAGATCTATCTCCATAAGGAACTTTATTTTTAATATTCTCTTCTTTTACAAAAAATTCATTTTCTTTAAGTTCTTTTAAAATTTGTTTTCTTGCTTCAAACCTATCAAGGCCTACATAATGTTCTGGAGCATTTTCATTTATTTTACCAGCTTCAGTAAAAATATTAATTATTTCAAGATTGTTTCTTTGACCGACATCATAGTCATTAAAATCATGAGCTGGAGTTATTTTTAATGCTCCTGTTCCTTGTTCAGGATCTGCATAATCATCTTCTATAATTTTTATTTTTCTTCCAACAATAGGAATAGTTACTGTTTTTCCAACAAAGGATTTAAATCTTTCGTCTTTTGGATTAACAGCAATAGCTGTATCACCGAGCATTGTTTCAGGTCTTGTTGTTGCAATTGTAATAAATTCTTCAGTCCCCTCTATCGGATATCTAATATAATAAATTTTAGAATTTACCTCTCTTTGATCTACTTCTAGGTCTGAAATAGCTGTTTTTAAAACTGTATCCCAATTAACTAATTTTTTATCTTTGTAGATTAGACCTTTGTTGTAAAGATCTACAAAAACCTTAATTACTGATTTGGATAAATTATCATCCATCGTAAAAGCATTTCTTGACCAATCACAAGAGCAACCAAGTTTTTTTAATTGATTAATTATTATGTCTCCATATTGCTCTTTCCATTCCCAAACCTTTTCAATGAATTTTTCTCTACCAATTTCATTTTTATCTATTTTGTCAGATAATAATTTTTTCTCTACTAAGGCCTGTGTAGCAATTCCAGCGTGGTCTGTCCCTGGTTGCCACAAAGTTTCAAAATTATTCATTCTATGATAACGAACTAATAAATCTTGAATTGAATTATTAAGAGCATGACCCATGTGTAAGCTGCCAGTTACATTGGGTGGTGGTATTACAATTGAAAATTTTTTTGAATTTTCCTTTGGTTTAAAAAGACCATTTTTTTCCCAATAAGAATAAATTCTATTTTCTACATCAGAATGTATATATTTATCGCTACTCATTGATTTTAAAGTTTATAATTTAATAATCTAAATTAACAATAATCAATTTGGATCGTTATTTAATAGACTAATAGAAAAAATTTATTATAAAAAGGCATCTGTAGCTATTAGCTAAAAATAAGATGGCAACGTGGCGGAATGGTTACGCAGAGGATTGCAAATCCTTGTATCCCGGTTCGATTCCGGGCGTTGCCTCCAAAAAAATTCTTGTTTTAGTTATAAAAAAAAGTAAGTTGGCTTTTTTACATTCCTCGGTAGCTCAGTTGGTAGAGCAGTTGACTGTTAATCAATTGGTCGCAGGTTCGAGTCCTGCCCGAGGAGCCATAAAATAAATATAACATTGATTAACGTTAAAATTATTATCTAGGGTCTTAATTAAAACTTTAATTAAACTGCTTTTGAAATTCCTGATCCTGAAATTTGTAAAGATTTATTAAACTTTAATTTTTGATCAGCATTAAGTTCTGAATATAATTTTACTAAAAAATTATAATTAACATTCATGTGACCCTCTTGTGATTTTTCTAAATTCACTAAATATTCTGAAAAATCCTCAAAGAAATAATTAATTGGTACTTTTAAATAATTCGAAAGCTGAAGTAATCTTATCGAACTTACCCCGTTAGTACCTTTTTCGTATTTTTGTATTTGTTGAAATGTAACATTAATTGCTTTAGCTACTTTAGTCTGTGTTAAACCTAAAGCTAACCTTCTTAGCTTAAGCTTATTGCCTAAGTGTTTATTGAAATTATCTTCCATTAAGACCCCTCTTAATTAAATTTTATAAAGAGTATTGAACCTATTTATTAATGTTACTGCAATAGAAAAATTTATTTTTTTTTGTAAGAAATTTGGAATAATCAAAACACTGTCAAGCATTAGTTGAATGCAAAATAAACATATTTCGATTGTTATATTTTAACATTATGCCTTATAGTGTTTATATTTTTTATAAGATTTGACTTAAAAATAGCTTTGTTCTATCGCTCTTAGGGTTAGCAAAAAACTCTTTAGTTTCAGCTCTTTCAACAATCATTCCTTCATCCATAAAAATAACTTCATCTGCAACCTCTTTAGCAAATCCCATCTCATGAGTTACTACTATCATTGTCATACCTGCTTTTGCTAAATTAACCATTGCATCTAAAACTTCTTTGATCATTTCTGGGTCAAGAGCTGATGTTGGTTCATCAAATAACATTATTTTTGGCTCCATGCATAATGCTCTAGCTATTGCACATCTTTGTTGTTGACCGCCTGAAAGTTGTCCTGGATATTTGCTTGCTTGGTCTGCAATTTGTACTTTTTCTAAATGTTGAAGCGCTAATTCTTCAGCATCTTTTTTTGGCATTTTTTTCACCCAAATTGGCGCTAGTGTACAATTATCTAAAATAGAAAGATGAGGAAATAAATTAAATTGTTGAAATACCATCCCAACTTCAGCTCTAATTTTTTCTATGTCTTTAGTGTCCTCTGTTAATTCATTTCCATCTACTATAATTGAACCCTGTTGATGTTCTTCAAGTCTGTTTATACATCTAATTAATGTTGATTTACCTGATCCTGAAGGTCCACAGACAACAATTTTTTTATTTTTTTCTACTTCTAAATTTATATTTTTTAATACTTGGAAATCACCAAACCACTTATTCATTTCTGTAATCTGTATTATTTTATCTGACATTATCTTTCCGTTTTATATTTTTGTTCTAAATTATAACTATATTTACTCATTGCATAGCAAATAATAAAAAATAGTACTGATGCAAACACATAACCTTCCATCGCAAAACCTAGCCACTCTGGGTTTGTTTTAGCAAGATTTAGCATTCCAACAATTTCTAAAAGTCCAACAACAAATATTAAAGGAGTATCTTTTACAAGCGCTAAAAAAGTATTTGCAATTCCGGGTATTACGAGTTTCAGTGCCTGAGGTAAAATTACTAAAATATGCATTTTCCAATAACCCATTCCTAAAGATTTAGCAGCATCATATTGACCTCTTGGTAATGCTTGCAAACCACCTCTAATAACTTCAGCGACATAAGCTGCTTCAAATAATGAGATTGCAATAATTACCCTTACTAATTTATCAATAAACATATCTTCAGGTAAAAACATTGGAAACATTACTGAGGACATAAATAATACAGTAATCAGTGGAACACCTCTCCAAAATTCAATCATACCTATTGAAAAATATTTAATTATTGGAAAATCTGACCTTCTACCTAAAGATAAAAATAAACCTATAGGAAAACAGAAAATCAAACAAAAAAATGATACTATAAAAGTTAAAGACAAACCTCCCCAAGCGCCTGTTTCTACCCACTCTAAAGCTTCTAATTTACCAAGCTCAATAAGCTCCTCATAAAAAAATACATATTTTAGCAATATATAGAGCGTGATTGGAACTATAATAAAATAGTACATTTTAAATTTTGGAGGAATAAAAAATCCAATTATAATTGAAATTACAGCTGCAATAATTCCATATGAGAAATCAAAAAATATTGGACCACCTGATATAAAAAAGAAAATAAAGAAAAAAGCAATCACAGGATAAACAACTACATAATAAAGAGTTAAATATTTTTTAAATTTTTCAGTAGCAAAAAAACCTATAGTTCCTAAAAATGCTAAAGCTATAAATGACAAGTTAATACGCCACTGTTCAGCATTTGGATACATTCCATACATAAATCTGTTAAACCAAATTTTAATATAGGTCCAACAAGCACCACTACCTGTACATACGTCTTTTGAGTCTCCAGCAATATTCGCATCTAAAATAAACCAACTTAATATTGGTGGGAGTGATTTGATAACCACAAATACAATTAATAATGATAAAAAAGCATTAAAATTGTTAGTATTAATATTTTTATTAATTGAGTCTAAAAACTTTAAGCCTGAATAATCAATTCTAATTAAATGAAGTCCAATAAATCCTAAAATTAGTGGCAAAAAGAAACTAATTGATCCAGGTAAAAAAGAAATTATATCTTTATTAAAAAAAGAATTTAAAAAAACTATAAATATACTTAGCGCTACTAAAATTACACCTGTATATAGATAAGTATTAAGATTGTTTTTATCTGGTTGTAAAAAATTCAATTTATTCATTATTTTTCTTTAATAGCTATTTTTTTATTATACCAGTTCATAAATATTGAAATTGATATACTCAGAGATAAATAGGTTAACATTGTGATAGAAACAATTTCTATCGCTCTACCAGTCTGCATTAATGCAGTTCCAGCAAATACTAGAACTAGATCAGGATAGGCAATTGCAGCTGCAAGAGATGAATTTTTTGTCAAATTTAAATATTGATTTGTAGTTGGTGGAATTATAATTCTTAACGCTTGTGGCATCACAACTAGTTTTAATACTTGATTTGGAGTTAATCCTATAGAAGCAGCAGCTTCTTTTTGTCCTTTACTAACACCTTGAACACCTGCTCTAACACATTCAGCAATAAAAGTTGCTGTATACAATGATAAAGCTAATGCCAGAGATATTAATTCAGGTGGCAACTTAATTCCTCCTTCATAAGTGAAACCAGATTGGGATAATTGTTTAATCACAGGTACTTCAATTGAAGCATCGACACCACCAAATAAAAAACTTAATAAAGGTAAAATTATTAATAGTCCTATTGAAATTGACAAAACTGGTGTTTGAATACCTTCGTTCTCTTGTTTTTTTCTTGCATAAATTCTAATGAAAATAATTGTAATTATTGCAGCAATTATTGAATAAATAAAAATATCTAAATTATTCCAAACAAAAGCAGGAACAAAAAAACCTTTTATTGTTAGAAAAAAAACCCCGAACATAGGCTCAGTATCTTGAGGCAATGGTAATGCTCTTAAAGCGGCAAAATACCAAAAAAATATTTGTAATAATAAAGGAATATTTCTAAAAAATTCTACGTAAACTCCAGCGGTTCTATTTATTAGATAGTTGTTAGATAATCTTGCAATTCCAACAACCACTCCAATAATAGTAGCAAATATAATTCCTATAACAGAAACTAAAATAGTATTTAATAATCCTACTAAGTAAGCTCTAAAATATGAGTGAGAACCATCAAATTCAATTAATGAAAATTGAACATCAAAAGAGGACTCTTGAGATAAAAAACCATACCCAAAAGTAATTCCTCTATTCTCCATGTTAACTTGAGCGTTAAAGGAAAAAAATCCGAATATAAGAATTACAACTAGAAGTGTAAGTAATTGGGGTAATAATTTTTTAATATTCACAATATTTCAAGACTTATAAAAAAAAGGGCTAGAAAAATCTAGCCCTTTTTAAGTTTTATTTATAGATATAAATTATCTTGCTGGTGGTACATAAAGTATTCCACCTTTAGTCCATAATTCATTTGGACCTCTGTCAGGTAGAATTCCAGTGTCAGCAATATTTCTTTTGTAGCTTTCACCGTAGTTACCAACTTGTTTGATAATTCTTAAACTCCAGTCATTATCTAAACCTAAAGCAGCTCCTAATTCACCTTCAGCACCAACTAATCTTTTTACAGCTGGATTGTCTGAAGTTTTCATAGAGTCTGCATTAGCAGAAGTAACACCATACTCTTCAGCTTCAATCATAGTGTTAAGAGACCATCTTACAATATCTTCCCAAACAGAATCACCTTGTCTAACAACAGGGCCTAAAGGCTCTTTTGAAATAGTTTCAGGTAAAACTATGTGGTCATCTGGAGAACTCAATTTAATTCTTTGAGCAGCTAAACCAGATTTATCAGTTGTATATGTATCACATCTTCCAGCATCATACGCAGCAACAACTTCGTCAGCTTTTTCGAAAGTTACTGGCTCATAAGAAATTCCTTTTGAATTAAAGAAGTCTCTCATATTAAGCTCAGTAGTTGTTCCTAAGTTTGTACATGCAGAAATACCGTTTTTGAAATCATTCACAGATGAATATCCAGAATTTTTTCTAACCATAAAACCTTGACCATCATAGAAGTTTACTCCTACGAAAGTAAGTCCGATGTCAGCATCCCTAGAAAGAGTCCAAGTTGTGTTTCTTGATAAGATATCAATCTCAT